>NZ_WJPO01000039.1 GCF_009649175.1 Rhodovulum strictum | reverse complement strand
AAGACCTTCCTTTCCGCCATCGCCCTCGCCGCAACCGTCCTGTTCTGGCTTTGACGATCAATGAGTCTGGAGCCTAGGCTCTCGCCCCAACCCGCCTCGACCACGCCCACCCGCCGCGCCATCCCCCCGTCGCCCGTCTTTTCTCATGTGTTTCAGGATGTTGCACAATGATCGCCGGATGCGCGAGGAATGTTTGCCAGGTGATAGACAAATGCGCGGTCCCACCCCATGATTTCCCCGGTGACTTTCATCGCCGTCCAGAAGCGTCCGCAGCCGCCACCCCTGTTTTCTCCTGTGTCCGCAATGCCTTGGGTGCTCTTTCCCCTTTCCGGCGTCCGTGCAAAAGGTAAGCCCCCCCTACACACAGGAGTCCAGCGATTTCCCCCGAAGCGTCAGCCACGCCAGTCGGCGCGATATTCCTGACGCCTGCCGAAAATTTCCGTGCAGAAGCTGCGGCCAATCCGTGCAAAAGCTGGCGCAGCGCTACAATCACCACACTTTAGCGTCTGTGAGTCCGATCTTCGGCCCTGTTGGTTTGCCTGTTGTCAGCAAAGCCCACCAAATCAGACCAACACAAGCGGGATGCATGGGGACGAATGAAACCCATTCCGGGACAAAATTTTGATTTCATTCGATTTCTTTGGGGCATCGAGGGCCGAGACAGACTGAGATCTTGGCACTGGTAGCGGAGGAGCGCTGCCGCCAATACAGCGCTACAACCACTTTCGTTTGCTGAGCCGATTTCCTTGCCGCGCCTCGAAGACTCTCGTGGTTCAAGCCGTCTCTACGCAACCAATTCCTGCGGAAATGGCTCATAGTTCAGACTTCGCCAAATTACGGCTGCAAGGGTAGTCGGCGGTTTCTGGCTGCGCCATGGCGGCGACTCCGCCGTTGCGGCTGTGTTACCATGAGATTCATTGGCCATTAATGGGTCTGGACATGCAAGCAGAAGCGAAGAACGGCGCCTCATGATCTACGCACATTCGGGCGAGAAATCCGACAGAACGGATTGGGAGTCCCTCTACGATCATGCGGCCGCTGTCGGGCAATCTGCAGGCAACAACGCCGCCGCATTCGCGCAGGATATCGCGGTCGTGGCCGGGTGGCTGCACGACTTGGGCAAGATGAAGCCGCGGTTCCAGGCGCGGCTTTCGGATCCGTCGGTCGTCGAGCCCCACGCTGCGGAGGGCGCGCGTTTCGCCCTTCATCACCTGCCGGGGCCGTTCGGACCGCTGGTTGCGCAGGCGATCCTCGGCCATCATGCGGGGCTGGGTAACGGCGGGGGGCAGGGCCGATCCTTGGGCGCCCGGCTCGATGAGGCTGAAGCGCTCGACCCGCCCGCCGATTGGCCAATTCCGGACATCACCGCGCTTCCGGCATCGCTCAGATCACTGGACCATCCCGATCTCGCTCAGTTGCACTATTCCTTGAGCTTTCTGGGGCGAATGATCTTTTCCGCTCTGGTCGACGCCGACCGCAGCGAAACCGCGGCGTTCTATGCGCGGCTGAGCGGCACGGCCAGTTCGCCGAAGGAGCCCGCTGCGCTGACGACGCTGCGTGACCGGCTCGACCTCTTCATGGCAGCGCGCAACACCGACGGCCCGGTCAACGGCCTTCGTCGCGCCGTCCATTCCCATGTGCGTTCCGCCGCCGCCGAAGTGCCCGGGCTGTTCACTCTCACCGTACCCACCGGCGGCGGCAAGACCCTCGCCTCACTCAGCTTCGCCCTCGATCACGCCATTCGCCACGGCATGGAACGGGTGATCTATGTCATTCCCTACACGTCCATCGTCGAGCAGACCGCGGCTGTGTTTCGCGAGGTGTTCGACGGCTTGGCCGACGCGGTGCTGGAGCACCATTCCTCCTTCGACTGGCAAGACGTATGCGGCGACGATGAACGCGCCAGCCTCAAGGTCGCCGCCGAAAGCTGGGACCGGCCCGTGATCGTCACGACTGCGGTGCAGTTCTTCGAAAGCCTGCATGCGGCCCGCGGCTCCCCCTGCCGCAAGCTGCACCGGATCGCAAATGCGGTTGTCGTGCTCGACGAAGCCCAGACTCTGCCGCGCCACCTCCTGCGCCCCAGCCTTGCTGCGCTCAAGGAACTCGCTCGAGGCTATCGCGGCTCGGTGGTGTTTTGTACCGCGACCCAGCCGGCGCTGCGTCGGGCCGATGGCTTTCCTCACCCCGAAGGTCTCGACAGCGAGGGGCCGATGGCCGTGCGTGAGCTCGCCCCTGATCCGGCGGCGCTCTATGAGCGCCTGCGGCGGGTGCGTGTCGAGCATGCCGGATCGCTCGACAACGTGGCGCTCGCCGCGGAGCTTCGCGACAGTCCGCAGGGATTGGCGATCCTGAACAACCGGCGGCAGGCGCGGGCGGTCTTCGAGGTGATCCGCGATTTGCCGGGGGCGTTTCACCTGTCCACCAACATGACCGCGCGTCACCGCCGGCAAGTGCTCGATGCCGTGCGCCGGGGGCTGGCCAGCGACGCGCCGGTACGTCTGGTCAGCACCAGCCTCGTCGAGGCTGGGGTGGATGTCAGCTTCGCCACGGTTTTCCGCGCGCTTGCCGGTCTCGACTCCATCGCCCAGGCCGCCGGGCGCTGCAACCGCGAGGGGCGGATGGAGGGGCCTGGCCGTGTGGTGGTCTTCGAGGCGGAGCTTGGGGAGAGGGGCGAGTTCGCCCCGCCGTCCGAGCTGCGCCAGCTTGCCGAGGTGGCGCGCGGGGTGTTGGAGCGGCATTCGGACGACCCGCTCTCGCTCGACGCGGTGCGCGACTATTTCCGCCAGGCTTTCTGGAACCAGGCCCATGGCATGGATAACGGCAAGGTTGCCGGACAGCCTTTCGAAATACTTCGCGCCATCGCGCTAGCCCAACCCGAAAGGCGGCCTGTCTTTCCCTATGCCTCCATCGCCGAGGCTTACCGGATCATCCCGGGCGGCGCGTTGCCGGTGGTCGTGTGTGGCGACGACTGGGGGCTGCCCGAGGAGGAGTTGCAGCGTCTGCACCACGTTCAGAGCGCCGGCGGCGTGGCGCGGGCGCTGCAGAGCTACCAGGTGCAAGTGCCCGAGCGCGTCCGCCGCCAGATGCACGGGGAGGGCGTGCTACGCCCCTTTCGGCCCGAAGAGTTCGGCGAGCAATTCCTGCTGCTCGACCAGCCGGGGCTCTATGATACCGCGACCGGGCTCCGGTGGGACGATTTCGGGGATCTGGGGTTCTTGTCGTTCTGAACCCTGTTGATCTCAACTTTTTGAGGTGGCAGTGTTTTCCGATACTGCTTGTGGTAGCGTCAAGGGGGGGAAGCGTTGGCCTACGGCATCAAGCTTCTGGTGCGTGGCGATTACGCCTGTTTCACCCGTCCCGAGATGAAGGTGGAGCGCGTCAGCTACGATGCGATCACTCCCTCGGCGGCACGCGGCCTGATCGAAGCGATCCACTGGAAGCCGGCGATCCGCTGGCAAATCGACCGCATTCACGTGCTCGCCCCGATTCGTTTCGAGAATATCCGGCGCAACGAGATCGGCTCGAAGATCCCCGCCGGGAACGTGAAGAAGGCGATGAAGGCGGGTTCCACCGCGGGGCTCCATCTGCTGGTAGACGACGACCGCCAGCAGCGCGCGATGATGGCACTGCGCGACGTGGTGTATGGCATCGAGGCGCATCTGGAGATGACGTCGAAGGCAGGCCCCGAGGACAACGAGGCCAGGCATATCGAGATGGCGCGGCGGCGCGCAGCGAAGGGCCAGCATTTCCATCAGCCCGCGCTCGGGGTGCGCGAGTTCCCTGCCGACGTGACGCTGGTCGAGGCCTTCCCCGAAAACCGCCTGCCCGAGGCCGACCGCGACCGCGATCTCGGTTGGATGCTCTATGACATCGACTATGCGCGCGGTCGCGAGGCGCTGTTCTTCCGCGCCCGGCTGGAGGACGGGGTGATCGACGTCGCCCGCGCCCGCGCAGAGGGACTGGCGCAATGATCCTTACCGCGCTTGCCTCGCTTTATGAACGTATGGCGGAGAAGGGCGAGGCGCCGAAACGGGGCTATTCGAGCGAGAGGATCGGCGGCGAGGTGGTTATCGACCGTCAGGGCCATCTCGTCGCGATCAATCCGAAGTTTGTTGCCGACGGAAATCGGCTGGTGGCGGCAAAGATGGATGTTCCCTTCCCGCCGCCCAATCGTCGAGGAAAAAAGATCGTTCCCGGCTTCCTGTGGGATCCGGTGCCCTATGCGTTGGGTGCATCCCTTTCCGCGGAAAAAGAGTTCTCGCTCACGGCGGACCACGCCACGGAGAAACATGCGTCGTTTTGTGCATTCCACCGAGAAATGCTTGTCGGTCTCGACGACGAGGGCGCGCGGGCGTTGCTAGCTTTCCTTGACCAGTGGCAACCTGATTCCTTGGCTTCGCAGTCGTCGGTCGAAGATATCTTGACAGCGAAAGTGGTGTTTCGCTTGGAGGGTGACACCCGGTCGAACGGTCAGAACAGGTATCTGCATGAGAGACCAAAGCTCGTTTCTGCTTGGCTGGGACAGCTGAGCGAGGAAAGCGAAGGCCACGACCAGGTTTGTCTCGTTACGGGCAAAGCCGCGCCCATCGCCCGCCTTCACCCCTCAATCTCAGGGCTTGGGAAAAATGCCCAGTCGAGTGGTGCCTATCTTGTTTCGTTTAATATTGGCTCAAAGGACATTCGAGGAGCCTCTAGCAGCTACGGCAAGACCCAAGGCGACAACGCGCCGGTTTCGGAGGAGGCCGCCTTCGCCTATGGCTCCGCGCTCAATGCGCTGCTCGCGCGCTCCGGTTCTGGGCCTGGGCGGCGGGCGTTGCGCCTGGGCGACACCACCACGGTGTTCTGGGCCGAAACGCCCACGCGCACCGATGACGAGGCCGCCGAAGACCTAATGGCGGGGCTGCTCGACCCGCCGTCCGACGAAGAAACCGAGGGCGAGGCCGCCGACAAGCTGCGGATCACGCTGGAGGCGCTGGCAAAGGGCGCCGAGCCGGACGACCCGCGCTTTCACCCCGCCACGCGGGTCTACATGCTCGGCCTCGCGCCCAACGCCGCGCGGCTGTCTGTGCGGTTCTGGCAGCCCGGCACCTTGGGCGAATTCGCTCGCAACGTGCTGCGCTTCCACGACGATCTGGCGATCAACCCGCCCGCCTCGAAACACCGTCCCGCCGCCTGGGCGCTGCTCTACGAGACGGCTCTGCAGCACAAGGCCGAGAACATCCCGCCACTCCTCGGCGGCGCGCTGATGCGCTCGGTGCTGGGCGGCCTGCCCTACCCGCGACTGCTGCTGGCTGCCGTGATCGGTCGCATCCGTGCCGATGGCATCGTTAACGGCCCGCGCGCGGCGATCTGCAAAGCCTATCTCACCCGCAATCTCAAGGAGGACATCCCTGTGAGCCTCGATCCCGACAATCCCGATCCGGCCTACCGGCTGGGGCGGCTCTTCGCGGTGCTGGAGAGCATCCAACAGGCCGCTCTGCCCGGGCTCAACGCCACCATCCGCGATCGCTACTTCGCCGCCGCCTCGGCGACGCCGGCGCGGGTGTTTCCACTGCTGGTGAAAACCGCGACCCATCACCTCGCCAATCTGCGCAAGGGCGACAAGGGCGGGCTCGCGCACTGGTTCGACGAGCAGATGGGGGAGATCATGTCGGGCCTTGCGTCCGACCTGGCCGGCAGCCTAACGCTCGAAGATCAGGGCCGCTTCGTCGTCGGCTACTACCATCAGAAATACACAAAAAAGGCCACAAGCGAGGCCGAGCAGCCAATTGTGGAGGAGGCCGAATGACTCTCGCCAACCGATACGATTTCGCGTTGTTCTTCACCGTGAAGGACGGAAATCCCAACGGCGACCCCGACGCCGGCAACCTACCGCGGATGGACCCGGAGACCAATAACGGTCTGGTCACCGACGTGGCGCTGAAGCGCAAGGTGCGCAACTACGTTGCTGCACTCGACGAGCCAGGCAAACAAATCTTCATTCGAGAGAAAGAGCCGCTCAACAAGAAGATTGCCGCAGCATGCGTCGCCAAAGAACTCCCCACCTTCGAAAAGGGTGAGGGGAAGTGGGATAAGGAGAAAGCCAAAGGACGCTCCCAAGACGACATTCGCGTCCTTCAGGCTTGGTTGTGCGCCAACTACTATGACATTCGCGCATTCGGTGCCGTCTTGTCCACCGGCCCGAACGCCGGACAAGTGAGGGGCCCAGTGCAACTGGGCTTTGCGCGCTCAGTCGAACCTATCATGCCGCTGGAAATTGCAATTACCCGCATGGCGGACGTCGATAAGGAAGAAGGGGAAATGGGCCGCAAGCACATCGTGCCCTTCGGCCTCTATCAGGTGCATGGCTTCATCAACGCCAAGCTCGCCGAGAAGACCGGCTTTTCCGAGGACGACCTGACGCTGTTCTGGACGGCGCTCAGGGACATGTTCGACTTCGATCGCTCGGCGGCGCGCGGCGAGATGGCGGCGCAAAGGCTGGTGGTCTTTCGCCACGAGAGCCCCCTCGGCAATGCCCAGGCGCACCGGCTGTTCGAGCGTATAAAGGTCGAGCGGCTCCATCAGGGCGAGGCCGTCCCGGCAGGCGACGCGCGCAGCCACAACTGGCCGCCTGCCCGGGCATTTTCCGACTACCGCATCACCTTCGACGGTGCCGACTTGCCGCAGGGCGTGAGCCTTGTCGACCCGTGGTGAGGACAGCCTGCCGATTTCGGCGTTGCAGCACTGGCTGTTCTGCCCGCGCCAATGCGCGCTGATCCATGTCGAGCGGCTCTGGGCCGAGAACCGGCTGACCGCAGAGGGCCGCGTACTCCATGCCCGCGCCGATGGCGGGGCGGGCGACCGCCGAAAAGGGGTGCTGACCCTGCGCGCCGTGCAGATCGGGGCGGATCGGCTGGGGCTGCACGGGGTCGCGGATGTGGTCGAAATTCAAGAAGACCGGATTGTGCCGGTCGAATACAAGCGCGGCCGCCCCAAGCCCCACCGCGCCGACGAGGTTCAACTCTGCGCCCAGGCGCTGTGCCTTGAGGAGATGACCGGGCGCGCCGTGCCGGAGGGAGCGCTCTACTACGGCGAGGCCCGGCGACGCACGCCTGTGGCCTTCGATGAGGGCCTGCGCTCTTTGACATCGTCCATCGCCGATGAGGCCCGGGCAGCACTCGCCTCGGGGACCCTGCCCCCGCCGGTCTATGACAAGCGCCGCTGCCGGGCCTGCTCGCTCGTCGAACTGTGCCGCCCCGAGCGGATGCAGGCCGCGCCCCGCATTCGCGCCTGGCTGGAGCGTGCTATCGCTTCGCAGGAAGCGCCGGAGGGCGGCGAATGAAAAAGCTGCTCAACACGCTTTATGTCACCTCTGAAGGCGCCTGGCTGCGCAAGGACGGGCAGAACGTGGTGGTCGAGATCGGCGGGGTCGAGCGCGGGCGGGCGCCGGCGCATCTGTTGGGTCAGATCGTCTGCTTCGCGCAGGTCTCGGCGAGTCCGCAACTGATGGCCTTCTGCGCCGAGGGCGGCATCTCCATCGCTTTTCTGTCAATGTCGGGGCGGTTTCTGGCGCGCGTTGAGGGGCCCCAATCGGGTAACGTGCTCTTGCGCCGCGCCCAGCACCGACGAAGCGACGACCCCGCCCGGGCACTCGGGATTGCGCAGGCGATGGTCGCGGCCAAGGCGGCCAACCAGCGCGGCGTGATCCGCAGGGCGCTGCGCGACTACGGGGCGAAGATGGCTCCGGGCCCTCGGGAGGTGCTCGACCTCGCCGAACGGCGGCTTTCAGATGCCGCGCGGCGGGCGCTGTCGGTCCCCGATCTCGACACGTTGCGCGGGCAGGAGGGTGAGGCCGCAAACGCCTATTTCGGCGCTTTCACCCACTTGCTGCGCAACTCCGACTTCTCCTTTTCCGGCCGCTCGCGCCGACCACCGCTCGACCCTGTCAACGCGGTGCTGTCCTTCCTTTATGCCATCCTCGCGCAGGATTGCCGCGCCGCCTGCGAGGTTCACGGGCTTGACCCGCAGATGGGCTTTCTGCATCGCGACCGGCCCGGACGGATGAGCCTCGCGCTCGATCTGATGGAGGAGTTCCGCGCCGCCATGGCCGATAGAGTCTGCCTGAGCCTCATCAACCGCCGTCAACTGCGCGCGCGGGACTTCCACTTTCAGGAGACCGGTGCGGTGCTGCTAACGGACGAGGGACGGGCGACGGTGCTCAAGGCTTGGCAGGAGCGCAAGCGTGAAGACCTGCGCCATCCGTTCTTCGACGAGACAGCACCGTTCGGGCTCTTCCCGCAAATGCAGGCCCAGCTTCTGGCAAGACATCTGCGTGGCGAACTCGACGGCTATCCAGCCTGGATCTGGAGGTGACATGCTGGTTCTGGTGACCTATGACGTGCGCACGGATACTCCGGCCGGCCGCAAGCGCCTGCGTAAGGTGGCGTCGGCTTGCGAAGACTATGGCCAGCGAGTGCAGTATTCGGTTTTCGAGTGCGATCTCACCCCGGCCCTGTGGACGTCCTTGCGCGCCCGGCTCGTTGGCCTCATCGACCCTGAGCACGACAGCCTACGCTTCTACATGCTCGGCGCCAACTGGCGCTCGCGGGTGGAGCATGTGGGCGCCAAGCCGGCGATCGACTACGACGGGCCGCTCATTTTCTGATACGCGAACCATGAGCGGCCACGCCGTCACGGGAGTGTTCGCGCGTCGATTTTTCCTGACGATTCAATATGCTTATTTCGCGAAGGTTGATTTTTGGCCGCATTTTGGGCCGCGCGCAAGGAGGTTCGCGCAGAGCGTCGGATTTCCTGTTCGCCCGGAATGCGCTAGACAGACGCCGTCGCCCCCCGCGCGGGGGCGTGGATAGAAACATGGCTGCATATAGCAGCGAGGCCGCAGAATGAGCGTCGCCCCCCGCGCGGGGGCGTGGATAGAAACACCTGCTGGGCGGAATGCCGAAGGCCGCGGCCGTGTCGCCCCCCGCGCGGGGGCGTGGATAGAAACTGCCGAACTTGGGCTTCTCGATCGCGAGCGATCAGGTCGCCCCCCGCGCGGGGGCGTGGATAGAAACACCTACGGGGCGTCGCCCACGCGCTACGCCCTGGTCGCCCCCCGCGCGGGGGCGTGGATAGAAACGATGTGGACGACTGGCTGTCCCGCATCGAGGACGACGTCGCCCCCCGCGCGGGGGCGTGGATAGAAACCACCGGACAGTGATGCTCCAGCTCCGCGGGCCGCGTCGCCCCCCCGCGCGGGGGCGTGGATAGAAACAGAGGCGATATTGAAGGCCATTTTTGCGTCCTCGGTCGCCCCCCGCGCGGGGGCGTGGATAGAAACGAGATCAGGGCGTCGGTCTGGCCGTCGGAAGTAGTCGCCCCCCGCGCGGGGGCGTGGATAGAAACGCGCCGCGACGGCGCCCTGCTCGATCAACAGGACGTCGCCCCCCGCGCGGGGGCGTGGATAGAAACCCGGCCGAGCACGACTATGTCGCGGGCGGGTCGAGTCGCCCCCCGCGCGGGGGCGTGGATAGAAACTACATGAACGGCCGAAAGCTGGACTGGAACAATCCGTCGCCCCCCGCGCGGGGGCGTGGATAGAAACCCCTCATGATGCGCCAGCAACAGCGCGCCCTTTTGTCGCCCCCCGCGCGGGGGCGTGGATAGAAACGGCCTGATACCCACACAGGAGGCCATGATGGCTGGTCGCCCCCCGCGCGGGGGCGTGGATAGAAACACAGCCGAGCTGACGCCGAGGGATCGGCTGGTGGTCGCCCCCCGCGCGGGGGCGTGGATAGAAACCGTGCTGACCAAGCTGCGGCAGGAGGCGGCCGGGTCGCCCCCCGCGCGGGGGCGTGGATAGAAACGCGCCGTCTACCATCGAGGTCACGACGACCGAGGGGTCGCCCCCCGCGCGGGGGCGTGGATAGAAACCCGCGATGGGCGAGCTTGCGACAGCCATGACCGAGTCGCCCCCCGCGCGGGGGCGTGGATAGAAACCGCCTCGGCATTGTTGAACTCGAACGGCTCGGACGTCGCCCCCCGCGCGGGGGCGTGGATAGAAACCTGACGGAAGCACGGCGGGCCGAACTGCGCGCGCGTCGCCCCCCGCGCGGGGGCGTGGATAGAAACTGACAGCCGACGACCTGATTGCCGCCGCCACAATCGTCGCCCCCCGCGCGGGGGCGTGGATAGAAACCTGTCTGAAAGGGTGCGGTAGAAGAAAGGGGCGACGTCGCCCCCCGCGCGGGGGCGTGGATAGAAACGACGACGAGGCGGGTGGCGTGGCCCACAACTGGGCGGTCGCCCCCCGCGCGGGGGCGTGGATAGAAACAGCCGCAAGACGCTGGAAGACATGGCCCAGATGGGTCGCCCCCCGCGCGGGGGCGTGGATAGAAACTGGCGTCCTCGTGATGTCTGACGGCTGGGAGCGCGTCGCCCCCCGCGCGGGGGCGTGGATAGAAACGCGGACAAGGGTCCGCAGATGGCCGAGCGGATGCAGTCGCCCCCCGCGCGGGGGCGTGGATAGAAACGAGCCGTCCTCGGATGGCACCTATACCCTGGTCGAGGTCGCCCCCCGCGCGGGGGCGTGGATAGAAACCGCCATCAATGCGAATTTTGCTTATGTGGATGCTCGTCGCCCCCCGCGCGGGGGCGTGGATAGAAACTCGCGTGGCAGCTTAGGAAGATCAGCACGCCTAACGTCGCCCCCCGCGCGGGGGCGTGGATAGAAACCATGATCCGGCGAAGATGCCGGAATTCAGGGAAGGTCGCCCCCCGCGCGGGGGCGTGGATAGAAACACTGCCCATACAGGCATTCTCGGTGCTGACCAGTTGTCGCCCCCCGCGCGGGGGCGTGGATAGAAACTCGATCATGCGGCGCCGATGGGCCAGCCAGCCCGGTCGCCCCCCGCGCGGGGGCGTGGATAGAAACCAACAGGATAGCGGCAGTCGGCGCGATGCCCGTCGTCGCCCCCCGCGCGGGGGCGTGGATAGAAACTCCCCGGCCAGGAGCATGCGGATCACCCGGGCGGGTCGCCCCCCGCGCGGGGGCGTGGATAGAAACTACGGACCCGCGGGCTTCGGCAAGTCGATGGCCGGTCGCCCCCCGCGCGGGGGCGTGGATAGAAACATCGGCCAGTTGGCATTCCTGACGGTCGACAACGAGTCGCCCCCCGCGCGGGGGCGTGGATAGAAACACATCGCCTCGTATGCTCTGGGGGGGTCTGACGCGGTCGCCCCCCGCGCGGGGGCGTGGATAGAAACGTCTCGACTGGATCATCGTCGGCGGCGAGAGCGGCAGTCGCCCCCCGCGCGGGGGCGTGGATAGAAACTGCTGGGCGTCCCCACCGCGCCACCGCCCACCGCGTCGCCCCCCGCGCGGGGGCGTGGATAGAAACTTCCGCGTGCGTTTGACGATTGTCTCGCTCTCGAAGGTCGCCCCCCGCGCGGGGGCGTGGATAGAAACAGAGCTGAGTACGGCCAATTCCAAAGGAAAAATGTCGCCCCCCGCGCGGGGGCGTGGATAGAAACCAGGCCAAGGCGGGGCTGCGCGTGGATGGTGTCGTGTCGCCCCCCGCGCGGGGGCGTGGATAGAAACCTGCGCGACCGCCTGACCCAGCCGGACGGCTACGAAGTCGCCCCCCGCGCGGGGGCGTGGATAGAAACGATCCCGACCAGATCGACGCGATCAAGGCGTTTGGTCGCCCCCCGCGCGGGGGCGTGGATAGAAACAGCCCCTGCGCCGGCCTGCCGATCGAGGCCCGCCGCGTCGCCCCCCGCGCGGGGGCGTGGATAGAAACGGCACGTTCCTGATCGCCAAGGGCGGTGCCGGTGGGTCGCCCCCCGCGCGGGGGCGTGGATAGAAACGACCAACTCGGGTGCGTGCGGATGCAGGTAACAAGTCGCCCCCCGCGCGGGGGCGTGGATAGAAACAATCTGAAAATCAAGACGAGGTTTATCAATGCCCCGTCGCCCCCCGCGCGGGGGCGTGGATAGAAACGTCGGCGCGAATATCCTGTGGGACGAGGCCACCGGGTCGCCCCCCGCGCGGGGGCGTGGATAGAAACCCCAGTATGCTGCGCATGTTCGTCGGCGCGAATAGTCGCCCCCCGCGCGGGGGCGTGGATAGAAACCGCAGCGTCCTGCAAACCGCGCCGGAACCGATCTGGTCGCCCCCCGCGCGGGGGCGTGGATAGAAACCGGGTCGACCGCAGATGTGGTCCTGACCATGGGCGCGTCGCCCCCCGCGCGGGGGCGTGGATAGAAACACGATGGCCGCCGCCGCAGTCCCCGTGTCTGGGGCAGGTCGCCCCCCGCGCGGGGGCGTGGATAGAAACACCGAACAGAAGACCCATGAGGATCGCGAGTTCCAGTCGCCCCCCGCGCGGGGGCGTGGATAGAAACGGTGCCGCCGCCGAAAATGCCATCGGCCGGCAGCCGTCGCCCCCCGCGCGGGGGCGTGGATAGAAACGTGTCGTGCGGCGTGATCTCGGCCAGCCGCTCGGCGTCGCCCCCCGCGCGGGGGCGTGGATAGAAACAACAATGTGCTGTCTGAACGTCTGTCCGCGACCTAGTCGCCCCCCGCGCGGGGGCGTGGATAGAAACAAGCAATCGCTGCCCCGGATCATCAACCAGCCGGGCGTCGCCCCCCGCGCGGGGGCGTGGATAGAAACTGCCCTACCCGGCTACGGGCGGCGATTACACGACGTCGCCCCCCGCGCGGGGGCGTGGATAGAAACTTGGCGTGGAGCGCCATCACTGCACATCGTCCTGTCGCCCCCCGCGCGGGGGCGTGGATAGAAACTCCAGCTCGGCATTAGCGCGGGCCAGAGTCGCGGGGTCGCCCCCCGCGCGGGGGCGTGGATAGAAACCGTTTGTCGTGATCGGAGCCACCCCCACCGCTGGGTCGCCCCCCGCGCGGGGGCGTGGATAGAAACAGGCGCACCGCGCCGGTGGCGCTGGGGTTGGCCGGTCGCCCCCCGCGCGGGGGCGTGGATAGAAACAACAATGTGCTGTCTGAACGTCTGTCCGCGACGGTCGCCCCCCGCGCGGGGGCGTGGATAGAAACTACACGTCGCCGCCTGAGTTTGAATGGCTTGGCAGTCGCCCCCCGCGCGGGGGCGTGGATAGAAACAGCGCGCGGTGGCCTCTGCCGGGCTGACGGATGTCGTCGCCCCCCGCGCGGGGGCGTGGATAGAAACATCTGGCGCAGCGCCAGACGGCCGGCGGCCACGGGTCGCCCCCCGCGCGGGGGCGTGGATAGAAACTGGGACTGGCTGGATGACGACCTGGCCGATGACGGGTCGCCCCCCGCGCGGGGGCGTGGATAGAAACTCCATCACCCCGACGCAGTTCCGGACGGTGAGCCGTCGCCCCCCGCGCGGGGGCGTGGATAGAAACCGGGCGCATCTGGCCGATGTTCTGCCCGCCCCCGGTCGCCCCCCGCGCGGGGGCGTGGATAGAAACAAGTTAAAGGCAGAACGATTGCCGTTGCCGCCAAGTCGCCCCCCGCGCGGGGGCGTGGATAGAAACCGCATTGTTAATGGGGCAAACATTAATCCGACAGACGTCGCCCCCCGCGCGGGGGCGTGGATAGAAACGCGTCAGCCGCAGCCGCGCGGACGGGATCGGGGGGTCGCCCCCCGCGCGGGGGCGTGGATAGAAACAGCGCCGTTACGGCGCAGGTAATCGCGCGGTCGTGTCGCCCCCCGCGCGGGGGCGTGGATAGAAACCGGCTCGACCGCAGATGTGGTCCTGACCATGGACGGTCGCCCCCCGCGCGGGGGCGTGGATAGAAACCGGCCGCCCGAGGCCGAGGCGCGGGCCGCGTGGGTCGCCCCCCGCGCGGGGGCGTGGATAGAAACACGTCCCCCAGCAGCGCCATGGCCGGGGGCAGATCGTCGCCCCCCGCGCGGGGGCGTGGATAGAAACGCCCGCCAGCGCCAGCAGGCGCAGGGTGTAGTGGTCGCCCCCCGCGCGGGGGCGTGGATAGAAACCACTGGCTGTAGGAGACGGCATCTTCCGTGGCGTCGTCGCCCCCCGCGCGGGGGCGTGGATAGAAACGCGAAGGGCGATGCGGCGGCACTTGGGACTATCGGTCGCCCCCCGCGCGGGGGCGTGGATAGAAACGCCTGCGCAAGGAATGGGTGGAGTTCGACCCGCGCGTCGCCCCCCGCGCGGGGGCGTGGATAGAAACACGCGAATCGACGTGATCCGCTAACCGAAGGGAGTGTCGCCCCCCGCGCGGGGGCGTGGATAGAAACGGCGCTATGCCCAGCGCCCGCGCGAAGGCGGCCCGGTCGCCCCCCGCGCGGGGGCGTGGATAGAAACATGCAACGCGGCGAATGTGGGACGGGCTGCACACCGTCGCCCCCCGCGCGGGGGCGTGGATAGAAACCATCGCGAAGTCGGACTGCCAGGACTTTCGAAAGCGTCGCCCCCCGCGCGGGGGCGTGGATAGAACTCGATCATCACCGCGGCTGCTCTGATGGATGCCTGGGGGCGCTTCGCCACCGGCAAGAACGGCCAGGTCGTGAAGCTTGTCCGGTGATGCGGGCGCGCTTTCTCACTTCCCGGCCTTCTCCTTCGCTTCGATCTCGAACGCTGCGCGCCCCCAGTCGCGCCAGACCTTGCGCGCGTGCTCGCCCTGGTCGCCCTCGAGCCGGTCGGCGATCCACAGGAGCGCGCCGAAGATCAGGGTGCGGTCGTCGCCGGTGATCTCGACGATGCCGGCCTTTTTCACCAGCCCGCCGAGTTCGATCAGCTGCCGCGTGCGCTTGCGCCGGTCCATCTGCCAGTCCTGCCGGTCATGCCGCGCCCGGGCCGCTTGAAGGCGGTTGCGTGCGGCCCGGTTTCGTTTCAGCGCCGCCGTAGTCGCCGCCATCCGTCGCAGCAGGTCTCCGCGACCCGCCCCGAAACATCGCCGCCCCGCGCTTCGCCCAGGCCTCCCGTTTCGCCGCGTCCGTCGTGTCGGCCAGCACGCTCAGCGCGCCCGCCAGTTCCTCGGGCGCCAGCGCGTCGGCGCCGGTTGCGATGACCAGTTCGCCCAGCTGCTGCACCTTGCGCGTTCTCAGCTCCCGCGCCCTGGCCTCGAGCGCCTTCAGCTCCGCGTCGAAATCCCGTGGTTTGCGCATGTCGTTCTCCTCAAGTCGTTGATGCGATGAGGATAGCCGCACTCCACGCGAAAGGCTCCGGGGTCGCCGGGACAGCGCGGGACGGCCCGGTCCCGCCCGAGATTTTTTCGAGGGAGGGCGCGCTTATACGTCGTTCCGACGTCGCGGTGCCCGTGGCAGAGATCGCCCCATCATGGCGATCTACCACCTCCACATGAAGGTCATCGGGCGGTCCTCCGGCGCAAGCACGGTCGCGGCCGCCGCCTACCGGTCCGCCTCGCGGCTCCGCGACGACCGGATCGAGCGGGCCCACGACTTCACCGCCAAGCGCGGGGTGGTGCATTCCGAGGTGCTCTTGCCCGAGGGCGCGCCCGAGGATCTGTCCGACCGCGAAACGCTCTGGAACGCGGTCGAGGCCTGCGAGCTTCGCCGCGATGCGCAGCTCGCGCGCGAGTTGGAGTTCGCCCTGCCGCGCGAGATGAGCGAAGCGCAGGCGGTCGCGCTGGCGCGCCACTTCGTGCAGGCCGAGTTCGTCGACCGCGGCATGATCGCCGATCTGAACGTGCACTGGGACCGGACCGACGATGGCCTGCCGAAGCCGCATGCCCATGTGATGCTGACGATGCGCTCGGTGGATGAGTGCGGCTTCGGCCCGAAGGTCCGCGACTGGAACCGCACCGACCTGCTCGACCGCTGGCGCGAACGCTGGGCGGGCGTCGCGAATGCGCGGCTGGCCGAACTCGACATCGACGCGCGGATCGATCATCGGAGCCTTGACGCGCAGGGAATCGCGCTGGAGCCGCAGGACAAGATCGGCGCACCCGCGCAGCGGATCCTGCGTGCTGGCGACGAAGCCGACCGTGCCGAGATGCACCGGTCCATCGCGCGCGAGAACGGCACCCGGATCATTGCCGACCCACACCTCGCGCTCGACGCGATCACCCGGCAGCAGGCGACCTTCACCCATCGCGACATGGCCGCCTTCGCCCATCGCCACAGCGACGGGCCGGGCCAGTTCGACGCGGTGCTGGGGGCCATGCGCCGCGCGCCTGACCTGGTGGTGCTCGGGCAGGACGCGCGGGGCGAGCAGCGCTTCACGACCCGCGACATGCTCGAGGCCGAACAGCGGCTGCATCGCGCGGGCTTGGCGATGGCGGAACGGGCGCGTCATGGCGTCGAAACCCGCGACCGCGACACCGCGCTGGCCCACGCTGAGGCGCGCGGTCTGATCCTTTCGGCCGAGCAGGCGGAGGCGCTGGCGCATGTCACCGACGGGCGCGACCTCGGGATCGTCATCGGTCCTGCCGGGACGGGGAAGAGCGCGATGCTGGGCGTGGCCCGCGAGGCCTGGGAGGCGGCGGGCTACCGGGTTCGCGGCGCGGCGCTGTCTGGGATCGCGGCCGACAACCTCGAGGGCGGCTCGGGGATCGGGTCCCGCACCCTTGCGAGCCTTGAACAGGGCTGGGCGCAGGGGCGCGACGCGCTCTCGCCACGCGACATTCTGGTGATCGACGAGGCCGGCATGGTCGGCACGCGGCAGCTCGAGCGCGTGCTCTCGCAGGCGGCCGAGGCCGGGGCGAAGGTGGTCCTCGTCGGCGATCCGCAACAGCTGCAATCGATCGAGGCGGGCGCGGCGTTCCGCTCGCTGCACGACCGCCACGGCGGGGCCCGGATCGGCGAGGTCCGCCGCCAACGGGAGGACTGGCAGCGGGAGGCCACGCGCGATCTGGCGACGGGCCGGACCGAGGTGGCGCTCACCGCCTATGACGCCCATGGCAATGTCCACGCCGCCCCCAGCCGCGAGGCCGCGCGCGAGGCCCTGATCGAGGGCTGGGACCGGGACCGGCAGGCCGACCCCGACGCCAGCCGGATCATCCTGACCCACACGAATGACGAGGTGCGCGCGCTGAACCTGGCCGCGCGGGCGCGGATGCGGGAGGCGGGTGATCTGGGCGGGGAGGTCCGGCTGACCGTCGAGCGCGGCGAGCGCAGCTTCGCCCCCGGCGACCGCGTCATGTTCCTGCAGAACGACCGCGGCCTCGGCGTGAAGAACGGCACGCTGGGAACCGTCGCACAGCTCGACCGCCAGGCGATGACCGTGCGCACCGATGACGGCCGCGCGATCCGCTTCGACCTGAAGGACTACGACCGGATCGACCACGGCTACGCGGCGACGATCCACAAGGCGCAGGGCATGACGGTCGACCGCGCCCATGTGCTGGCGACGCCCGGGCTCGACGCCCATGCCAGCTACGTGGCCCTCACCCGGCACCGCGACGGGGTGGAGCTGCACTATGGCCGCGACGACTTCGCGAGCCCTGAGCGGCTGGCCCGCATCCTCGGGCGAGAGCGGGCCAAGGACATGGCGCTCGACCATGCCGGGGCGGATCCGGCCGAGGACTTCGCCGCGCACCGGGGCATCGACTTCGGCCATCACGCGGCGGAGCCCCCCGACCCGCGCCCGCTGCCGGACGACCTGGCCGAGGCGCGCGAGGCCGCGCTGCGGCCGGCCCGCACCCGCGCGCTGATCCGCCATGCCGGGGCCGTCCACGCGGTCTTCGAGGCGCAGGCCCAGGGCGGCCGGGCCAGCCCCGCGCAGGTCCGCCATCTGAACCACACCCGCGACGCCTTCGAGGCCCTGCGCCCCGATGCCTGGCGCGATGCGGAAGCCGCCTATGTGACGGACCCGGACCTCGCCCGCGAGGCCGCCGCGGGCCGGCCCCGCCGCGCGATCCGCGCCCTGGAGTTGGAGACCGACCTCCGCACCGACCCCCACGCCCGCGCCGACCGCTTCGTCGACCGCTGGCAGCAGCTCGAGCGCCGGAGCGGCGAGCAATACCTGGCAGGCGACTACACGGGCTACCACGCATCCCGCAAGGCCATGACCGACATGGCCCGCAGCCTCGGGCGCGATCCGCAGCTCGAATCCCTCCTCGCCAATCGCAAGGCCGAGCTCGGCATCCGGATGGAGACCGAGCGGCGACTCGGCGAAGCGCTCGCCTTCACCCACGGCCTCGAGCTCGGCCGCGGCCGCGGCCTGGGGATCTGACACCCGTCCGATCTGCCGTCCTTGGCACGCGCTGGCCCTACGCCGCCCCGATCGATGTTGCGCACCGATCCAGGCCGCGCCTGTCTGGACCACAACGCCCCAAACCGCATCAGCAGGAGCCAGCAGACCCATGCCCGCCCCCGACCGCATCCTCCGCCTGCGCACCGTCCTCGCCCGAACCGGCCTGTCCCGCTCCACCCTCTACCGCAAGATCGCCGACGGCACCTTCCCGGCCCAACTCCGCATCTCCATCCACGGTGCGGGCTGGCGCGAATCCGAGATCGACCGCTGGGTCGCCGACCCGGTCGGATGGCGGAAAGAGGGAGAGTGAGGGTGATGGCCGATGACAAGCGGCAACCCGACCGAGAGAGGCCGGCAAACGACATTCATGTGCCGGATCGCACGATCACAGGAGACCATGCCGGTGCGTCCGAACGGGTGGACAAGGTGGTGCTGACCATCGCCCGGCTAATCGGCAGGCGGGTCGCGCGCGAGGACCACGAGCAAGCCATGCGCGCGGCCAATGACAATACTCGCGCCGACACGGATGACGGATGACCCCACAGCACGTGCCGATCGGATATGCTTCGCATGACCGAATGTGATGCGCTAAAGATTGACATCTCATAAGATGTCAATATATTACTTGCCATGAGGCTGGTTCTGGACACCAACGTGATCGTGGCGGCGTTCCGCAGCCGCAACGGGGCAAGCAATCTGCTGTTGCGGTTGGTTGACCGGGGAGTGGTCACGCCGCTCTGTTCCACGGCGCTTTTTCTGGAATATGAGGCGGTTCTGAGCCGGGAGGAAACCCGGAAGGCGACCGGCCACAGCCTCGAGGATATCGCGGCGGTCATGAGCTCGCTTGCCGCCGTGTCCGCGGGCGTCGATATTTCTTTTCGGACGCGGCCCATGCTGGCCGATGCCGCGGATGAGATGGTGCTTGAGGCTGCCCTCAACGGAGAAGCCGAGGCCATCGTGACGCATAACGTCAGGGATTTCCGCCCGGCCCTCAAGCTCGGCGTGACCGTCGCAACACCGGGAGAGATCGTCAGGAGACTGAACACATGACACAGACCCAACGCTACAAATACCCGTTGCAACTGCCGCAGTCGCTCAAGGAGACGGCGGCGCGTATGGCACAAGAGGACGGCGTGTCGCTCAATCAGTGGATCGTTTCGGCGGTCGCGCAGAAGATCGGAGCCGTAGAGACGGCTGACGATTTCCTGAAAGCGCGTGCCGGCACGGCAAAGCACGGCGATCTGACGAGACTTCTGGATCGTGCGCCGAATGTGCCGCCGGCGCCGGAGGATGCCATCAACGACTGACCGAAAGGAACTGCCATGGCCCGCGCTGCGCTTTACGCCCGCTATTCCTCGGACAATCAGCGGGAGGCCTCGATAGAGGATCAAATGCGACTGTGCCAAGAGCATGCGGAGCGTGAAGGCTGGCAGATTGTGGAAAACTATACTGACGCCGCAATCTCTGGCGCCAGCATAGTCCTTCGACCGGGGATAAAGAAACTTCTCGCGGATGCTCAGGAGGCGCGCTTCGACGTGGTGTTGGCCGAAGCCCTCGACAGGCTGTCCCGTGACCAAGAGGACATCGCGGCACTGTTCAAACGGCTTCGCTTCGCTGGCGTTCGCATCGTTACCCTGTCGGAGGGAACGGTGGACGAATTGCATGTCGGCCTGAAGGGCACCATGAACGCTCTTTTCCTGCGTGACCTGGCTGCCAAGATCAGGCGCGGGCAGTCCGGCCGCGTCATCAACGGATACTCCGCCGGAGGCCTGTCTTACGGATATCGTGTGGTCAAGAAGCTCGACGAGCGAGGAGAACCGATCCGAGGTCTCCGTGAAGTCGATGAGGAGCAGGCCAACGTCGTGCTCCGCATTTACCAGGAATTTGCGTCGGGACGTTCCGCCCGAATCATCGCCGCTGGCCTGAACCGCGACGGCATTCCCTCACCGTTCAGCCGGGAATGGGGAGCTTCCACGATAAACGGCAATCTCAAGCGTCGAAGCGGCATCCTCTACAACGAGGCCTATATCGGGCTCCTCGTCTTCAATCGCGTTCAGATGATCAAGGACCCGGAGACCGGCAAGCGAATCGCCCGTCCGAACCCATCCGAACAGTGGCAGGTGGTGGAAGCGCCTCACCTGCGCATCGTCAGCGATGAGCTATGGAACGCCGTCCAGGCACGCAAGAAACTCTACGGTGGAACCCGACTGCACAAGCGCAGAAGGCCGAAGCATATGTTCTCCGGTCTGGTACGGTGTGGATGTTGCGGCGCGACCTACACCATCAAGTCCCAGGATCAGCTCGCCTGTACGGCGCATCGGGAACGCGGAACCTGCACGAACAATCGAACCGTCCGTGTGCCCGATCTTGAACGCCGCGTGCTTGAAGGCATCAAGCAACGGCTGCTTGCACCCGATGCAGTTGCGGAGTTTCTTGCAGAGTATCATGCCGAGAGGAAGCGCCTGAACGCCAAGATACGACGGGACCGGCACCAGATCGACAAACGGCTTGGCATTCTCGATAGGCAAATCTCAAATATCATCGACTCCATAGCCGACGGTGCTGCAACGGCAGGCATGAAGACACGGCTGATCGAGATGGAGGCGGAAAAAGCGCGCCTTGCCACCGATCTGGCTGCAATCTCGGATGCCGACAACGTCGTGGAGCTGCATCCGGCTTCGATTGACGTCTACCGCCGCAGAATCGCCGACTTGCAGGAGGCGCTGCACTCTAGCGAGGATGATCGCCAGGACGCGGTCAATGCCATCCGCTCGCTTGTCACAAGCATCGAAGTGATGCCGCGCGACGAGCGTGGAAAATTTGATCTAACCGTCAACGGCGCGCTGGCAGAGCTTCTCAACCTGCCTCGCCGCAAGCCCGGTGAACTACCGAACACTGCAATGATGGTAGCGGAGGAGGGACTCGAACCCCCGACACAAGGATTATGATTCCTCTGCTCTAACCAACTGAGCTACTCCGCCAGGAGCGAGGCGCTAGGTATGCGAGGCGCGGAGAGGCGTCAAGGGGGAAACTTGGGCGGGTGCAGGTGCGACACACGCCCCAGCGAGAGAGGCGACCGGGCGCGGGAAAGTCGATCCGCCGCCCGACAACGCTTCAATCCACACCCCCGCGATGGGGACGACGACAGACGGCATCTGGTCCATTACGCAAGAGTCCGGGTGTGGCCATGCCGCTTCTTCGGCTGGGATACACCCTACGCAACCCTCTGTTGCACGGGTTTTTACTGGTATCTCGCAGCCGAGAATCGAACGCGACGCTGCCAAAACAGCGCCAGCTGGCGCTGTTTTTCATCAGGGCTCCTTGGTCGGGACCGGCCACGAAAGACCTGTGACCTGCCCCCCGGTCGTCCATCGTTCGTAACGAGAGTCCTTGGGTTTGATAGTGGTCGGTTTCTGGTTGGGCAAGCGTGCCGGGCACGTGTAGCAGGGCGGCTGCTTTTGCACGGACGCCGGAAAGGGAAAGAAACACCCAAGGCACTGTGGATAAATGAAAAAACCGCCCAGCGACGACGGCGCATGTTTGCAAGCAAGCATGCAAAACGGGGGAGGAATCGCGCATCGGTCGCGCGGGAGCATGCATTCGGACGACGCTCGCGCGGTTGCGCCACTGGCGACATGGCGAAATGGCGAAATGGCGAAATGGCGATCGACGCTGCGGTTCAGGCGCGCGGTGCCAAGCGTGCATTCCGCGGTGTCGCGCCAATGCGCCGTGACTTGCCGCCTGCGCAACCGGCCCTTCAGATGGCCGAAGCGGCACAAGGAGAACCTCCCCCATTCCAGCCGCGACGCTGGTGTAGGGGGGTCTTACCTTTTGCACGGACGTCGAAAAGGGAAAAGAGCACCCAAGGCATTGGGGACAAAGGAAAACACCGCCCAGAGGTGACGGCGCGCGTCTGCAAGTGAGCATGCAAAACGGG
>NZ_WJPO01000038.1 GCF_009649175.1 Rhodovulum strictum | reverse complement strand
TCTGGTCTAGCAGCTTGAAACTACAGCGCTTTCAGGCGCACGCAACTTTTCCGGCCGAATTGGACGAATAAGCCGGGTTGAGGTAGCAGGTTCGATCGGTGATTTCGGCGCTGCCGTCGCCCGGATCGATGGGCTTGAATTTCTAGCCGACGAAGAACTTATTCTTGATCCGGATGACGACTTTGGGGTGCGCGAGACACGCCAAGGCCGCGCCCCAGGAATCCGAGACGATAAGCCAATCGCAGGCCGTCTCTACCTGGCAATGCCTGATGTGCAGGCGCTGCGGCACTTGCTCTCGCTCTGGCGGCTCTTCGAAAACGGGCAAGCCGCACCACGTGGTTTCGCGCCATGGTTCGAAGTTTTCGAACACCTACATGCTCTGCGTGCTTGGGGTCCCGAAGACCGCATACCTAGCGAGACAATACAGTACCTTGAGGAAGAGCTAGCCGCACAGGGTGACGACGCTGTTGTCCGGGTCGAGATAGAGCTGTGGTACGCGGCAACCGACGCCAAGCGAAGAGCCGCGAAGGCGAGTTTTGAGCGGGCGGTTGCCGAGGCCGAAGGGATAATCGTCGATCAGTCAGAGATCGGAGCTATCGGATACATCGGTCGCCTCGTTGATTTACCCGCTACCGAAGTCCGCCGCTTGATCGACAGAGAGGAGGTCAACCTCGCGATCTGCGACGACGTGATGATGGTCCGACCGCAATCGACGGTCGAGTTTCCCGTTGCGGTCGACGCACTGGATGAGGCACTTCCCGCGCCGCCGACCAATCCCGATCCACAGCTTCCTCCGATTGCGGCAATCCTTGATGCGATGCCCGTTCAGAACCATGCTCTCTTGGCACGGCGGCTGTTGCTGGACGACCCGGACGATTTTGACGCTCTGAGCATCGTGGCGGAGCGCAAGCATGGAACAGAGATGGCATCTCTGATCCTGCATGGTGATCGCCATCTTAACGAGGAACCGCTGCCACGGCCGATCTACTTTCGGCCTGTCCTGTACGCGCCTGGCGGCGGAGGCAATGAACGCCCTCTGCGTGACCGTCTCCTCCTCGACCTGGTGTACCGAGCCGTACTTCGAATGAAGGAAGGCGACGCAGAGGGCGCAGCAACTGCGCCCAGCGTCTTCATCGTCAATCTGTCACTCGGTGATCGGAATCGCCCATTCTCTGGCCCCATGAGCCCATGGGGCAGGCTTCTCGACTACCTATCGGAGAGGTTCGGCATTCTGTTCATGGTGAGCGCTGGAAATGTGACGGAGCCACTCACCGTTCGGGACTTCGCGGGACTGATCGAATTCGAGAACGCGTCGGCCGAGGCTCGAGAAGCGGCCATTCTTCGAGCGCTCGCGGAGCAACAGGCGACAAGAACTCTCTTGTCTCCCGCGGAGGCGCTCAATGCCATCACCGTTGGCGCGTGGCATGAGGACGGCGCTCCTCCTGCGAATGGCGCTGCGGTCTTCTCCCCATTCGCGACTGAGCCTGGCCCAAACATTACGTCGGCGCTTGGCCTGGGGCATCGAAAGGTGGTCAAGCCGGACCTATTCATGCCCGGAGGGCGCGAGCTCGCACGCGTCGTATCGAATGGTGGCAACGGCGTGAGTCTGCGACCTGTTCCACCAGGTCGGCTGTACGGCTTGCGTTGTGCGAGCCCGGACGCCGGAGGCGATCTTGCGCGCGAAGGCTACAGTTCGGGGACCAGTGCAGCGACAGCCCTCGCGACAAGGGCCGCACACAGGATCTTCGATGCCCTCTCTGATCCGGACAACGGCAATCTCTTGGAAGATGTCGATCCGTCCTTCTACGGCGTGATTGTCAAAGCGCTGCTCGTTCACAGGGCTGGTTGGGGAGGTATTGGGGACCTGCTCGATCAGACCTGGCAACCACAAGGGCAAGGCACGCATGTCGTTCGGCGGGACGGCATCGCGCGCCTTCTCGGCTATGGCCGCCCTGCGGTGCAGGAGGCCATGGAATGTGCAACAAATCGCGCGACGATGGTCGGCTACGGCGAGATCCCCGCGGGTGAGCAGGCAGCCTTGTACCGCATCCCACTCCCGCCAAGCCTTGAGCGCGTGCGTGAGCCACGAGCGCTTACGGTTTCTTTGGCGTGGTTCTCCCCGGTCAATATCCGCCATCAAGCGTACCGAAGAGCCAAACTCGAGATCGCCCCCGAAAACCCCGAGACACGTTTCGGCGTCAAGAGGGTGCCGGGCCAGCCGTCCGACAAGGCAGTGCCCCGTGGATCTTTGTTTCACGTTCGCTATTCAGGCGAACGAGCGGTGGCGTTCGTTGACGGCAACACCTTGGCACTTCGTGTATTCTGCCGCGAGCAAGGCGGCGCTCTTGATCAGTCGATCCGCTATGGGCTGGCCGTCACCGTCGAAGCGGGTGAAGCGATCCGCGTCTATGAGGAAGTCCGACAGGCTCTAGGCATTCGACCGCGGGCCTGAATGTCGGCTTTGCGTGGATGACTTGAGGACCATGGGAAAGCTTGAGACAGATCAACGCCTCAGGGCACTCTGGAATCAGAAGACGAGCCCTGTGGTGCTGAGACGAGGAGGAAAGGGTCAGCTCCTGCGAGCTCGACTTCCTTATAGCGAGGACAATCGTCGGTGGCTTCAGGACGGCCGACGAAGCAAACCGAATTGGTCGGATGAACATAAATGCTGGGAACTGCCGAAAGCGTGGTTCAATGGGTTTGTTGAGCGAGCGCTGCGGCGATATGGTGAACTGTACATCATTCAGCCGTACCGCGAGCAGGAGAAGTGCGCTCCAGCCTGCCTGAACGCCACGGGTCATGAATGCCAGTGTTCATGTATGGGGGCGAACCACGGTGCCGGCAACGATGGGAGCTGGTTCGAAGTGTCCGAAGCATTCGCAACGAGATGGTGCGAGCAACACCTCGCCTGCAGAAAGCTTGTTCTGAAACGATAGGCGCATGGCTGACGAGCGGCATTGCTCGCACGAAAATTGGCAGCCGCAACATTTGATCCGAACAGCTGGAGAAAGACAATCTTGGGCGATGTATCATCGCCGATACCGCCACTCCCGCGGCGCCTCGCGCCCGCCCTCGTCGCGCCGCCGGTACCGCTCCCAGCCGTTCGCCTTAAGGTAGGCCGAGACGCGCATCTGGTCGCCGCGGGTCCAGCGGGCGGGTTCAAGCCCGATGGCCTCCTCGAGGATCTCGCCGACCGATACGTCCCTCAGCGGCTCGGGGCGCGGCACGCTCTCGGTGCGGGAGCTGCCGTAGTCGGGGAAGCCGTCCGAGACGGTGCGGATCTCGTGCGTGAGCCAGTGTTCGATCAGGTCGTCCCAGGCGTCGGACTGGTAGCGGCGGTCCTGTTCCTCGCGGGCTTCGGCTAGCAGCGCCGGGTCGTCGATCCACCAGATCGCGCCGGCGCGGAAGCGGTGGACGGCCTCGGCCCATAGCTGGTCCCGGTCGCGGGCGAGCGCCGCGATGTCGATGGTTCCGCAGCGGAGCGGCCAGAACCGGCGGTTGCCGGTCTCGTCGCGCAGATAGGTGTCGGGGTTCACGGTGCCGGCGAAGACGCACTGGCGCGGTACCTCGACGGTGTAGCGGCCATACGGCGGGCGGAAGCGGTCGGTGGTGCGGGTCAGGAACGCCTTGATGCGCGAGACCTCGGCGCGGCCGATGGCGTCGAGCTCGGCGATCTCGACGATCCAGACGCCCTGCATGTGCAGCGCCGCGTCCTTCGAGCCGAGTTCCGGCAGCTCGTCGGTGAACCATTCCTCGCCGGCCAGCACCTTGATCGCCGTGGACTTGCGCGCACCCTGCGGCCCCTCGAGGATCAGCATGTGGTCGGCCTTCACGCCGGGGCGATAGATGCGGGCGACGGCCGAGATCAGCCAGAGCGCGCCGATGGTGTGATGGAACGCCGTCCGCTCGGCGCCGAGATAGGCGCTTGTCCAGGTCTCGATCCGGGGCGTGCCATCCCATTTCAGGGTGTCGAGCCAGTCGCGGACAGGATGAATGCGCAGCTCGCGAGCGACGGCGCCGACGGCGCGGCTCACGACCACCGGCGCCACGTTGATGCCGCGCAGCTGCAGCCATTCGGCGGTGCGGATGTCGTCGGCGTCCTCCCAGGGGCGCGGGAGGGAGGCGATTCCGGCGTCCCACGGCAGCGGCTGGCGCACCACGATCTCCTGCCCGAACTCGTCGAAGGCGAGAACCCCGGCGAAGCCCGGATCGGAGGTCAGGGCGACGATGACGTTGGCCTCGTTGCGCTCGGGCGCGCCGGCGAGGTCGAGCCGCAGGCGCCTGAACCAGGCGGGCTTCGGGATCGGCGCGTGCGGGTCGCCGGTGGCGTTCACGCGGCGGCGGAGCTCGGCCAGCTGCTGGGTCAGGACCGACATGCCAATACCGGTCGCGGACTTGATCCGTGCGATGACCTGCCGCTCGGGCAGCGGGTCGAGCTTTGCCAGCGCGATGCGCCCGAGCAGTGTGGACAGGGCTTCGAACTCGGGCGGATTGGTCAGGGCCTCGGCCGCGGCGATCAGGGTCGCGGGATCGTCGGAGGTTGCGACGATGGGCGTAGCCGTCTCTGGGTCGACCGGATCCGCGGCCTGCGGCTCCAATGTAGTGTCCGCGTCGCGCGTGTAATCCTCGGCGCGGGCGCCACGCTGCAGATCGTCGTTGAAGTCGTCGCCGTGGAGCGGCGCGACGATCTCGTTCGGGATGTCGGCGCGGTTCAGACGGTCCGAGAGCGTCGCTCCCGCCTGGCGGCCGGCGTCCCCGGCATCTGCGTAGATGGTGGCGCGCCGGGTGCCCTCGGGCCATTGGAACCGCGCCAGACCGTCGGCCGACAGCGCTGCCCAAACCGGTGTGCCGAAGAGCGCGTGGGCAGCGAGCGCCGTCTCGATACCCTCGGCGATGCCGATGTGGCCGTCCTCGGACATCGGGAAGAGCCGGACCACGGCATCCTTCACGCTGCCGAGCATCTTCTTGCCCGGGGGCGCCTTGGCGCTGCCGTCGTCGAGCAGGAACGTGCGATGGATACCTGGCGCGCGCTCCCCGTCCGGCAGCCGCAGGATCGCGATCAGGCCGGGCCAGCCGCGGCAACTGTCGAAGTCCGGAAGATCGGGGTGGAACAGCAGGTCGGGCGAGCCGGGATCCGACAGCCCGCGACCGCGCAGGTAGGTTTCGCCTGGCGTGCCCGCGAGCGGTACCGCCCCGCCGACAAGACGCGCGATCTCGGCCGAATGGTCCGGGCGTGCGCGCATGGTCGACGACGGCGCTGACCGCGGCGCGGGATGGTCTATCCCCGCCAACCGCGCCGCCTCGTCGAAGAGCGCGCCGTCGCAGAGCCCTGTCGCCTGCGCGATCAGGTCGATGGGACCGGCCCGCTCGCCGGTGGCGTAGTCGAAGCCCCAGCCGGCATAGGGCCCGTCGAGATGGATGGTGCAGGAGCCCTCCTTGCGCGGCGAGCGCCCTGAGAGGTCCGCGCATCGCAAGGAACGAAGGTCGCGCGCCAGCCGGGCCTCGGGGAACAGCCCCGGCAACCAGTCGGCGGCCGTGCAGGCGAGCCGCTCCTTCACCGCAGCCAGATCGTGCCGGGTCTTCGGGACCGCGATGTCATTGAGGTCGATCATCGCGCCCCTCAGGCCAGGAGGACGAGCCCGCGCTCGGCCCGGGTGATCGCGGTGTAGAGCCAGCGGCGCCGGTCGGTCTCCGTGCGACCCAGCCCGTCGTCCCAGACGATCACGTTCTCCCACTGCGACCCCTGCGCCTTGTGCGCGGTGATCGCCCAGCCGAAGGTCGCCTCGGTCAGCAGGCGCTTCTCCTTGTAGTCGCGGTCATGGCGCTTGTCATCATAGGCGACGTGGTCCTCGAAATGCCCCTTGTAGATGCGCAGCCGGCCCGGACGCCCGTCCTCATAGAG
The DNA here is from genome assembly GCF_009649175.1 of Rhodovulum strictum. Lineage (GTDB taxonomy): Bacteria > Pseudomonadota > Alphaproteobacteria > Rhodobacterales > Rhodobacteraceae > Rhodovulum > Rhodovulum strictum. Next base: position 17,539 of record NZ_WJPO01000038.1, on the reverse strand, counting down.
CTCGCCGATGTGGCGCCCGTCCTCGTCGTGGACGACTGCGGAGAAGTAGAGGCTGCCCTCGTCGACGATGTCCTCGAGCGTCACGAACATGCCGTTGATCAGCCCCAGATCGTTCTGGTTCTTGAGACAGATGATCTTCTCGGCCGGCCCCGTGGGTAGCCAGGTCCCGCCGAGACCGGCGGCCGCGCGCATGGCGTTGTTGATCTGCAGCCGCGTGGCGTTCAGCCCGCAGATCAGCTGGCCGCCGCGCAGCGCCTGTTCCGGCGTGATGTCGCCCTTGCGGAGCTTCGCGACATGATCGTCGTAGACGCCGAAGCCGATGGGCCGGCCTTCGCGCGCCATGGTGGCGAGGCGGATGATCGCGCTCTCGGCCGCCTGGCGGTGGATCTCGGTCAGCATCACGTCCGGCTCGTCGCGAGTGAAGGCGCCTTCGCCCCGGATCGGCGGCAACTGGCCCGGATCTCCGAGGACGAGGATCGGCTTGCCGAAGCTCATCAGGTCGCGCGCCATTTCCTCGCCGACCATCGACACCTCGTCGAGCACGATCAGCCGGGCGTCGGCCGCGTCGCTCTGCGGGTTCAGGGCGAAGCGCGGGTGCTTCATCGCCGAGAGCCCCTGGCGCATCGCCTCGATCGCGGCATCGGCCGTGGTGCGCGCGAACCCGGTGAGACGGAGGGCGTCGCGTTCGGCCAGCGCGATCTTTCGGGCGGCCTCCTCGATCTCCTCCTCGGTCGACTCGATCACCGAGTAGATCAGGCTGTGAATGGTGCGCGCGGGCGTGCCCTTGCGGGTCAGCACCAGCGCGGCCTTGCCGGTGAAGGTGGCGGTGACCACGCCGGGCACGCATCGGCCGTCCCGCGCGCTGCGGTGGGGCGAGAGGCCGAGCTCGTCGAGCGCGAACTTCAGGACGGTGCTCTTGCCCGACCCGGCATAGCCGAAGAGGCGGAATACCTGCTGCTGCTCGGTTCGGGTCTCGAACCACTCCTTGATCTCGCGGATCGCGGCGGCCTGGGTGGCGGATGGGGTGAACTCGGTCATGGCTGGGGCATCTCCACTGCGTAATCCTTGACGATCCCACCGCGGGTTGGATCGCCCACCTCGCACTGGCGGACGAAGACCCGGCGCCCGTCGGCGAGCTGCCGCCAGTGACCGCGTCGGATATGCCAGCGCGGGCTGGCGTGACTGCCGCCCTGCGGCGGTGTCGCTGCCTGAAGGCGAGCCGGATCGATGGCGACCTGACGCCAGACCCAACCGCGTACGCCCTCACGGGACAGGCGGGACCGTTTCGCAAGCGACACCTTGCGGTCGCGGATGTCCGGGGACGCGCCGAGGATGGTCAGCGCGCGCCAGACGATGCCGGCGGCGACTTCGCCGTGACCGCGGACCGTCTCGTCGCTCAGCTCGGCCGGGTTGCCCTCGATCTCCGCCTTGCCGTCCGGATGCATCCAGACCCGCACCAGGCAATCCGTCCAGCCGCGCGGCGCCCGCTTGCGCATGAGGAACGTGGCCTCGACGATGTCGCCGTCGGCGCGGGCGCAGACGATCAGGCCCGAGGGAGACGCGCGCTGCTCGCGCACCTCGAAGATCACGGACGGGTGCGGCAGCCGAAGCGGGCCGGTAAAAACCCGGGTCATCGCGCGGTCGACGCTGTCGCCATCGAAGGCGGCCTGATCGTCGAAGAAATAGATCGGCGCGAACTCCGCCGCTCCGAGAAGGTCGGAGCACCAGAACCGCTCGCGATGCGCGCGCACGATCCGCTTGAGCTCATAGGCGTCGGGGATCATCGCCGCTCTCCCCAGCACCGTTTCGCCCAGGCGCAGGGGGCATGCCACTTGCCGGCCGCCATGCCGCCGCGGCAGAGGACTGCGGTGGCCTCGGCCGCCGCGCGCGGCAGCCATTCTCCCGCCTCGGAGGCTCGCACCACGGCAACGGCGCGGTCCGACATTTCCTGCGCGAGATGCGCGTCGAAGGGCACGAGCTCGGCGTGCAGCTCCATCGTGTCGCGGTTCAGCGCGGTGAAGAGCGCCGGGGCCGGCAGCTCCATGTAAGCCTGATAGAGCGCGATCTGGGCGGCGTAGACGGGGCGCGCGAGGCTGACGCCGCGCTTGACCACATCCTTCCAGCTGGCCGCGCCGAGCGCCTTGTTCTCCCAGAGCGCGGGATAGTCCATCGCGACCGGGCCTGAGACGAAGCAGCCGTCGATATGGCCCTTGAAGCGCCCGCCGAGGGCTTCAAAGCCGAACTGGCGGCCGTCCGGACGCTCGGTGCGCAGGTCGAACCCGGCGATCCGGAACCAGCCCGCGACGATGTCCTCGGCCCGGTGGCCCGCCTCGAAGATGCGCAGCGTGCGTGGTGCGAACTCCTGGCCTTCGTCCTTGGGCACCGCGAGGAAGTCGTACTGGATCTGGCGCAGGCAGTCGCGGCCGAGACCCGAGGAGCTGACATAGGTGCGCGGACGCTCTGCGCGGTTGCGCGCGGACAGCGCCGTGTCGATGGCCGTGGACACGGCTTCCGCAATGGGCGGGCGCGGCGCGTCGGCGCCGTAGAGGCAGCCCGAGCCATGGTTCAGGTCGATCATCGCTCGCGCTCCCAGAACCCGCCGGCCTGCGCGATGCAGGTCAGCTTGTGGAACTGCGCGTCCGTCAGCCGGGTGCTGTCGCCGAACCGCGCGAGCTTCTCGCGGAGGCTGTCGCAGAACTCGATCTCGAAATCGGTGACGGCGTTCTCGGTGGCAGCTTCGAGCAGGTGCTTCCAGCTGCAGGACGGGGTGTCGTCGTTCAGGTCGATCATCGCCGCGCTCCTAAAATGGGATCGGGTCGTCGAGGACCGTGCCGGTGCGCTCCTTGCGCGCGGCCTGCTCCTGCATGCTGTCGATGTAGCCGGTGACCGCCGCCTCGATCAGGCGGTCGATGTCCTCGGCGCTGCGGTGGAAGAAGGGCTCCATAAGCCCGAGGTCGGTGAGCGCTTCGGCGAAGAGCGTCCGCGCGTCGCGGATCGCACGGGCCTCGCGCGCGGTCTTGTCGATCATGCCGTTATTCCTTTGGGCGATGGCGCTGCCCACGTCCTGACAGCGGCGCGAGCAGAAGCGGTGGTAAGGGTGGCGATCCCAGCGGAGGCCGTGGCAGTAGCCGAAGCCGCGCGCCTCGCGGGCGCAGACGGCGCAGATCGCTACCCGAGCAAGAAGGTCGCGATCGGGTCGTCGGGCGGCCAACCCGCCTTCTGGAGCTTTTCGGACTGCAGCACGATCCAGCGCGAGATCGCGTTGCTGGCCATGGCTTCGAGGTCGCCGAGGCCGAGGCTTGCGATGGGGGCGTGCAGTCTTCCTCGGGCCTCGAGCCATCGTCCGATCTCCAGCGCGGCCTCGCGCGTCACATGCGCCTGCCATTCATCCGGGGTCGTCGGCCCGGCAGGATCGCACCGGGCCTCGGGCTGCGGCGAAGGCCGGTTTGGCCTCCGCCGCGAAACTGCCGACCGCGCCTCAGCCATTGAGCCAGGCGGGCATACCGGTCGCCGGCGCTCCGCTCGGCGCGGCAGGCGGGGTCGCCGGCGGCTGCTGGGCGGGCGGTTGCTGCGGGGGCTGCTGCGGCGTGGGCGGCTGCGCGCCCCATGCCGGAGCCGCCGCCGCCGGGGCTTGCGGTTGCGCCCCCCATGCCGGCGTGGGCGCCTGCCAGCCCGGCGCTGGCGCGCTCGCGGCCTTGCGCGGCGGGGCGTTGACGGGCTCCGGGGGAACGGCTTCGCCGCGCATGATCGGTGCGTGCTGCGGCTCGTCGGGCAGAACGACGTTCGCGATCCGGTTCTGGTCGCGGTATTGCGGGTTCGAGGCGGGCTCCACCATGATCCGCGCGGCGAAGACGATGCCGTCGAGATGCTTGAGCCCGGGCAGCACGCGCTTGGCCTTGGCGTCGGGGCTCTCATCCATGGGATCGAGCCCGAGAGCGCTGTCGACCATCGCCCGAAAGGTGGACTTCGAGATCTTCCAGCCGATCGACTGGCCCTTCTCGTCGACCTTGCCGCCCGCCACCGTGAAACTCTGCCAGAACTTCCGCCGGGCATGCGGGCCCTCGAGGATGGTGAACTCGCAGTCCAGCATCTTCGCGTCGCTCGACTGCGAGGCTTTCAGGAGCTTAGCGTCCATCTGCGTGGCGCCGTCGACGCCGCCGGGGCGCACGGTCAGGCGGACCTTGGCGAAGGTGCCGTCGGGGATCAGCTCGCCGATGGGGGCCATCTGCGGCTGGGCGTCGTTGAGATCGTAGCTCATGGATCTGTCCTTTGCGTCTGGATCAGGAAGGGCTGGCGGAATGGGCGGGCGCGCGGCCGTCGATCTTCGCGATCAGCGCGCCGAGATCGGGCGGCTCGGTCGTATCGAGGCGGCCGGAGCGGTCCTTGGCGGGAAGGCCCCAGGGGTTGCCGGAGCGGCAGACGAGGCGGCGCTCGGCGGAGGTCTCGTCGAGGGTCCAGTCGCCCTTGGCGTCACGGCCGAAGAGCTGCATCGAGACCACCTGGTCGACGATGCCCGGCAACTCGCGCCCGGCCTTCGTGCCCTCCATCTGCGGCTGCCAGGTCGTCGCACCGAACTCGTCGGTCACCTTCTCGAGCACGCCGACGAAGATCACCGTCTTGCCGCGGGCATGTTGCAGGTGCTTCAGCGCCTGGATCACCTCGCGGCCGAGCAGCCCGTAGGCGCCGCGGACATCCGGTTTGCCGGTCCGCTCGGAGAAGGCCTCCGGCTGCTGGCGGGCATAGGCCATCGCCTGCCGCGTCAGATCGGTGATCGAGTCGACGAAGACGATCCGCTTTCGCGCGAGGAAGTCCTCGATGCCGGTGCCGAGATACTGCTGCTGCAGCCAGGCGTGATACTCGGCGCCATACCAGGACTTCGGATGCTGCGCCGGGTCGTGCCCGCCGATCAGCACGGCGAGGTCGCGGAAATCGGTGAAGCTGCGCACCGGGATCGAGTCCCCGCGCCAGTCCTGCACCGATTTCATGCCGGCCTCGAGGTCGAGACAGACGGTGTCCTCGGCGGGCAGCGTCTTCAGGAGCGTCGTCTTGCCGACGCCGGGCGGGCCGAAGATGGCGAGCGAGGTCTTGTTCTCGGCGGCCGAGAGCCGTTCGTCGGCGGTGATGATGCGGAAGGCCATGGGGTTCTCCGGGGTTTGCGTTCAGGGGGCGCGGCGGCGGGGGTGACCGGGTGCCGAAGGGGAACCTGCCCGGCGTTGCCGACCGGGCGTCCCGCCGCCGCGCGTCACCGGTCTCGAGCCTCGAGCCGGAAGACGGGTTTGCCGGTGGTCTCGCTGCGCGCGTTCGCGAAGCCCTCTCGCATCGCCGCGGGCCAGGCGCCGAAGCGCCGCTCAGGCACGCGGTAGGCGATCTCGAGATACTCGGTCGGGTCGTCGCCCGCGGCGCGGATCCGCTCCGCCATCGCGGCGAGCCGGTCCTGATCCCAGGAGACTTTCTTGGGCAGGTCCGCGACGATCACGACGCCGTCGTCCTCGACCCGCACGGTGCCGCTGGTCTTGCCCTGCGCGGCCCGCTCGGCCGCGACGGCGGCCGCGTAGCGCTGTGCGATGCCGGCCTCGAGCCGGTCCCGCAGCCGCTTCACGCGGGCGGTCTCGGCGAGCGCCGTCGTCTGCAGGTCCAGCAGCATCTCGGGCGGCAACGCCGCGATGTCGCCTATGGCGAGACCTTCGAGGTCGTCGAATTGAGGGGCGTTGTCGGGGTGCGGCATGGTGGGGTCTCCGTTAGAAGGGAATGGCAGGGCCATCACGCGGCCCGCTCTTCGAGGAGCAGCGCCGAGAGCGAGGTAGCGGCGGCCTTCGGTCTGGGCCGGGCGACGGCGATGTAGGCAAAGCGGTCGGGGCCCACGCGCTCCTGCATGAGGTGGACGAGGCCCTTCTCGAAGGCGCCCAACGCGGCCTGACCGAGATCGGCAAGCTGACGGCGTTCGGGCTCGGGTAAGGTCGAAATCACCGGCGTGACATCGATCCCGAGAAAGCCGCAGTGGTACTCGATCCTGGCGCCAGCTTCGGCCTGCGCGATCCAGGCGTAGAGCTCGACGTCGGTGAGCTTCGGCATTGCCACGCGGGCGCCGAAAGGGATCGCGGCGACCATCAGCATACCCGTGCGGCCCGCGCGGGGTCCGCGGTCAGACGGCGGGGCGCGTGGCCGGCGCGCGCGACGGCGTCGCTGATCTTCAGCGCACGCTGAAGCTGGCTCTGCTCGAAGGCTTCGACGTCGGCGAGCCGGTAGAGCACGCGCCCACCGAGCTTGAGGAAGGCCGGTCCCTGGCCGCTGTATCGCCAGCGTTCCAGCGTCCGGTGGGAGATCCCCCAGCGCCGGGCCAGCTCCTTCTGGTTCAGGCAATGCCTCTGCAGCATCGGTGTCTCCTCTCGTTGTCGAGGAGAACATGCGAAATTCCGCAGTGGGATGTCGTCAGGATCGGCGGGGGATGCGGAGGGGGATCAGTCAGCCCTTTCAGGACTGGTGTTTGGCCGCTGGCGGGGCGCCGTCATCCCCCACCATCCCTCACTCATCCCCCTCCCGGTCCCACAGAGGCCGAGCGGCAGGGGATAGGTCAGTCGAGATTCAGACGGTAGCCGCCACGCCGGTCGGAGCGGATCAGATGCCGCCAGTCCTTCTGCGACTTGAAGACGTCGGCCATGCGCAGGCTTTTCGAGCCCGCGCGCGACAGGATCGCCTTGCCGTTCTGCCAGGGCGCCCCGGCCTGCGCCGCCTCGTGCAGCGCGCGCACGACTTCCGCCTGGATCGGGCCCAGCTTGAACCGGCATCCGTTGCAGCGGACTTCAAAGTAATCGACCGAGTGGATGAAGGTCGCCTCCTCCATCGGCTGTCCGCCCGGCGAGAACCCGGTCTCGATCTCGAAACGGTCGCGTTCATCTCGCCTTAGAAGGAGGTCGCCGATCATGACGAGGACGGGCTTCGCATCGCCCCAGGTCGTCGCGTAGTCGGCCTTCGGCGTCCGGAAGCTCTCGAGATGGACCTCGCCACACCGGAAAAGTTGGAACACATCGCGGGCGTGGAGATCGAGCAGGCCGCTGTGGTAGCTTTGCTCCCACGGCACCTTGTACGGCTCGCCTCGCTCGTCCTCCTCGATGTCACCGAACTCCATGGGCACGCCGAACACGCGCACCGACAGACGCAGCTTGTCGTTCTCGGCAAGGTAGATCAGGTCCGCTTCCGTGATTTGCCACCGCTCGAGGATCTCGGGGAGCGTGAAGTACGATTTATCGATGTGCATTCACTGCCCTCCGCGCCGATTCCCGTGTAAGATGTTTACCTTATGTTCTTATTCGCTTGACGGGCTTCGATCAATCCGATTTTATCCTATTTCATCCACAGATGGGTGGGGATGACATGACCGAGCACCACACGCTTTCCGACCGCCTCAGAGCCCGGGCCAATCAGCTCGGCATCAGTCCTGCCCACGTCGCCGAGATGGCCGGCGTGAACCGTTCCTTCGTCTACGACATCCTCCGTGGCCGTTCAGCCCGCCCCGGCATAGACCGGCTGGCAGAGGTCGCCCGCGTGCTGAAGGTCGATCGCGACTGGCTGATCCACGGCATTGGCGAGGTGGAGGGGAAGCCCCCCTTCTTGGACAATCCTGACGACGCCTTCGTGGCCATCGCCCACGCCAACCCGCGCCCGGCAATGGGCGGCGGAGCGGTCGTGACCGAGGACGGCGACACGCCCGGTCGCGTCTACCACTTCCGGCGCTCCTGGATCCGGAACAGCCTCAAGGCCAGCCCGTCGCAGCTGCGCATCATGCATGTGGAGGGTGACAGCATGGCCCCGACACTGCTCAGCGGCGACGCGGTGCTGGTCGACATGACCCGCCGCGCGCCCAACCCGCCCGGGATCTTCGTTCTGGACGACGGGATGGGGCTGGTCGCCAAGCGGCTCGAGCACATCCCGAACAGCGACCCGCCCGCAGTGCGCGTCATCTCCGACAACAAGCACTACCCCGAATACGAAAGAACGGCCGACGAGATCCACATCGTCGGCCGCATCCGTTGGTTCGCGCGGGAGTTATAGCTGTGGCAGGTGACGGAGAGTTGGATGATCTGTTCGAGCTGGCGGGCTGCTGCTTTCGGGATGCCATGAGGGCCGTCGATATCGAGGCATTCTTCTCCAGACGCGACATCCCACTTGCAGAAGGGACCAGCAAGAAGACGGTTGCACAGAATACCCTTGCAAGCCTTCCGCCAACAAAGGCGCTGGCTCTGGTCCTCGAGTTTGCACGAGAACGGCGCGATATTGGCCTACAGGACCGGGTGTACCTCCTGCAGGACAAGGACCAAACGGAGATCTCCGCGATCACTCGCGACCGGGTGGCCGATCGCCTTGGTGCCGGGATCCATGGACAAGGCATTCGTCCGGACGTGATCGAGGAGCTATTCGATCTGAGTTCGCCTGCGGACTTCTTCGACGGCCCCACCAAGATCGAAGAGCTCAGACAACACGCGACTGGCGCGGCCTCGTTGTGGAACGCGAAGGAGGTCTTCGAATTCATCGGGGCCATAACATGTCCTTCGAGGAGGTTCGCGCAGCTGATCGAGACCGTTCTGGATCCCCGGTTTCGTGATGCCGACGACCAGGCTGCGCTGGCAGCGGACTTGACCCGCATCCTGCAGCTCGATGGTTACGAGGTTGCTCAGACAGGAGAGGTCTCGGGCCGCGCAACATTCTCGGTACGCCCCGTTCGCCGCGGCGTCGACGGGCGGCCGAAGAACCTGATCTTCGCTTCCAACGGACCAAAGCCGAGGCTCGGGTTCTCGGATGCGATCGACAACGAAGTCGTCGTGCTCGAGCATGCCGACAGCTGCCTCATTTACGAGCGCCCCATCGGCAATGGGTTGTCATGGCTCGACCTGGTCCGTTGGTGGATGGAGCAAAAGGGGCTCGCCGACCTCGCTGAGGCACGCACCAGCCTCGGGCGGCGTCTACTTGCTTCGCTTGACGACGGTCCTGAGCAGGAATTCTTCAAGGCGTACTTCCGCAATTTCGCTGAGCGACTTGGAGACCAGCTGCCGGCGCTCATCCCGCAGGTTTACCTGCACTACGATCCAGAGATCGCGAGGCGTCTCGCGGACAAACGCGTTCTGTTCCGGCAGCGCATGGACTTTCTGATGCTCTTGCCTGGCCGACAGAGGATCGTCCTCGAGATTGACGGCAAGCACCACTATGCGAAAGGTGAGCGCGCCGATCCCGGTCTGTACGCCGAAATGGTTGCGGCTGATCGAAACCTTCGCCTCCGCGGCTACGAGGTGTTTCGATTCGGGGGCTCGGAATTCTCTCACCCGAAGGGATCGATGCAGGAATCTGTCGACGAGCTTGTGAAGTCATTCTTCGAGGAGCTGTTCGTCGTCCATCGGGTAGGATAGAGCATCCCAAGAACACCGCAGAGTTACGCAGCACTCCCCTAAGCATCTGAAAGTAATTGTTTTCGGGGTGCGTGCGGGTAGCGTTTCTCCCATGAGAAACGCGCCGACATATCCGCGGCTGGGCTCGAACCCGCTGCCGCCCGACCAGATGACCCCCGCCGAGCGACGCGCCGAACTGTGTAGACTGCTGGCGCTCGGGCTGGTCCGATTGCGGCTGCGGGAGCGCGGTGAACCTTCTGACGAGACTGGAGAAACTCGCCTACACTCTCCGGCCGACCGATGCCGTCATGCAACTCCAACTGACCGGAGAACCGCATGACGACCCACGATCCCATTCCCGCCCGCCTGGCTGCGCTGAAGACCGCCACGACGCTGGAACTGAAGGCGCAGTGGCGCGACCTGTTCGACAGCGAGCCGCCGCCGTTCAACCGACGCTACCTCGAGAGCCGGCTGGCCTATCGGATCCAGGAGCTGGCCTATGGTGGCCTGAAGCCCGAGACGATCCGGCGGCTTGAACGGCTGGGCGAAGAGCTCGACGGCGGCGACCGGAAGAAGAGCCGGATGCGTGCCGACACGATGCCCATCGCCGGCACGCGGCTGATCCGCGAATGGCAAGGTGTCGAGTACATCGTCACCGTCACCGCCGACGGCTTCGAATGGCGGGGACGGCCCTACAAGTCGCTGTCTGCCATCGCCCGTGCCATCACCGGCACGCGCTGGAACGGCTGGGTGTTCTTCGGCATGAAGAACCGGAGTGCGCGGAAATGACGAAGGCGCCGGCAAAATCAGGAATGATCCGCAAACAGCGTTGCGCGATCTACACGCGCAAATCCTCCGAGGAAGGGCTGGAGCAGGAATTCAACTCGCTCCACGCGCAACGGGAGGCCTGCGAAGCATTCATCGCCAGCCAACGCTCTGAGGGCTGGGTGCTGGTCCGCGATCAGTATGACGACGGCGGCATCTCCGGCGGCACGCTGGAACGCGCCGGACTGAAGCGCCTGCTGGAAGACATCGAGGACGGGCTGGTCGACGTGGTCGTGGTCTACAAGATCGACCGCCTCAGCCGCTCGCTCGCCGACTTCGCCAAGCTGGTCGAGGTGTTCGACCGCAACGGCGTGACCTTCGTCTCTGTCACGCAGTCATTCAACACGACCACCTCAATGGGTCGGCTGACGCTGAACATCCTGCTCTCGTTCGCGCAGTTCGAGCGGGAGGTGACGGCCGAGCGCATCCGCGACAAGGTCGCTGCCAGCCGCAAAAAGGGCATGTGGATGGGCGGGGTGCCGCCCTACGGCTATCGGGTCGAAAACCGCAAGCTCGTCATCGACGAAGAAGCCGGCGACCACGTCCGCTGGATCTTCGCCCGATTCCTCGAGACCGGCTCGGGGACGGAACTGGCGCGCGAGGTCGGCAAGCGCGGCATCTGCACGCCGCGGGGCAACCGGATCGACAAGAAGTACCTCTACCGGATGCTGAACAACCGCGCCTATATCGGCGAGGCGGTCCACAAGGGCGACAGCTACCCCGGCGAGCACGACGCGATCATCGACCGCGAGACATGGGACCGTGTCCACACCATCCTGCAGGAGAGCCCGCGCAAGCGCGCGGCCCGCACACGCGCTGATACGCCCGCGCTGCTGAAGGGACTGCTGTTCGGCCCCGATGGCGCAGCGTTTTCGCCGACGCACACCCGCAAGGGCGACAAGCTCTACCGCTACTACGTCAGCCAGACGGTGTTGAAGCATGGGGCCGGATCATGCCCTGTCGGCCGCGTACCAGCCGGCGAGGTCGAGGCCGCCGTCATCGACCAGCTGCGCGCCGTGTTCCGCCAGCCCGAGATCGTTGCGGGGACATGGAAGGCGGCGCGCGCCCACGCCGACGACATCACCGAATCTGACGCCCGCGCGGCCCTGCAACAACTCGACCCGCTGTGGGACGAGCTGTTTCCTGCCGAACATGCCCGCATCGTGGCGCTGTTGGTGGAGCGGGTCGACATCGGCGTGGGCGGGCTCAACGTGCGCCTACGCGTCGACGGACTCGGCGGTCTAGCCCGTGAGATGCTGGCCGGTGGAATCGGAGAAGCTGCATGACCCGCTGGGCTCCGATCCCCGAGACGGTCACGCTCCACGTCCCGTTCCGCCTCGTGAAACGTGGAGGTCGGAAGGAGGTGCAATTGCCGGAGGGCGCCGCGCAGCCGAGGCGGACCGACAATACGCTCGTCAAGGCGCTGGCCCGTGCCTTCCGCTGGAAGAGGATGCTGGAGTCTGGCGAGTTCGCGTCGATTTCCGAACTGGCTGAGCGAGAGGGCATCGCCTTCACATACATGGCGCGGTTGATGCGCCTGTCGCTGCTGGCCCCGGAAATCGTGGATGCCATCATGGACGGCCGCCAGCCTGAGAGTGTTACGCTCGCGAACCTGATGGATCCCTTCCCGCTCGACTGGAAGGAACAGCAGATGCAATTGCTGCAACGCGGAACGAGCGAGCGGTGACGTCAGACATCATCACTGCAGCGTTCACGTCCAGATTTCGCCGGCTCGGGTCGTGAAGGCTTTCTTGGCCTCGACATCTGCGACGAACTCAGACCACAAGTCCTTGCCCAGCTTTCGACGCGCGAAGGCGCCTGCCATTGTGAGAAACGCCTTGAGCACAGCGTGCAAGTCTTCCACGTACCCGGAAAGGATCGTCTCGGTGCCGGAGCCGTATGCGAGAAAAAGCGCCTCGCGATAGTTCGCCTTGCCGCGGTAGCGGGCTGCCTGGTGAACAAAACCCATAGACCTACGCTTAAACCACTCGTCCCGCAGTGCCCTCGCGTCTTTCGAGCGGAAGTTGCTGACGCCCAACTCCTTGAAGGCGCGATTGCCTTTCAGGTCCTCCTCCGTCTTCCACGCGTACCACTTCGCAGATCCCGACAGATACCCGGCAGCGGCACCCAGCGCGTCGTCCTTCGTTACCGGGCGCGTCTGGAGCTTCCCGGTGCTGCCATTGCGCAGTGCATCTACCTCTGCCTTGTAGGTCTTCTCCACGAGACTGCTCACTCTCCAGCTGAACGGCGCCATGGCAAGATCGCGACTTGCGATCTGCTCGTCCCACAGCCGCGCCGTTCCCGCATGATCCTCCTGGAAAGACCCGGATTGCGCGGCGGTCATCGCGCTCGCGGCGTTGGCGATGCCGTAGTACCAGGCCAGCACACCGACGCGCGCGTAGTCCGCCGCCGTCGTTCCGCCTCTGAACTGGTCGAGGGCGGAAAGATGATGGAGCCCGAGGAAAAGTTGCTCAAGCACGGTGTTCTCGACCCGGATATCCATCTTCCGCTTCCCTTCTTTCCCGTAGAAGGCAGTCGCCGTCCCGAAGTCGATCCCTTCGTCCTCCGCAAGGATTCGCAGTGCACGCATCCAGTTGACCGTCGACGGCAGCGCGAACTGCGGATCCGGCTTGCCGTCCGGCTCGTTGATGGTGCCCTGTTTGATGATGCGGTCGTACAGCATGGTTTCTCGATCTGAAATGGTGGCGTGCCGCGCCGAAGTTCGGAATCGGGCGTGCAAAACAAAGACTCGCGCGATAGTCTTCTGGAAAACAAGCCCTTTTCGTGAGTGCCCTTCCCGCATGTCCGACAGTCTGACCGACCTGATCCTTTCCCTCATGCCCGAAGATGGCTCCTCCATCGGCAACGGCGCGATGATGGCGCTGCTGCGTGAGCGTGTGCCGGACCTGACCGATGACGACTACGCCGCCGCGCGCGATGCGCTGGTCGATGACGGGCTTCTGACCCGTGGCCGTGGGCGGGGCGGGTCGATCATGCGGGTGGTCGATGCCGACGAGGATGAGGATGACGGCGAGGAACCCTGGGACGAGGATACCGACGACGACGGGTTCGAACTGACGCCGACCGACGAGCCGGCGCCGCGGCAGCGTGCCACCTCTCGCGGCAAGAAGGCGGCGCGCAAGCCCAACGGCCCTACGCAGGTGCTCAGCTACCGCCACGGCGAGACCCGGGTGAACAACCCCGAGGTCGGGATGGTCCATGCAGGCACCGATCCGGACGGCGAGAAGACGATCTGGGCCTATGACCCGCATCTCGACCCGGTGCTGAACTTCGACAGCGCGCGGGCGGGGATCGAACGGCTCATCGACGATGCACTGGCCAGTGACGATCCCGAGCGGATGAAGGACGCGCTGCAGGAGCTGAAGCGGCTACAGGCACCCTATCTGAACTGGACGGGCAAGGCGGAGCGGACGAGCGTCGAGGTCGATACCGTCTCGCTCCATGTCCACGAACGGGTGGACCCGGCGACGATCCTCGCCAATGCGGCCAGGCGGCTGAAAGGCAAGGAATCCGCAACGCAGTGGCGGCAGCCGGACCTGTTCGCGGCGCCGTTCGAAAACCTGCCGCTTCGCCAGGCGCTGGACTTCTACCACCACGAAAAGGGCTGGTCGAACCGGCTGGTGGCGGGCGACAGCCTGCTGGTGATGAACTCGCTCCTGACCAAGGAGAGCATGGGCGGCAAGGTGCAGATGATCTACATCGACCCGCCCTACGGCATCAAATACGGCTCGAACTTCCAGCCCTTCACCAACAAGCGCGACGTGAAGGACCGCTCGGACGCCGACCTCACCCAGGAACCCGAAATGATCAAGGCATTCCGGGACACCTGGGAACTCGGCATCCACTCCTACCTCACCTATCTGCGCGACCGGTTGTTGCTGGCTCGAGAACTGCTGAGTGAAAGCGGGTCGGTTTTCGTGCAGATCGGCGATGAAAACATCCACTTGGTTCGAGAAATTCTCGATGAGGTGTTCGGCAACAGCAACTTCATCGCTCAGATTCAGGTCAAGAAGTCGGGCGGATCGACCGGCGCTCTGTTGTCCGGTGTTACCGACTTCGTTCTCTGGTTCGCCAAAGACAAAGGACTTGTGAAGTACAGGCCCCTGTACGTTGAGAGAGACGCCGAAGGCAAAGGAGGGGGTTACAGGCTCTTCCGCGACAAGATCGGAAAGACCTCTCCGGCGACGGAAGCCCAGCTACGCAAAGGATTGAACAATGAAAACGGCCGTTTGCTGCAACTAATCACCCTGACCAGTCAACGACAGGGCCGTGATACAAGCGTTGGCTCTGCAATGGGATTTCCAATCGAATTTCGAGGCCAAAAGTTCTTTCCCGCCTCAGGTCGCGGTTGGACGACTACGCAAGAGGGTATTTCAAAACTCGAAAAGTGTGAGAGGATAGCCATTAGCGGAAAGAATCTCCGCTACGCGCGATACTTTGACGATTTTCCAGTCCTGCCGACAACCGACTTCTGGGATGACATGCAGTCCGGAAGCGCGATGGACAAACTATATGTCGTCCAAACAAGCGAACGCATAGTCCAACGCTGCCTCCTGATGACCACCGATCCCGGCGACCTCGTGCTCGATCCGACCTGCGGCTCCGGCACCACCGCCTTCGTCGCCGAGAAATGGGGGCGGCGCTGGATCACCTGCGACACCTCGCGCGTGGCAATCACGCTGGCCAAGCAGCGGCTGATGACCGCCAGTTTCGACTATTACGCCCTGCGCTATCCGCATGAGGGGCTGAAGGGCGGCTTCGACTACGAGACGGTGCCGCACATCACGCTGAAGAGTATCGCCAACAACTCCGACATCGACACGATCTACGACGAGGGCCACCCGAAGATCGCGGCGGCGCTGGCCGACCTCAACGCCGCACTTGCCGCCGCCCCGCCGAAGCCCCTCAAGCCCGCTCAAGGCGTGCGCAAGGGCAAGCCGGTGGACTTCGCCAAGGGCGATACTCTGCACGAATGGGAGGTGCCCTTCGACCGACCCGACGATTGGCCCGAGGTCGCCCGCGCGCCTTTCGACGCCTTCCACGCCGCTCGTCAGGCGATGCAGCGCCGCATGGATCAAAGCATCAGCGACCATGCCGAGCAGGAGACGCTTTACGACAAGCCCCGCATCGACCGATCAAAGCTGCGCATCTGCGGGCCCTTTTCGGTCGAGGCGGTGCCCGCGCCGACCGTCCTGTCGCTGGACGAAAGCATGCCGCCTCAAGAGGCCGACGAGACCGTCGCCCGCTCAGGCGAGACCTCGCGCCAGTCGCTGTGGCGCGACGAACTGCTCAAGACCGGCGTGCGCGGCAAGGGCGGCGCCATGCTCCGCTTCGCCGAGTTCGAGACGCTGCCGGGGCTGCGCTACCTCCACGCCAGCGGATCGCTGGCCGAGACGGGCGAGCGCGTCGTCGTCAGCTTCGGCCCCGAGCACGCGGCGCTGGAGCAGAGGCAGGTGGAACTGGCGCTGACCGAGGCCGAGACCCTGCGCCCGTCGCCCAAGTTCATCCTGTTCTGCGCCTTCACTTTCGACCCCGAAGCCGCCAAGGACATCGACGAGGTCAACTGGCCCGGCGTCACGCTGCTGAAGGCGCAAATGAACACCGACCTGCTGACCGAGGATCTGAAGAAGAAGCGCGCCTCGAACCAGTCCTTCTGGCTGATGGGCCAGCCGGACGTGGAGCTGCGCAAGCGCAAGGATGGACTGTGGGAGGTCGAGGTGAACGGCTTCGACTATTTCGATCCGAAGGCCGGCGACCTCGTGTCCGGCGGCAAAAAGCAGATCGCGATGTGGTCGCTGGACGTGGACTACGACAACCGCTCGCTGATGCCGCACCAGGTGTTCTTCCCCATGGCGGACGCGAAGGGCGGCTGGAACCGCCTTCGCAAGACCGTGCGGGCGGAGCTGGACGAGGACCTGCTCGAACAGTTCCACGGCACCGTCTCGCTGCCCTTCGAGGCGGGCGAGAACCGGCGGATCGCGGTCAAGATCGTGGATGACCGCGGGATCGAGTCACTCAAGATCATGCCGCTCGAGGGATAGACCCATGTCCCTCATCATCAACACGCCATTCGAGTCCCCCGCGCAGCATTGGGTCGAGGGCAAGGGCGGCAAGCTGGAGATCAAGCCCGAGCGGCGGCCGGCAAGCTACGAGGTCTTCGACGCGCGCAACAACACTAAGCGCACCGAGGTGCTGGACCTGGTGAACACGATCCGGGCGCGCGTGGATCAGTGGCGCGAGGATGGCTGGCCGGGCGTCACCATCGTCACCCGCAAGCTGCTGGAGCACTGGTACGACCGCGATGCGCGCCAGTACCCGTTCTACTTCTGCCAGCTCGAGGCGATCGAGACGCTGATCTGGTGGGTCGAGGGCGCCGAGGCCTACAAGCAGGGGATCGCGATCCCCGGCGACGGAGGTGCGTGGGAGCGGCTCTGCAACAAGATGGCCACGGGCGCGGGCAAAACCACGGTGATGGCGATGATCATTACCTGGCAGGTGCTGAACGCGCTGACCTATCCGAAGCGGAACAAAGACTTCAGTCGCGCCGTGTTCATCGTGGCGCCCGGCCTGACCGTGAAGGAGCGGCTGCAGGTGCTGCTGCCCAGCGAGGGCAGCTACTACGACGAGTTCAACCTGTGTCCGTCCGAGGCTCTGCGGCAGAAGCTGAACCAGGCCGAGGTTCTGATCGAGAATTGGCACTCGCTGATGCCGCTGAAGGAAGCGGACCGCTCGGTGGTGAAGAAGGGGCGCGAGTCCGACGAGGCCTTCACGCGGCGGGTGCTGGGCAAGCTGGCGGCGCACAAGGACATCATCGTCATCAACGACGAAGCGCACCACGCCTACCGCAAGCCGCCCGAGGTGAAGATCAGCAAGAAGGCGGCCGCGGAACAAGGCATCGACCTAGACGAAGCGACCCGCTGGATCGAGGGTCTGGACCGCATCCACAAGACCCGGCGCATCCAGCGCTGTTTCGACCTCTCGGCCACGCCCTTCGCCCCGACAGGGAAGAAGAGCACCGACACGGCGCTGTTCGACTGGATCGTCTCGGATTTCGGGCTGAACGACGCGATCGAGGCCGGGCTGGTGAAGACACCGCGGGTCGTGGTCCGCGACGATGCGGTTCCGGATGCGAAGACGCTGCGCTCGAAGCTCTATCACATCTACCGCGACCCATCCGTCTCAGAGGACTTGAATCGCGCCAAAGCCGAACCCCACGAGGCGCTGCCCAAGCTGGTCCAGGGTCGTGTCTCGGAATTGGTGGAAATTTGAAGGCGGCGTAATCTCCGGGTGAACATCCACCCACCCATCCGGCGGCG
>NZ_WJPO01000037.1 GCF_009649175.1 Rhodovulum strictum | reverse complement strand
AGGCGAAATCGGGCGGGATGTAACCGGCGCAGCATGGCCGGGCCGGCAGCGCCCCGTCTGGCGGCAGGAGGTTGCGCGCACGGCTGCCTTGTCCGTACCCCGCGCGGCGACAGGGGGAGTGTCCCGTTCCCGTCCCGACCGTCTGCGGCAGTCGCCTCTGCGCGAAGGGGCTTTTCAGCTGCCCCATTTCCTGATAAAAATACTCGGACATGGGGCGCGACTCCGCCGTCGCCCGCCATCGTCAGGCCCCAGCTCGTCGCCCGGTCCCCTGCGCCATCGTCAGGACGCACAGGATGAACGCCGCAAGAGCCCCGCGTGGGGTCCGCCCGCCCCCCTCTGTCACATGCCGCCTTTCCTGCTCGTTCCGGCAGGCCGCGCGCCCCCGCCGATTCCCGCCCTTTCAACGTCATGGAGCCCGATTGATGCCCCTGCCCAGCAGCGCCGCCCGCAACCGCCTGAGCCCCAGGGTGCCCGCATGAGCGGCGGGGCGCTGGCCGGGCGGCATCTGTTCGTGTTTGGCGCGGGCTACACCGCCAGCCGCGCAGCGCTGCGCGCCCATGCGGCCGGGGCGCGCGTGTCGGCCACGACGCGCGATCCGTTGCGGGCCGCCGATCTGGTCGCGCAGGGGGTTGGCGTGCATCTGTTCGACACGTCCCGCCCGCCATCGGCCGACCGGCTGCGCCACTGGCTTGACGGGGTGACCGATCTGCTGGTCTCGGTCCCGCCCGATCCCACCGCCCCGCCCGAGGCTGCCTGTCCCGTTCTGGCCGCGCTGGCCGGGGCGGGGCTGGACCTAGGCGCGCCGCGCTGGATCGGCTATCTCTCCTCCAGCGCGGTCTATGGCGATTGCGGCGGCGCCTGGATCGACGAGACCCGCCCCCCAGCCCCGATCAGCGCGGATGCGCGCGGCCGGGTCGGGGCCGAAATCGGCTGGCGGGCGGTTGCGGTGCGGCAGGGGGCGGCGCTCGACATCCTGCGGATCGCGGGCATCTATGGCCCCGGCCCGCGCAATGCGCTGGCGCAGATGCGTTCGGGCCGGGCGCAGGCGCTGGTCAAGCCGGGGCAGGTTTTCAACCGCATCCATGCCGAGGATGTCGCGGGCGCGATCCTGGCCGCGATGACCCATCCGCAGGGCGAGCGGCTGACCAATCTTTCCGACGATCTGCCCGCCGCGCCGACCGAGGTTCTGGACCATGCCGCGCAGCTTCTGGGGCTGCCGCCGCCGCCGCGGGTTGCATTCGATCCGGCCGCGCTGCCGCCAGGCGTGGCCGCCTTCTGGGCAGAGAACCGGCGGCTGCGCAACGACCGGCTCAGGGCGTTGCCGGGCTTTGCGTTGGCCTTTCCCACCTATCGCGAGGGGCTGGCCGCAATCCTGGACGCGGAGAAGGCAGCGACGGAGATGGCCGATGCCCTGTGACCGGGACCACGACGATGAAACAGCGCATTGCGCCGCGCGCGCCAACGGGCATGCGCCGCGGACCGGCACCGGATCTGTGCGATCTGTGGCGCCAGATCCTGTCGGGCGACGGGATCGGGCCGGAGCCGGGCCAGACCGCGCTGGAACCCATCCTGGACCGGCTTGCGGCGCGCGAGCAGGAGGCGGAGCAATGAACGCCCAGCCGCTTTCGCCCGCGTCTCCGGTGCATCAGGCCCGAATCCTGACCGAGGGCGGCACCAGAGCGGTGATCGTGCTGGACGGGGCGGCCTATAGCCTGCGCATCACCCGCGCGGGCAAGCTGATCCTGACGAAATGAGCGCGCTGTCCCGCAGCCGCGGCGCCGCGCCCGTCGCCCGCCTGTCCGAGCTGCCGCCGGTCGAGCGCGCCGCGATCCGCTGCCTGCGCGGCTGGGGCGCGGGCCCCGCGACACGGGCCCGGATGCGGCGGAACTTCGCGCAGGTCTTCGGCAGCAGCGCACAGTCCAATGAAGAGGCGCTGGATGCGCTGATGGAGCTGGTCCTGACGGCAGGACGCCGCCCGCTGGCGCGCCATCCGCCGGACCACCCGGAGGTGGGCGACGACGAGAATGCCTTTGCCCAGATGGTGGCTGCCGCAATCGGCGGCGAACGCGAGGATGCGCTGGTCTTTGCGCTGGCGCTGATGGGGCCGCAGGCGGCCTTTCAGGCGGTCGCAGTGGCCGAGATACTTGGCCTTGCGCTGCTCGGCCTTGTCCGCGCCCGGCCGACGGGCGCCCTGGGCGCGGCGCTGCACTAGATCGGCCCGATGCGGGGTCGGGCGGGCGCGCGGCCCCGAAACCGCGCCGGGCCGCAAGACCACCCCCTGCCGGCCGCCCGATCGCCCGGCAGGGGGCAGGATCAGGGCGCCACCGGGCCCCGATCTGCCTGCACCCCTTCCGGCCGTCCCGATGAGGGGGTTCGGGGGCCGATCAGGGTTGCAAGATTCGCCATCGCGGTAAGGAAGGGATCGGCGGGGTTGCCCTCGCAGATCAGCATGGAGGCGGCATGGGCGCGGCTGCGCGCGCCACGGCGAAACGCGCAGAGCACATCCATGAAATGACGTTCATGCGCGCCGAGGATGCGGGTGCAGCCGGGACAATCCGGGTTCGAGAAGCGGAACCCCGAATTGCGCGCGGCCCGCATCGCCTGTACGGCGGCAAGGATCGCTACCGCTATTTCCGGCCCCCGCGCGCGCGCCATGCCGGGCGGAAAGAACGCCCCCGCCCGGGCGAATGCGCCGATCCAGGCATGGCCCTGCGGGATGGCGAAACTTTGGAAAAAGAGCCGCGCGATGGTCAGGACGGCCGTTTCGGCAGGGTCGAACCCGGCATCCGCCAGCAGGGTTTCGCCCGCCCCCAGGCGGCGGTCGCACCGCCCGCTCATGCGGACCGGTCCCGGCGCAGCGCGGGCCCGAGGGCCATATCCTTCAAGGTAAGGGGCATCGGCATCCTCCTCCTTCGTTTCCGGGGAGGCGGCGGATGCCGGCCATCCTGGCCAGTCGCCCGCAGGCCTCCCCGAAAGGGCGGTGTTCCGTCCTCGGCTGGCGCAGTGCGTCTGGCGTGAGTTGCACATAACCTGACAAAAATACTAAGGCATGGCAAGCGCAAACTTTGCGCCGTCTCGCCCTGCGAAGCCCGGCCCCGGCTTGCGCCGCGCCGGCGCGGCGCTCATGCCAGCGCCGGAGAGGCGAGCGTCAGCCCCAGCGGGCGGCCTTCGGGGCAGATCGCCGCTAGGCCGTCCGGACCGGGCCGCCAGCGGGCAATGGCGCCGGCGGCGATGTGCAGGCGGAAATCGGGGGTTTCGACGGTCAGATAGCCCATGGCCACGGTGAACCCCTCGATCCGGCCGCGCCAGCTCTGCCGCAGCCCGATGCGGTCGAGCGTGATCGCGGCCTCGACGCCGGTATCGCAGCGCTGGCAGAACGGGCGCCGCGCGGCGTCATCGGGTGGCATGGTCCGAACCGGGCTGCGGCGGGCCGAAACCCCGCCAGCGGGGAATCGCACAGGACTGCGGCACGTGCGCGTCACGAGGCGCTCGAACCGGCCGAGGCCGCCCATCGCCATGACCGAAAAGAGCCGTACGCCGCCGATGTCCAGGAAATCGAGCCGGGGAGATCCCGCACCGGCAAGGAGCGGGCCGCGGTCCAGCACCACCGCTGACAGCGCCGCCAGATCGACCGTGGCCGCGTGGCACGCGCCCTCGATCCGCGCCGTCCCGCCCGAGCGGACCACCCGCTCCAGCGGACCGATGCGTTCATGGATCACCCCCGCGGAACAGGCCGAGATGCGGACACGGCTCATGCCGGCCAGCCGGGCGAGAATCACGCCGGGGGAAAGACCCTCCAGCCTTTCGCAGCTTTGTCCGGGGAACGGTGTCAGGTCTGTCATGCGATCCTCCTTTCGGGGGTGGCGGCCGGGCCCGCCGGAAAGCATCGCCCAGCCTCAGGCCGGTGCGCGCCCGGCAGGGAAGGATGAGAAGGGCGGCCGCAGCCGGGCTCGGATCGCCGCGCGCCTGCGCGCGCCGCCAAGCCGCATCCGGTCCGGCGCGGTACGGAGAGGCCCTGCGGGAGCGCCCGCCCGGCAGACCCGGACAGGGGGCGGGCTGTCGTGGTCAGAACGCGCGCGCGGCGCCGTAAAGCCGGTTTCATGGCAGGATTTCCCCAGGCAGTAGGTGCGATGCGCTGGCGGAACGGCTGGCGACGACAGGTCAACGCCCCTGCATGACTTTTCCGACAAAAATAGTCAAGCATGTCCCGCGATGGCGCAAACCGAAACCCCGCACCGGGTTGCGGCCTGCGGCCCGGATTCGCGCTGCGGCCCCTTGCCTTTTCCGGATCGGGTTGTCATCAACGAGTCCGGCCGACAAAAACGCTCGGGTATACCCGGCATCGGCACGAGACTTCGCCAGCCAGATCGCCGCAATGCGTGCCGTCCAGCCATTCGTTCAAAGATGGGGGAAATCGCATGCACCACACCTCGCGGGGGCTCCTGCTCCTGACCGCCTGCTTCGCGGGCACAACGCTTTCGGCCCAGCAACTCGATCCGGTCTTTCTCGGCACGCTGCGCATCGAGGGGGCCGAGGCCCAGGCGCTTCTGGGCAATTACCAGATCACCAGCGAAGAGATCGCGCGGCGCAATCCCGCGACGGTGCGGGACGTGTTCGCGGGCGAATCCTCGGTCTCGGTCAGCGGCGGCGCGGCCATCGCGCAGAAGGTCTTTGTCAACGGGATCGAGGAAAGCCTGCTCTCGATCACCATCGACGGCGCCCGGCAGAACAAGTCCGCCTTTCACCACACCGGCAACGTGCTGCTGGACCCGGCCCTTCTGAAATCGGTCGAGATCAGCAAGGGGCTGGCGCCCGCCGATGCCGGCCCCGGTGCGCTGGCCGGGGCCATCGCCTACCAGACCAAGGACGCCCGCGACCTGCTGGAAGAAGGCGAGAGCTTCGGCGGCCTGATGACCCTTGGCGCCACCACCAACAGCAAGGACATCCGCAGCACGCTGACGCTTTTCGGCCGTCAGGGCGGTGCGGAATTCCTACTGAGCGGGACGCGCCAGACGGGCAGCGACTACAAGGACGGAAGCGGCAAGACCGTCGAGGGCACCGAGGCTGACCTGACGGACCTGATCGCCAAGCTGGCCTACACCACCGGCACCGGCAAGCGGCTGTCGTTTGCCGCGTCGCGGACAGAGGATACCGGGCGCCGCGCCGCGCAGGCCGGCCCGGGCGGGCTGTTCTTCACCCGGCCGGACTTTGCCGAGGTGGTGGGTCGGCCGAACGTGCTGATCGACGGCTATGCGCGGCGCGAATCCTACACCCTGACCTGGACCGACGAGGCCCCCGAGGGCTGGTTCGCCCCGAGCCTCCAGCTGAGTTACAACGAGCAGGAAATCGACGCTTCGGGCGTCTGGGGACTGAACACCAGCCTCAGCGGAACGGCCAAGAACGTCTGGCAACTCGGCAACGGCACGCTGACCGCAGGGCTCGATTTCTTCGATGAGATCGCCAAGGGACGGGGACGGGGCACCGGTGCCTTCGCCAGCAGCGGGCAGGAGGAGATGTGGAACCTGGGCCTGTTCGCCCAGGCCCGTCAGGATCTGGGCGCGCGGGTCTCGGTTTCCTACGGCTTGCGCTACGACATCCAGGAATTCGAGGGCGCCGATGGCAGCCGGTTCGATGGCAGCGGGCTGAGTGCGAATGGCTCGGTCGATGTGATCCTGACCGACACGCTGACGCTGAATGCGGGGCTTGCCTCCAGTTGGGGCGGCTATGAACTCGGCGAGGCGGCGCTGGTCGATTTCGGCGGCGCCTGGAACTATGCGGGCTTCACCACCTCGCGCGCCAATGCCGCGCGGCTGGGGCTGCGCCATGACAGCGGGCCCTGGACGGTCAGCGGCGCACTGTTCCGTACCGAGGTCGACGACATCTCGGCCGTGCTGCCCAGCGGGGGCGCCCGCGGCGCGACGGCGGACCTGACCTCGACCGGCTTCGAGGGCGCGCTGCGCTGGACCGGGGCGCAGGGCTTTGCCGCGCTGAACTACACCTATGCCGATGTCGAGCTGAACGGGGATGCGGTGGGATCGACGGCCTATTATCTGGGCCGCCCGGTCGGGCATGTGATGGCGCTGGAAACCGGCTGGGACGTCAACGACCATTGGCGCGTCGGCGGGTCGGCCGAGATCGCGCTGAAGAACACCGATACGGCGGTGACGCTGCCGGGCTACGAGGTGGTGAACCTGCATGCCGTCTTTACGCCGAAGGCGCTGGACGGGGTTCAGGTCCGACTCGATCTGCGCAATGTCCTCGACGCGACCTACGAGGCGCGCAGTTCCGACGGCATCGACGCGGCCAGCGTGATCGCCCTGACCGAACCGGGGCGCAGCGTCGGGATGACCGCCACATTCCGGTTCTGAGCCATGGGGGGCCGTCAGGCCGGTGCGGCCCCCCGCCATTCCATCCGCTCGAACCCCTCGCGACAGGCAAAGCGGGCAAGGTGGCTGTCGACGACCCGGCGGGCCTGTTCCAGCGCCTCGGGCGTGTCGGCGGTGACCTGCGCCCGCAAGCCCTGGGCGTCGGCGCTGAATGTCGCCGGACCGGGGGGTAGCGCGGCGCGGCCGCTTGCGGCATCGAACGACACCTCGACCTTGTGGGCGAAATGCCTGCACAACTGCTGAAGATAGCGGCTGGCATTTGCGGTGGCGAAGGTTCCGGTATCGGCAAGCTGGGGCATTGGTCATTCCTGAGTGATTTTCTAAAGATTAGCCCTTGCCCCCCGGCTGGACAAGGCGCTATCGGAGGCAGACAGATCCCGGGCCCTGCCAGCCAGCCGCCAGCCGCCGCCCCCGAACCGAAAGGATTTCCGATGCGCAGCCGTTTCGCGGCGCCGCTGGCGCTGGCCCTTTGCCTGGCCTTTCCTGCACATGCCGACCGGGTGCGGATCGACACCGCGACCGGCCCGGCCGAAATCGCAGCCCTGCCCGAAACCGTGGCGGTCCTCGACATGGCGGCGCTAGACACGCTGGCCGCCCTGGGCGTGCCCGTCGCGGGCGTGCCGTCGCCGCATTACCTGCCCTATCTCGACAAGGTGGCGGCCGGCGCGGCCCGGGTCGGCACCCTTTTCGAACCCGATCTCGAGGCGCTGGCGGCGCTTGGTCCCGACCTGATCGTGGCGGGCGGGCGGTCCTCGCCACGGGTGGCGGCGCTGGCGCGGCTGGCCCCCACCATCGACATGACCATCGCCGAAGGCGACCTGCTGGCCGAGGCGCAGGCGCGCATCGCCGCCTATGGCACGCTGTTCGCAAGGACGGATGCGGCCGCGGCGCTGACCGACGCGCTGGAGGCCCGGATCGAGACGGCGCGCAATGCCGTCGCGGGCAAGGGCAACGCGCTGATCGTGCTGACCAATGGCGGCAAGATCTCGGCCTATGGCGCGGACAGCAGGTTCGGCTGGCTGCATCGCGCGCTGGACCTGCCCGAGGCGTATCCGGGCCTTGCCGCCGAAACCCATGGCGCCGCAATCTCTTTCGAGTTCATCGCGCAGGTGAATCCCGACTGGCTGATCGTGGTGGACCGGGGCGCCGCCATCGGTGCCGCCGCACAGGCAGCCGAGGCGACTCTGGACAACCCGCTGGTGGCCGCGACAAGGGCCGCGCAGGCCGGGCGGATCGTGCATCTGTCCAGCGCGCCGCTTTACATCGCGGGCGGCGGTGTGCAGTCGATGATGGCCACGCTGGACGAGCTGATCGCGGCCTTTGCGGCCCATGACAGCTAGGCGCCCCGCCGCGCTCTGGCTGGGCTGTGCAGCGGCGCTGGTTCTGCTGTCGGCGCTCAGCCTGTCGATCGGCGCGGCCTCGCTGTTTTCAGGCGATCTGGGGGCGGGCTGGCTGATCGCGGTCAGCCGCTTTCCGCGAACCGCAGCGGCGCTGCTGGCCGGGATGGGGCTGGCACTGGCGGGGGTCGTGGTGCAGCAGGCGGTCCGGAACCGGCTGGTGGAACCCGCCCTGACCGGCACGCCCGAGGCGGCGATGCTTGGGCTTCTGGCCGTGACGATGCTGGCCCCGGGCGCTGCGATCCTGTGGAAGATGTCGGTCGCGACGGCTGCCGCGATGATCGGCACGGCGGGGTTTCTGGCGCTGGCGACACGGCTGCCGCGGCAGGATCCGATGATGTTGCCGCTGGTGGGGCTGATCTATGGCGGCATCCTGGGCGCGATCGGCCTGTGGCTGGCGTGGAATGCCGACCTGATGCAGTATCTCGGCACCTGGCGGCTGGGCGAGTTCTCGGGCGTGGTCCAGGGGCGATACGAACTGCTCTGGGCCATCGCGGCGCTTGCGGTTCTGCTTTACGCGCTGGCCGACCGGATCACGCTTCTGGGTCTGGGCGAGGCGCAGGCGCGCAGCCTGGGGCTGAACCATGCGCAGACCCGCGCGCTGGGGCTGGCGGTAGTCTCGGCAATCACGGCGCTGGTGATCGTGACGGTGGGTGCGCTGCCCTTCGTGGGCCTGGTCGCGCCCAACCTGGTCTCGCGCTGGCGCGGCGACAACCTGCGCGCCAACCTGCCGCTGGTGGCGGCGGGCGGCGCGGGGCTGGTGCTGGCGGCTGACATCCTGGGCCGACTGATCCGCCATCCCTACGAGATCCCGTCCGCCACGGTCTTTGGCGTGTTCGGTGCGTGGGTGTTCCTGTGGCTGCTGCATGCGGCCCCGCGGCGGGGCGGTCATGGCTAGGGGGCGCGCGGCCCTCTGGGCGCTGGCGGGGCTGCTGGGGGCGCTGTCGGCGCTGTTCCTGTTCTGGCAGATCAGTGGGCCGGTGGATTTCGTGCTGCCGCTGCGCGCGACGAAACTGGCCGCGCTTGTGCTGGTGGGGGCGGCGACCGGCATTGCCACGGTGCTGTTCCAGACGGTTGCAGCGAACCGCCTGCTGACGCCGGGCATCGTCGGCTTCGATGCGCTGTTCATCTTCCTTCAGACCGGGCTGGTGCTGATGCTGGGCGGGCTGGCGGTCGCCGGGCTGCCCGCCTTCGCGCGGTTTCTGGGCGAGACGGCGTTGCTGATGCTGGCGGCGACGGCGCTGTTCGGGCTGTTGATGCGGCGCGATGCGGGCGACGTGGTGCGGATGATCCTGACCGGGGTGATCCTGGGCGTCCTGTTGCGCGGGCTGGCCGAGATGGCGCAGCGGCTGCTGGCGCCCTCGGAATATGCGGTGGTCCAGCAGGCGATGTTCGCCAGCTTCGGCGCGGTCGAGCGCGATCAGCTTGCCGTGGCGGCCCTGGTGCTGGCGCTGGCCGGGGCGGCGGCGCTGCGCATGGCGCCCGCGCTCGACGTAGCGGGGCTGGGGCGGCCGATGGCGCGGGGGCTGGGGCTGGATCATGACCGGGTGGTGTTCTTGGCGCTGGCGCTGGTCGCCGCGCTGGTCGCGGTCTCGACTGCGCTGGTCGGGCCGATCACCTTTCTGGGGCTGTTGGCTGCCAGCCTTGGCCGGGTGGTGGCGGGCTCGGACCGTCATGCGCTGAGCCTGCCCGCCGCGGCTCTGTCGGGCGCGGCGATCCTGGTGGCGGGGCAGGTCGTCTTCGAGCGGCTGCTGGGGATGCAATCGACCCTGGCCGTTCTGGTAGAGTTCTTCGGGGGCCTGCTGTTCCTGGCCCTTGTGCTTCGGCGGAGGCGCGGATGATCGAGGTTGCATCGCTGAGCTATCGCGCCGGGCCGGTGCCGATCCTGCATGACATCCGGCTCAGCCTGCCCGCAGGCGGGATCACCGCGCTGATCGGGCCGAACGGGGCGGGCAAGTCAAGCCTGCTGCACTGCATCGCGGGGCTGAATCGGCCCGCGGCGGGGTCGGTGCGGATCGACGGCATGGACCCGTTCGCCGTTCCCGACCGCACCCGCGCCCGGCAGGTGGCGATCCTGCAACAATCGCCCGCACTGGCCAGCCGGTTGCGGGTGCGCGAACTGGTGGCGTTCGGGCGCTGGCCCCATCATGGCGGGCGGCCGGGGCCCGAGGATGCGCAGGCTACCGCCGCGGCGCTGGCGGCATTCGAGCTCGACGCACTGGCCGACCGCCCGCTCGACACGCTGTCGGGCGGGCAACGCCAGCGCGCGATGGTGGCGATGGCGCATGCCCAGGCAACGCCCTGGCTGTTGCTGGACGAGCCGCTGAATGCGCTCGACCCGCGCCACGCCCGCGACCTGATGGCACGGCTGCACGCCCTGTCGCGGCCCGGCCCGGGGGCGCGCAGCGTCGTCGTGGTGCTGCATGACATCAATGCGGCGGCGATCTGGGCCGACCGCGTGGTGGCGATGAAGGCCGGGCATGTGATCGCCGCAGACAGCGCAGCCAGGGTGCTGCGTCCCGATCTGCTGGAACAGGTCTTCGACACCGCCTTCGAGGTGATCGAACATGCCGGGCGGCGGCTGGTGATGACGCTCTAGCCTGTGGCGCGGATGCTGCTGCGGCGGCGAAAACCCCGTGGCCGCGCATTTCATGCAGTTGCATGATGCATTAACCAATGCTACCCGTCTGCGTCAGCCAGGCCATGGTCCAGCCAGAAACGAACCTCTGGAGCATGACATGGCCGATCATTCCTTCCTTTCAACAACGTCCAACCGCATCCGGCTTGCCCTGCTGTGCAGCGCGGCAAGCCTGCTGGCATCGGGCATCGAGGTCCGTGCCGACGAGCAGGGCACGACTCATCTGGGGCTGCTCCTCCTCGATCCGGCCCATGTCCGCGCGCGCGATCCCGACGGCAACGCGGCCGACCGCGGCAACAGCCATTATGTCGCCGATGCAGAGCTTGAGCGCGCGCGGATGGGCGATCTGCGCGATCTTTTCGCGGGCATCGCCTCGGTCTCGGTCGGGGGCGCGATCCCGGTGGCGCAGAAGATCTTCGTCAACGGCGTCGACATGCTGAACCTGGCCGTTTCGGTGGACGGGGTGGCGCAGAACAACCGCATCTTTCACCACGTCTCGGCGAATGCCTTCGATCCTGGGCTGCTGAAATTCGTCCGCGTCGATGCCGGCGCCACGGGTGCCGATGCCGGACCGCATGCGCTGGCCGGTGCGGTGGTGATGGAGACCGTGGACGCCACCGACATCCTGGCACCCGGCCGCGCGATCGGCGGCACCGCGCGGCTGTCCTTTGCCGATAACGGGCGGACGCTGGGCCGGTCGGTCACGCTGGCGGGGCAGCATCAGGGGCTGGAATGGCTGGCCTATGGCAAGCGGGCGACGGGCGACGATTACCGGACCGGCTCGGGGCTGGAGGTCGCGGGAAGTGCGGCCGACATCACCTCGACGCTGCTCAAGTTCGCCTACGAGGCACCCGACGGGCACCGCGTCGAACTGTCAGGCCAACGGCCGCAAGACGACGCCCTGCGCCCGTTCCGCGCCAACATGATCGGGGTTGGGGCGCCGCGCGATCCGCGCCGGTATGACACCACCCGCGACACCCTTGCGCTGTCCTACGAGAATACCCAGGCCACCGGGCTCTGGGATCCGCGGATCGTGCTGGGCAAGTCGCAGGTCCGCATCGGCGTCGACCAGCCGACCGCCCCCGCCCTCGGCACGAGCTGGGGTGATTCCGAAACCATATCGGGCAGGATCGAGAACCGGTTCCACATCGCGACGGGCACGGTGACTGCGGGCGTGGATTTCTACGACCGCACCAGCACCTACAGCGACGACGCGACGCCCGGCATTACCGAAAAGGCCCACAATCTCGGGTTTTACGCCCAGGCCCGGCTTGATCCGACCGAGGCGCTTTCGCTGTCCTTCGGGCTGCGCCATGATCGGCAGGACTTCACCGGAACGACCGGATGGAACCGGGCGTTCTCGGGCCTGAGCGGCAATCTTTCGGTTGCCTATGCCTTGACCGACAGTCTGACGCTGCGCGGCGGCGTCTCGTCGGTGTTCGGCGGCGTGGCGCTGGAGGATAATTTCATCTTCAATCCGGGCTGGGACTATGGCGGGGTGCGGGCCTCGCGGGGGACGAACTACACCCTCGGCTTCGATTACGAGGCCGACCGGCTGCGGCTGGATGGCGAACTATTCCTGACCGAAATCGCCAATGCCCGCACCAGCACCTTTGGCAGCAATGCCACGGGCGACGCGCGCAGCCGGGGGTTCAACCTGGGCCTCGGCTATGCTTGGGATGGCGGGTTCCTGCGCGGCAGCTATGCCTACAGCCGGATCAGCGTGGATGGTGCGACCCCCGACAGCTATGCCGCGCTCGATCTGGGGGCTCCGCTGGGCGGGGTTCTGGCGGTGGAAATCCAGCACACGCCCGAGGGCAGCGCCTTTACCCTCGGCGGCAGCGTCGAGGCCGCCTCGGCCTACAGGAGGGTAGCGACGGGCTCCGACCAGGCGATACCGGGCTACGCGGTGCTGAACCTCTTTGCCGAATACCGCTGGAGCGGGGTCGCAGGCATGGCGGTCCGGTTCGGCGTGGACAACCTGTTCGACCGACAATATGCCGACCGGGCCACATATGGCGCCGATTATGCCAGCGTCACGCCGATCTACGAGCCCGGCCGGACCCTCTCGATCATGGCGTCCTACGATTTCTGACGGAGCAGGCGGGTTGACGCAGGCCGGGGCAGGGGCCGTGCCCCGGTCAGGTGTAAAGCCTGTTCAGCATCCGGACCAGGGCATAGGCCTCGTCGGTGCTGATGCGCGGGGCAAGGGCGTTGCGGATGGCCTCGTGATAGACCGTCCACACCCGTTCGTGCAGCCCGCGCGCCGCCTCGGTCAGGTGCAGGATCTGACCCCTTCCGGACCCGGCGCTGGCCTCGCGACGGATCAGCCCTGCCTTTTCCAGCCGCGCGACATGGCGCGACAGCGCGTATTGGGCAACGAACAAGCGGCGTTGCAGTGTGATCATGCGGATGCCGTCGGCGCCCGCTTCTTCGGTGGCCAGAAGTATCTCGTACCAGATCGGGTCGGCGATCCCCGCCTCGCGTAGCACCTTTTCGATCGCGGGCATGATCGAGCGGTCGATACGCAGCAACGCGAAGAAAACCCGGTTATAGGCAATGCACGGGTCTTCATCGCCGAATTCGGCCCCGGCGGTGGAAACGTTGTCCCCTCGCAACACGCTGTTGCTGGTCATGGCGGCCTCCGGGGCATTCTGCTGAACGGGCCAAAGCCTAGCGCGTCGCCAGGGCGCTGGCGAGGGGCCCGCTGCCGCGCGCGGTGGGGACGGCGCCGTGGCGGGCCGGCCGACATGAGGCGTCAACCCGGCCTGCGCTGCGCGACATCCTGTCGTGGCGATACGCCTTGCCGATTTCCGACTGTTTTCGTAGGGTAAGGTGATCCAGCCAGACGCCAGATCCCGTAACCCAGGCGGAGGCTGGTGTTGTCCCATGTCCCGATCCCCCCTTTCCGTGACAGGTGCCCCTGCGCGCCCGCGGGCGGGCCGAAGCCCGACCCTTGCGCGGCGCCGGGCTTGCAATATGTTACGTCATCACATAACTAGCAGTCTGCCCTTGTGCCGTCAGCTCCGCGGCGGGCCCTTTCGGCTCCTTGCATCCGGGCTGCGGACATGACGCCCCGACCGCTCAGCAATCCTGAAAGAGCCCCCTTCATGCAGAACCCCTTCCGTTCCCTTCTAGCCGGTCTCGTCGCCCTCGGTCTGGCCCTGCCTGGCCATGCCGGAACGACCCTCGATGTTGCGGCGCCTTTCGAGATCCAGTCGCCCGAGCCGTCCACGACCGGCCATATCTTCACCCGGATGGGCATTGCCGAAACCCTTGTGGACGCCGATCCGCAGGGCCGGCTGCTGCCGGGCCTCGCCACCGGATGGAGCGTTTCCGAGGATGGCCTGACCTGGCGCTTCACCCTGCGCGAAAATGTTCTGTTCCATGACGGAACCCCGATGACTCCCGCGACGGTGGCAGGCGCGCTGGAGATCGCGCGCGGCAAGCCCGGGCCGCTGGCGAGCCTGCCCATTGCCGCGCTCACGCCGGAACCGGGGGCGCTGGTCATCGCGCTTGGCGAACCTGTCGCCGCCCTTCCCGCATTCCTCGCTGAAGCCCGCGCGCAGATCCTGGCGCCTTCAGCCTATGGGCCGGACGGGCAGGCGGTGGCGGTGATCGGCACCGGCCCCTACCGTGTGACCTCGTTGACCCCGCCCCTGTCCCTGCGCGCGACGGCCTTTCCCGAGTACTGGGGCGCACAGCCGAACGTGCCTGCGGTCACCTATACGGCGGTGGGCCGGGCCGAGACGCGGGCATTGATGGCGGAATCGGGGGATGCCGATTTCGTCTTCACCCTCGATCCTGCCACCGTGACGCGGCTTTCGCGCTCCGATGCGGTCGAGATCCTGTCGGTGGCGATCCCGCGGTCATTGTTGCTGAAGGTCAACGCCGCGCATCCCTTCCTGAACAGCCCCGAGGCGCGGCGGGCGCTCAGCCTTGCCATCGACCGCGCAGGGCTGGCGCAGGCCGTGCTGCGCTATCCGCAAGGTGCCGACCAGCTTTTCCCGCCTGCCATGGGCGACTGGCACAACCCGGCGCTTGACCCTCTGGCCCATGACCCCGACGCGGCCCGGGCGCTTCTTGCCGGTCTTGGCTGGGTGCCCGGACCCGATGGCATCCTGAGCCGCGACGGACAGCGCCTTGCGCTGACGCTGACGACCTATCCAGACCGCCCCGAACTGCCGCTGGTCGCCGCCGTTCTGGAGCAGCAATTCCGCGCCATCGGGGTAGAGCTGACGATCAACTCGACCAATTCCTCCGAGATCCCTGCGGGCCATCAGGCGGGCACGCTGGAACTGGGGCTTCTCGCACGCAATTTCGCGCTGATCCCCGACCCGATCGGCACGATCCTGTCGGACTATGCGCCGGGCGGCGACTGGGGCGCCATGGGCTGGCAGAATGCCGAGATCGCCGCGCTTGCGCAGGCGCTGGCCCGGGGCGAGGGCGGCGATGCCGAACGCGCCCGGATCGCAGCGATCCTGCAGGAGCAACTGCCGGTGATCCCGATCGCCTGGTACCAGCAGACCCTGGCTGTGCGCACCGGCATCGAGGGCGCGGTGATCGACCCGTGGGAACGCAGCTTCGGCCTGCCGGGGCTGCGGTTCGCGGAATGACGATCCTGGTCTCGCGGCTCGTGCAGGCCGTGGTGGTGGCCCTTCTGGTGGGGGCCGCCACCTTCGCGATGATGCGCAGCCTGCCCGGCGATGCGGCCTGGCGCATTGCGGCGGGGCGCTACGGCTATGACAACGTGAATGTCGCCGCAGCCGAGGCAGTGCGGGCCGAGCTTGGCCTTGACGGGCCGTGGCTCGGGGCCTTCCTGCAATGGATGGGCGACCTTTTCCGGCTGGATTTCGGGGTGTCGCTGGTTTCCGGCCAGCCGGTGATCGCGGAAATCGGCCACCAGCTTGGTGCCTCGCTGTGGCTGGCGCTGGCTGCGGTGGGCCTGTCGCTTGTCATCGGCCCGCCGCTTGGCATCCTGGCCGGCCTCCGGCCGGGCAGTCTGTTCGACCGGGTGCTTCTGGTCGTCTCGACCGCGCTCAAGGCCGTGCCGCAGTTCCTGATGGCGCTGATCCTGATCCTGGTCCTGTCGGTGCAACTGGGCTGGCTGCCCGCCGCCGGATATGGCCAGCCGCGCCACTTCATCCTGCCCGCGTTCGCATTGGCGCTGGGACTCGCGGCGGTGAACGCGCGGATCGCGCGCGACGCGATGGCAAGCGTCGGCGCCATGCCCTTCTATGCCTTCGCGCAGTGGAAGGGCCTGTCGCGCGCGCAAGTCCTGTGGCGGCACGGGTTGCGCAATGTCTCGGTGCCGCTGCTGACCTATCTCGGTCTCCAGTTCGTCCTGCTGGTCGAAGGCGTCGTGGTCATCGAATCCATCGTCGGCTGGCCCGGGATCGGCCATGCGCTGGTCCATGCAGTCTTTGCGCGGGATGTGCCGATGGTGCAGGGCACGGCACTGATGCTGGGGCTGGGCTTCGTGCTGGTCAACGCGCTGATCGACCTTCTGGCGGCCCGCATCGACCCGCGGGGGGCGCGATGACCGCCGCCGTCCTGCCCCGGGCCCTGCCCACAGGCCGCATCCTCGTGGCTGCGATCCTGGGCCTTGTCGCCGCCTTTGCCCTGCTGGGGCCGGTCCTTGTGCCGGGGGATCCCTTTGCGCAATCGCTGATGAAGTCGCTGGCCGGGCCTGAACCCGCCGCGCCCTTCGGCTACGATCACCTGGGCCGGTCGCTCTGGCACCGGCTGGTCCATGCGTTGCGGCTGTCGCCCCTGATCGCGCTGGCGGCGGTGGCGACGGCGGCGGCGGCTGGGCTTGTTCTGGGCGTGGTGGCGGCGCTGCGGGGCGGTTGGGTCGAGCGTCTGCTCGTCATCCTCGCCGATGCGCTGCTGGCCTTGCCGGGGCTGTTGATGGTGCTGATCGTGCTGGCGATCATGCCGGGCACGGCGACCGGCTTCTGGGCCGGGCTGTCACTGGTCCTGTGGGTGGAGTTCTTCCGCCTGACCCGCGCCACCGCCCGCGCCACCCTGGCCTCACCCGCGGTTCAGGCGGCGCGCCTGCTGGGCTTCGGCTGGCCCTATGTATTGCGAACGCATCTATGGCCCGAGATCGCGCCCCTGATGCTGACCGCCGCCGCCTTCGGCACGGCGACCGCGATCATGGGCATCGCCGCGCTTGGATTTGTCAGTGTCGGCATGCGCGCGCCCACGCCGGAGCTTGGGCTGATGATGGTGGAACTGCTGCCCTATTGGCGCGAGGCGCCGATGGCGTTGCTGACGCCGGTTCTGGCCACCTTTGCCCTGCTTCTGGGTCTGACGCTGCTGGCCGGGGGGCACAGGACATGACGCTTCTTTCCGCCACCGACATCACGGTTCTCGACGGAGCGGTCCGGCTTGTCGCGCCGGTTTCGCTGACCCTGAACCCCGGCGAGCCGCTGGTGATCCTGGGCGAGACGGGCTCGGGCAAGAGCCTGCTGGCGCAGGCGATCATGGGCACCCTGCCCGCAAGCCTGCGCGCGACGGGCGTGGTCTGCATCGGTGGGCGCAGCCTGCCTGCCGGGGACCGCGCGGCGTTTCGCGGCCTCTGGGGACGGCAGATCGCCGTCCTGCCGCAGGAGCCCTGGCTGTCGCTCGACCCGCTGATGCGCGCAGCCCCGCAGGTGGCCGAGGCGCACCGCCTCGTGCGGGGTCTGCCCGGCGGCGCGGCACGGGACCGCGCAGCGCGGGATCTTCAGGCACTCGGGCTGGGTGCGGCGAGCGCGCTTTATCCGCACCAGCTGTCGGGCGGCATGGCGCAGCGCGTCGCCATTGCCGCGGCCCGCGCAGGCGGCGCCCCGATCGTCATCGCCGACGAGCCGACCAAGGGCCTGGACGCCGCACGCCGCGACGATGTGGCGGAACTGCTGCTGGGCGCGCTGGCCCGGGGCGGCGGGCTTCTGGTCATCACCCATGACCTGGCGCTTGCCCGCCGGATCGGGGGGCGGTTGATGGTCCTGCGCGACGGCGCCGTGTTGGAAACCGGTGCCACCTCTGCCGTGCTGTCGGCCCCGCAGGCGGCCTATACGCGCGAACTGATCGCCGCCGATCCCGAAAGCTGGTCCCGGCGGGTTGCCCCGAGCGAAGCGGGTCAGACCGTGCTCGAGGCCCGCGACCTCACGCTGTCGCGCGGCGGACAGCGATTGGTCGACGGGCTGACGCTGGAGCTTCGCGCGGGCCGGATTCTGGGGATCACCGGCCCCTCGGGTTGCGGAAAATCGAGCCTTGGCGACGCGCTCCTCGGCATGTTGACCCCGGAGCGCGGCCAGATCACCCGTGCCCGGGGTCTGGCGCCGACGGCTTTCCAGAAGCTCTGGCAAGACCCTGTCGCGGCGTTCCCGCGGACGCGGCCCCTCGGCCAGACCCTGCGCGACGTGGCACGGCTGCACGCGGCGCCCCCCGACCGAATCGGGGGCCTTCTGGACCGCCTGCGCCTTGCTCCGGGGCTTCTTGCCCGCCGCCCCGGTTCCGTTTCGGGAGGCGAGCTTCAGCGCCTCGCCCTTCTGCGCGCAATGCTCGCGAAACCCCGCTTCATCTTTGCCGACGAGCCGACATCGCGCCTCGATCCCATCACCCAGCGGGATATCATCGGCCTGCTTGCCGATCTGGCCCGCAGCGATGGACTTGCCATCGCGCTGGTCAGCCACGACCCCGTCCTGATCGAAAGGGTCGCAGACGTGACCACCTGTCTTCCCATGCAGGAAGGCCGGAAAAGCGCCCGTGACGCCGCGATCCGGAGGAAGGATCGCGGGATGGAGCGGCCCGCCATCCTTCGGTAGGCGGGCCGCTTGCCGGTCCGCCTTTCGTCCGGCGCAGATGCAGGCCGCATTCTGCGGGGCCGCGCGCGGGCGTCAGAAACCGGATTGCGCGGCGTAATGTTATCTTATAACTTTCGTATGGCCCCGCATCTGGCAGGTGCGCCGCATCGAACGAAAGGGAAAAGACATGACCTCTGCCGAGGACAGAACGCATGGCCCGGCCCTGGCCGCCAAGCTGCCGGTCACCGTGCTGTCGGGCTTTCTGGGGGCCGGAAAGACGACGCTTCTGAACCATGTGCTGAACAACCGCGGCGGGCGCCGCGTCGCGGTGATCGTGAACGACATGTCCGAGGTGAATATCGACGCCGACCTTGTGCGCGCGGGCAGCGAACTGTCCCGGGGCGAGGAAAAGCTGGTCGAGATGACCAATGGCTGCATCTGCTGCACGCTGCGCGACGACCTGCTGATCGAGGTGCGCCGGCTGGCCGAGGAAGGCCGGTTCGACTACCTGCTGATCGAATCCACCGGCGTTTCCGAGCCGCTGCCGGTCGCGGCGACCTTCGAGTTCCGCGACGAGGAGGGCCGGTCGCTGTCGGATGTGGCCGAGCTGGACACGATGGTGACGGTGGTCGATGCCGCAAACCTTCTGCGCGATTTCTCCAGCCAGGATTTCCTCAAGGATCGCGGCGAAGAGCTTGGCCCGGACGATCCGCGCACGCTGGTCAATCTGCTCACCGACCAGATCGAGTTCGCCGACGTGATCGTGCTGAACAAGGTCTCCTCGGCCACGGCCGCGGATCTGGCCGCCGCCCGCGCGATCCTGCGCGCGCTGAACGCGGATGCGAAGATCATCGAGACCGACCATGCGCAGGTCGACCCAGCCGAGATCATGGGCACCGGCCGGTTCAGCTATGAGGCCGCGCATCTCCATCCGACCTGGGTCAAGGAATTGTACGGCTTCGCCGACCATGTGCCGGAGGATGCCGAATACGGGATCACCAGCTTCGTCTACCGCGCCGAACGCCCCTTCGACCCCGCCAGGCTGGCCGAGTTCTTCGACACGCCGCTGCCCGGCGTGATCCGTGCCAAGGGCCATTTCTGGATCGCGACGCGGCCGCACTGGGCGGGCGAATTCTCGGTGGCCGGATCGGCGGTCGAGGTCCGCGGCCTCGGGCTATGGTGGGCCGCGGTCCCCGAAAAGCACTGGCCGCCCGAGGCGCGCGAACGCATGGCAGAGCAGGTGGCGGGCGAGTTCGGCGACCGGCGGCAGGAAATGGTGTTCATCGGCACGCTGGGCAGCATGAACCGCGCGCGCATCACCGCGATGCTGAACCGCTGCCTTGTGCCCGAAGCGACGTTCCAGCCCGATGCCTGGATCCGGCTTCCCGATCCGTTCCCGCAATGGGGCGCCGCATGAGAGGCAATGCGCGCAGCCCGCTGCCACCGCGCGCGCGGACCAATCCGATGGCCGCGCATGACCGCCTGCCCCCACCCGCCCGCGCCTGGGTAGCCCAGGCCGTGCTGCCCTGGAGCGCCATCTCCGTAGCCCGGATCTGGCGCCGCGCGCTGGCCGAAACCGGCTGCGAAGCCGAGGCCCTTGCACGGCTCTCGGCCGCAGAACGCGCAACGCTGGAACGGGAAAGGCGCGCGCCGAATGGCGCCGCGCGCTCGCCCTGAGGACGACAACCCGCAACCCTTTCAGGGGCGCAAGCGGCACCGGGGCGGCCGCCACCCTGTCGAGAACCCCGTCCGATGTGGTGCCGTCCATGGGCAAGCCTGCCAGCCCGCCCCTCGCACCGGCGATGCCCGGGTTCGA
The DNA here is from genome assembly GCF_009649175.1 of Rhodovulum strictum. Lineage (GTDB taxonomy): Bacteria > Pseudomonadota > Alphaproteobacteria > Rhodobacterales > Rhodobacteraceae > Rhodovulum > Rhodovulum strictum. Next base: position 5,568 of record NZ_WJPO01000037.1, on the reverse strand, counting down.
ACGAAAGGCACGGCATTCCGGCACTGTTGGCATTTGCCGGGGATCGACGCGATCCCGTTCCTGTTCCCTTGAGGGGCGGGCACCGAAGGTTGAGAGCCAGACGCAGCGCGACGCGTGACGAGGATACGCGGGGAAACGCGATGTCCGCCCGATGGACATTCGCAGAAGGGGCGACAGGTGCGGTCTTCGCGCCGAACGATCTGGCGCCGCAGGCGTTCCGGGACTATCAGCTATCGGCAATTGCAGGGCCGGGATGATGTGGGACGCGATAGTTCTGGGGGCCGGGGCGGCGGGCCTGATGTGCGCCATCGAGGCTGCGCGCCGGGGCCGCCGGGTGGTGGTGCTGGACCATGCCCGGGCGGCAGGCGAGAAGATTCGCATCTCGGGCGGGGGACGCTGCAATTTCACCAACCTTCAGATCACGCCGGACCGCTTCCTGTCGCAGAACCCGCGGTTCGCACGATCGGCCCTCAGCCGGTACACCCAGCAGGATTTCATCGACCGCGTGTCGCGTGCCGGTATCGCATGGCACGAGAAGACGCTGGGGCAGCTTTTCTGCGACGGCTCGGCGCGGCAGATCGTCGACATGCTGCTGCGCGATCTGCATGCCGCCGGAGGTGAACTCAGGCTGGGCGTGCGCCCGGGGGCGGTGAGACGCGGGGCGGATGGCGGGTTCCGGGTCGAAACCGACGCAGGGGAGTTCGCAGCCCGCGCGGTTGTCCTGGCGACCGGCGGCAAGTCGATCCCCAAGATGGGGGCCAGCGATTTCGGCTACAGGGTGGCCGAGGCGTTCGGCCTGAGGATCGTGCCGACCCGGCCTGCCCTGGTGCCGCTGGTCTTCACCGATGCACAGCTCGAGGCGATCCGCCCGCTGGCCGGACTGTCGGTCCACGCGCGGGTGGGGGTCGAGGGGCAGAAGATCGCGTTCGAGGAGGGATTGCTGTTCACGCATCGCGGGCTGTCCGGCCCCTCGATCCTTCAGATTTCCAGCTACTGGACCCCAGGGCGCGCGATCCGTGTCGACCTGTGCCCGGGGCGCAACCTTGCGGCCGAGGCCGAAGCGGGGCGGTCGGCAGGTCTGGGGGCGCGCGACCTGGCCAATGTTCTGGATCTGCCGCAGGCACTGGCGCGCAGCGTCGTGGCGCGGGCTGGGCTTTCGGGGCGACTGGCGGACCAGACCCGGGCGGGGTTCGAGACGCTCTCGCGGTCTATCCATGACTGGCAGCTGGTTCCCGCCGGAACCGAAGGATGGCGCACGGCCGAAGTGACGGCAGGCGGCGTCGACACCAGGGATCTGGACGCACGCAGCCTTTCCGCCCGCTCGGTTCCGGGGCTTCATGTGGTGGGCGAACTGGTCGATGTGACCGGCTGGCTGGGCGGCTACAACTTTCAATGGGCCTGGAGTTCGGGCTGGGCGGCCGGGCAGGCGGTCTGAGGGCGCCACAACCGGGCTACGCCCGCTCGACGATGTGTCTCCTGGCATGTGCCATTGGTGCCACCGGGATTGTCGGCGTCAGGGGCTGACGGAAGCTTCGGCATGCGCAATACCTCCCGGACCGACCAGGTCGACCGAGGCTGTGTGAAAACTCGGCCTGACAGCGTCACCCGCGGAACAGCATTCGCCGACAGCCATCAGGCAACAACAAGGTTCCCGCCAAATGTGGTCATGAAGACGTCGGGTGGGAAAGTGTTCTTGTCAGGTTCGCGAGAACCGGGTTTTCGCATTGCCTCGGCCCATATGGACCTTCAGCCAAACACGCGGCCCCGTCCGGAACTGCCGCTCGCGCAATACACAGCATCGGGACGCGTTCATCCATTCCAGAGAACCTTGCCGAGGTCGGTCAGATCGTAGCCGCCCAGATGCGCGGCGCGGCGGTCGAAGCTGTCGGAGCGGGCAAAGGCCAGCAGGGTCTGGATGGGCGGCTCGAAATAGTCGCGGCGCGTCATGGCCAGATCGAAGCTTTCATCCGTGACCAGGGGAATGAAGCCCAGATGTCCGGCAACGGACTGGAGCCCGAGGCCGCAATCCGCCTCGCCGGTCTCGATCAGCGTCGCAAGATCGGCATGGGTTTCGGCGGGGCGGTCCACGGTGGTCAGATCGCCCATCGTCAACCCGTCGCGGGCCAGCAGCACCTCGAACAGCCGGGTCGAGCCCGCGCCGCCTGCGCGCGTGGCAAAGCGCAGGCCGCGCTGTGCCGCGTCCTTCACTCCCGAAATCTCCAGCGGGTTGCCCGCGGCGGTGATCAGACCCTGCGTTCGGCGCGCCCAGTGGATCAGGACATGGCTTGTTCCGGGCAGGTGCGACCGCGCGGCGGCAAGGTTCCATTCGCCCGTCGCGGGGTCGAGCAGGTGGCACCCGGCCAGTACCGCCCGACCCGCAGCCAGATCCTCGAGCCCCTGGCTCGATCCGCGCGCCAGCACGGCCAGCCCGCTGCCCGACTGGCGCAGCGCCCATTCCAGCAAAGGATCGTTCGAACCGGCATAGATCGGCGGGGCGGGGGCGATACCGGTGCCAGGCAGTTCGGTCTGGGCCTCGAGCCAGGCATCGACCAGCCGACGCGGGAACAGGAGCTTGCCGGTGGCGCGGCTGAACGGGATCGTCTGGCGCGCGACCATATCGTAGATCGTGCGCTCTTTCACCCTCAGGTATTCGGCGACCTCTCCGGTGGTCATCAGGGGCGACGAGGTCGCTGACGCGGCCGCAGATTCGGCTGCGTTCGTCACCAGCCCGACTTGGGTGTCCTGCATTCTGATGCAATCTCCTGCAATATCTGCATGTTTGAATCATAGTTTGAGTTCTGATCTTCTTCTACTGGTTATGTAGGGATTCTCCGTGGATGGCCCTTTCGCAACTGCTCTCAGCCTGATCGCCAGCGGCGATCCCGCCCTGATGCAGATCATCGGGCTCAGCTTGCGCGTGACGCTGACGGCCGTGCTGATCGCCTGCGCGGTCGGCCTGCCGCTGGGCGCGGCGCTGGCACTGGCGCGATTTCCGGGGCGCGGCGCGGTCATCGTGCTGTTCAACGCCCTGATGGGGCTGCCGCCTGTCGTTGCGGGGCTGGTGGTCTATCTGTTGCTGTCGCGCTCGGGGCCCTTCGGCTCACTCGCGCTTCTGTTCACTCCGACGGCGATGATCATCGCCCAGACGGTGCTGATCCTGCCCATCGTCATCTCGCTGACGCGGTCCGTGGTCGAGGATCTGTGGGCCGAATATCGCGAACAGTTGCAAAGCCTCGGCGCGGGCAGGCTGCGGTCGGTGCCGACGCTGTTATGGGACGGGCGCGTGAGTCTGCTGACCGGCGTGCTGGCGGGTTTCGGTCGCGCCTCGGCCGAGGTCGGTGCCGTGCTGATCGTGGGCGGCAACATCGCGGGCCACACCCGCACGATGACCACCGCCATCACGCTGGAGACGAACCGCGGCAATCTGGGGCTGGCGGTCGCGCTGGGGATCATTCTGCTCACTCTTACCCTGACGCTGAACGCCGCCGCCTGGGGGGCCGGGCAGTGGGCGCGGGGACGGTTGGGATGAGGGCCGCGCGCGACACTTCGCCGTCCGTCCTGCCGCTGTCGCTGGAGGATGTGGGCTATGCGGTCGGGGCCAGGCCGCTTCTGTCGGACGTCTCGCTGCAAATCAAGTCCGGGCGGCGACTTGTGGTGATGGGCGCCAATGGCGCAGGCAAGAGCCTGTTCCTTCGGCTCTGCCATGGCTTGATCGACCCGACCGTCGGTCGCCGCCACTGGGCCAGCGGCGAGCGCCGGGCCGAGGCGCAGGCGATGGTCTTTCAGCGCCCCGTCCTGCTGCGCCGCTCCGTCGCGGCGAACCTCGACTATCCGCTGGCGCTTAGGCGCCTCGCCCGCACGGCGCGCCGCGAGGCCGTCGCCCGCACGCTCGACCGCTTTGGCCTGACCCCGCTGGCCGACCGGCCCGCGCGCCTGTTGTCTGGGGGCGAGCAGCAGCGACTGGCGCTGGCGCGCGCCTGGGCGATGCGGCCGCAGGTGCTGTTCCTAGATGAACCGTCCTCGGCGCTCGACCCCTCGGCCACCCGGATCATCGAGGAGATGGTCGAGCAATTCTCGGCCGAAGGGATCACCATCGTCATGACCACGCACAACCTCGGTCAGGCCCGGCGCCTGGCGCAGGACGTGGCATTTCTGCATCGCGGTCGGCTGATCGAGCACCGATCTTCGGCCGAGTTCTTCACGGGGCCTGAAACCCCCGAGGCCCGCGCCTTTCTCGCGGGCGATCTGATCTGGTAACCAAAGGGAGAGACCGATGACCCACACCCGCCGCTTCATCCTGTCCGCAGCGTCAACGCTGGCGATCCTCGCCGCCCAGCCGGCAGCCGCGCAGGAGTTCATCACCGTCGCCTCGACCACCTCGACCGAGAACTCGGGGCTGTTCGGGCATATCCTGCCGATCTTTCAAGAGGAGACGGGCATCGAGGTCCGCGTCGTCTCGCAGGGCACCGGCCAGGCGCTTGAGACCGGACGGCGCGGCGATGCCGATGTCGTCTTCGTCCATGCCCGCGCGCAGGAGGAGCAGTTCGTGGCCGAGGGCTACGGGGTGCAGCGCTTCGACGTGATGTACAACGACTTCGTCATCGTCGGCCCGGGCGACGATCCGGCGGGGCTGCGCAACGCCACCGACGCGTCCGCCGCCATGGCCGCCATCGCCGGGGCCGGGGCCTCGTTCGCCTCGCGCGGGGACGACAGCGGTACCCATGCAGCCGAGAAGAACCTCTGGGCCGCAGCCGGGATCGAGCCTGCGGGCGGCTGGTACCTGTCCACCGGTTCGGGCATGGGCGCGACGCTGAACACCGCTGCCCAGGTGCCCGCCTATGCGCTGACCGACCGTGGCACATGGCTGAGCTTCGAGAACCGCGGTGATCTGGAAATCGTGTTCGAAGGCGACCCGGTGTTGTTCAACCCCTACGGCATCATCCTGGTGAACCCCGAACGCCATCCGCATGTGAAGGCCGAACAGGGCCAGGCCTTCATCGACTGGATCATCTCAGACGCAGGCCAGGCCGCCATCGCCAGCTTCCAGATCGGTGGTGAGCAGCTGTTCTTCCCCAACGCGGAATAAGGCAGCTGCCTCGATTGAGCAGAGCTCGGTAACCGCCAGCATTTTTACGGAATGCTGCGGACCGATTGCTGCATCGCTGTCAGGCAGCCTTTCACCCTCTGCGCGTCGCGCCTCGCGGCACTGATCGCCAAGGAGGCGTCCGGCAACGCTGCGCTCAAGCGCCGGGTGACCCCGACATCACCCTGCAAGCCATCTGCGACCGGCTGGAGGCCATGCGCGAACGGATCCCCCGCGGGCGGACGTGCTGGCAGGTGCCATCGGTCACGATGCTCCTGGACCGAGCAGAACGGTGGGGGTTGCCAGGCAGAGCGCCGTCAGGCCAGCGCAACGCCTTCGGCGCGCGGCTGTGGCAAGCCTTGCACCCAGCGTGGCCAGCGCCGCCCCCCGGCGCAGCGCAAGGTCCAGCTAGGCTCCAGACTCATTGATCGTCAAAGCCAGAACAGGACGGTTGCGGCGAGGGCGATGGCGGAAAGGAAGGTCTT
>NZ_WJPO01000036.1 GCF_009649175.1 Rhodovulum strictum | reverse complement strand
CGGCCGACGATGCGGAGCTGGTCGATCATGTCGCGGCCGACGGTTTCGGGGGGATAGGCGGGGTTGTCGGAGATCAGCTCGACCAGGCCGTCGAGGCGGCGGCGGATGCGCTTGACCAGCAGATCCTCGCCCACGTTGACGACCATGATGTGGCCGTGCCGGATTTCGGTCTGGCCGTGATCGACGACGAGCAGCGCGCCGTTCGGGATGGAGGGTTCCATCGAATCGCCCGAGGCGGCGATGATCGAGCAGTTTTCGGGGTTGGCGCCCTGGGCGCGCAGGAAGGCGCGATCGAGGGCCAGCGCGCCCAGCTGCACCTCTGGCCCCACCGGCATGCCGAGGCCCGCCGAGGCGTGGATATCGAACAGCGGCAGGTGGATGAATCCCGAGGGTCCGGTTGCGACCGGCCCCAGCACGCCTGTGCCCGTGACAGCGCGCATGGCGCGTTCGTACATCGCCCGGTCCTGGGCGAGGAGCGGTTCCCAGGGCGACCGGGGCACGTCTGACAGGGACATCTCGCCTTCGCCGGTGACAAGCCAGTCGATGCTGATGCCGAACTTGTCTTTGTAGAGCTTCAGGAACGCATGGTCTGGGATCGATGTCCCGCGCTCGTACCCGCCGAGCGTCTCGGCATTCATTTCTAGCGTCGCCGCCAACTCTTTGCGCGTCTTGAAGCCAGCAGCCTCACGAACCTGCGTGAGCCTACGCCCCAACTCACTGTTAACAATAGGCTTTCGACCCATGAACACTAAACAGAGCTTTTCTGTTTACAAACAGAGTAACTCTGTTTACTCCTTTCCCTACGGCGGCACGCTCCCACGCATCGCCATTGTGACCACAGACCCAACAAAAGGCGGGTGGTGACGCACCCGCCCCTTGAAGGAGGCTTCATGGAACAGAAGAAACCGGCCCCGGTGCTGGACTGGCACGGCATCAAGGCCGAGCTGCACCGCCGGGGCATGACGCTGACCGCATTGGCGACGCGCGCGGGCCTGGACCCGTCGATGTGCCGCAAGGTCAACTCCCACTGCAACTACAAGGCCCAGAAGGCGATTGCCGACTTCCTGGACCTGAAGCCCGAGCAGCTGTGGCCCGACCGCTATCCCAAGAACAAACCTCGGATCCTCGATACCGCGAAATACCCGCCCGTCGAAAGGGAAAAGGATGCCGCGGGCGCTGACAAGAGGCGCTGCGCATGAGCGGGGTTTCGTCCAGGGCGCAGCCGGGCGCTGACATCGAGCGGCAACGCCTGGGCGAGCGGATCGCCCAGGTTGTCGAACGGTATGACACGAAATCGGCGGCTGCGCGGGCTGCCGGCATAACCGCCGAGCAGCTGAACAAGTGGATCAAAGGGACCGTGAAGGTCCCTGTCGATGGCTGCCGCGCGTTGGCCGAAGGTGTGGGTGCCGATCTGAGCTGGCTTGTCACCGGAGAGCCCCAGCCGCAGCCCCAGCCCCAGGCGCAGACCGGCCGGCAGGCGGCCCTTTCCCCGCTGCCCGCCGAGACGGGCGGCGGCGTCCTGGCGACGCTGGCCTCGGCCGCCGCCGCGCTGACCTTCGACGACGTGGCGGGCGGGGTGGCGCTGGCCATGCTGTTCACCGCGGGGCTGTGGGTCGCCTATGGCACCGGGCTGGCGATGTGCGGGGGGTGCTGGTGATGGCGGCCGGGATCGAGCCGGGTTTCCGGGGCTGGCTGGGTACGCTTCGCATCGCGGCAGAAGCGTCGAAGGCGCTGAGCGACGAGCTGGGTGCGCTGATGCTGGAGGACGATGACAGCGATGCGTTCATCCGCAGGCTGATCCGGCTGAGCGAGCAGGCCGAGGCTGCGGCGGACGAGGTGGCCAACCTGGTCCATATCGGGGTCGGGATCGGGGCGTTCGACTGGATCGCCCGGCTCGCCCAGGCCGACGCCATGCAGAGTGCAGAGGCGGCGTCATGACGGCGGTGCTGCCCCTGATCGAGGCCATCCGCAATGCGCTGGCCGGGCTGACCGAGGCACAGCGGCTGGCGCTGGCGACCGAGATGGTCCTGGGCGCGGGCATGCCCGTCAGCATCCAGCAGCTGCGCCGCTGCGCGCTGGCCGCGACGACCACCGCCGACAGCCTGGAGAAACTGGCCTTTGCGGAGCGCGAGATGCGGTCCCTTGAGGGCCGGTTGTGAACACCTGCCCCCACTCACGGAAGGCAGGAGGCCCGCGCGGCGATTGACGTCCGCGGGTCGCCCCGGCCGGGGATACCCCCTCGCACCCGCCCCGGCCGGGGCATCACCGACGAGCAACACGAGACCTACAGGCAATCATGAGCGACACGACCTATCTGACGATCCCGCTGGCCCAGATCGCGGTGCCGGAGAATCGGGCGAGGACCTATTCCGAAGAGAATGCGCAGGCGCTGGCGGGGATCATCGCCGCGCAGGGGTTGCAGCACCCGATCACGGTGCGGGCCGCGGGCGATGGCTATGAGCTGGTCGCCGGGCTGCACCGGCTGCGCGCCTTCGAGATGAATGGCGAGGCGGCGATCCCGGCGCGGGTTTCGACGGCCGCGACAGACGATGAAGCGCGGCTGGAAGAGGTGATGGAGAACCTTGGACGGGGCGAGCTGATCGCGCTGGACCGGTGCCATCACCTGTACGAGCTGAAGCAGGTCTACGAGCGGGTCTATCCGCAGGCAAAGCATGGCGGAGACCGGAAATCGGCGACCAAAACGCAAAGTTTGCATCTTGATCGGGAGGTCTTCGGATTTGCCGAGGCAACCGCAGAGAAAATCGGACTTTCGAAGCGTGCGATCCAGCTTGCCGTCAGGATCTGGACCGGCCTGACGCCCGACTCGCGCGCGCGTCTGGCGGGGACCGACCTGGCGGACAAGCAGACCGAGTTGAAGGCGCTGTCGGAGCTGACGGCCGCGCGGCAGGCGGCGGTTCTGGCGCTGATCCTGGAGGGGCGCGCGGGCAATGTGGCGCAGGCGCTGGAGCTCATGGCTGACGGGGTCGCGCCGAGCGCCGAGGAGAAGCGGTTCGGCCAGTTGTCGGAGCGGTTCAAGGCGCTGCCGGACCCGGATTTCGACCGGCTGATCGCGGCGCATGAGGAGCGGGTGATCGCCTCGCTGAAGCGGCAGGGGCGGTTCTGATGTCCCGGCACCGCGACCCGCTGACAAAGGACCTGTTCTCCTGGGAGCCGCCGAAGGTGGGCGTCGGGTACAGCGCCGACGTCATCGGGCGCGGGCGGCTGGACAACAAGATCGCGCGGATCGTGTCCCATGCGCTGCGGGATGCGCGAGAAGACAAGGGCCTGAGCCGGGCCGAGGTGGCGCGGCGCATTTCCGACTTCCTTGGCAGGCCCGTGTCGGAATCGATGCTGAACAAGTGGTCTTCCGAGGGTTCGGAGGATCACCGCATCCCGCTGGATGCGTTCATCGGCCTGGTTCACGCGACCGGCGCGCGCGAGGCGCTGGGGTTCGTGCCGGGCGAGTTCGGCCTGACGGTGATCGAGGCCGAGTATGCGGACCTGATCGAGGAGCAGCTGTTGTTCGAGCACGAGCAGGAAGTGGCCGCGCGGCGCCAGGCGCTGGCGGCGCGGCGGAGGGCACGGCGATGAGCGGCCGGGATCTGGTTCTGACGGGCGCGGGCGAGGTGAAGGTCTGGTTCACAGCGCGCGAGTTGGCCGATCTGGCGAAGGCGCGCGGGCTGACGTCGTTTCCGACCACGAAGCGCGGCGTGCTGAAGCTGGCCGAGCGCGAAGGATGGAACGACATGCCGGCCACGGTCGCGCGGAAGCGGCCGGGCCGCGAAGGCGGCGGCGGCATGGAGTACCATTTCAGCCTGCTGCCCGAGCGGATGCAGGTCGCGGTGCATCACCTGGACAAGCGGGCGCTGCGGACGGCCGCGCATCTGCAGGCGGCGGCGTCCGAGCGGCGCCGGATCGCCGCGATCAAGGCGGCGGGGGCGAGCGCCAAGGCCCGGCGCGTGATGGAGGCGCGGGCCGAGGTCGTGATGTCGATCGAGGGGTATGCGATCTCGATGGGCGAGGACCGGGCCTGGGGCATCGCGCGGTTCCTGGAGGCGCAGGCGGCGTATCGGCAGCGTCAGGAAATCGAGCGGCGGCGCGACCGCGGCGCGGTTCTGACGGACAGCGATCTGCGCGCGCTGGCCGAGCCGCTGGTGCTGACCGCGGCGGAGGGGTTCGATCTGCGGCCCGAGGTGGTCGAGGCGGCGAACAACCGGCCGCGGGGCCGTGGGCCGATCGCGCGGCGGACGATCTACACCTGGTTCAAGGCCTGGGACGAGGGCGGGGCGCCCGAACTGGTGCCCGCACCGACGCGCGCGTCGGCTGCACTGCCGCCGGGCTGGGACGGGTTCATGAGGTTCTATGCCATGCCGGCCAAGCCGTCGGCCACCGAGGCGCTGGCCGCCTATATGGGCACGGTCACCGACCCGGCGATGGGGTTGACCATCGACCAGGTGCGGGGCGCGCTCAAGAAGCTCTCGTCGCTGGAGAAAAGCGTCGGCCGAGAGGGATTGCTGACGCTGAAATCGCGCATGGCCTATGTCCAGCGCACGACCGAGGGCATGTGGCCGACGACGGTCTATACCGCGGACGGCAAGACGTTCGACGCCGAGGTGGCGGACCCGGTCAGCGGACGGCCGATCAAGCCCGAGATCACCTCGATCCTGGACGTGGCGACGCGGAAATGCGTGGGCTTCGCCGTGTCGCGCAAGGAGAACGTGATCGCGGTGACCGAGGCCTTGCGCAACGCCTGCCTCGATCACGGCATTCCGGCGATCTTCTACACGGACCGGGGCCCGGGCTACAAGAACAAGACCTTCGACGGGGACTGGGGCGGGCTGATGGCCCGGCTCGGCATCACCAAGATGCATGCCCTGCCCTATAACAGCCAGGCCAAGGGGCTGATCGAGCGGTTCAACGGCACGGTCTGGAACCCGCTGGCCAAGCGGCTGCCCACCTATATCGGCGCGGACATGGACAAGGAGGCGGCGAAGGCCGTCCACAAGCGGACGCGCCGCGAGATCGCCGAGGTCGGCCGGTCGCGCGTCCTGCTGGACTGGGACGCCTTCCTGGCGATGTGCCGGACGGCGATCGAGGAGTACAACGCCCGCCCGCATTCGGCGCTGCCGGTGTTCGAGGATCCCGAGGCCGGGATGCGGCGCCGGACCATGAGCCCCAACGAGGCCTGGGCCGCCCACGCCGCCGCCGGGTTCGAGCCGGTCACCGTCGCCGAGGACGAGCGCGACGACCTGTTCCGGCCCTACGAGGAGCGGATCACCCGGCGCGCGCTGGTCGAGTGGAACACCAACACGTATTTCCACCCCGACCTGGAGCGCCATCACGGCAAGACGGTCCTGGTGGGCTACGACTTCCACCAGGCGGACCGGGTCTGGGTGCGCGAGTTCGACGCCGAAACGGGCCTGCCCGGGCCGCTGATCTGCGTGGCGACCTTCGGCGGCAACAAGGAGCGCTATGTGCCGCTGACGGCGCAGCGCGCGGCCGAGGAAACCCGCGTGAAGGCGCAATTGCGCCGTATCGGCAAGAAGACGGCCGCGATCGAGGAGCAACTCAACGCGCCCTTCACCATGGACGAGTTCATCCGGCCCGTGGCCGAGATCGATCCTGTCGTCCAGCCCAGCGCGCTGCGGGTCGTGGACGATGCCCCGCCCCCGGCCGCCGCAGCGGGCGCCCGATACACCAATCCCGACGCGGAGCTGGCGTTCCAGTGCATCGCCGATCCGTCGCAACTGACGCCCGGCCGGGCGCGGCTGCTGAGCGAGCTGATGGGACGTCATTCCGGGAGAGAGATTCTGAGACTTGCAGGCGTGGACCTGGACACGTTGGACGACCTGCTCAGGTCCGCCGCCTGAAGCCCTGACGAGCAGTAGAGAGGAAGGAGCATACATGAGACCCGTCTTCGTTGAAACAAGGAATTACGCCCGCTTCATGGAGGGGCTGAGCGCGCTCGATGCGCGCGGGGCCGAGGAATGCCGACTGATCGTGGTGGACGGCCTGCCGGGCCTCGGCAAGACCACGATCCTGATGCGGTGGGCCACGACCAGCGGCGGCGTCTACCTGCGCGCCAAGACCGAGTGGACTTCGTACTGGTTGCTGGGCGAGCTGCTGGCCGAGGCGCGGGTGAACGCGCCCCACGGTTACGAGGCACGGTTCAAGGCCTGCCTCGCCGCTCTGGGAGAACGCGCGCAGGCCGCGGCGATCGCCGACCGCCAGTTTGCCGTCGTGATCGACGAGGCCGATTACGTCTCGGGCAAGGGCAAGCTGGTCGATACCGTCAGGGATCTGGCGGACCTGTCGGGCGTCCCGTTCATCCTTGTCGGCATGGGCCGCATCCGGGACAACCTGACCCGCTATCCGCAGACGGCATCGCGGATCAGCCGCTATGTCCGCTTCGAGCCGGCGGAGCTGGAGGATGTTCAGGCCTTTCTTGCGGCGCAGTGCGAGGTGCCGGTCGCGCCGGACCTGGCCGGTTTCGTGACCCAGGCGACGCGCGGGTTCAACAGGGAGATCCGCGAGGCGATCGTGGCGATCGAGCGGTTCGGGTTGCGCAACCCGCCCGCCGGCGCCGACGGGCTGAGCCTCCGCGAAATGGCCGGGCAGCACCTTATCAATGACCGGAAGTCCAGCCAGCCGATCCTTGTTCCGGGGCGCCCGCAATGAGCGACGAGGCGTTCACCAACCAGACCCGGCTGCTGCATCACCTGGGCGAGGCCTGCCTGATGATCGACGAGATCGCCGGTCAGCTGGGCCTGAGCCATCGGCAGGTGAGCGCGGCGGCGGCCGGACTGATCGAGCGGGGCTATGTCGAGCGCCTGGAGCGGGGATGTTTCCAGCTGACCGACAGCGGCCGGTTCGCCGCGCGGAACGCCGTGCGCATCGTGAGCGGCCCGCGCGGGCCGCACCGCAAGCCGAAGGCGCCCTGGCGGGACACGATCCGTCAGCGGGCCTGGGCCGCGATGCGCATCAAGAGGCAGTTCACCATCCGCGAGATCGCGATGGTCGCGGCCCGGGGCGACGAGGGCGACCCGGTCGACAACCTGACGCGGTATTTCCGGGCGCTGGTCCAGGCGGGCTACCTGCGTCAGCTGGCGCGCGAGCCCGGCCACGCGCCGGGATCGAACGGGTTCCTGCGGTTTCAGCTGGTCCGGGACACCGGCCCGCGCGCGCCGGTCTGGAGCGATGTGCGCCGCGCTGTCCACGATCACAACACCGGAAAGGATGTTCCGTGCAGCCCCGTCTGATGATCGAGATTCCGGATCCGGAATGGATCGAGCTGCTGCGCGCCGAGATCGACAAGGGCCGCAGCATCGCCGAGGTCGCGCGCGAGATCGGCATGGCACGCCCGTCGCTGTCGATGCTGCTGGCGGGGACCTATCCGGCCCGGATCGACAAGGTGACCGCGAAATACGGCGCAAAGGTCACCGCTCTGTACCGCAACCGGGTGCTCTGCCCGTTCCTGCGCCAGGGCATCCCGGCCGAGGAGTGCCGCGCCCACGCCTCGGCGCCGATGTCGACCTCGAACCCCGAGCGTCTGCGTCACTGGGCGGCCTGCCGGGCCTGCCCGATGAACCCGTTCGCCGCGCAGGCTGACCCTGCCTGCGCGCCCCCTTCGATCCATGCCAACAGGAGATCCAGCGCATGACCGAGAACCCGGAACAGACAAGGCCGGAGGCCCTTGCCGCCGACCCGATGTGGATGGACAGCGAAGGGCGCTACGTGCCGCTCTCGCGCATCAGCGAGGCCGACCAGATGAAGGATGAGCTGGTCCGCCGCCTGACCGGCGGCGCGAAGTCCATGCGCAGCGCGCTCGCAGCCTTCAAGGAATCGTCTCTGTCCGAGGTGATGGCCGCCAAGGACCTGATCTTCGAGAAATACGGCGCGCGCGTCGGCGGGCCGCAGGGCAACGTCACCTTCCGCAGCTTCGACGGCAGCCTCGAGGTCGAGGTCGCGGTCAGCAAGCGGATCAGCTTCGGCCCCGAGCTGCAGGCGGCCAAGGCCCTGATCGACGAGTGCATCGAGGACTGGGCGGAAGGCGGAAACGCCAATATCCGCGCGCTCGTCGAGCACGCCTTCCAGGTCAACAAGCAGGGCCGCATCGACACGGGCCGCGTGCTGGGCCTCAGGAAGCTCGAAATGAAGACAGCCGAGGGCAAGCCCGACCCGAAATGGGAAAAGGCGATGACCGCGATCTCGGATGCGATCCGGGTCGATGGCAGCGCGACCTACATCCGGTTCTACGAGCGCGAGGAGCGCACGGGCCGGATGGAGCAGATCGTGCTCAACATCGCGTCGCTGTGAGGGGGGCGGGATGGGCGTCCCCTTTCAGACCGCGGATGGCCTGATCGACCTGACGGCGCTGTCCCCGCGCGATGTCAGCGCGTGGCGGGTCGCCGATGCGCTGGCCAAGATCAACCGCTTCTCGGGCCGCACGCCCGAGCCCTGGTCGGTGGCGGCACATTCGGTTCTGGTCGCACGCCTGGTCGATGCGCCGGAACAGAAGGCCTGGGCGCTCTTGCACGACGCGCACGAGGCGATCCTGGGCGACATGACCTCGCCCGCGGTGGCCTTCATCGCCGAGCACGGCCTGCCCTATGCGGGCGCCACCGTGCGCGAGTGCATCGACCGGGCGAAGGCGCGCGTGGACCGCGTGATCGGCGCCGCGTGGGCCGTCGCGACGCGTCCGCGCGCGGCGGAGATCGTCCAGGCGGATCGGATCGCGCTTCAGGCCGAGATGGCGATCTTCTTCGGCGCCAGCCCGGTCCTGGAGCACCCCGACGATGCCGAGCGGATCGAGCGGGCACTTGCCATCATCGACGAACTGCCAGTGGGCCAGAACTGGCGCGTCGCGCGAGAGGTCTGGCTCGTTCATGCGCGCTCCTTTGCGCGCGAAGGACTGCTTCGGCTGCCCGCCGAAGACGACCGGGCCTGCATGCCGCAGCCCGCGTAACCCAAGGGAGAAGAGGAAAATGGGCACTGTCAGCAAGACGGAACTCGCACGGGAACTCTCGGTGCTTTGCGGCCTGACCCGCCAGGCAGCGACCGAGGCGATCGAGCACCTGTTCGCCGCCGTGAAAGTACACGCCGAGCAGGGCGACACCGTCAGCATCCCCGGCTTCGGCCGGTTCCAGGTCAAGGCCCGCGCCGCGCGCACCGGGCGCAATCCGATGACCGGGGAGCCGATCCAGATCCCCGAGACCCGCAAACTGGTCTTCAAGCCGGCCCGCCCGACGACCTGATGCGAAACTGCCGTCCGGGCATTCCCCGGGCGGCGGTCGGCCGGACGTGGTGGCCCGGCCCTGACGAGCAGCCAGGAGGTGAGAGATGTTCGTAAATTGGCCAGTACACTGCGTCGTGTCCGGGGGTTTTGAGTACTTCGGGTTTGTCGAATTTTCCTGGTGGAAGGACGATGACGGTGACCATCGCTTCCATGTGACGGTGCGGCATTTCCAATTCCCGGAGATCGTTGCCGCATGCATCAAGGATGAGCTGATCGAGCGGATCGAGCTTGTGGGCTTCGTCTCTAAGGACGGCGTCGATAAAACGGACGCCCCGACCTTTCTCAACGCGGTGGTCCCAATGGAGGCCCCCGGGATCGCTGCCGATGCGGTCCGCGCCAGCAGGGAAAGAGAGCTGGAGGAGGCTGAGATCGTCGACGACGCCCGCCGCGCAGTCCTCGGAATGACGGACCGACCAATGCGCGAGGTGCGCCCGTGACTGACCCCGCCCCCTGGACCGAAGCCGAGATGCTGGAAGCCGCGGCCCGCGCCGTCGGCAAGATCGACGCGCGCGGCCCCCTGGGCCTGATCCGCGTCACCAGCCGCGAGATCGAGGCGATGGCGCTGACGCTGGTCTGCCTCGGCGTCGTGCCGATCCCGCCCGATGCGCCCCGGCCGGACCGAAGCCCGTTTTCACCGATCCAGAGGAGGGATTGAGATGGCCACGACCATCAAGCCGCGCCCCGGAGATGCCTGCGATCCGCGGTTCCTGGACATGGTGCGCCTGCACTACATGAGCCCGGAGCAGCTGTCCCTGGCCGCCTGCTGGCGCCGGGCGTGCAAGGCCGCCGAGGGCACGGACATCCCGATCGCCAGCTACGCAACGGTGCGGCGGCTGATGTACCGGACCACGCGTCAGCCGGGGCCCCGTCTGCATGCAGGTGCGGCATGAACGCCAACGCGATCATCAATATCGCGCGGGCCGAGCTGGGCCTCGAGGAGGACGATTACCGTGCGCTGCTGGTGCGGGTGACCGGGCAATCGTCGCTGCGCGCGATGACCGAGCGTCAGAAACGGGACGTAATTGACGCGCTGAAGACGCTCGGGTTCAAGGTGCGGCCCGGCAAGCGGGCGAAGACCCGGCCGGCCTCGTCGAAGCCCTACATCCGCATGATCCACGCGCTCTGGGCGTCCTGCCATCGGCTGGGCGTGATCGAGAACGGATCGCGCGAGGCGCTCCGGGCCTTCTGCAAGCGGTTCGTGGCGCATGGCCATGACGGGGTCGCGGTCGATCCGGACCTGCTGTCCTACGCCCAGGCCAGCCCCATCATCGAGGCGCTGAAGAAGATGGAAGCCCGCGGGAAGGCCGGGGGGGCGTCCTGATGGCCCAGAACACAAGCAGCGCGGTCATGCAGCAGCGGCGCGAGCCGAAGGATGCGCTGGACGATTTCCCGACGCCGCCCTGGGCGACCCGGGCGCTGTGCAACTGGCTGCGCACCTGGGCGGTCATGGATACCTGCCGCGAACCGGCGGCGAACCGGGGCCACATGGTCCGCCCGCTGCGCGAATACTTCCGGCAGGTGGAGGCCAGCGACGTCCACGATTACGGGGCGGGCTTCCCGGTGTTCGACTTCATCGGGATGGAGAAGCTGCCGCCCGTCGACTGGACGATCACCAACCCGCCCTTCCGCCTGGCCGAAGCGTTCATCGAGCGGGCGCTGGAGACCAGCCTTCAGGGCGTTGCGATGCTGGTTCGCACCGCCTTTCTGGAGGGTGTGGGCCGCCACGAGCGGCTCTTCAAGCCGCGTCCCCCGTCCTACATCCTTCAGTTCAGCGAACGCGTCGTGATGCACAAGGGGCGGTTGGCCCCCGATGGCAGCACGGCGACCGCCTATTGCTGGGTCATCTGGACGCACGATTTCGACCCTCACTGGGGAGCCCGCTTCGGCTGGGTCCGGCCCTGCCGGAAGCAACTCGAGGCTCCGGGCGACTATCCGGAGGATCCCGGCCTCCAATGACCCGCGCCCCCGCCTCCACCGACGGCCTGCCGGAGTCGCTGATCGACGTGGCCGAGACGCTCGGCCTGCGGGTCGCGCTGCGGCTGATCGAGGTCTGTGGCGGGCAGGAGGTGAAATTCCCCAAATCCCCGCCTCCGGATCACCCGATCATCAAGGCGCTTGGTGAAGAGGACGGGTTTGCGCTATGCAGGTTCCTGGGCGGCGGCATGATCTATGTGCCCCATGCCCGGGCCCGCGCGGTGCGCCACCAGGTGGGCGCGCTGGAGGGCCAAGGCCTGAGCCGGGCCCAGATCGCCCGCCGCCTGGGGATTTCGCAGCGCCACGTGCGGCGCGTGGCGAACGGGCGGACCGCCCGAAACCCCGACCAGCCTGATCTTTTCCACGACTAGACCGCGCAGGCCGGACAGATGTCCGGACTAGGCAACCATGGCGAGCGGGCATCCCTCGGGAAACACCATTGCCCGGGGCCGACCAATGCAGACCAGTGAACAGGGACGCGCGTTCCTCGAAGGCCATGAGGGTGTCGCCCTGCGGGCCTATCGCTGCCCGGCCGGCAAATGGACCATCGGCGCAGGCCTGACCGCCGCCTCGGGCGTCGTCGTGCCGAAGGCGGGCATGGTCATCACCCGCACGGAGGCCAACCGGTTGCTGGCGCTGGCACTCATGCGGAACTACGAGCCCGCCGTCGGGGCCGCCATGCCGGGGGCGAAGCAACACGAGTTCGATGCGGGCGTGTCGTTCCATTTCAACACCGGGGCGATCGGGCGGGCGACGTGGGTCAAGCGCTGGCGCGTGAAGGCGCCGGTATCGGAGATCCGGGCGGCGCTGGGGGAATGGCGAAAAGGCGGTGGCAAGGTCTTGCCGGGCCTCGTGCTGCGCCGCGCGGAGGAATTCGAGATGCTCGCCTACGGTCGCTACGCGGGCATCGACCGCGTGGCGACGGTGCCCGTGCGGGCGGATGGCCTTGCGCGCTTCGCGGTCCCGGTCAGCGAGGCCGAGATCGCCGAAATCCGCAAGGGCTTCGCCTCGCTGGGATTCGATCCCGGAACGAATGCCCACGGCGTGCTGGCCACCACGGCCCGCGAGTTCCAGCGCCGCTACGGCCTGACGGTCGACGGCATCATCGGGCGGGCCACGCTTTCGGCGCTGCAGCGCGCGCTGGATGCGCGGGTCAAGGTCCAGGCGGGCGTCGTCGGTGCGGGCGGTTCGGCCGGGGGTGTCACTGCCGCCCGCGAGCTGCCCGAGGCCGCGCCCGCCGGGCTGGCCGACGCGCTGAGCGCTGCACCGTGGATCGAGCCCATCATCCTCGGCCTCGGCGCGATCTGGCTGGCCTGGCTCGCCTGGACCTATCGTGATGCGCTGGCCGCACGGCTCGATCGCCGTTTCCCGCGCATCGCCGCCAAGCTTCGGAGTATCTGATGAGCGCTGCCCTGGTTTCCATAGCCGCCCAGGTGGGCGCGCCCGTCGTGCGCAAGATCCTCGAACGCCGGATTGGCGCCGCGAATGCCGAACTTGCGGAGCACGTTGTCGCTGCCATCGCCCGTCAAGCCGGGGTGCGCTACGACGAGGTGGAGCAGCTGGCAACCTATCAGCCTGATCGCGTCTCGGATGCGATCCTGGCCGTCGAGAGCGCAAGCCCGGAACTGCTGGCACTCTACACCGCCGAGCTGGAGGCGAAGGCCGCGATGCTCGCGCGCGAGGACGAGGGGCACTGGCTGCGCTGGCTGTGGCGTCCGTTCTGGATGTACCTGCTGGCCTATCTGTGGTGGTGGAACATCCAGGGCGCGCATGTCGCGAACGCGATCTGGAAGACCGCGATCCCGACCGCCCCGTTCGAGGTCCTGCTGGGTCTGACCGTGTCGTACCTGACGCTCTACATGGGCGGCCATACCGGCAAGGCGATTGCCGCCAGTTTCGGGAAGGGTGCCTCGAAGTGAGCGATTTCCATGCCCAGGCCACGCGGGACGAAGCCGCTCACCAGCGTCTGAACGTGCTCGAACCCCGGGTCGCCAAGCTCGAGGTCGACCGTGCGGTCGGCGAGGAGCGGTTCAAGCACATCCAGACCTCGCTCGACCGCATCCAGTCGTCGACCAGCAAGGTCGTCTGGATCGTCCTGACGGCGATCCTTGGCGGGATCATGGCGTTCATCATCAATGGGGGCCTGAATGGCGGCCAGTGACGATACCCGCCGCAAGGCCAGGTCGGACTATGTCTATCGCCGGATGACGGGGGCCACGATCGCCACCGCCTACGGGATCAACCAGGCCACTTTCGGCCGCTGGAAGAAGACCGCCAAGGCCGCCGGTGATGACTGGGACCTGGCGCGGTCGGCCTCGATCATCGCGGGCGAAGGGATCGAGACGGTCGTGTCCTCGGTGCTCGAGGACTTCATGATCATGGCCCAGTCGCTGCTGGACGAGATCAAGAACGGCGAATTGCCGATGGACCAGAAGGTCCGGCACCTGGTCGCGCTGGCGGACGCGATGACCAAGATGACCGCCTCTGCCGGCAAGCTCGCGCCGAAGATCTCGGAGCTCGGGGTCGCCCAGAACGTGATGCACCACCTTCTGGACTTCGTGCGTCAGCACTTCCCGCAGCACGCCGCCGCGATCCTCGAGATCATCGAGCCGTTCGGGGAACGCCTGACCGGCCTCTATTCGTCATGAGCAAGCGCCCCCAGCTGAAGGCCGCCGTCTCGGCCCGGGACTTCCGGGACTCGCTCGCCACCATGGCGGACGAGTTCGCGCGCTGGATCGAGCTTTCCGTCGATGCCTTCCCGGCCGATCCCGATGCCCGGGCGGCGCGGCTGGCGCGCGTGGCCGATCCCGCGGCCGGATTCCGGTTCTTCATGGAAACCTATCTGCCGCATTACGTGAAGGGCGAGCCGAGCCTGTTTCACGAGCACATCTTCGCGCGGGTGCCCGAGATACTGGCGTCCGAGACAGGCGTCAGGGATCTGTTCATCGCGCCGCGCGGTTCGTCGAAATCGACCCATCTCTCGCTCGGCTTCGCGCTCTACTGCATCGTGCGCGGGCTGAAGCGCTACATCCTTGAGGTCTGCGACGTCTACGCCCAGGCCGCGCTGCTGATCGAGGCGATCAAGGCGGAGCTGACCACGAACCCGCGCCTGCAATACGATTTCCGCGAGGCCTGCGGCGAGGGGCGGGTCTGGCGCGAGGGCGAGATCGTCACCCGCGGCAACGTGCGCGTCGAGGGGCTGGGCGCAAACCAGAAGATCCGTGGCCGGCGCCACGGCCCCCATCGGCCGGACCTGATGTTCCTGGACGACCTGGAGAACGACGAGGGCGTCCGTTCGCCCGAGCAGCGTCAGAAGCTGCAGCGCTGGGTCGAACGGGCGGCGCTGAAGGTCGGCCCGCCGGACGGGTCGATGGACGTGGTCTGGGTCGGGACGGTCCTGCATTTCGACGCCGTGCTGGTGCGCGCCGCGAAATCACCGGTCTGGCGGGTGACCGAGTTCCAGGCCATCGTGAAATGGCCGGACCGGATGGACCTCTGGGACCAGTTCGAGGAGGTCTTCGCCAACGAGGGCGAGCCTGCCGCGCGCGCCTTCTACGCCGCGCGCAGGGCCGAGATGGACGCGGGCGCCGTGGTCAACTGGCCGTCGATCCAGCCGCTGCTGTTCCTGATGCTGGAACGCGCGGCGAGCCGTGACGCGTTCCAGACCGAGTACCAGAACAAGCCCATCTCGGACGGCAACCCGTTCGGCAAGCTGGTCTTCTGGACCAACAGGCTGCCCGACCTGATCTATTTCGGGGCGATCGACCCCTCGCTGGGCAAGGCGGGCGGCAAGGCACGAACGGGTCGCGACCCGTCCGCGATCCTGATCGGCGGATTCGATCGGCTGACGGGCCGGATGGACGTGGTCGAGGCCTCGATCCGCCGCCGGCTGCCCGACATCATCATCGCCGACACGATCGCGCTGCAGTGCGAGTACCGCGCGCTTCTGTGGTTCGTCGAGGCGGTGCAGTTCCAGGAATTCCTGCGTACCTCGCTGATGACCGAGGCGGCGAAGCAAGGCGTTGGCCTGTCGGCCGTGCCGATCACGCCCTCGGCCGACAAGAACTTGCGGATCGAGCGGTTGCAGCCGCCGGTGGCCGCCGGCCTGATCCGGTTCCATCCCGCGCACACCACCCTGATCGACCAGCTGCAACAATGGCCGAACGCAGATCACGATGACGGACCGGACTGCCTGGACATGCTGTGGCAGAACGCCCTGCATTTCGCCGGGGGCGGGGGCGCCGGTATCGGTGGCGGCGTGTTGACCGCCGCATCCGACCATATCGACGGCTTGGAGGGCTATAGGCTATGAGCAGACGACGCCGCAGCGCATCCTTCGCCGAACCCGGGCGCCGGAACGTTCCGGCCGAGTCCCGCACGCTGATCGCGAATGCCCGCAACGACATCACGATCCCCTTCTACTCGGGGGTGCTGCAGCACGCCGACGACACGCTGATCCAGCGCGGCGGCGGCAAGGGGCTGAAGATCTATGACGAGATCGAGCGGGATACCCATGCCTGGGCGATGCTCCAGAAGCGCAAGAAGGTGCTGACCGCCCGCGAATGGGTCGTCGAGCCGGCCTCGGACGCACCGCGCGACGTCGAGGCGGCCGAGCTGGTGCGCGGCGCGCTCAAGGCGCTGCCATTCGACCGGGTATGCGAAGACCTGCTCGACGCGACGCTGAAGGGCTTCGCCGTCTCGGAGATCGTCTGGGCCCGTCAGGGCTCGCGCATCTTGCCCGAGCGCATCGTGACGCATGATCAGCGCCGATTTGCGTTCGACGAGCAGTGGCGGCCGCGGCTTCTGACCTGGTCGAACATGCGCGAGGGCATCGATCTGCCCGAGCGCAAGTTCATCGTGCATCGACATGGTGTGAAGGGGAACAACCCCTATGGCCTGGGACTGGGAACGCGGCTGTTCTGGCCGGTGCTGTTCAAGCGCGAGGGCGTCGCGTTCTGGCTGCACTTCGCCGAGAAGTTCGCAGGCCCCACGGTCGTCGGCGAGACGCCCTATGGCACGATGACCGAAGAGCAGCGAAAGCTCCTGGGCACGCTCAGGGACATCCGGACGTCTTCGGCCGTGGTCGTGCCGGTGGGCACGGGCGTCAGGTTCCTCGAGGCGGCGCGGTCCGGATCGGTCACCTACCAGGATTTCCTGACGTATTGGGACAAGCAGATTTCGATCTGCGTGACCGGCGAGACGCTGACCACCGATATCGGCGATACAGGATCGCGCGCGGCGTCCGAGACGCATGCCGACATGCTGGCGATGCTTGTCGACGGAGACGGCGACCTGTTGTCCGACACGCTGCGCGAGCAGCTCGTGACCTGGATCGTGGACTACAACCTGCCGGGCGCGGGCGTGCCCAGCGTCTGGCGCGTCCGCCCCGAAAGCGAGCGCGAGAAGGCCGACACGCGCCGCGCCCAGGCCGAGGCCGCGTCCGCCGCGACGGTGGCCCTGCGTCAGGTCCTGTCGCTGGCCGCGTCGATCGAGGACGATGAGGCCGCGAGGGCGTTCTTGGTGGCATCGGGTGTCGTGCCCGATCTGTCGGAGGACGAGATCAACGCCCTGGTCGCCATCCGGACGACGGTCACACCTCCCGCGGCTCCGACCGTGCCGGGTGATCCGGCCTTTTCCGCCCCGCCTAAAAAAAAAGTCCCTGACCATGTCTGCCTTGCCGCCGGGCCGGGGCCGGCCGAACGGGTCCGCGACCAGCTGACCGAGGCCGTCCGACCGCATTTCGCACGGCGGCTGGCTGCGATCCGCCAGGCCATCGCCGACGCGCCCGACGTCGAGGCCGCGGCCCGATCCCTGCTCGAGCTCGGCGCGCGCTGGACGCCGGATGCGCTGGCCCGGCCGCTGGGCGAGGCGATGGAGCTGGCGATGTACGAGGGGCGCGAGACCGTGTTCCGGGATCTCGGCGGCGAGGTGGCCGACAATGCGATCGAGGTCGCGCCGCAGGCGTTTCGCGAGCAGATCGCGTTCCAGCGCCAGAAACGGCCCGCTCCCACGAAATCCTGGACCGACGCGCTGCGCGGCGTCCACGACCGGAAATTCGTGATCGCGGGGGCGACCGACATGGCGATGCTGGAGGATTTCCAGGAGGCCATTCTCGACTACCAACGGAACGGCCGCTCGATCGCGCAATTCGGCGAGGACTTCGACCGGATCGCCGAAAAATACGGCTGGGCCTATCGCGGCGAACGGAACTGGCGCATCCGCACGATCCTGGAGACGAACGTGCGCACCAGCTTCATGGCGGGCCGGCTGGCGCAACTGCGCGATCCCGACATGGTCCGGCTGCGCCCCTATTGGCAGTACGTCCACGGTGACAGCCGCATTCCCGCCGAGCCGCGCCCGCAGCATCTGGCCTGGCACGGACTGGTCCTGAGGTGGGACGATCCCTGGTGGGATACCCATTTCCCGCCCAATGACTGGCTGTGCAGCTGCGGCGTCCGGCCATTGTCGGAGCGCGACCTGCGCAAGCTCGGCAAGACCGGGCCCGACACGGCGCCGATGGACGCGCTGGTGCCGGTGATCGACAGGGCCACCGGCCAGATGGTGATGAAGCCCACGGGGATCGGGGCGGGCTGGGACTACATGCCGGGCGACCGGTGGGAACGCGGGCTGGTGCCGTCCGCCCTTATCGCGGAGGCGGGCGGCCTGTCGGCAGGGCGCCAGCTTGTCCAGATCGACTCGCCCGCGCCGCTCGACGATCTGGTCGCCGCCGCGCGCCCGTTCGACGCGCCCTTGCTGGATGGTGATCTGGATCCGGACGCGATGATCGCGGCCTTCCTGGAGATGTTCGGCGCCGAGCCGGGGCGCGCGGTGCTGCATGTCGACCAGGCGGGCGGCCGGATGCCCGTCTCGGACGAGTTGTTCCGCGACAGCCGCACCGGCAGGCTGAAGGTCGGAAAGCGGGACCGTGGCCGCTTCCTGCTCTGGCTGGCCGAGACCCTGCTCGATCCCGATGAGATATGGATGGGCGTCGTCGAGAAGCTTGATCCAGACACCGGCCTGGTCCGCGATGTCGTCGTCGATCGGCGCTTTATCCGGACCGACGGGACGCACGGGCTTCTGGTGGTGTTCGAGTCCGGGACCAGGCCCTGGGACGCGGTGACGGCCTACGACACGACCGATGCGAAGGGGCGTCCCTCGCTCGGCCTATGGGACCGGCGCCGCGGCGGCAAGCTGCTCTGGAAACGAAAATGACGGCCGGGGTGATCCGACCGTCCTGCCAGGTCCCTAGCAGGAGCATCACCGCTCTTCGGGTTCCCGGACACTTGGAATATAGGCGTTTCAGCGGGGTCTTGCAATGACCGGCGTCACGATGACCGTCACGATCGACGACCTGGAGGCGCAGGAGCGGCTGCGCACCCTGGTCGAGCGGATGGACAATCCCGCCGGGTTCTACAAGCAAGTTGGCGAGGAGATCGTACAGTCGACGCAGCGCAACTTCGCGTCCGAATCCGCGCCGGACGGCACGCCCTGGGCGGCGCACGCCCCCTCGACCATCCGCCAGCGCATCCGGCGCGGCCAGGTGCCCATCACCAAGCTGCGCCGCAACGGCTATGGCCAGACCCTCTACAACTCGCTGAACGCGCGCCCTTCGGCCGAGGGCGTGACGGTGGGCACGCCCATGCCCTATGGGGCCATTCACCAGCTCGGCGGCACGATCCGGCGGGAGGCGCGCACGGGCCGCCTGTTCGGGCGCGAGAATGTCTCGGTCCGCGCCTACACGATCACGATTCCCGCGCGTCCCTATCTCGGTCTCTCGGCCGAGGACGAGGAGGCGATCATCGAGCTGGCCGACGCCTGGTTGCGCGGCTGATGAGCGCCCTCGCTGAGCGGGCCGGAGAGGCCCCGGGATGGTCCGGGCGTCCCGACGCCCGTCGAAACCCGTGGAGGGCCGTTAACCCCCCGTTAGAATCGCGCTCCGCACCGATCCGGCGGCATCGGTGCCGCATGGCCGCATTCCGCGCTTGAGCGGCAGACCGATCCGGCGCATGCTCTGACCATCGGGAGACCAGGAGGGGCCGGACAAACGTCCGGTCTTTTGCGTTTCCGGGCTGCGCCATGGTGCCATCCAGCAACCACCTGGATGGACCCTGATGGCCCCTGCCGCCCGAACCGCGCGCATCGAAGTCTTCCGCCCCGGCACCTTCACGCCGATGCAGGGCGATGCGCTGACCTATTCCGCCGCCGATCTGAAGGCCGTGGCCGACGCCTACGACCCCGAGACGGCGCCCGCGCCCATCGTCGTCGGGCATCCCGCGACCGATGCCCCGGCCTTCGGCTGGGTCCGGGCGTTCGAGTACGACGCGACCGAGGGGCGCCTCTTTGCCGAGGCCGGCGAGATCGACCCCGCCTTTGCCGAAGCGGTGAAGGCCGGGCGCTACAAGAAAGTTTCGCTCAGCTTCTTCCGGCCCGACCATCCGGCGAACCCGGTGCCTGGCACCTGGTACCCGAAACACGTGGGGTTCCTGGGCGGCGCCGCGCCGGCCGTGCCGGGCCTGCGCAACGTGCAGTTCGCGATCCCGGCCGACGAGGCCGCGACCTTCACCGGCGAATTCGCCTGCCGCGCCGGGGACGAGGCCGCGGGCATCCTGCGCGGTCTGCGCGACTTCCTGATCGAGAAGTTCGGTCTGGAGGATGCGGACAAGGCGCTCCCGGCCTATCGGCTCGAATGGCTGGAAAGCATCTCCGCCGATCCGGGCGACAAGCCCGTGTTCGCCGCCCCCGACACCCCGGCCGTTCCCCCTGACCAGAAGAAGGAGTCCGCTGTGACCAGGCAGCCCGATCCCGCCTTCGCCGAGCGCGAAGCCACCCTGACCGCCCGCGAGGAGCAGCTGAAGGTGCGCGAGCGCGACCTTGCGCATGCCGACAACGTCGCCTTCGCCGAGGGGCTCGTCTCCGAAGGTCGCCTGTTGCCGGCATCGAAGGACAAGGTCGTCGCGATCCTGGACGCGCTCCCGGCCGAGACCTCCGTCAGCTTTGCCGCCGGGGAGGCGATCACGCCCGCCGCCGCGATCCGCCAGATCCT
Source organism: Rhodovulum strictum (assembly GCF_009649175.1). GTDB lineage: Bacteria > Pseudomonadota > Alphaproteobacteria > Rhodobacterales > Rhodobacteraceae > Rhodovulum > Rhodovulum strictum. Next base: position 11,397 of record NZ_WJPO01000036.1, on the reverse strand, counting down.
GGCCGAGCAGCCCAAGGTGGTGAGCTTCGGCGCGCTCGACCTGCCGGAGGCGGGCCAGAGCGACGGGGCCAGCTTCGCGGCCGACGGCAAGCCCGTCGATCCCGCCGGACTCGAGCTGCACCACAAGGCGCTGACCTTCCAGCGCGCCAACCCCGGCACGGCGTATATGGACGCCGTGCGCGCCGTTTCCTGACCGGAGGCCCCCATGCTGCGCACCTATCATTCCATCCTGTCGCTGACCGCCACGGCATCCGCCCTGTTCGCGGCCGGCGATCTGGTCGGGTTCAACGACGCCCCGATCGTTCTCGAGGATCAACCCGTCAAGGGTGTGGCCCAGAACCCCGCAACCGAGATCGGCCTGGACGTGGCGCTGACCGCCATCGGCGTCGAGACCGTGACCGCCTCGGGGCCGATCACGCCGGGCGCGAAGCTCGTGTCGGCCGCCGGAGGGGGCGTCAAGGTCGCCGGTGCCGGTGCCGCCAACATCTTCGCCACCGCCCTGACCGCCGCTGCGGACGGGGAACTCGTCCAGATCCTGATCCGCTGAGGAGCGACACAGTCATGAACCAACTCGTCAACCAGCGCACCGCGGCGGTCGTCGATCCGATCCTGTCGACCCACGCCCGCGGCTACCGCAATCTCGAGTTCATCTCGCACCTGCTGTTTCCGCGCGTCACGATCCCGAACCGGTCGATGCGGGTCATCAAGTTCGGCAAGGAGAGCTTCCGCAAGCTGAATACCCGCCGCGCGCCCGGCGCCGACAAGAAGCGCATCCAGTACGGCTATGCGTCCGACCCCGTCGCGCTGATCCAGGATGCGCTGGAGGGCGTGGTGCCGATCGAGCACCAGGAAGAGGCGATGAGCGTGCCGGGCATCGACCTGGGCCAGGGTGCCGTCAACATGGTGCTCGACGTCGTCGATCTCGGCCACGAATACGAGGCCGCCCAACTGGCCCGCAACGCCGCGAACTACGACTCGAACCACAAGCTGCCGCTGGCGGGCTCCGCGCGCTGGACGAGCCCCGCATCGGTGCCCTCGGAAGACATCGACGAGGGCAAGGAGGCGATCCGCCGCTCGATCGGGCGCTATCCGAACACGCTGGTTCTGGGCCCCACGGCGTTCAATGGGCTCAAGCGCAATCCGAGCGTCAAGGAGCAGTTCAAGTACACGTCGAAGGAAAGCATCACCGCCGAGATGCTGGCAGCCTATTTCGACATCAAGCGCGTGATCGTCGGCAAGGCGGTCTGGCTGCCCGAGACTGCGGATGACGCGACGCTGGCGACCGATGTCTGGGGCGACGACGCGATCCTCGCCTATGTCCCCGAAGCGGGCGACACGTTCCAGGTCCCGTCCTACGGCTATACCTACGAGCTGCGCGGCTATCCCCAGGTCGAGCAGCCGTATTTCGAGCGGTCGAACGACAGCTGGATCTACCCGACCAAGGTCGAGCGCCGGGTCTACCTGACCGGCGCCGAGGGCGGGTTCCTGTTCCAGGGTGCCGGCGGACCGGCGGCGTGACGATGGCCGAGCGGGTCTCCATCACGCTGATCGGGCGGGCCAAGGTCGACGGCCAGCGCCACCGCGCGCTGGACGTCATCACGGTCTCGCCCGTGATCGCCGCGCAGCTGCGCGCGGCGGGCGTGGTGGCGCCCGAGCAGAATACCCAGCGAGGCGGCGAAGACAGCCCCGAGCCGCAAGGCGACAGGGCCGAGCCGCGCCTTGAGGCGACCGGCGAAGAACCGGCGCCGACCGCGGGGGAGGCGGTGACCTCCCCCGCACCCAAATCCCGGCCCCGCAGAGCCAGGGCGACGAAGGGCTAGCCCTTCCTGCCCGGGGGCGGTCCGCCGCCCCCGGGATCCCGACCAGACAGGACCAGGAGAGCCCAGATGTCCGACCATGCCGGCCTGCCCGTCCAGGGTTACCGCCCGCAAAGCGGCGATGCCGTCGAGACGGTGAACACCAACAAGACCTTGGAAGAGCGCGTGTTGCGCCAGCTCGACGCGCTCGCCGCCGATCCCGCGACCGACAAGCGCTGGCTCGCGATCGGTCGCACCGCGATCGAGCAGGGCTTCATGGCCGTGAACCGCGCGGTGTTCCAGCCCGGCCGCATCCCGCTGCCCGAGGACGAGGCCTGAGCGATGGCCCGTCCCGCCCCGATCACCGCCGCCGATCTGCGCCGGGCCGCCGCCCGGGTCCGCGCCCAGGCCGCCCTGGTCGCCCGTGACGGCGGGGCGATCGACGCGGGCGCCTTCAATGTCCGGGTGCGCCAGTCGTCTGGCACGCATGTTGTGCGCGGCGCGGGGATCGTGGCCTCCTGCACGGAGGGCTATCTTCGCGCGTTCCGTGTCTGGGCCGACAAGGCCGAGGCCCGCGCCGTCGAGATGGAGGCGGGCGGATGAGCTATGCCGTCCTGGCTGACCTGATCGCGCGGGCCGGTCACGTCGAAATCCTGCAGGTCGCGGATCGCGACGGTCTGGGCGTCCCCGATCCGGATGTGATCGCCGCCGCCCTGGCCGATGCGGACAGCACCATCAACGGCTATGTCCGCGTGAAATACGCCCTCCCGCTGCCCGGCACGCCGAGGTTGCTGAACACCTGGGCGGTCTCGATCGCGCGTTACGTGCTGCACCGCGACGGCGCGCCCGACCATGTCACCGCGGATTACAAGGATGCCATCGCCGGGCTGAAGGACGTTGCGCGCGGCCTGATCACCTTGCCCGACGCCGCCGGAGAAACCCCGGCCGAGGTTGCCGGCACCCATGTCGCCGCCTCGCCGCGCGAGGTCTTCACGCGCACCCATCTCAGGGGGTGGCGATGATCGGGGCGGTCGTCCAGCGCCTGGTCTCGGCCGCACCGGAGCTGGCCGGGGTCGAGGTCGCCGAGGATGTCGAGGCGCTGGCCAAGGGCACGGCTGCCGCGCATGGCACATGCTTCGTGATCCCTTACCGGGAACGGGCCCGGCCAAACCAGATCGCAACCGGCGGGTATCGTCAGCTCGTCCAGGTGCAGATCCTGACGGCCTTCGTCGTGCGCCACCACAACGACGCCCGCGGGGCCGAGCGCGCAGCCATGTTCGACGGGCTCAAGCGTGCGGTCGAGGCCGCGCTGGCCGGCTGGCTGGCCGACGAGTGCGAAGATCCGTTCGAGCTGGTCGGTGGCGAGAGCAGCCCGCTTGCCACAGGCGTCAGCATTTACGTCCAGACGTGGGAAACCACGCGATTTCTGACGGGGGAATGACATGGGCACGACTACCGACCCGACGAAACCGACAAGCGGAGGCAGCTATGTCCGCGATCCCGATACGGGCGCGCTGAGCCGGGAGGGCTCTGCTGCCGCCCCGTCCAATACCGATGACGCGCCGCAGCCGATCCGGCGCATGCCCCGGAAAGGAACCTGACCATGGCCATTCGCCGCCACCGCAAGCTGGCCATCCTGCACAAGATCGAGTCGGGCTACGGCGTCGATGCCGCCCCGGCTGCGGCCGATGCCATCATCGCGACCAACGTGACCATCACGCCGATCGAGGCGGACGAGGTCTCGCGCGACCTGATGCTGCCCTACATGGGCCAGCAGGGCATCACGCTGGAGGGCCAGCACGCCAAGATCGAGTTCGACGTCGAGATCGCAGGTGCCGGTGCCGCGGGCACCGTGCCGCGCTACGGCTCGCTGCTGCGGGTGTCGGGCATGGCCCAGATCATCGATCCCGGCGTCAAGGTGACCTACCAGATCGTCGAGGACGACACCGAGTCGGGCTCGCTCTACTTCGTGTCGGACAAGGTCCAGCATGTGATGCTGGGCTGCCGCGCGACCTGGACGATGTCCTTCGCGCCCAAGGCCATCCCGCGCTTCCGCTTCTCGATGATCGGGATGCTGGGCACGATCACCGACCTGGCGGCAATGCCCGCGGTGACCATGGCGGGCTGGACCACGCCGGCGACGGTGTCGAAGGCCAACACGACGATGACGCTGCATGGCTGGTCCTCGGTCGCCGAAAGCCTGAGCCTCGATCTGGGCAACACGCTCGTGCCCCGGTTCCTGATCGGCGACGAGGAAATGATGATCGGCGACCGCTCGAGCTCGGGCAGCGCGGTTGTCGTCGCCCAGCCGCTGTCGGTCGTGAACTGGTTCGAGCGGGCACAGGCCCGGACGCGCGATGCCCTGTCGCTGGTGCATGGCAAGACGGCCGGCAACATCGTCGAGGCCGCCTCCCCTGCCGTCGAGATCGGCAAGCCCACCCAGGGCGAGCGCGACGGCATCGTCAACTATTCGCTGCCGCTCTCGCTGTGCCCGCTGACCGGCATGGACGAGATCGCGCTGATCGTCCGCTGAGAGGTTGCCATGAAGTTTCGCCTGTCCAGCACCGCGCCGCGCTACTGGTGGCCCGTCAAGGTGCGCATCCCCGATCCTGATCGGCCCGGCGCCGTCGTCACGCAGGAACTGAAGGTCCAGTTCGAGGCCCGCACGCGCGAGGCGACGCTGGCCGCGCAGGAAGAGTACGCAGCACTCACGACGGATCGGGACCGCGCCGCGCATGAACATGCCGAACTGCGCGGCATCGTGAAGAACTGGGACGATGTCGTCGACGACGAGGGCGGGGCCGTCGCCTTCAGCGACGAGGCGTTCGAGGCTGCGCTTCAGCACGTCTGGTTCCGCACCGCGCTTTACCGGGCCTTTGTCGAGAGCTCGGCCGGCGAGGAGGCGCGTCTGGGAAACTGAGGGAGGCGGCGCGCGCCTGGGCGCGCGACCGCCTCGGGATCGCAGACCCGGCCAGACCCGCGTCGATCGACGCCGATCTGGCCAGCGATTTCGCGGCGATGGGCGTGGACCTGGCCGAAACGGGGATCGAGACGGAAGAGGACGAATTCGAGGTGTGGCAGTCGAACTGGGACAGCGTTGTGGCATTTCTCGCCTGCGAGACCCAGTGGCGTCTGGCCGCGGGTCTGGCGGGCGCGGTCTGGCTCGGGCTGGACTATGGCGCGGTCGACATCGTGCTGCGTCACCATCACCTGCCCTCCGGCGTGTTCGTGGACATCCAGTTCATGGAGCGCGCGGCGATGGCCGTGCTGAACGGGGCGCGCGATGGCTGAGAAGCTGGTCTATTCCATCTTCTTCACGGCCAAGGCCGACCAGGTCAAGGCGGCCGCCAACGATGTGAAGCGCGACCTGGCCGCCGTTGCTGGAGAGGCGCGCGGCTCGGCCGAGGCGGCCCGCCACTATTCGCAGGCCATCGAATCCAGTTCGGCCGCAGCGCGTGCGGCGGCCGTCGCCACCCAGACCGGGGCGGGCGCGGTGAAGCAGATCGGCCAGGCCAGCGCGCTCAGTGCCGGACAGGTCGCAAACCTGGGCTACCAGTTCAACGATATCGGCGTGATGCTCAGCGCCGGGCAATCGCCCCTGATGCTGGCCATGCAGCAAGGCACGCAGGTCGCCCAGATCCTGGGCCCGATGGGGGCGGCCGGTGCTGTCAGGGCGCTCGGGGCCGCATTCGTGCAGGTGCTGAGCCCGGTCAACCTGGTCACCATCGGCACGATCGCCGCCGGCGCGGCGCTGGTGCAGTGGATGACAGGCGCGCGCGACGAGGCACTGTCGCTGGCCGACGCGGTCGACCGCCTGGCCGACACGACCAAGTCCTGGCGGGACGCCGTCGATCAGGGCGGTCTGGACAAGCTGTTCAAGCAGTTCGGCGACGTCACCCCGGACATCATCCGGATGAATCGCGAGTTGCAGGATCTCCGCCTGCGCCAGCTGGCGCTCGATGCGGCCGAGGCGGCCAAGACCCTCTCGGACGTGTTCGAGCGCGACGGCTTCCTGAAGACCGGCGCCCGGCAGCTGCAAGACCTGTTCGGACTGTCGCTGGGCCAGCTCGCCCAGATGCAGGCGCTGATGCGGCGGATCGGCGAGGCCGACACGATCGAGGCACAGATCGCCGCGATCGACAGGATGCAGGCCGCCATTCTCGGGGCGACCGGCGGCGTCGAGAACATGACGCGAGAGCAGGCCGAGTTCTATTCCGAGACGCTGAGGGCTGAAGAGGCGCTGCGGGCCGCGGCCGCCGCGACAAGCGGTGCGATCGGACAGACGGACGCCTGGGCCTCGGCGATGGCCGGTGTCAGGTCCGAGGTCGATGCCATCCTGGCCTCGCTGTCGAGCCTGGGCGGCACCGCCCTGAGCAATGCCTCGAAACAGGCGGAGCTGCAGGCACTGCAGGCCGGCAAGAGCGTGCGGGAGGCGGCGCGCGCGGCCCAGGAGTTCCGCCGCGAGGCCGAGTTCGACGCCCGGGCGCAGGGTGCCAACTGGTTCGAGCGCCAGGTCATCGAGTTCGAGCGCGGCGTTGCGCGATACGGCGATGCGCTCGACCGCCAGCTCGACCAGGAGCGCGAGGCCGCGCGCGAGCGGGATCGTCCGGCCCGGTCCGGCGGTGGTGGCGGATCGAGCGGGGTCGATCTCGGACTCGCCGACGCACAGCGCCTTTACGACCAGACCCGGACGGCGGCCGAGCAATACGCCGCCGAGGTCAAGCGCATCAACGACCTGCACCGTCTCTTCCCATCCATCGTCACCGAAGACGTCAAGGGGCGCGCGCTCGACAAGCTGAAGGAGGATTACACGGAGCTTGGCCGGTTGGGAAAGGATGCCGCGGCCGCCATCCGTCAGGCATTCGACGGCATCTTCGACGATCCGAAACGGGCGGCGCAGGACCTGGCCGCCCAACTCGCCAAGATGGCGCTCTTCCAGCAAATGGCCAACTGGTTTCCGTCCGTCTTCGGTGCCAGCGGCGCGGTGCCGCTGGTCTCGCGTGCCGGGGGTGGCCCGATCTCCGGGCCCGGCACGTCCACCTCGGACAGTATCCTGATGTGGGCCTCGAATGGCGAGTACATGGTCAATGCCGCCTCGACCGCGCGCTATCGTCCGCTGCTCGAGGCGATCAATTCCGACCGGACCGGCCAGATGCTGCATGCGCTGCCGCGGCGCGCGGCGGGCGGAATCGTCGGCGGAGGAGCAGCCTGGGCGGCACCGGTGGCCGCGCTCAGGACGGCCGCCGGGCAGACCGCAGCCGATTCCGGACAACGCGGAACCGTGGTGCAGGTGAACAACTACGGCACCGATCCGGCCACAACCGAACGCCGAACGGGACCGAACGGCGAAGAGCTGATCGAGGTGGTCGTCGGACGGCAATGGGCGCGCGGGCGCTACGACAAGGCCGCGCGGTCCCGGCACGGCGTCGCGCCCGAACCGGTGAGGAGATGAGCCGATGAGCCCGTACTGGCCGCTGGATCTTCCCCAGGCCCCCGAACGCCGCTCCTGGACCGGTGGTCCGCGCGAGGACCGGGCAATCTTCGAGCCGGATGTCGGGCCGTTTCTCGCGCGCGCGCAAACCACCGACGATACCTGGGTCTGGAACGGCACCTTTCCGATGCTCACCTTCTCGCAGGTCGATCGGTTCCGCACATGGTGGCGGACCGAGTTGCGCCGCGGCACTCTACCCTTCATCTGGCGCGACCCTGTCTTGCGGGACCCTGCCCTGTGGCGGATCGTCGGCGGGACGGACCGGCCCTGGAGCATCGCCTCGAGCGGGGGGCGCCATTTCGACCTGTCCATGACGTTGATGCGGCTGCCCGGTGTGCCGTGGAGCGCACCCTATGTGCCCGCGGGCATGTCGGTGGCGCCGTCACGAGTGGCGGATTTCTCAGGCGGCGTGTTCGGAGTCGGCGCAGGCCGGGTTGCGATGGCGTCGGTCGCGGCGGAAGTCGCGGCTGGCCAATACTGGCTGTACGACGCGGCGGCGAACCTGCTGAGCCATCCCAGCGAGTTCGACGCTGCCGCATGGAGCAAGACCGGGGTCAGCGTGCTTGCAGACATCGGTACCGCACCGGACGGGACGTTGACGGCGGACAGGATCAGAGAGGACGCCAGCAGCGGCGCCCACAGGGCCGTGCGCACAGGTGTACCGATTCGGCCAGTCACCGGCTACGCGCTCGGAGGGTTCCTGATCGCGGCAAACCGCCGTTATGGGCGCATTCGCGCGGGCACTGACGCTGGCTTTATTACCCAGCAGGAGTTCGACATAGCCGCCCCGCCGACGGGCCTGACGCTGGCCGGTGGTGGGTGGCGTCGCGGGACGGTGGTGTTCACGACCCAGGCATTGGCATCGATACTATCCAATACGGGGTTCATCCTTTGGGATACGCCGACAGGCGGTTCGGGTGGCGGAGACAACTATTCAGGCGACGGGTCGTCGGGTGTGAGGCTGTGGGGGGCCTATCTGACCGACCTGACCGGGTTGGCCGGGACGTGGGTCATAACCTATTCCGGCGCGGCCGGCACCGCGCTGCGGGGCACCACGGGAGAGGCGACAATATCCGGCAATGGCACGCTGGTGGTCGCCTATGACCGGACATCGACGCTGGCTTACGCCGCTGGGGCTGACGCATTTGCGACGGGGCCCTGGGTGCCACCGGGAGGGTTCCTGACGCTCGACGGAGCGGGCACGGTCACGCGCGCCGTGCACTATCCGGAGAAGCTGCCGCCGGCCACCTGCCGTGCGTTGGCGACCGGCCTTCTATCGGCGGTGAAGCCATGACGAGGGCCATCCCCGCGACCATCCGCGAAACCCTCGAACGCTCGTCGATTCCTGACGCCCTGCTCGCGTTCCTGACGATCGAGCACGAGAACCTGCCCGAACCGATACGGGCCGTCAGCGATGTGCTCGACTATGTGTGGGGCGGGCATGTCTTCCAGGGCGTTCCGTTCGGTTTCAGGCTGGCCTCGGACAACGATGCCGCGCCGACGGCCGAGCTGCGCGTGCAGAATGTCGACCGCGTCCTGGGCGAGGCGGTGCGCAGGCTGCCCGGCCGGGCGCGGATACGGGTCGAGCTGCTGTCATCGGCCGATTTCGACCTGACCGCCGTGCCCCGCACCGAAATCGGGACCGCGACACCGATTTACGCCATGCGGCATTTCGAGCTGATCGACGTGACCGGCCAGGCGATCGAGGTGACGGGGACGGTGATGCTGCGCGACTATGCGCAGGAGCCGTGGCCGGGCGTGTCAGCCACGGCTTCGCGCTGCCCGGGGCTGTTCCGATGAGCTGGTGGGCAGGATATGTCGGGATCCCGTTCGAGGACGGCGGGCGCGGGCGGTGCGCCTGCGATTGCTGGGGTCTGGTGCGGCTGGTCCATGCCGAATGCCTCGGGGTCGAACTGCCCTCCTATGGCGAGATCAGCGCGCGCGACCTGGTCCGCGTGGCGCGCGCGATCGGGGCCGGGCAGGCCGATCCGTGCTGGGAGGTCGTGGACATCCCGGCGGCATTCGACGTCGTGCTGATGCGGGCGCGGGGCGATTCCCGATCCGTCGCGCATGTCGGCATTGCCGTCGATGCCGAACGGCTCCTGCATACCGAGGCCGCCACGGGGGCGGTTGTGGTGCCGATGCCGCATCTGTCGGTCGCCGGTCGGGTCATGGGCTTCCGGAGGTACCGGAGATGACCGTTCTGGCCGTTCACCGCCCGCCCTTCGCCTTCGAGCCGCAGGTCGCCTGGCTGCCCGAGGGCCTGAGCCTGCTCGAGATGGTCGGGCGCATGCGCGGGCTGCCAGCGGGTTTCAGCGAGCGCGGGATCATCTGCATCAACGGCCACCCGGTCCCGCGCGCGGCCTGGGCGCTGGTGCGGCCCAAGGCGCAGGCCAATGGCCAGCCGGTCGAAGTGACCTTTCACGCACCTCCGGCGGGCGGTGGGCGAGACGGCAAGAACGTCTTTGCCGTCGTGGCGAGCTTCGCGCTGATGGCCGCCACGGGCTGGATCGCGGGGGGCGGGTTGAAGACCGCCGGGGGACTGTTCGCCGCGGGCAGCCCCAGCGCAACGCTTCTCGCAGCGGGCGTCAGCTATGCCGGGTCGCTGCTGCTGTCGTCGCTGGTGTCGACGCCCATGGCGCGCCAGCAGCAACGCAAGACGCGCAATCCGGGCGATGCCGGTGCGGCGGGCAACCTGCTGGAGGCGAACGCCCCTGTCCCGCGGGTCGTCGGCGAGATGAAGGTCTTTCCCCCGCTGGCCGCCGAACCGCTGGTCTATTTCGACGGCCCCGACGAGGTGGTCGAAGCGGCCTTCGTGCTCGCCGGGCCGCATCGGATCGAGGATATCCGCGTCGGAACCGCCGAACTCGGCACGCTCAGCGGTGTGGATTACGAGGTGCGCGAAGGCTGGCCGGGGGACCGGCGCATATCCCTGCTGCGTCGCCAGGCCCGGACCGAGGCGCTGCAGACCGAACTGCGTGGTCACCAGGTGGGCGACGACGGGCTGACGCTGGACAGCGCCACCGGCGATACGGCCAGTGCGTTGCCGCAGGCCGTGGCATTCGCCACACGCGATGCGCCGGACGAACACTGGCTTCACCTGGTGTTCCCGGGCGGGCTGCATCGCAACGGCGACGATGGGCTGGCCCTGCGCGTGCCCCTGCGGCTCCGGATGCGGCGGCTCGGGACCGAGAACTGGATCGACCTGCCCGAGCTGCATTTCCAGGGCTCGGATGTCCGGCAGATGCGCAGCACGATCCGACTGATGTGGGCCGATGACGCCACGACCTCGCCTGGCGCCTCGCAGGGCGAAGGCTGGGTCCATGCCCGCGTGACGGCGCCGGGCCAGACGATTGCGCCCGCCTCGGCCAGCTGGGCAGCGCATCCGTATTTCGCGGGCGCGGGCGATCCGTGGCTTGATGCCGGCAATATCGGCGGCACCGGCGTCCGGCATGTGATCATGTCGCGCTACGAGGCACGGATCATGCTCGATCCTGCCGTGTTCCCGAAGGGGCGCTACCAGATCGAGATCCGCCGCGGGGCGGCCTTCCGGGCATCGACCTTCTCGGCCGCGGGCTACACGGTGGGCGGGTCGGTGTGGGATTTCTGGGGCGTCAGGGGGACGCCCGGGCAGATCGTGTACAGCCGGAACGGCGTCATGGATACGCTGCAGCTGGTGCGCTCGGTCTCGGTCTGGAACGAGCACCCCTTTCCCACCGATGCCCTGGCCATCGTTGCGGTGCGCGCACGCAACCGCAATCTCGAGTCGCTCAGTTGCCGGGCGGGCGGCTATGTGCGCGACTGGAACGGCAGCGCCTGGGCCGCCTGGACAGTGACCGACAACCCCGCCCCGCACCTTCGGGCGATCTGGACCGGCGCGCAGAACCTGGACCCGGTCCCGGCCGACATCATCGACGATGACGACCTCGTCCAGTGGCGCGCGGCCTGCGACGATCTGGGCTACCGTTGCAACGCGATCTTCGACGGGCAAACCGTCATGGAAGCGGCCGAGATCGTCGCAGGCTGTGGCTATGCCAAGCCCCGCATGTCCGAACGCTGGGGCGTTGCGCGCGACCTGGACCGCTCGGCCGAGGCCCCCGTCCAGATCTT
>NZ_WJPO01000035.1 GCF_009649175.1 Rhodovulum strictum | reverse complement strand
GCCGCACCGTCGGCGCCGGCGTCGTGTCGAAGATCATCGAGTAACACCAATCACGGCCGGGCCGGCAAAAGCCGGCCTGCCATCTACCCCGATAGGCGCGCCCGCAGCGGCGCGCCTTTCTTGTCGCTGCGACGCCATGCGTTGTCGGGCCACCGGGTTGGGCGGTGCTAGGATCGGGACACCTTTTCGGCGGTTCGGAGACAGGACCGATGTGGAGGCGTTACGCGAACAAGCCGCCCTATGGCTGGCTGAGCTACCGGCAGAACCTGCTCGTGCTCTACGAGGATGTCGGCAAGGCCGATCCCCGGATCGACGCGCTGATCGAGAAGACCGAGTATGGCGGCGGCGGGCGCCGGCCGGGCTTTGCCGAGCAATGGGCGGATGTCAACCAGATCGAGCTGCGCCTGTTTCGGCTGCTCGACGACACCCGGCTTGTGGCCGAGACCGAGCGGAAATTCATCGAGGCCGAGGACCTGGGGCTGAAAAGCCGCGCCGCCCTGCGCAAGCAGTTCGACGCGATCCCCCAGGGCGCGGCGGGCATGGACCTGCGCCGCGCGGTGGCGATCACGCTGATCGAGGACATGTTCGTTCAGTATTCCTATCGCTTCGCCGAGCGCGAGAAACGCGCCGAGGTCTCGGCGCGGCTGACCCGGCTGGGCCTTCTGATCATCGGGGTGCCGACCGCGCTGGTGTTCTTCGGACCGATGATCGAGCTTCTCTCCTCGGCGCTGGTTCAGCCGGATGCGGGCGAAGCCATCAGCTTCCGTCCGAAACCCCTGGAAGACGCCTACAGCACGCTCAGCTGGGCCTCGTCGAAATTCGGCGCCTTCTTCGTGGTGATGTATTTCGGTATTGTCGGGGCCTATTTCTCGCGGCTGTTCGGCTATGCCAAGAAGATGGAGCGCCTGCGCTGGAACGACATGGATGTCGTCTATTCCCCCGGCGCGCTCTGGGTGCGGCTTCTGGTCGGTGCGATTGCAGCGGTGATCCTGTTCTTCCTGATGATGGGCAACATCCTGTCCGGGCCGGTCTTCCTCGAGGGCGATTTCAGCCTGTGGCAGATGGGCGCGCCGGTTCCCCCGCCGCCCGGACTGGCACCCGGTTCCTTCCCCGCAAGCCCCAGCCCGCTCCTGCCGCTGCGCCCGACCGAGGATTTCGCCCGCCTTGTCGTCTGGTGCACCGTTGCGGGTTTCTCCGAGCGTTTCGTGCCGGATCGCTTCGCCGAACTGACGGAAAGCGCGCGCGGCTCGGGCACCAAGGCTGCGGATTGACGGGGCCTGTGCCATGCGCCGCCCCGTTCCCGGCCAGCGGCGTCACAGGGATCGCGCCGAAACCGGGCCGCTCGCGAAAAACCGGGCTTGATTCCGGTCCCGCCCTGACGTAATCCGGCGCACGGCCTAGGGGTGTAGCTCAGTTGGTAGAGCATCGGTCTCCAAAACCGAGGGCCGGGGGTTCGAGTCCCTCCGCCCCTGCCAGGCCGTTCTGTAACGTCATGTTATCCCTCGCTTTTCTTGCCCGATTTGTCCAACCCCGCCGACAGGTTGGACAAGCTTTGTTCCCTTTTCGGCCCATCGAGTCGGGCTAGGGCGGCGGTGCCGAGCTTTGACCGCGATGCTTTGCGGACATAGACAGCGGCCATTTTCGTGTTCTCGTGAGCGAGGAAGGCGGCGATCTCCCATTCGGTCGCGCCGTTCTCGGCAAGCTTGGTCGCGCCAGCTTTCCGCAGCCCGTGTACGTTCGCGGATGGAACGTCGATCCCGGCCTCAACGGCGCGATCCTTGAACCATGCGCCGAACCCGGCCGCGGTGTGTGCCGCCCCGGCCTGCGTCGGAAGGAAAAGCATCTGGTCGCGCGGGACGCGCCGCAGTTCTTCCGCCAGTTCGGGCAGGATCGGCAAATCAGCCTCAACGCCCGTCTTGCCGCGTCGATACGCGATTCGCCCGCCGGTCACGTTCTGCCAGCCGAGCTTGGCGAGGTCTTGCCGCGCCGCGCCGGTGTTCAGCGCCAGGAGCATCGCCAGCCGTGCTTTCGTGCCCGGCCCGTGAAAATCGAGGAACCGGGCGATCTGCGCTTCGGTCCATGTGTGATAGCCGTCCGACTTGTGGGCAACCTTGTCTGTGCCCCGAACCGGATTGGCCGCGATCAGCTCAAGGCGGATCGCATGATTGAAGATCAAGGACAGGTTGGCGCGCACGCGGTTCTGTGCGGCCGGTCCCGGTTTCTTCGCCATCAGCGCCTCGATATGGCGTCCCCGGAAACCCGTCACCGGCAGATCGCCCGCCACCTCGCGCAGCCAGTCGAGTTCGCGGCGCAGCGTGTCGCGGGTCGCCGCGGCCTTTCGAGCGTGGCGCGGGGACGCGAGGTAATGCGTGATGAGCCAGCCGAGCGAGCCATGGGGAAAGCGTGCGGTCGGGGCGGGGGTCTTCACCTCGGCAACTGCCGCCTCATAGGCCGCGCGAAACTCGGCCGAGCCATACGGCCCCGGCAGATACGCGGAGAACCCCTTGCGCCGGAAACGCCAGCGCACCCGGCCGTGTCGGTCGGTGACGCGAGAGACGCCGGGGAATGGGTTGCGGCGGCGGCGGATCATCGCAGGAGCCTGTCACAGGGGTTTTCCGTATCGTCGGATGCGCCCTGAGCAATGACGACAACCTTGCCGTTGATCGTGTCCACCTCAACCCGTGCCACCATCAGGCCGGCCGACATCGCCGCCTTTACGACGCGCTTGATTTCGTCCTGCTTGATGGTGGCAGCGCGGTTCATGCGCTCTTTGCCTCCTGCCGTTCCCTGCTCCACGCGTCGTGTTCGGCATCGTGCCGAGCCTCGAGCAGTTGGATCTTCTCATTGATGATGTCGATGATGGGCATGAGCGTCGCTGCATCGCGGTGCGAAAAGTCGATTGCCGCGCTTTCGATGGTCTGATCGTGCAGGGTGATGGCCAGCGCCTTCAGGTGGTGAATGGTTTCATAGGTCGCCTCGAATGCCATCACATAGTTGCACGGTTTGGGTGAGGCGGTCGTCAGATGGGTCATTGTCGTTGCTCCGTTTGCTGGTTATGATCCATAAAGATCATATTACACTTTGATCCAAAGGGATCAAGAGGGAACATGTCAGGGAACCAGCTGCGCGCAGCAAGATCACTTCTAGGCTGGTCGCAGGCCCAGCTCTCGCACGCCACCGGCTTATCAATTCCGACTGTGAAGCGTGCTGAGGGACAAGGGGCGATAAGTGCATCTGCCGAAGCCATTTCCGCGATCCGTGCCGCACTCGAAGCGGCGGGGGTTGAATTCATTGATCCGAATGGCGGCGGGCCGGGGGTCCGGCTGCGCCGTCCGTGATCGTGCTGCGTCAGGCGGCGATGCTGTTCAGCCTGACGGGAACCGTGGCGGCGCTGGTGCCAGCATTCTCGGTCGCGGCGCCCACCAGGCGGTTCGCGCCGTCATCGTCGTCGGTCGTAACCTGACCTTCGGCGGCGTCCCAGTAGAGCGCGGCACCGGCGGCGATGTTGTCTGCCGCCTTGGGCAGCACATAGACGCCGGAAAGGGCTGCCTCGAAGGGCACGCCAGCGGCGGCGGACGTGGTGGCGACGCCGAACAGCGCTCCCATGGTCACGCCCTGCCCGGAAACAACGGGGGCGGGGGCGGTGAATGTCAGAGTGTCACCGGTTTGCACGAAGTTCTTCATGTCAGACTCCTTTGGAGGTCGTGAAGCGAACCGCACCAGGGCGCGGGCGCGTTGATGCGTTGATGCGCCGCTCAAGGTCGGCCAGCGCCGTCGCCATTTCGGCATCGGTCGCATAGGTCACACGCTTGCCGTCATAATCAACGGAGCGGGTGCCCGTCGCGCGCGCCCTCAGAAGGGCATCGCGCAGGGAAACAAGTTCCTCGGGCTCAATGGGCATCAGGTGCCCACCCGATACCAGCCGCGGTGATCCACCCAGCCGCACCCATAGTCGAGCCGGACCTTGACTTGCGTTCCGTCCACCTCGAAGCCCGCGCGGGTTTCGATCTGGGGACCGGGCGCGCCCTCGAGATAGGCGTATTCCAAGCCGTCCACCGTCGCGGGGTCTGCCACCACATACCAGCGGGTTTGCGAGGTCAGGCGGGGTTCAACCACAAGCGCCAGCGTCGAGAAGGGGTTGAAGTCTTCGGAGCTGGTCGCCTGAATGGCGGCAAGCGCCTTCTGCATCTCCGTTTCGAGTTCCGGCGGAGCCAGAACATAGCGCGGAGCAACGTCGATCGGCGCGCCACTCAGGCCGGTCTTGCGGCGCATGGCGGTTCGGGCCACGTCCAGGTCTGCCGCGATGGCGTCGGTCATGGAGAAACCGCCGGTTGTCGTTGCCGCCTTGGCGTTGCCATGCCCGTCTGCGTCGAAGACGGCGATACCATCGGACATTTGCGGGTTGCCCTCGATCTTGGCCACCAGCTGGGCCGCTTCGAAGTTCAACGCGGCGGTGCCCATAGCGGCGGGAACGGTCGTGAACGCGCCCAGATCGTCGTTCACCAGGGCTTGGCGGCTTATGGCGATGATCTTGCCGAAGGTGGCCACCGCGTAGGTTTCGGCGGCTTCGTCAATAGTGCCATGCTTGAACTCGCCTCCCTCGTTGACCTTCTCGAGCTCGGGCGCTTCGCCCAGGATGGCGCGGCGCTTGGCCCGGAAGTCACGGGCCGTGGTCTGGCGGGCCAGAAGGCGGGCACCGGACACCGGGGCCTGATAGGACCGGCGCAGCTCGCGGTTCACGGCATCGCCCAGGATCAGGGGAAAATCGCTGGTCGTGTGCAGGGCGCGCGTGACCAGCGTTTCGGTTGCCATGCCACTGGTCGAGATACCCGCGCGGCGCAAGCATTCGCGGGCCATGTCGGGAATGGTCAGGCCGACATGGGCGCGGGCCGGTTCGGACAACTGGTGCTCCGGGTGCGAACGGGCGAACAGGGCTTCACCGGCCCGCGTGGCGATCACGGCGGGGTCGCTGTGATCCGCGATGATTTCCGCCCGTGCGCTGCGGGTCCGGGTCTGGGCCTGCCGCGTTGCCATTTCTTCGAAGGCGGCGGCGCGCGCCTGTTCGGGGGTCGCCTCGGCGTCGATCTGGCCATTGATCCACTCGGCGGTAAGCCCGGCAAGTTGCCCGATGCTGCGAATCTCCCGGTTCATGTCGGCGCGGGTCAGGTTGCCAGCCGGTTGCGTCGTGGTTTCGATGGTTTCGTTTTCCATGCTGGATTCTCCATTTCGGAAGTGAGCCCCGGCATCTGCCGGAATGGGGACAACGGACACTTCGACGGGCGTCCATTTGACGGCGGTTCGCACCCGCCGGTTTTCTTGTTGACCTTCGCGCCATTGCTGAACCGAATAGCCGATGGACAGGCCGCGCAGGGTTCCATCGCCAATGTCGGACAGGACGGCTTGCGCGGCGGCGGTCGAGCGAAACTTGATGCGGACCCAGAGCCCTTCGGAGCGCAGCTCGGCAGCTTCGATAATGCCCAGCTGGTCGCGGGTGCTTTCGGCGCGGTGCCCGTCCAGGACCGGCCCGCCGATGAGCCTGGAAAGGTCGGCGCCGGAAAGGTCGAGGCGTTCGACATATCCGGCGCGGGCTGTCGGCGCGCCGGTCGAAACGATGGCTTCGACGGTCCGCAGGTTCGCGTCAAGGGTCGAGGGGCGCGGCGTGGCCGCGCGCAGATGTATCGTCATGCGTCACCTTCCTGCGCGGGTCTCCGTGTGTCCCCGGCAATCTCCTGATCCACTTCGTCAAGATCGCGTCCCCGGCCCGCGACGACTTCGGCGCGGGATTTCAGGCCCGCCTCGATAGCGCGCACCTCGGCGTTCACCTCCTTGAGGGGGTCCACCCACTGCCAGCCCGGCGGGACGAAGCGCACGGCGCGGTAATCGGGGGCGGTTGCGTCTTCGGGGCTGATTTCCCCGGCAAGAGCTTTCCAGCCGATCCAGTGCCGCCAGAGCGGGCGCAGAAGCTGGCCTTCGATCAGCGTTCGTTGCAGCATTTCGGCGCGGCGGCGGAATTCCAGCAGGCCGAACCGGGCGGAGCTGTAATTCGCTTGCGACAGGTCGCCGGAAAGCTGTTCATACATCAGGCCAAGCCCAGCGGCGATTTCATGCAGCTGCGATTTGATGAATTCGACTTGCTGGGAAAGCCCGCCGGATGGCTGGGAAAACTTCACGTCGCTGCCGGGCGGCAGCATGCGCATTGCGCCAGGCTCGAGGCTGACATTCACGGTTCCCGCTTTCTCGGTGCCGTCGAATCCTGCGGTGCCGCCTTCAAGGTCGGTGATAAAGCCCGCGAAAAGAGCTTGAACCTTGAGGTTCATCAGCATGGCGTCGGATGCGGCGTCATAGTCTGCCAGCTTCAACAGGACCGGGGCGAGCCATGTCACGCCGCGAACCTGCCCCGGAAACTGCCGGTCGAAGACATGCAGGATCTCCGACGCGGGGATGCGCAGCGTTTCGCCATAGGTTCCGAACGGGGTGCCGGGGGCGTCGGGCAAGACGTGATAGGCGGTCACTTGCTCCGATCCGTCGAACTCCACACCCGCAACGATCCGCGCGCCGTCCCCAAGGTCACGAGTCATGGCCGGGTCGATCTGGTCCGCCGGTAGCAGGGACAGGCGGAAGCCGTCCGGGCTTGACAACATGCGAACGAAGCATTCTCCGTCGCGGACGACGGCGCGGGCGATCATGGGCATCAGCGGCCACACAAGGGCCTCGAGCTCATCATTCAGGACTCGCGCGATCTGTCGGTCAGGGTGCTGCGATTGGACCTGCCAGCCCTTGCCGACAAGGGCTGCCGCCCATGCTTCGACGGCGCGGGCGGCAATTGGGTTGTTCATGGACAACGCCGCCGCTCGCGCCTTCGCCGGGCCACGGGCCGCAAGGGCGCTTTGCTGCGGCGCGGGAAGCATCGGGACACCTTGGAACCGCCAGCCGCCGCCGCCCGCCTCGATCTGGCGAACGTAGGCCGGGGCCACAAGGCGGCGGATGAAGTTCCGAATGTGGATCATTGGGCGTTGAGCCGATGGAGGTTCACGCGCTGTTCGAAGTCGAGCTTCGCGGCGTTATAGGCTTCGGTGCCGCCAGGGCGCCCGGTTTCCGGGTCGATTGCGGCCGCGATGTGATGGCAGAACCAATCCGCCAGCGCCAAGCCGGACTCCTCAAGCGGCAAGTGCAGCACCATGTCGCGTTCAGGATCATGGACGAGGCTGGGCTTGCCATCGCGGAAGGGCACCACAAGCGGCTTGCCTGCCATGAAGGCGCCCAAGGCATCGCAATGATTGGCAAAGATGGCGGATGCGCCGGTATTCGCCCCAATACCGTTCAACTGCTTCGCGACGTAGGCTTTCAGGCACTGCGCGAAGCCGAAGGCGGCTGCCTTGCCACGTCCGGGCGCGCCGTCGCGCAGAAGCCCGTCGCGCTTCTGCCAGGTGCGAAAGGTCTCGGTCTTCACGTCGAGGAAGCCCGCAAGGGCCTCGGTCGAAATGGTCATTTGGTCGATGCTCCACGACATTGCGCGCCCTCACAGGATATGATGTTTGTTTTCGACTCCTAATAAGGTTAAATAATGACCTTTGTCAAGGATGATCGCGCGCCGCGACTGACCGGGTCCGCGCGCTCTCGGGGTTTTCCCACTCTCCGAGTAACGGGGGACTTTTCCGGCCAACCCTTCAGAAGCCGGGGGCAGTCCCTGCCCTGTCCTATCTCCTTTGCATCCAGGTGGATTGCAGCACGGGTCCGCCTCGAGGCGCGGGGGCGCGGTCGGTCGCCAGGTCGTCCTTCCGTCTGGCGAAGTCTGGGTTGACGATCTGCCGGGCCGCGGTTGCATAGACCACACAATCGAGCGCCTCGGCCTTTCTCCCCGGTATGCGCTCGAAACTCCGCACGGGCTGGCCGCGCCGATACCGGATCACGGCGCGTTCGCTTGCCAGCTGTTCGAACCACACCGGCGGCAGATCGGCAGAGAACCGGACTGCATCGGGGCGGGGCAGGCGGCCGAACAGCTGGGCCTTCACGGTGTCAACGCCGACAATCCAGAGGCGCGCGCCGGTCTTGGTCTTCGATCCGGCACGCTCGATAATTGGCCTGTTGCCGCCCGCTCCCTTGATGGCCAGCACCTTGGCTCGGGTCCGGGGCGTTGCGAAGGCAACCACATGATGCATTGACGCGCCGTCGCCCGCGTCGATGGCGGCGGCATCAATGCCGATGCGCCCGCCCAGCTGGTGCCGAAACCGGGTGCGCAAGAGTTCGTCCAGCTCGCGCCATGTGTCTTCGTCTTCGAAGCTGCCCCAGATCACGGAATGCCCCAGGACCAGCGCCGCGCCGTCTTCCGTCCAGCCCAGAAAGGTGGCCTCGAGGCGGTCGTGTTGAACGTCGATTCCTGCGGTTAGCACCAGGGCTTCGGCGGGCACATTGTCCAGGCCGAAGGGCTCGGTCCGGTTCAAAAGCTGGCCTTCGTCCAGCTCGTCACCTTCGGCACGCCAGCCCTGCCCCAGAATGGTGTTGACGAAGGTTTGTAGGGTGCTGGGGTCATCCTTGGCCGCGATGAATTCCGCCGCCAGCTTCGCCCATGCCGCGTTCGCGTGAAGCGATACCAGGGCGTTGAGCCGGAAGCCCGCATGGCCTTGCACTTCGGGCCGTGTGGCTCGCCAGTGGCCTTGCGCGATCATCTGGGGCTTGTGCCGTTCGGGCACTTCGGCGGCGCAATGGGGGCACTTGAAGCGGGCCGTTTCCGGTTGGCCCTCGTCCCAGATGATGTGCGCCCACTGAATTTCGGTGAAGCTGCCACACTCGGGGCAGGGCACTTCGAAAAGGCGGGCGTCGGACTGGGCGAAGGCGCGCAGGACGTGGCTCGTTTCTTCGTGAACCGGTGTCGAGCCCATGACGATCTTGCGATCTGGAAAGGACAGGGTGCGGCGCTCGGCCAGGAGGATGGGCGAGCCTTCGGCGGTGGCTTCCATGCCGTCCGCTTCGTCAATGAACAGGATCCGGACGTTGTGGCGGCGCAAGTTGCGGGGGGCCTTCGCGGCCACGATCTTGAGCGATCCGCCGGGGAATCGGCGCGAAAGAAGGGTGTTGCGCCCGGCTTCGTCCTTTTCGTCCGATAGGGCGGCGGCAACGGCTGGGGAAGCGCCGAAGATCGGTTCAACGTCAGACACCATGTAATCCCGGCAATCGGCTTCGGCGGGCAAGAGGCAGAGAATGGGCGCGGGTTCGTTCGCCACGAAGCTGGCAACGGCGCTGGTCAAGAGCGTGGTGAAACCCACCCGAACCGGCTTCACCAGCGTTACACGCTCAATCAGCGGATCGCCTATGGCGTCGGCAATCTCGCGCTGGAAGGGCCAGAGGCGGACGGGGCCGGGCTGGGCCGTGACACCAGCGGGAAGGCACACTTCGGCCTCGATCCAGTCGGACAGGCGCAGGCGGGGCGGCGGTATCAGGGCGCGCAGGGCCTTGCGCTGGATTTGCTCAATCGTCGGCATCGGCTTCGCCCAGGTCTGCCAGAGTGTCGCGCATGATGCGGTCGATCTGGGCCACGTCCGCCGGGGTGAGGTTCCCCAGATCGGCGCGGATGCGCGACGGCACGGCCAGCAACTGAGAACGAAGGCCGCGCAGGGTGTCCGCCCAGGCGCGTTCGACTTCGGTAGCTGGCACCAGCTCGCCGCGCAGGGTCGCGTTCTTCAGCTCTTGGGCGTCCGCTTGGGCGCGGGCCAGCCGGGCGCGTTCGCCGGTCAGGGTCCGCACCTGTTCTTCGCCCCCGCGCCCGGACGCCGTGCCGCGCAGATGTTCGACGTACCGGCCCACTGTCTCGGCCAGATCATATGCATCATGGCCCAGCTTCACGGCAAGGTCGCGTTTCACCAGGCCAGTGAGGGCGGCGGGGGTGATGCGCAGCAGGTTGCAGAGGTCAGCGCCTCCGATGCGCGCAACGGCGCGGCCACCTTCAAGCCCCGGAAGTTCCCGCATGATCCGCATAAGTCTTTACCCCCTATTGATTTTTTGCAGAGGCTGACACTTCGGGCCCCCGCCCACCGCATACGCCCGGCGCGAAAAGGACCCTTGCGGGGGTCGCTGTCCGTCTGGTTCGCGTGTTCATCTGTGGGCCTTTCCTACTTAGAAACTGGTGTTGCCCCTTGGTGAGGTTCGGAGCGAAGGGCATAGGGCGACCAGCCCGCGCTGTTTGCGCAGGTTGGTCCCTAGCCCGTCGCGTGAAGACTGCCCCTCGGAGCCGGTCCATCGCTTGGGCGCCGCACGTCTCTAGGGAACTGCGTGCGGCTTGGTCGCTACTTGCGGGGGTGTTCCTTCCCCCGGCGCGCCCCGTTCGACCTTTCGGGCTCGGGTTGGCCTATGCGCGCGCCCCGTGGCAGGCCATATATGTGTCTCCGCCGCCACCGTCTGAACCGTCCAGCGGACACAGGTTCTCCGATCAGGCGGACCTGAAAAGTTCTCCTTCATCTTCGATCACTTCAGGTGGTTGGTCCTCATGCTGTGCCATATCCATGAGAAGGCGGCGCATGATGGCTTCTTGCTTGGGGGTCGGCCGCCAGTTCGGGCGTTTGCCATTGCGGGCGATGGACAGGACGAATGAGCGTGTCCATTTGTCCCCGTCGATCATCGCGCGGCGCACAAGAACGGGCCAGCGCAAGGTCAGGATTTCGTCAAGCTCGCGGTCCGTCATGGACAGCCTCCTTCGTGATGTGGCGAAGAAAGGCGGCACGGTCGATCTTGGTCATGGCTTCGAAACTGGCGAGTGCATAGGCTTTGGCCTCTCGCCGTGAAGCCATGGAAGCCCAGAAGCGGGCCTCGTCCATGACGTTGAGAAAGGGCGGGATCGGCGCACCCGCGCCTGACACTTCGCCCCAGTGCACCAGGCGGAATACGTCCTCGCGCAGGTCGGGCTCAAGGGCCAGGAGGGCGGCGGCGGCAAGGCAGGTAAGCTCGCCTTGATGAAGTCGAGCCGCCCAGACAAAGGCGGCAGCGTGCCAGCCCGCTCCGTTGTTGCTGGTCAAGGCATGGCCAAGCAAGCGAACGGCGCGCCTATGGCGGTCCTCGAGGCGGTCGTTGGGCGTAACCTCTGCGTTGCCCCGTGTGGGCGGTTCCTCAATTTGAGGAACCGAAATAAGGGGCTCGCTTGCTTTCGGCCCTTGCCGGTGGTAGTCTTGGGACTTGATCTGCCGATCAATGAAAAGAGCCCCGGTTGCGCCCGCCAGCGCGCCGGGGTTTTCATTTTCAGGGGTCCGGATACGGTTGGACAAAGGCGAATTTTCGCCAATGCTTTCAATGCCCCGGCCGTTGGAGGTTGGACAACCCAAGCCCTTGTTTTCGTGGAAGACTGTGCCGCCCTCCGCCCCTGCCAGGCCGTTAAGTTCCAATCTTCCTCTCATGTGCTTGGGGCGACCAAGCTGGTTGGGCCCGTCCCGCTTTCGGTCTGAAAGGTCGGGGGCCGCAGGTCAGCGGTCACGCCAGGAATCGGCACAGGCCGGATCGCTGCCCGCAGTCGCTAGTGGCGAATCCGACCGGCAGGACTGGCGTCACCGACATCCCGGGGCAGGCAATGGAATTGGTGGCTTTTCAGGGCAACAGCCCCTTGCGAAGCCCGTACAGACGGGCTAACTAGCGCGCCACGGGTGATTAGCTCAGTGGTAGAGCGCTTCGTTCACATCGAAGATGTCGGGAGTTCGAATCTCTCATCACCCACCATCCTTTGACGATTGCTGGCCTAGCTTGACCTTCGAGGTGCGCCGTCTGTACCTTGGCGGGAGCATCGGTCAAGGCCGCGTGACGCGGGTTTGGGCAGGCGGGTGCCGTCGGCGGGCTGCCTGAGCTGTCGACCGCAACGCGCGGTGGTCAAGGGCTCGGATGGTTTCCGCAGCGCGGGTCCGGCGCCGCACTGACCCTGCGAGGCTCTGGCCCCCCGTATCCGATCCAAAGATCACGCACCGGTCTGCCTGCCACGCGCGGGCCTTCATTCATGCCCATGGCAATAGCCAAACGGCAGGAGGCCGGGCCTCCTGCCGTGCCTGCTTGGCAACCGTTATCCGGCGGCGTCGGGCGCCCCGCGCCCCTTAGTCACGCAACAACTCGTTGATCCCCGTCTTCGAGCGGGTCTTTTCGTCCACCCGCTTGACGATCACGGCGCAGTAAAGGTTCACGCCGCCCGTCGAGGGCATCGAGCCCGAAACGACCACCGACCAGGGCGGCACCTCGCCATACATGACCTCGCCGGTTGCACGGTCGACGATCCTGGTCGACTGGCCGATATAGACGCCCATGCCCAGCACCGACCCCTCGCGCACGATCACGCCCTCGACCACCTCGGAACGGGCACCGATGAAGCAATTGTCCTCGATGATGGTGGGGCCGGCCTGCATCGGCTCCAGCACGCCGCCGATGCCCACGCCACCCGACAGGTGAACGTTCTTGCCGATCTGCGCGCACGACCCGACGGTGGCCCAGGTATCGACCATCGTGCCCTCGCCCACATATGCGCCGAGGTTGACGAAACAGGGCATCAGGACCACGCCCTTGCCGATATGGGCCGAGCGGCGCACCACGCAGTTGGGCACCGCGCGAAAGCCCGCGGCCTTCCACTGCGCCTCGCCCCAATGGGCGAACTTGCTGTCGACCTTGTCCCACCAGGTGCCGCCCTGCGGCCCGCCGGTCTGCACCGCCATATCCTGAAGCCGGAAGCCCAGCAGAACCGCCTTCTTGGCCCATTGATTGACATGCCAGCGACCGTCCGCCTGGCGTTCGGCCACCCGCAGCGTGCCCTGATCCAGCGCATGCAGCGTCGCCTCGACGGCCTCGCGAACTTCGCCCTTGGTGGCGGGGGTGATCGTGTCGCGCGCCTCCCATGCGGCTTCGATGGCGGCTTCGAGCTGGAATTCGGACATGGATACCCCCGGAATTGGTCTCTCGCTTCACTGGGCGTCAAGCTATAGAGGCTAGACACCGAAGGCGCAATCCAAGCCCGATGAGAAGCCCATGCATGACGACAGCCGACGCCCGTTCCGCGACGCCCAGGAGGATGTCGAAACCGTCCGCGAGGTACCCGACACCGCGCAGACCCGCGCCCCGGCCTACCGGCTTGCCTTCGCCGATCCCGAATTCCTGTGGCGCGACGAACTGCGCCCGGTCCGGCTGCAACTGGAACTGTTGAAACCCGAACTGGTGATGAAGGAATTCGGCATCGACAGCACCATCGTTCTGTTCGGCTCGGCCCGCATCCCCGAGCCCGCCCGCCGGGACGAGGCCGCGACCGAAACGCTGGCCGAGTTCACGCGCTACTACGACGAGGCGCGGAAATTCGCCCGGCTGATCACCGAAAAGAGCCAGCGCAACGGCAAGCACCACGTCATCGTCACCGGCGGTGGCCCCGGCATCATGGAAGCCGGCAATCGCGGCGCGGCCGAAGCGGGCGGCGTGTCGATCGGGCTCAATATCGTGCTGCCGCACGAACAGGCGCCCAATCCCTACATCACCCCCGATCTGTGCTTCAACTTTCACTATTTCGGCATCCGCAAGATGCATTTCCTGCTGCGCGCGGCCGCCATCGCGATCTTCCCCGGCGGCTTCGGCACGCTCGACGAGATGTTCGAGGCGCTGACCCTGATCCAGACCGAACGGATGGACCCTGTCCCCTTCCTGCTGTTCGGCCGGGCGTTCTGGGAAAAGGTCATCAACTGGCAGGCCCTGGCCGAGGCAGGCACGATCTCGTCCGCCGATCTCGACCTCTTCACCTTCGTCGAGACCGCCGAAGAGGCCCTGGCCGTGATCGAGCGCTGGACTCCGAAGGGCTGACCCCACCCTTCTTCTTGGCCCAAATACCCCCGCGCGGCCGTCAGGCCGCGCCACGCCCAACGCCGGGCAAACGGGGCGCAAGCCCCGTGCGGCCCGGGGGCGGGAGCGCGCCGGGATGGGCGGACAGGATCAGTGCAGGTCGGGCGCGTCCGGGCGGCGCACCACCCGTTCGGGCTGGGGCAGCCCGGCCTCGGCGGCGATTTCGAACCGGCTCTTGCGGGCGCGTTCGGTGGCGGATTTCAACTGCCCGCAGGCTGCCATGATATCCTCGCCGCGCGGCGTGCGGATGGGGCTGGCATAGCCTGCCTTGTGCACGATATCGGCAAAGGCCTCGATCCGCTCCCAGTCCGACCGCTGATAGGGTGCGCCGGGCCATTCGTTGAACGGGATCAGGTTGATCTTGGCGGGGATCCCGGCGATCAGCCTGACCAGCCGGCGCGCATCCGCGTCGCTGTCGTTCACGTCCTTCAGCATCACATACTCGAACGTGATCCGTTCGGAATTCGACAGTTTCGGATAGGCGCGCAGCGCGTCCAGAAGTTGCGCCAGCGGATATTTCCGGTTGATCGGAACCAGTTGGTTGCGCAGCTCGTCGGTGGTGGCGTGCAGGCTGACCGCCAGCATGCAGCCGATCTCGGCGCCTGCGCGGGGGATCTCGGGCACGATGCCGCTGGTCGACAGCGTGATCCGGCGGCGGCTCAGCGAAATGCCCTCGTTATCCATCGCGATCTTCATCGCGTCGCGGACCGCATCGAAATTATAAAGCGGCTCGCCCATCCCCATCAGCACGAGGTTCGAGATCAGCCGCGTCTCGTCCTTGGGCGCGCGGCCCGGCTCGGGCCATTCGCCCAGATCGTCGCGGGCCAGCATGATCTGGCCGACGATCTCGGCCGCGGTCAGGTTGCGCACCAGCCGCTGGGTGCCGGTATGGCAGAAGGTGCAGGTCAGCGTGCAGCCCACCTGGCTGGAAATGCAGAGCGTGCCGCGCCCGTCCTCTGGGATATAGACCACCTCGACCTCATGCCCGCCCGCGATGCGGACCAGGTATTTCCGCGTGCCGTCGGCCGAGACGGTGCGCGCAACCATTTCCGGCAGCTCGATCATGAAATGCCCGGCCAGCAGCGCGCGGTACTCCTTGGCAAGGTTGGTCATCGCATCGAAGCTGCGCACGCCCTTGTGATAGATCCATTGCCAAAGCTGGTTCTCGCGCATCTTGGCCTGCGCCTCGGGCGTGCCCGCTGCCACAAGGGCGGCGCGCAGCGCGGGCCGGGTCAGGCCCACCAGGTTCAGGTGCGCGGCCTCGGTCGGCTTGCGCGGGATCGGCAGCACCTCGGGCGTGATCGGCGGGCTCGCGGTCATCTGGCGCGTCTCCTTCGGGTGGGTGACCCTTATATGGGATCGGCCCGCAAAATGAAACATCCCGCAGGCGGCAGGCCGCATGCGGGACGTTCGTCACCGGCACCGGGCCGGGGTCAGTTGCCGGCGCAGCGGCGCTCGGCCTCCTCCATCGCGGCGGTAAAGCCCATCAGCGAGAAGGTGTCCTTGGTCTGCGTCCCGCGCGAGGATCGCCCGGTCAGCACCGCCTCGGCCCCGCGTTTCATCGCGGCAAGCACCCGGGCATCGTCGGCCTTGGATGCGGGCCAGGCCCATTGGTTGTCGGTGAACAACTCGAAGGTCTCGCTGCCGATCTGGACCGAGACGGTCGAGCCCTGGGCAAAGGGATAGCCGCCGGTGAACGACACTTCGCCCGCGGCGCCCGCGCCGGGTCGGAACGTGACGAACAGAAGGATCTCGCCGCGGTTCACCGCGACCACCCGTCCGTCGCGGGTGTTGACCGTCTGTTTCGGCGGCGAGACGCCCCAGCATTCGCGCGGGTTCGTCTCGACGAAGACGTTCCAGTCGGTCTTGACCGCGACATTGTTGGTCGATTCCTGCTGCGCCTGGGCGGCCACGGCCCACAGCGCCATCATCCCGCCCGCAAGGGCCGTTCGCATCAGGGGGTTCATCGTCGGTACAGGCCTCCAGCCATGCTTGCCTCGCTGTCCGCCGGATCGGCCCCTCGCTCGGCCGGATTTCCAGTGGCGGGACGGTTTGCAACTCGATCTGCGCAACCTACCGTAGCCGCGCAGGGATGTGAAATCCCTCATCGCACAAAATCGCGTGGGCTTGAAGGGGAGGCGGATCATGGCCGAGGCGGTCGCACTGGTCGAGCTTTGGCGCAGCGGCATGGTCGAATCGCGCCATCGCGGGCATGCGGTGATCTGCGACGGCACGGGCGCGGTTCTGGATGCCTGGGGCGATCCGGGCGCGGTGATCTATCCGCGGTCTTCGGTCAAGATGATCCAGGCGCTGCCGCTGGTCGAAAGTGGCGCGGCCGATGCGGCGGGTCTGGACGATGCCGAACTGGCGCTGGCCTGTGCCTCGCACGAAGGGGCGCCGGTTCATGTGACGCTTGTCGCCGCGTGGCTTGACCGGCTGGGACTGTCCGAGGCCGATCTGCTTTGCGGCGCGCAGCCCAGCCGTGATCGTGCCGAGCGCAGGCGGATGCTGCTCGCGGGCGAGGCGCCAAGCCAGTTGCACAACAATTGCTCGGGCAAGCATGCGGGTTTCCTGACGCTGGCGCGCCATCTGGGCGCGGGGTCCGATTACAACGATCCGGGCCATCCCGTGCAGCGCGCCATCCGCGCCGCGTTCGAGGCGGTGACAGGGCAGCCGAGTCCGTGTTTGGGCATCGACGGCTGTTCGGCTCCCAATTTCGCGACGACCATGCACGGCCTTGCCCGCGCCATGGCGGTCTTTGCGAATGCCCGGCCCGATGCCGCCGAACCCCGCACCCGCGCCGCCGCGCGGCTGACAGGGGCGATGCTGGCCCATCCCGATCTGGTGGCGGGCGAGGGGCGGGCCTGCACCGAGCTGATGCGTGCCATGGATGGCCGTGTTGCGGTCAAGACCGGGGCCGAGGGGGTGTTTGTCGCGATCCTGCCGGACCGGCGCCTTGGCGTCGCCGTCAAGATCGAGGATGGCGCCACTCGCGCCGCCGAGGCCGCCATCGCGGGACTCCTGATCCGGCTGGGCGTGCTTGACCCCGACCACCCGGCGACACTTCGGCGGCTGGGCGGGCCGATCCGGAACTGGCGCGGGATCGTGACCGGGGAAATCCGGCTTGCGCCGGGTTTCGGCTGAACTCGCTCTTGCCAAGCCCCGCGCCCCGGTTCCAGATTGGGGCGCAAGTCGGGCGAGGAGGCCATGAGCGAAACCCTGATTGAGCGCCGCGCCCGGCTGATGGGGCCGAACGTGCCCACCTTCCATGCCGAACCGGTTCATCTGGTGCGCGGCGAGGGGGTCTGGCTATGGGATGCCTCGGGTCGGCGCTATCTGGACGCCTATAACAACGTGCCCCATGTCGGCCATTGCCACCCCCGCGTGGTCGAGGCCATTGCCCGGCAGGCGGCAACGCTGAACACCCACACGCGCTATCTGCACACCGCCATCCTGGACTATATCGAGCGGCTGACCGCGACGCTGGGCCATGGGCTGAGCCAGGCGATCATGGTCTGCACCGGGTCCGAGGCGAATGATGTTGCACTACGCATGGCGCAGGCGGCGACCGGCGCGCGCGGGCTGATCGCGACCGACAACACCTATCACGGCAACACCTCTGCTGTCAGCCAACTCTCGACGCGCCGCCCGCCCATCGGCGGCTATCCCGCCCATGTGCGCCTTGTCCCCGCCCCCGAAAGCCTGACCCCGCTGGGCGGCAGCCCCGAGGCGCAGGCCACAGCCTTTGCCGCAAATGTCGCCCGCGCCATCGCCGAGCTGGAGGATACCGGCCAGGGCTTTGCCGGGTTCATGCTTTGCCCGTTCTTCGCGAACGAGGGCTTCCCCACGCTGCCCAGGGGGTTTCTGGACCCGACGGTTGCCGTCATCCGGCGCGCGGGCGGGCTGATCCTGGCCGACGAGGTGCAGCCGGGGTTCGGGCGGCTGGGCGATGCGTTCTGGGGCCATGAGCGGCTGGGATTTGCGCCCGATGTGGTGACGCTGGGCAAGCCGATGGCAAACGGCCATCCGGTCGGCGCGGTGGTGACGCGGCCAGACATCATGGCCGATTTCCGCACCGCTTTCGGGTATTTCAACACGTTCGGCGGCAATCCGGTTTCGGCCGCGGCGGCGTTGGCCACGCTGGATGTGCTGGAGGAGGAAGGGCTGGTCGCGAATGCGCGCGATGTCGGGGCGCATCTGCTGGCCCGGCTGCGCGCGCTGCGCCATCCGCTTCTGGCCGAGGCACGCGGCGCGGGGCTGTTCCTGGGCGCCGAGTTTGTCCATCCCGACGGCAGCCCGGCCACCGGATTCGCCGAGCGGCTGGTCGAGGGGCTGCGCCTGCGCGGTATCCTGACCGGCCGCATCGGGCGGTACATGAACACGCTGAAGATCCGCCCCCCCTTGCCCTTTTCGCGCGAGAATGCCGATCTTCTGGTCGAGACGCTCGACGATCTGCTGGCCCGGACGGAGGAACCCGCATGACCGATGCCGAAGTCCTGACGCTGGCCCGGGAGGCCACGGGCCACTGGACCGGCTGCGCCGATCCGTGCCCGATCTCGCATCGCGAGAACGCGGTCTTTGCGGTGACCCTGCCCGATGCCTGCCGGGGCGTGCTGCGGCTGCACCGCCGCGGCTATCAGACCGAAGAGGCGATCCGCTCGGAACTGTGGTGGATGGATGCGCTGGCCGAGGCGGGGCTGGGCGTGCCGCGGCCCCAGCGCACGGTGGACGGCGCGCTGATGGCGCAGCTTGCCGACGGGCGCATCGCCTCGGTGCTGAGCTGGGTCGAGGGCGCGCCCATCGGTGCAGGGGGCGAACCGCTGGACGGCACGCCCGACGACCAGATGCGCCGCTATGCCAGCGTCGGCCGGGCCGTCGCGCAACTGCATGTCGCCACCGACCGGATCACCCTGCCGCCCTGGTTCAGCCGCCCGCATTGGGACATCGAGGGGTTCCTGGGGCCCGCGCCCTTCTGGGGCCGGTTCTGGGACCACCCCGCCGCCAGCGAGGCCGAGGCGATCCTGTTGCAGGAGGCCCGCCGCTTTGCCCGCGAGCGGTTGTCGGACTATGCCGCCCGCGGCGCCGATCAGGGGCTGATCCATGCCGATCTGCTGCGCGAGAACATCCTGTGCGATGCCCATCACGCAAGGCTGATCGACTTCGACGACAGCGGTTTCGGTTTCCGGCTGTACGATCTGGGCACGGCGCTTGCGCAGAACCTGGAGGAACCGGCGCTTGACGCGATCGCGACGGGGCTGATCGAGGGCTACGCCACGCAGCGCCCGCTGACTGAGCATGACCTTGCGATGCTGCCGGTCTTCGTGATGCTGCGCACGCTGGTCTCGGTCGGCTGGACGATGCCGCGCCTTGCGCCCGGCGATCCGCGGATCCGGCTTTACCTCAACCGGGCGGTGCGCACCGCCCATGCCGTGCTCGAAGGGCTGACGCTGTTCCGCCCGGTCTGAGCCGGGGTCTACCGGCTTCGCTTGCGGATCGGGTCTGCCAGCAGGCGCAGGCCGTTCAGCACGACCAGCACGGTGCCGCCTTCGTGGCCGATGACCGCGACCGGCAGCGGCAGATGAAAGAAGACACCGATCACCACCATCGTCACCATCGCGCCCATGGCAAAGATCAGGTTCTGGCGGATGATCCGCGCGGTCCGGCGCGCCAGCGCATGGGCCGCGGCAAGCCGGCCGATATCCTCGGACAGCAGCGCCACGTCGGCGGCCTGCAACGCCACCTCGGAGCCCGCCGCGCCCATCGCGATACCCACATCCGCCCGCGCCAGCGCCGCGGCATCGTTGACTCCATCGCCGACAAAGGCGACGCGGCTCCGGCCCGCCATCTCCGAGACCAGCCGCAGCTTGTCCTCGGGGCGCAGTTCGGCATGGATCGCGGCAGGCTCGATCCCCAGCGGCTGCGCCACCCGCTCGGCCACCGCGCGCCGGTCGCCGGTCATCATCGCCACATGCCGCACCCCGCCCCGGCGCAGCGCAGCCAGCCCGGCGGGGGCGCTGTCGCGCAGCCGGTCCTCGACCATCACCGCGCCCAGGATGCGCGGGCCGCGCCCCAGCAGGACCAGCGTCTGCGGCACCGCATGCAGGCTGTCGATCAGCGCGCGGGTTTCCTGTTCGACGCCGCGCGCGCCCATCCGTTGCGCCAGCCGCGCGTTTCCGGCCCAGATCATGCCCTCGTCATCGACGCCCACCATGCCCTCGCCCGGCACCGCGCGCGCCTCGCGCACCTCGATCGGGGCGATGCCGCGCGCCTCGGCCAGACGGCGGATCGCGTCGGCGATGGGGTGTTCGGAATGGGCCTCGACCCCGGCAAGCCGGGCGAGGAAATCCGACTCGTCCCCCGCGCAATGCAGCCCCACCACCTCCTGTCGCCCGGTGGTCAGCGTGCCGGTCTTGTCAAAGGCAAAGGTCGAGACCGAGGCCAGCGTTTCCAGCGCCGCGCCGCCCTTGAACAGCACGCCGCCCCGCGCGCCCGCCGACAGCGCCGACAGGATCGCCGCGGGCACCGAGATCACGATGGCGCAGGGGCTGGCCGCCACCAGCAGCGTTGCCGCCTTGTAAAGCGCCGCGTGCCAGCCAAGCCCCAGCCCCAGGAACGCGGCAAAGGCCAGCACCGCGCCCACCAGCACCGCGACCGTATAGCGCTGGCCGAACCAGGCCGAGAACCGTTCGGACGGTGCACGCGCCGCCTGCGCCTGGGTCACCAGCGCGATCATCCGCGCGACCGTGCTTTCGGACAGCGGCCGGGCGACGCGGACGGCCAGCACGCCATGCAGGTTCACCGTCGCCTCGAAGACCTGCGCGCCGGGCGTCTTGTGGACCGGCACCGATTCGCCGGTGATGGTGGCCTCGTCCAGCGCGCCCTCGCCCTCGACGATCACGCCATCGACCGGCACCCGCGCGCCGGGGCGCAGGATCACGACATCGCCCGGAACAAGCGTTTCGACCGCCACTTCCTCGGTGCCGGTGGCGGTGCGGCGCAGCGCGCGGTCGGGGCGCAGTTCCATCAGCGCCTCGATGGCGCGGCGCGCGCGGCCCATCGCGCGGCTTTCCAGCGTCGTCGACAGGCTGAACAGCGCCAGCAGGACGCCCCCCTCGAAGGCGGCCCCGACGGCCGCGGCGGCCAGCGCGGCGATCACCATCAACAGGTCGATATCCAGCACCCGCTCGCGCCAGAGCGCACCCAGCGCCCGCGCACCCGCCGGGATGCCGCCCGCGGCATAGACCAGCAGCAGCGCGGCCGCGGCAAGCACCGGCCCCCAGGCCCATTCCGCCGGCAGCGCCCATTGCGCGATCCCCGCCACCACCATCCCGGCCAGCGTCAGGCCGGTCAGCACCAGCGGCAAGGTGTTGTCGTCGAGTTTCAGCATGCCAGCGTCCTGCCCTCTGCCTTGCGTCGATGCCCCGCCCGCGGCCGGGCGATTCGCGCGGGACGATATGGCCCGATCCAGGGCGCCCTGTCAGTCGTCTTTGCAGATGCCGCGTGCCGGGGGGCTACCCGGGCTTCCCGCCTGTCGGCCGAATCGCCCGGGCATCGCGTGTGACAAGGGCATCAGCGGCGCTGGGTCCGACAGCCTGTCCGGCGGCTCAGTCGCCGTCGATTGTGGGTGCCCGTGTCATCAGCAGGCTGCCATCCATCATCGGAAAGACCACCCGCTGATCGTCAAGCGGCAGCACCGCATGGCGCACCCGCCCCGGGACGCGGCCCGAGGTGCGCAGCGCGCCATCGCCAAGATCGAGAAGCCGCAGCGTATCCTTCATGTCGAGCGTGTAAAGCCGCCCCGAGCGGCTGGCGAGTTCCGCCATCAACGAGGCCCAGTTGTCGCCGCCTGGGCCGTAATCGGTGGTCTGATGGCGCCAGCGCACCGCGCCGGTCCGGATGTCGATGGCATAGACCCAGCCGGTCGGCGACCACAGACAGGCCAGATCGCCGCTCAGGTGATGGGAATTGATGAAATTCCCGGCCACGAATTGCCACAGGATGCGGCCATCCCCGGGCGCGATGCCGAAAAGCTGTTCCTTGTAGCTGCCCGCGACCAGCAACCCCTCGGCGGCATGGATCTGGCGCAGATATTGCCACAGGCGGCGCCGCTCCTGCGCCCAGACCAGCGCCCCCGAGGCAAGATCGAGACAATAAAGAACGCCGTCCCCCGGCCCTGCAAAGACATGCGGGCCAAGGATGCAGGGCGCATAGGCGGCCATCGTGTCGGGCACGGCGGCAAAGCGCCAGCGTTCCGCGCCGCTCTCCAGATCGCGGGCGACGATCCGGTGGCCGTCGCCGAACACCACGCTGTCGCGGTCCAGCACCGGCACCCCGGTTTCGATCTCGGCGACATGGCGCCAGATCTCGCTGCCATCCGCGCGGTTCAGGCAGGCGATGCCGCCGCGGCCGCCGACGATCACCCGCTCGCCCAGCACCCTTGGCCGGAAGGCGGCTGGGCCGGGCAGGTCGTGCGGGCGCTGCCAGAGCGGGGCCTCGGCCTCGGGCAGGATGCAGCCCGCATGCGTGGTGCCGCAGAAGAACAGCTTTCCCTCGGCAAGCGTCGGCGGGGTGAGTACCGCGTTTTCCGTCTGCCAGACCCGCAAGCTGGCCAAGGGTTGCGCGGCGGCAGCCCGCCGCGCGGGGAGCAGCAGCAACGGTGCCACCAGAACGCTTCGCCGCGTCAGGCTCAGTCGCACGGCGCCCCCTGCCGGACCCATTCGAACAGGATCAGCGTGTTGGGATGGTCGCGATCCTCCAGCGGGCTGATGCCCGGGGGCATGCGGTTCTCGACCAGATGCTGAAAGATCGGGCTGGCCTCGGGATTGCCGGGGATCACGACCTTGGTCGCGTTCTCGACCCCCTTCGCCACCGAATCGGCACCCAGCATGATGCCCTGGAACGAGGTCAGGTCCAGTTCGTGAAAGCTGGGCGGTTCCTGATTCGACATGTGGCAGTCGGTGCAGGCCGGAAGGTCATGGCCAAAGGCCCCCTCGGTCGCGAACAGCGGCAGCACGGTTTCCCGGAAATGGTCGTCATCCACTGCGCCCTCGCGGATCCAGTCCTCGACGATGTCGATGCTGGGCGAACCGGTCGCAAGCTGGTAGCCGATGCCGAAGGGCATGCGGTTGTTGCGCAGCCTGCGGCCGAGAATTTCCTTGGACGGGTTCTCGCCCGGCACGAACAGCGCCCGCGCCGGTTCCTCGGTCGCGCCGGTGCGGATGCCCTCGCACGAGGACAGATCGAGGCCGCGATAGCTTTTCGCGGGGTCGGCATTGGAATGGCAGACCACGCAGGCCGGCCCGGTGCCAAAGGCGTTCGGCGTGTGCATCAGCATGTCGACATAGCTGTAGGGGATCGGCAGGCCGCGGCGCAGGATCAGTTCCTCGACCACCGCGGCATCGCCTTCAAAGCTCTTGGCTCCGGCGGCCAGATCCTTGGCCAGTTGCTCTGCCAGACTCAGCGGTCTTTCCAGATGTTCCTGTTCTTCGTACTCGTCGTCGTCTCCGTCGGCATGGGCAGCCATCGCCATGACGGCGCCGCCGCAGAACACCAACCCCGTGATCGCCTTGCGCAAATCCTTGACCGTCGTCATCCGTTCCCTCCCTGAACAGCGGTAGAAATGTCCCGGGAACAGCATTTCGCCCCGTGGGCATCCGCACCATGGGGTCAAGCGTCACACGATCACGGGATCGTGAGTCAAGCGCCGTATGAATTCTGCAACTCAGGGAAGCAAGGGGGCGAGCGGTGGCGGATGAGGCGATTCCCCCGGTCTCGACCCCGGCGGGTGCCGAAGCCGGGCCGGTCGATTGCCGCCGGGATTGGCGGCGGCCGGGCCGATCCTAGGCCGCGCGCAGCGAGCCGAGGAAGCTGCGCACCCGTTCCGAAAGCGTCATCGTCTCGCCCGATACCGTGGCCACGGCATGTTTCAACGTGCCCGAGGTCGTGCCGGTCCGCTCGACCCGGGACGAGACGTCGTGGATCATGTCGGCCATCTCGTTGCTGCTCGCGGCGGTCGATTCGGCATGCGAGGTGATGTGCTGCGCGGCAAGCTTCTGTTCGTCCACCGCGGTCCGGATGCTTTCGGTGAACTCCTTCACCCGCTTGACGCTTTCGCCCACACCCGCCATCCGCGAGGCCATCGAGCCGCTTTCGGTCTGGATGCGACCGATACGGTCGGTGATCGAGGCGGTCGCCTCGCTGATGCGCTGGGCCAGCGCCTTGACCTCGAAGGCGACAACGGCAAAGCCCTTGCCCGCATCGCCGGCGCGGGCGGCCTCGACCGTGGCGTTGACGGCCAAGAGGTTGGTCTGGCGCGCGATCGACGAGATCAGGCTGACCACCTCGCCGATCTCCTCGACGGCGGTCTGAAGCGTGACAACCTGAGCCGACGAGGCCTCGGCCTCGGCCGCGGCGGTGACAGAGGCCGAGGCGGCAGCGACGACATCCTTGGTGATCGACGTGATCGAGGCCGACAGTTCCTCGATCGCGGCGGCGACGGACTGGGTGCTGGTGGCAATCTGGGCGGCGTTGGCCGAGACCGAGCCCGCCCCGTGCCGGGCGCCGGTTATCTCGTCGTCAAGGCCGTCGGCGGCGCTGTGCAACTGGTCCATCGAGGCGTGCAGCACATCGACGACCCGGCCAACCTCGGCCTCGAAGCTTTCGCCAAGGGCATGCAGCCGGGCCTCGAACTCCTCGGTCTGGGCGTTCTGGAAGCCGGTGATCGCAAGCTCGATGTCGAGCAACAGCCCGCGGCTGAGCGCGTCGACCAGATCGTTCGTCCGCCGCTGGCCAATGAAGGGCAGGCCGCGGCTTGCCTCGGCCGCCAGCATTTTCTGCAACCGGGCCGAAACGCGGGCGTAAGAGGCGACATAGTGGCGAAACGGCAGGCCGATGCGGAAATGGATCCGGCCGATCCTGTCGGCGGCTTCGAAGTAGTCCTGCGCGTAGTCGCAGGTGAACATCTTGATCCAATGTTCCTTCTGCTTGTTCTTGGCATGAAGCCGCAGGCCCGGCTTATTGAAGAAGTCGGACCATTCCTTGGTCTTGTCGACATCGGAGTAGAACTCCTCCAGCAGCTCGTCGAGATGCGGGATGACGATCTTTCCCGCCTCCCTGAGCGAGTCCCGGGTCTTGCGGTCGAGACCGTAGGCCCACAGGCGGGCGGGTTCACGTTTTTCCATGATGCGGTTCGACCTCTGTCGGTTTGTTCGCGGCTGTCCTGGCCGAAGAAAGCAGCAGAATGTTGACCGGTCGTTACCGCTTCTGTGGCGGCATGGGGTATGCGTCGAGTTTTAGGCAGAAACAGGCTGTTTCACGCAAAAGGGCCGCCCCGGCGGACGGCCCCTCGTGGTCCATGGCGCGGTCGGGCGGCTACTTGGCCGGCCCGATCATCATCACCATCTGACGCCCTTCGAGCTTGGGCATGTTCTCGACCTTGCCGATTTCCTTGACGTCCTCGGCCACCCGTTCCAGCAGGTCGCGCCCCAGATTCTGGTGCGCCATCTCGCGGCCGCGGAAGCGCAGCGTGACCTTCACCTTGTCGCCGTCTTCGAGGAAACGCACCACGCTGCGCATCTTGACCTCGTAATCATGGGTGTCGGTGTTCGGGCGGAACTTGACCTCCTTGATCTCGATGATCTTCTGCTTCTTGCGCGCCTCGGATTCGCGCTTCTGGGTCTCGTACTTGAACTTGCCGAAATCCATGATCTTGCAGACCGGAGGCGTGGCGTTCGGCGAGATCTCGACGAGGTCGAGCCCCGCTTCTGCCGCAAGGGCCATCGCCCGCTCGGGGGACACGACGCCGATATTCTCGCCATCCGCGCCGATAAGGCGGATTTCGGGGGCACGAATGCGCTCGTTCACGCGGGGACCAGTTTCCCGGGTAGGCGGCGCGTTGTGAGGTCTGCGGGCTATGGTGTGGTTCCTTTTCTGCCGTGATTGACGCGCAACAAGTTACCCGGGCGTCCGGCTTGCATCAAGGCGGTTTTCCCGGGGCTCTGCGGGTCATATACCGGCAAGGTTGCGCCGCTGCGGCGTTCGATACGGTTTGCTTGCGCAGCAATTTGTGCGAAAAGCGGGCAGCGTAAGAATTGCGCGATCATGGGAGAATGAGGACACACCAATGAAGAAGGCCCTGATCACGATCATCATCCTGGCCGCTGTCGGCGTCGGCGGTTACATCTGGTACATCGGCAACATGGCCGAGGAAGCGGCGGCCCCCGAGGCCGCGGTCGAAACCGTGGATGAGGCCGTCGAGGACGCAGCCGAAGCGGTCGAAGAGGCCGTCGAGGAAGCCACCGAAGAGGCCGCCGAGGCTGTGGATGAGGCTGTCGAGGCGGCCGAAGACGCTGCCGAGGCCGTCGAGGAAGCCGTGACGACCCCGCCCGCCGACGTGCTGAGCCCCGAAGGCTTCGACGCCGATGCGGTCATCGCGATGATCGACGAGTCGTCGCTGGACGTTGCCGAGAAAGACGCCCTGAAAGCCGCTGTCGAAACCGCCCGCAACGTGCCCGACATGCTGGGCGCGGTGCTGGACCAGGTGCGGACCGCGCTGGGCATGTAAGCCCGACGGAAGACCGGGGCGCGGCCGATCCGGCGTTGCGCCCCGGAAGAACGGGAAAGCCCCGCAAGAGCGATCTCTTGCGGGGCTTTTTATGTCCTGTCGGGGCGTCTCAGCCGACGAACGCCTTTTCGACCACGTATTCCGCAGGCTCGGAATTCGCGCCTTCGCGCAGGCCCCAGCCTTCGAGGATCGCCATCACGTCCTTGTTGAAGTCGAGCGAGCCGCAGACCATCGCCCGGTCCACGGCCGGGTCCATCGTCTCGCAGGGCAGGCCCAGATCGCGGAACACCTTGCCCGAGGACAGGTTGTCGGTGACCCGGCCCATGGTGCGGAAGTCCTCGCGCGTGGTGGTGGGGTAGTATTTCAGCTTGTCGCCGACGAACTCCCCGATCAGCGGGTCTTCGGGCAGGCTTTCGATCAGTTCGCGCCCGAATTCCAGTTCCGCCACCTCGCGGCAGGTATGCATCATGATGACCTCGTCATACTGCTCATATGTCTCGGGGTCGCGCATCAGGCTGGCGAAGGGGGCGATGCCGGTGCCGGTGGCCAGGAACCACAGCCGCTTGCCGGGCAGCAGCGCATCCAGGACCAGCGTGCCCACGGGCTTGGGCCGCAGGATGATCTCGTCGCCGGGCTTGATGTGCTGAAGCCGCGATGTCAGCGGGCCGTCCTGCACCTTGATCGAGTAGAAATCGAGCCCTTCGTCCCAGGCGGGCGAGGCGATCGAATAGGCGCGCATGATCGGCTTGCCGTCATCGCCGGGCAGCCCGATCATCACGAACTCGCCCGACCGGAAGCGCAGCGATTGCGGCCGGGTCGTGCGGAAATAGAACAGATCGTCGGTGTAATGACGCACCTCGGTCACGGTCTGCGCATCGGGCAGGGTCTTCTTGGCGGCGGTTGCTTGGGTCACGGCGCTCTGCTGGTTCATGTGTCAGATGCAACGGGGCAGGACGCCCCGCTCCTTTCCTTCTAGGTGTCCTCGCCCTTCGGGGAAACCCCCAACCTTCCGGGCCGGACAGAGAGGCCCGGCGCGGAACTACCCGCGGGGTATTCCCGAGCATGGCACGCGGGACCATGACCCAGATCAAGCCAGGATGTCGCACCTGCCGGGCGGGCTGGCGCAAGGCTGGCCCCTTGCCGGTCCGGACGGCCGGATTTTGTCGGAAAACGCTTGAAAGACGGGGTTTTGTAGGCTGCTTTCCGCTGGACGCAACTTTCTTCCGGGAACCGCGTACTCCCGTCTTTTGGTTAACGTTACGTTAATGTATCAATGCTGACACTATGCCTGAAGTTTAGAGGTATTCCATATCTACCATGGATCTGAATCACGCCAGACGCCGAATCCGCGAGGTTGGTTGGCTGCGAAGCCTGCCCGGACCTTTTTGCACAGCCCTGCTCGCCGGGTCGAACCTGCGCCGCTGCGGCACCGGCGAGGTGCTGTTTCACCGCGACGATCCCGCGCCGGATTTCCTGGGGCTCGTGGACGGGCTTCTCTATGTCTATTCCGAGGCGGGTGACGAGGAGGCGCGGCTGGTTTTCGTGGCCCATCCGGGCTGGTGGGCCGGAAGTATCGCCATTGTCGGCGGGTCCGAGCGGCGCTGCACCGTTGTCGCCCGCGCGCCTTCTGTCCTGCTGTCGGTGCCGCGGATGCATGTCGAGGCGCTGGCCCGGCGCGACAGCGCCACCTGGCGCCATGTCGCCACGAATGTCGCGGCGCAATATGACAGCCTCGTGCTTCTGTTGCAGGCGCAGGCCAATCCCGATCCGCGGGTGCGGCTGCTGATCTCGTTGCAGCGGCTGCACCGGTTCAACGACGGCGCGACGATCTTTCCCATCACGCAGTCGGAACTGGCCGAGATGTCGGGGCTGTCGCGAAACTCGGCGAATCGGGCGATGCGCCAGTTC
The DNA here is from genome assembly GCF_009649175.1 of Rhodovulum strictum. GTDB lineage: Bacteria > Pseudomonadota > Alphaproteobacteria > Rhodobacterales > Rhodobacteraceae > Rhodovulum > Rhodovulum strictum. Next base: position 4,603 of record NZ_WJPO01000035.1, on the reverse strand, counting down.
GTTGCCGAGGGCCTGGTCGAGACCGGTTATGGCTGGCTGCGCATCGTCGATCCCGCGGCGCTGGCGGCCGCGCTTTGCCAGAAGCGGGGCGACCGGGACAACTGCGACCGCAGGGCGGGCTGAGGCGGCAGCGCCGCCTCCGCACCTGAACGTCAGACCGCGGCTTCCAGCGCGGTGATGATGGCCGAGAAATCCGCCGCCTTCAGCGAGGCGCCGCCCACCAGCGCGCCATCGACATTCGAGGTCGCAAAGATATCGGCGGCATTATCGGGCTTGACCGAACCGCCATAAAGCAGCCGGACCCCTTGCCCCGCCTCGCCGAAGCGGGCGACCAGTTCGGCGCGCAGGAAATCATGCACCTCGGCAATCTGCGCCAGCGTCGGCACCCGGCCGGTGCCGATTGCCCAGACCGGTTCATAGGCGACAACGACAGTCGCGCCGGTCACGCCTTCGGGCAGCGAGCCGGTCAGCTGGCTGCCGACCACGCCCAGCGTCTGGCCCGCATCGCGCTGGGCCTCGGTCTCGCCGACGCAGACCACCGCGATCAGCCCCCCGGCCAGCGCCGCCTCGGTCTTGGCGCGCACGATGGCGTCGGTCTCGGCATGATCGGTGCGCCGTTCGGAATGGCCAAGGATCACATGGCTTGCCCCCGCATCGCGCAGCATGGCGGCCGAGATGTCCCCGGTATGGGCGCCCGCGGCGGCGGCGTGGCAATCCTGCCCGCCCACGGCAATCGCCGTGCCGTCTGCGGCGCGCGCCATTCGCTCGACCAGCGTGGCAGGCGGGCACAGCAGCAGATCGACCGCGGGGGCGGGATGGGCTGCGGCCAGCGCCGTCACTTCGGCCAGCGCCGCACCCGTTCCGTTCATCTTCCAGTTGCCGGCTGCCAGTTTCCGCCGCATGCGCAATCCTCCCTTGCTGCAAATGTCGCGCGCCTTCTAGGAGATTTGCTCCCGAAGCGGAACGCCTCTTTTTCGCGCAGCAAGGAAAGGGGTCAGCCGCCGCGGGCCTCGTCCACCTCGCGGAACTTGATCGATTCGCCGCAGCCGCAGGCATCGACCACGTTGGGGTTGCGGAACTTGAATCCGGATTCCAGCAGGCCTGTCTCGTAGTCGATTTCGGTTCCGAACAGGAACATCTGGGCCATCGGCGCAATCGCGACGCGGGCGCCGTCCTGTTCCACCACCTCGTCATGGGGGTCGATGTCGGCGACGTAATTCATCGTGTATTCCATCCCCGCGCAGCCGCCTTTCTTGACGCCGATCCGCAGGGCGGCCGAACTGTCCCTGGCCATCAGCCGGGCGACCTGAGCCGCGGCGGCGGGTGTCAGTGTGACGGGTGATTTTCCGGGGATGCCGAACATGGATGCGCCTCCTTTTCCCAAGTCAAAGACTAGGGTTTCCCCGGCATGGTCTCAAGGGGCGGTAGAGGCGGACAGGGCGGAAAAAGGGCAGGGTAGCGCGCGGCCACCCTGCCCGGCATGGGGTCAAAGCCCCATGCAATTGGCATAATAGGTCACCGTCGCCGGCCAGTCCGAGAAGATGCCCTCGATGCCCACATCCTGGGCCAGCACGTCGAGAAGCTCGTAATAGACACCGTCATTGTCGGTGACGTCCTTGATCGACTGGAAATACCAGCCCCCGCCGGTGGCCAGCGGCCCCGAGCGTTCCAGCGTCCAGGTGATGATCTTCAGCCCCGCTTCCTTGGCCTCGCGGGCATAGGGCGAGGGCACGATCCGGCCATCCTCGATGGTGACCAGCATCCAGGTCGGCGGCGCTATATAGCGCACGCCCATGTCGGCCAGTTCCTGCATGGTCGGCTTGAAGGTGGCCGGATCCATCGGGTCGATCAGCCCCTCGATTTCGGTCTCGGCTTCGTAGCGGTCGTCGAGATAAACCGCCTGGGCGCCGAATTCGGGCTCGTTCTCGATCCAGTAGAGGATATCGGCGAGGTCGAAGGATTGCGCGAACACATCCTCGGGCGGGATGCCCGCGGCCTTGTACTCGTCGATCAGTTTCTGCGCGTAATCGGCCTGGGTGAAGCCGTCGAAGGGCATCTCGACCGAGGGCGACTTGAGTTCGGGGGTGAACTTGGCGCCGAGCGAGCGGAACAGCTCGATCGACTCGGCATGGGTCAGAGACTGCGCGCCATGGGTGTAAAGATTGGTGCGGAAGGCCGCGATGCCGCCCTGATAGGCTTCGGGCGTGGTGGCGGTCGCGTCGGCGGCGTCCATCTTGGGCTTGAGCGTGCGGAACTCGGCCAGCGTGATCTCGGAGGTGCGGCACTCGGCGGTTGCGGGCGTATCGCCGCTGGCCGGGGCAAAGGGCGTGATGCAGGTCGCGGCCAGATCGGTCAGCAGGATGTCGGTGGTGGTGTGCAGATCGTTCTGGGCGTGACGGCAGACCAGTTCCTTGTCCTTGGTGAAGGTCACGTCGCATTCGAGGATCCCCGCCCCCATCCGCGCCGCGGCGACATTCGATTCCACGGTATGTTCGGGGAACATCAGCGGCGCGCCGCGATGGCCGATGGAGAAATCGGTGCGGCTGGGCGTCTGGCCGATGCAGGCAGTCAGCCTGTCCTTGAGCGGGCCATCCTTCATCTTGTCGATGAGGTAATAGGGCCGGGGGTCATAGTCGATGGCGGTCTCGGCAAGGCCGGGGGCGGCCGTCGCGGCGAACAGCGCGGCAGCAGCCGTCAGGCGGGGGAGGATCATGTCAGTCTCCGCATCTTGGGGAAGTAACGGAGACCATTTGCCGGGCGCGCGTGAAAGTCGTGCGACGAATGGATGACGGCTACATGAACCCCAGTTCCAGCCGCGCCTCGTCGGACATCATGTCCATACCCCAGGGCGGATCCCAGGTGATCTCGACATCGACCTGCTTGACGCCCGGCAATGGCTCGACCGCCTCGGCCAGCCAGCCCGGCATCTCGCCCGCCACCGGACAGCCCGGCGCGGTCAGGGTCATGGTGATCGCCACCGCGTTCTCGGAATCGATCTCGATGGTGTAGATCAGGCCCAGATCGTAGATATTGACCGGAATTTCCGGGTCATAGACGGACCGGCACGCCTGGACCACCTGCTCGTAAAGCGGATGATCGGTCGAGGAGGGCCGGATGAGGGGTGCCCCCTCGAGCTTTTCCTGCTGCATGGACATCGCGTTTCCTGCAAATCCTACAAAAGATATAAGGAAAGGCGGCGGCGCCGTCCAGAGCCGGATTGATCCGCGGCGTCGGTACTTGTCTGAACGACGCGGCGGGATAGCTCGAAGGGCAGTGCAAGACCGTCAGGGGGTGGGCATGCGCAGGGATTTGTCGGACGATCATGCGCGGGCGCTGCTGGCGCGGGACGAGCGCGAGATGAGCGTGGTCATTTCCGCCCCGACCCTGCCCGACAACCCGATGATCTATGTCAGCGAGGAGTTCGAGCGCCAGACCGGCTATTCCGTGGCCGAGGCATTGGGTCGGAACTGCCGCTTCCTGCAGGGGCCGGGCACCGATCCCCATGCGGTCGAGGCGATCCGCCACGCCCTGCATGCCCGGACGCCCTTTACCATCGACCTGTTGAACTACCGCAAGGACGGCACGCCCTTCATGAACCGGCTGCGGATTCGGCCGATCTTCGACGACGAGGGGCGGCTGATGTATTACGCGGGCGCCCAGAATCCGGTCTGATCCGCACATTTTCGGGGCATCTGCCGGGTCGGACGCGGGGCTTGTGTGAAAGCGCGCGCAACCGAAGATTTTTTCACCATCTGGGGTTGTCAAGTTCACGGAAAGACAACTATTGAACGGTGCCCGTTCCGAAGCGTTGCGTGTGACGCTAAGGGAATCGGCAGGCATGACAGTCGCTACGTCCCGGGCACGCGCCTGTGGAAAACCTTGTGAACAGCCGCTTCGGGACTCCGCTGCGGGCAGGGGCAATGATTCCACGGGACTTGGATCTGTCAGGGCGCGGCCCAGCGCGAAAGCCCTTGCAAACAAGGCATTTCTTATCCCGACCGCGCCGAGCCAAGACCCTTCGGATGCGCCCTTGGGCGCTGTGGCAGTCCTGCTTCAGCCTGTGCACAAAAAGACGCGACGTCGTTGCGTCACGGTTGATCGCAATCATGGACAAAACTTAACTGAACATTACAGTTCAGATTTGCGGGTCGCCTGATCCGCTTGAACGAGGGATGATCCTATGGCCCCAGTCATACCGCTACGCAAGGCGTTTCTCGGAATGTTGCTCGCTGGGCTGCTTTCCGCCTGTGCCGCCGCCCCGGTCGCGGAATGCGAACCCGGCGTCGGAGCGATCAGCGAAATGGCGACCGTCACCCCTCCGGGCTGCTGACGCGCCACGATTGGCCCGGAACGTCCCGGTCGCGGCAGCATTTTCTGCCGGGACCACCCCCCGGGCGAAGGCCCGGGTCGCGCCCGGTCCCGTCCCCCAGGGCCGGGCGCGTTCCTTTTCCGGTGCGCGGAACGCAACCGACCGGCGCCAACGGGCACCGGCCGGGGGGCTGCGGTGACGGTAAGCCTCAGCCGCGGTTCATCCTGTTGTCGATGAGCTGCTCGACGACGGAAGGGTCGGCGAGTGTTGAGATGTCGCCGAGTGCTCCGAAGT
>NZ_WJPO01000034.1 GCF_009649175.1 Rhodovulum strictum | reverse complement strand
AGGCGAAATCGGGCGGGATGTAACCGGCGCAGCATGGCCGGGCCGGCAGCGCCCCGTCTGGCGGCAGGAGGTTGCGCCATCGTCTAAGCTCCGCGGCTTGCCCTGCGCATCTGCACCACGCTGCGCCCGGCTTGACCACAATCATTTGACCCCATGATCGCGGTGTGAGCTGACTGGGTCTGTGGCCTTTCCAGCGGCATTCTGCGTTCGAGGGTTGCGCCAGGCGGGCTGGCGCCGAGCCTCAGGAATGGGGGAGAGACCGGATGCAGGATAGCACGTTCATCGGGCTGGATGTCCACAAGGCGACGATTTCGGTCGCGGTTGCGCGGGGGGAGTGCGGCGGAGAGGTCCGCCATTGGAGAACGGTGCCCACCGGCCCGATCATGTCCGCAAACTGGTGGAGAAGCTGGCCGCAGGCGGCGGTCGGCTGCATTTCTGCTACGAGGCGGGGCCTTGCGGATATGGCCTGCACCGCCAGGTCGTGGAGATGGGGCAACCCGATCGAGTCCCTGAACGGCGAGATCAAGCGCCGCACCGACGTCGTCGGCGTTCGGGCATTCCTTCGAACCGATGGCAATCACCCCCGTCACTTCGTGGGATTGAATCACGTGGGCCCTGCGGCCTTCAAGCCGATCGATGCATCCTGCCCCTCGAGCCCGGGCGATCAACCCGGGCAGGGTGGGGACCATCAGGTGCAATTGTCTGAAGCCAGCCTTATCCCCGCACGAACAATCGCCTCCAGGAGTTCGCCCTGGTTCAACAGTTTGCGTTGCTCGACCGGCAAAGTCTGGAGGTAGAGCGCGATGCATCCCGCCAGCACGGAACACGAAGCCGAGGTTCCTCCGAAAATTGTATAGCCCGCGCGGCGGTCCGTGGGTACGCTTCGCTTCTCCGGCCCATCGACCCAGTCCCCTTCCTCATAGCCGAAGGGCCCGCTGACATCGAGGCTGAGAAGTCCCCAGGGGGATTGCTGCTGGGCGGCCGCCGATGCATGCACGTCGAGCTTGAAATCCTGGGCGAACTGGCTTGTCCCGTCGATCCGGAACTGGCCTTCGTCAAATCTGAAAGCATCGTCACTGAGCACCGGGATCGCCAGATCCGACAGGGCCGTCCCGTTCGCATAGGACGAGGGCAGCCCATCGCGGTTTCGGGCGGTGGCGACGAGGAAGCCGGGCCCCATATCGCCGGGATCCGCCAGATTTTCGAGGCTGGAGGCCCGCTTGGCCCCGGCAAGGCTGGCCGGGTAGGCAAGCCGCTGCGCAAGACCGTCATTGCCCGCGGCGGTGACGACGTAGACCGCATTCGAGATCGCTTTCACAAGCTCTTCGAATGCAACGCGGTGCTGGTTCAACACCTGCAGGTTTGCCTGGTCGCCAGGCACGCCTGACGGATTGTTCGCGGTGATCCGCGAGCCGTGAACCCTGTCGGACGAGCCTTTCAAGGCGGCACGGTCGCCGGGATGGACGACCCCGCGCGGCATCAGGATGATGTCGGCCCGCTGTATCACTGCGTAAAGCAGGGCATGGATCACCGGCAGAATCTCGTGGCTGTAGGGGGTGCAGATCGGAATGATCTCGCAATACGGGTTGATGCCGAAATAGGGCAGTTCGTCATCCTCGATCGGCCGCGGTTTGCCCGCATCATCGACGGGCGGGCGCCCGCCCACCAGCCCGGCGCAGGCCGTGCCGTGCGCGCCGAAATAGGTGGAAGGGTCGGAAATCGCGATCACGTTCGCCTGGTTCTCAATGTCTTCGAGTGTCTTGATGATCCCGATGAGCGTCGGGCTCGGATCGCTGCCGAAATCGACGCCGCGCGCCTTCAGGCCTTGGCTCAGACCGGCAAAGAGGTGGCGCTTTCCGAGGTAGGCGTTCTCGGCCTCGTGCTGCAGCTTGGCGTGTCCGGGGGCGGTGCCGTCCATGACTGATTCGTGGTCGCGGATTCGCGGTGGTGGCACGTAGATCGTACCGAACAGGGTCGACGAGAAATCCGCGGCGGCATCGTCGGGTACCGCGCCGGACAGGTTCGGATGGTAGATGTCCACGCCGGTATCGATGATCGCCACCCTGACGGGCGGCTTTTCTCTGGCCTCGTCCCAGAGCGGGGTCGCAAGCGTGGCGCCCCGCGCGATTCCCAGCGCGCGCAGGTGCCAGAGGAAGTGGTCTTCCCTGTCGTAGGGCAAGGGGGTGGGGGCTGGTGCTGCGGGCATGTCCTGCGTCTCCCTCAGATCCATTCCTTCAGCGCGCGCCGCATCTGCCGTCGGCAGGCCAGGAACAGATATGGTGAAAAAAGCCGCGCGAGTTCACGGCCGGCATGGCTGTCCGATGCGTAATGCAGCCCGGCGAACTCGCGGCCCTCGGCCACGCGTTGGGCGACGTAGAACAACTCGGTCGTGGCGGGGTTCTCGGGCAGCATCCGGGCCATCACCTCGGCCACGCAGAACATCTGGAAGGAATGGTTCGACGGGTAGGAACTGTGCGGCGGATCATCGAGCACGGTCCGTAGCGCGGTGTAGAACTGCGCGGGGCGCAGGCGCTGGAACTTGGCCTTGTAGACATAGCCCACACGTTCGGCCAGCCCAAGAACGGTGCGGATCAGCCCCTCGGTTTCCTCGTAGCCCTCCAGATCGCCGATGCCCAGCGGCCGCAGGATGTCGCTCAAATCCGAGGTGTTGGCCTGCGCCTCGATCTCTTCTCGGCGCTCCCGATCGGTGTGGACGGCCGCGAGCTTGGCCGCGAGTGGCCTGATCTCGGCCAGCGTCACTTCGGCGTCCGGAGGCGCGGGGATCGGCAGGTTGTCCCAGGGCAGCGCGATCTTCCGGGCATTCGGGAACAGGATGAGATGCAGCTCGCGGTTCTCTTCCCAGGTCGCGCCGGTGAAATTGGCAAGCTCCCCCCCGGTATCGCGCGCCCGTGCCCTTGCCCGGGCACGCGCTCTTGCCCTTGCGCGGGCGCGGGCGAACGCGCCGCTGCTGCGGGCGGCAAGGGCGATACCCGGTTCCTTGGCCAGCTTGATGACGGCGTCGAGAGCCTCCGCAAGCTGGTGATAGGCTGTGCGGATAGCCTCCTCGTCACCCTCATCGGGAAAGGAAAAATCCTTCAGTTCAGCCCTGAAAGCCGCCTGAAGCCAGCTCGTAGGCATCAGGCCGACAAGGAAATCGTAGGTTCCCCTGAACGACAGGTCCTCGGCGGTCATGCTGACGGGAGTGCTTTGGCTCAGGTCGCGCAGGATGTTGGCCTGTTGCTGAAGCGTATCCAGGGATACGTAACTCACAGCCTCCTGGAACACCTGTCCGTAAAAGGTGATCCGGATGTCCCTTGTCTGTTTCAGCGTGTAGGGCAAGCTATTCTGCATTGGCAATCTCCAGTCCGGACTTGATCAGGCGGAAGGCCTCGGGGTTCGGGATGGGCGAGGATTGCGGGCACTCGAAACGGCGGATCGAGAAATTGGGTGCCTGCGCGCGCAGCCGGGCCAGCGCCTCGGCGGCACGTTTGCGTTCGCCACCGTGGGCGCGGGCCGCGATCAGGGTGCGCAGGGTCGGCTCGAACTGCGCCGGGCAGCCGATGGGGTGCTGGGCCAGCGCCCGCTCGGCCAGTCTTTCGGCGCCAGCGAAATCACCCTTGACCAGCGCGATCATCGCCGAGGTGGTCGTGAAGAGATATCGATACGGGCTTTGCGCCCCAAGTCGCGCGGCGGCCGCCGCGTGGCGTTCGGCCGCGCCGAGGTCGCCGGTATAGAACCGGAACAGCGCCAGCGCATCCTGCAGTATCAGGCTATCGGGGCGCTGGCCCTCGATCGGCTCGAACACCGCATGGGCTCGCCGGAAGTCGCGTCGGGCGAAGCCGTAGAGATGGGCCACGAGCCCGCAGACCAGCGGGTTGTAACGGTCGGCTTCCAGGGCCTTGCGAGCCAGTTCCTCGGCCCGTTCCCAGTTCGGGTCAGGTCCCCCAGCGGAGAGCCGCTTTTCGTGTTTGAAGGCGTAGAGATGGGCCTGCCAGGCCAGGTAGGACGGTCGCGGATCCAGCGCGACCGCGCGCTCGAAGGCGGATTCCGCAGCGGCGAGGTTTGCGCTGCCGACCCGGAACATCTGGTCGATGCCCTGCCGCATCAGATCGGCTGCCCGGATATCGGGCAGGCCCGGCCGACCTGCCAGTACAAAGGCACGATCGGCGATCTGATGGGCGATCGAGCTCGCCGCCCCGAAGCCGCGCATCCCCGCGATCTCGTCCCTGCTGCCGACCAGCCCGCCGCGCCAGAGCACTTCGCCGGACCCCAGCGCAAGCGCGACGAGGTCGAGACGCAACTCGTCGCTGCCCTTGCCGATGCAGCGCAGCTGAACCTCCATATGGGCCAGGCTTCCTGGACCGGCGACGGCGAAGAAATCCTGTTCAAGGAGCGCGCCCTGAATGGCAATGCCAAAGCATTCGGCCGCGCTGCGTTCCTCGGGGGTCACGGTTCCTTCGGGCGGCATGGCGAAACGGATCGTGAACCGGGCGGGCCGGTCCCATGGCGGGCGGGCCATCGGATCGGGGCATGGTTCGCGGTCTTCCAGTTGCTGACGCGTCAACCGCAGCCAGTCCTCGAATTGCGGGTCGTGAATGTGGAGCCCGGCCAGGAACTGCTGCGGCCCGACCTGTTCGCGCCCACCGCCGGCATCGAAGAGGTCGGTCCAGACCGTGCCCATGTCGAGCGACACCGCCCCCCCCGACAAAAGCAGCACCTCGCCCTCGCGGTTCAGGCAGTCGCGCAGTTCGCGCAGCGCCTTCTTGAGGCTGTCGCGCCCGTGGGCCTGGTCGCGGTCGCTCCACAGCAGATCCTGAAGCGCGCTTCGCATCCAGGGGCGTCCGCGCGAGGTTGCGAGGATGGCAAGCAGCGCCCGTGCCTTGGCCGACCGCGGCGTTACGTCTTTGCCATCCGGGGCGAGAACCTGAGCCGCGCCCATAAGAAAAAGCTTGAATTGCTGTCCCATGCAGAACCGCGCCCCACCCTTTCCCTGCGTAAGGTGGCACATTTTGTCGCATCCGAACAGCGTTTCACCGTATTCGTGCTGTTTTTCCCGCTTTATTCCCGGCGATTTCGCCCGGTTTCCCCGGTATGTTCGCCGTTTCGCTCCCCCCACGCGTGCTCAAATCAAATCACCACGGCCGACATGCCGTGCTGACAAGCGAACAAAAGCAAAAGAGGGAGAAGACCGAAATGAAACGCCTTTTCATCACAACGACGATCACGGCCGGCCTGGTTCTGGGGGCGGCGCAGGCGCAATCGGTCAATGGCGGGGCGGCGCAGCTTGCCCTGCAGATCGGGGTGACACCGGGCGAATACAGCGTCGCGCAGCTGGTGCGGATGCGGACCGCATTGGAAGACGGGAACATGACCGAATTCCGCCATATCCGCGACCGCCTCCGGCACGGGGGCTTCAGCACCAACACTGCGCCCAGCGTCGGCCGGGTCGCGTTGGCCGAACGGATGGAGATCGATGCCAACGAGATGAGCTACGCCGACACGCTTCTTCTGGGCATGGCCAAGAGCACCGGGCAGACCGGGCCGGTCGCGGCGTTCTGGAAGAACCGCGATCCGAACAATCCCTCGCGCCGGGCGTCCTACGTCTCGCCCGGCGAGGCACAGATCGCGGCCGGTCTGGGTGTCGATCCGGCTGACTACACGCTGGCCGAACTGGTGCAGATGAAGGTCGAAGCGGATACCGACTGACGCCTCGATGCAGGAGTTGTTGCCGGCGGAGCTTCAACGCTCCGCCGGCAAATCTCCTAGCCATCCAGTAGCACCAGTACCAGCTGGGCTTTCCACAGAGAACGCTACCTGCTGTTTGCTGCCTTCGGGCTGAATCGCGTCCCGCGTCCGTTGCGCCGTGCTCTTCGCTCTCCACTTCCTGCAACGCTTCTTCCGCACCACGCCCACGCAACCCAGTGCCCGCGCCCGACCCGCACCAGAACGGTGAGCCTGCGCATCACCGAGCGGGAACTCGAGGGTTTCAATGCAGCGCTGGCCGCAAGCTGCATCACCGCCCTGCGCCGCCTTATGAGGGCTGCCGGCAAGATCCTGACCCGCCGCCGCCGGGCCTCAAATATCACAGCGAGTCGGCTCAAGATGTCGATCGGCTCTCCTTCTCAAGGGTCTGCGCCACACCGTGGCGACCACGCTGCGCGAGCGGGCCTTGATGAATGCCACGTCGCAGACCTGTTGGCGCAGAAGAAGCCCTCAATGGCGTGGCTCAATTCGCGGTCCGCAAACCTTGCCGGCAAGAACCGCGAGAAGCTGGCAACGCTGGAAAAAGACAACGCAAGGCGGGCGAAGATTGTCAGACCTTTCACCGAAAAGCGTCAAGCCCGATCCCAATGAGGACCAGGAATGACCACAAAACTCAACCATTTCAGATTGTTGAGTGGTGCCCGGGGGCGGAATCGAAGCACCGGCACGAGGATTATCAAACTCCGCCTCGTTTATCCCGTCGGCAGCAGCGCCTTCTTAGATCGTGGTGACGACGCTACCATACCGGCTGGTCCAGGTCAGGGGGGTTGCAGTGTTGCCGCTGTGCTCCAGCCCGCAGGGGTAGGTCCACGGGTTCGTGTCCATGTCGGAAACGAACCTGTCCATCGCGCGGCCGGTGACGGTCTGCCCGTCCTCGCCGAAACAGACGGCGTGCGAGCAGGCGTCGGCCACGGCAACGTGGTCGCTGCCCGTGGCTGTCTGGCCGGGCGATCCGGCCGCCTTCCGTAACCTGCTTGTCCGCGAAGGGTTGCAGGGCGAACTGCGCAAAGCTCGTGCTCGCGTCAAGAACCCGCCCTCCAGCGTCGGGGCGTATCTGTCGATCCTGATCCGGCAATGGCTGTTGGCCACCATTGCCGATCTGGAGCAGTATGCGGAACTGCACGGATCCGCTGAAATCCATGTTCCGGCGTTCGGGCGCCGATGTGGCCGCGCGATACGACATCCTGGCGGTCACGGTCGGGCTGGTGCAGCGGTCCATGACAGGTCGGCTGGCCCGTCCGGATCCCCTGATGGACACACCTTACTGGCCCTGGATTCCTCGGCCGCGGCCGCGGTGCTCAGACCGCGAGACCGACAAGCCGCGCCTGGGGGAAACCGGCCATCATCGCGGCGATGCCGGTCTCGTCCAGCAGGCAGGCCGCGGTGGACAATGCGTCGGCGAGCCCCGCGCGGGGGGCGGTGACGCTGACCAGCCGCCAGCGCGGCGGGGCGGGGCCGCCGGTGCGCGGATCGAGGATGTGGCCCGCGCGGCCCGCGGCGTCGAAGGTGGTGCCAAGGGGGCCGGAACTCGCCAGCGCGCGGTCGCGCAGGGGCACGGGCGTTGCTGCGGCATCGTCCAGATGCACCGGCCATGGGCCGCCCTGGGGCTGGCCACCCAGCGCGCGGAACTCGCCGGTGTTCACCAGGATGTCGGTCAACCCCTCGACCGCCAGCAGGTCGGCCACCTTGTCGGCAATCAGCCCCTGGGCCACGCCGTTGAGTGTCAGCGCCATGCCGGGCCGGGCAAGCGTGATGGCCTGTGGCCCGGCCTGCACGCCGGCCCAGCCGATGCGGGGCAGGGTGGCGGCGATCTCGGCGGCGCTGGGGGCGCGGCCCGTGGCACGGGTTTCGGCATGCAGCCGCCAGAGCGGTTGCACCGTGGGGTCGAAGGTACCGCCGCTGGCGGCATGGACGGCGGCGCAAAGCGACAGGCATTCGAGAAGCTCGAAGGGCGGCGCCTCCAGCCGCCCTGTGTGGTTGAGCCGGACAAGCGCCGAATCCGGCCTGTGCAGGCTGAAGATCGCTTCAAGCCGGGCGATCTCGGCCAGAGCCCTTGCGATCAGCCGGTCGGCCTGCGGATGGGCGAGGTGGATCGAGGCCGGGGCGCCGAGCGCAACACCGTGCCAGCGTGTCAGCGGTGCGGCACGGGCGGGAAGCCCGGCACAGGCGGCGGCAGCCGCGGCGATGGTCAGCAGGCGGCGGCGGGTGGGCATGGTTCAGCTCTCCTGTTCGGCCTGAAGCGCGCGCAGCCGGTCGAGGAAATCGGCATCGTCCCCGGCGCCGATATCGCCCTCGATCTCGACCGGGGTCAGCACGGCGGCGTCGGGGATGTCGGCCAGCCGCAGCACCTGCCCGCCATTCCCGGCGGCGAAGGCGGCGGCGCGGGCGGGATCGGAAAAGGGCACCAGTTCGGGCGCGCCCATACCCCCGGCGATGGCCGAGCCGACGACGAAATGGGCCGTCTCGGCGGCGATCCAGTTCGCCGCACCCGGGTCGTCCCAACTGGCGCCCGACGCGCCCATGTCCGAAACGTAGATGACCGCGATCATGTGGCTTTGTTCGGGCATGCGCTGATAGGCGATGGCATCGCGCACCTGGCTGAAGAACAGCGGGTGGGGCAGGCCGGTCAGATGCACCTGTCCCTTGGGCCCGGGATGTTCAAGCAGGTCCATCTGGCAGTAATGGCCAACCGCTTCTGCGGTCATGGTGACGGGGGCGGGCAGATCGGCCAGTTCCTCGCGGCAGGCGGCAAGCGAGACGAGGACAAGGGCGGCGAGAAACGGTCTCATGGCGTGATCCTCCGGAAGGCCAGTGTGGCAAGGACAAGCGAGAACAGCGGCCAGAGCGCGACCGAGGCCAGCGCCAGCGGCGCGGGGATAGTGCTGGCAGCACCGCCCAGGCCGGCGGCGGCGGCGGTCGCGTCCGAGGCGGCGAGGTTGTAGAGGCGGAAGGCATCGGCCGGATTGGCCAGCAGCAGCCACGGGAAGACCTGCGTGGTGAACCGGCCGCCGCCATCGGTCACCACCGCGGCCAGCAGACCCAGATTGTAAAGCACGATCAGCACCAGCCAGAGCCCGATCGCCAGGCCCGCCGCCGCTCCGGGCCGCCGCGCCAGCGCCGACAGCGCATAGCCGATCCCAAGGAAGGTCGCGCCCAGCAACACCGAGGTCCAGCCCAGCCGCCAGAGCGCGGGCAGCCCCGCCTGTGCCCGTGGATCTGTCCAGATCACAGCTGCGGCGGCGATGCCGTAGCCAACCGCCACGGCCAGCGCGAGCACGCCGAGATGGGCGAGGAACTTGCCCAGGATCAGTTCGGCGCGCGAGACGGGATAGGTCAGCACCAGCGGCAGCGTGCCGCGTTCGACCTCGCCCGCGACCGCGTCGAAGGCCATCAGGAGCGCAACGAGGGGCACGAGATAGACGGCAAGGCTGGTCAGGCTCGCCACCGTCACCGACAGACGGTCGGCGCCGAGAATGCCGGTGGGGGCGCTGCCGGTGGCCGACAGCACCATGGAGAACAGCGCCATCATGGCAACGGCGATGGCGACCCAGCGGTTGCGCAGCGCGATGCGTGTCTCTGCGGCGGCGGCGGCAAGGATGCGGGTCATTGGCCTTCGCTCCGGCTGTAATGGCTGTAAAGGTCTTCCAGGCTGGGCGGCAGCACCTCGACATCCTCGATGAGCGGCTGAAGCCCGGCGATCTGGCCCAGCCGGGCAAGTTTCTCGTCATGGCGGCACATCAGGTCCACCGTCACCCCGTTGCGCCGTGCGCCGGAAAGCTGGCCGGCCACGCTGTCGGCGGTGTCGGGCCGCGCGGTGACCTGCAAACGTATCGGCAGCGCGGCCTTGCGGCGCAGGTTCGCCAGCGTGTCGTTCGCCCTCAGCCGCCCCTGCGACAGGATCACGATGCGGTCGGTGCGGGCCTCGACCTCGGTCAGGGCGTGCGAGGACAGCAGGATCGCCGCGCCCTCGCCCGCCAGTTCGTCGAGGATGGCATAGAAGTCGCGGCGCGAGACCGGGTCCAGTCCGCTGGTCGGCTCGTCCAGCACCATGAGCCGGGGGCGTCCGATCAGCGCCTGCGCAAGCCCGACGCGCTGGCGCATGCCCTTGGAATAGGTGCCGATGCGGCGGCGGGCGGCATGGCCGAGGCCCACCTTTTCCAGAAGCGGCATCGCGCCCCGCGCAGGCTCGCCGCGCATGCGCAGATAGAAACCGAGCTGCTCCAGCCCCGTGAGCGCAGGGTGAAACGCCACGTTCTCGGGCAGATAGGCGGCAAGGCTGCGTGCCGCCCGGCTGCCCGGGGCTGCACCCATCAGCGCAACGCTGCCCGAACTGGCCGGGATCAGCCCCAGCACGATCTTCATCAGCGTGGACTTTCCCGCCCCGTTATGGCCCAGAAGGGCCACGCGCTCACCCGGGGCGACGTCAAAGCCGACATCGTCCAGCGCCGTGACGCCCTCGAAGCGCTTAGTGAGATGTGAGATCGTCAAGGTCGTCATCGGATAGTCTTCCATGCAGCCATGCGGGCCGTGCCTCGGCCTCCAGCGCGGCGATGTGGGGGGGAACGGCGATCTCGGGCGGGTGCATCAGCGGATGGCTGTCCACCACGCCGCCGGGCAGGATGGCGGGAAAGGCGGCCTGGCTCCAGCGCACCAGTTGCACCGCAGGCGAGCCGAGCAGCAGCGCCGCGGCGGGCTGCGACCACAGGATATGGTCCATCAGGTCGTTGGGGCGGAAACGCGCATCGGCGATGCCATCGCCGTTCAGGTCAAAGGCGGGGTGGTCGGACCAGTAATTGCCGCGCTCGCCCACGCTCCATTCGATGTCGCGGGTGCCGACATATTTCACCTGCGTCCGGTTGCCGATGAAGGCGTTGCCGGTCAGCGCATTGCGTTCCGACCCGGCGGTGAAATGGATGCCGATCTCACATCCCTCGAAGCGGTTGCCGACGATCAGGTTGCGATGCGCGTTGTAGATGAAGGTGCATTTCTCGGTAGTGCCGCCGCGCACGAGATTGCCGCGCACATCGGCATTGTTGGCGAAGTTCAGCATCACGCCATGGCTGCGGTCCATCAGCGACAGGTTGTCGGTCACCGTGACGCGGTTCGAGAACATCACCGCAAAGCCCAAGTGATTGCCGAGCGAGACGTTGCCCGTCACCTCGCTGTTGTGGGTGTACATGTAATGCACGGCAAAGCGCAGGTCGCGGAACAGGTTGCCGCGAAAGGCATTCTCGCGCGAGACGTTGGCGAAGATGCCGTCGCGGCCCCAGCGGATGTCGTTGCCCTCGACCACCGTTCCGGGCGCGTTCCAGACATAGACGCCATTGCCGCGCTCGTTCATGCGGTGGTGGCGACGACCCTCGATGGTGTTGCCGCGCACCTCGCTGTCGCGGGCGCCGAAGACATGCACGCCGACAAGGTTGCCGAGTATGCGGTTGTCCTCGATCAGGGCGCCGGTGGCGCTGCGGTCGAGCTTCACGCCCGCGTCGATTTCCTGGTGCGACGACCCCGAGCCGCGGATGGTCAGCCCGCGCACCGTCACGTCCGGGCCGGTCACGGTGATCACGCTGCCATGCCCACCGGCATCCAGCACGGCCTGCCCGCGCCCGTCCAGCGTGACGGGGCGATCGAGTCGCACCGGGCCTTCATGCAGGCCCGGTGCGAGGATCAGCACCTCGCCGGCGGACACACCGGCGAGGGCGGCGGCAAGCGCCCCGGGGTTGGCGGGCACCAGCCGCTCGGCCGCCGCTTCCCCGACAGGGAAAGCGGCGGCCAGCGCCAGCGCGAGGGTGCGGACGCGCCGGCGCATGGCTCAGGCGTCCCGCGGTTCGACGAACATCCGCCCGCGCATCTCCATGTGCAGCGCGTGGCAGAACCACTGGCAATAGTACCAGAAGACCCCGGGCTTGGCCGCGACGAAGGTGACAGAGGCGGTCTGTTGCGGGCTGATCTCCATCGCGATGCCATGATCGCCCAGGCAGAAGCCGTGGGTCAGATCCTCGATGTCGTCCTGGTTGGTGACATAGACCGTGACCTCGTCGCCCTCCTGCACGGTGAAGCTCTCCAGGCTGAAACTCGGCGCCATCGAGTGCATGTAGACGCGCACCTTGTTGCCGTCGCGGATCACGTCTTCGCCCCAGTCCAGATCCACCCCGTCGGCCTCGGCCTGAGCGCGCGCGGCGGCCCATGACGGGTCGTTGCGGTCCCAGACATGGACGGGGTTCATCACCGAGCGGTGCACGAGGATCGAGTCATGAGGCTCGGCGAAGGTGGGTCCGTCATGCACCAGGTGCAGCCGGTCGCCGTCGATGACGAAAAGCTGCTCGTTCTCGGGCTTCAGCGGACCGACATTCAGGAACCGGTCCTTCGAGAACTTGTTCATCGAGACGAAGTACTTGCCGTCCGCGTCCAGCGTCTCGCCCATGGTGGTCGAGTTGTGGCCGGGCTGGTAATGCACGTCGGTCTTCGACAGGATCGGATCGACGTTCTCGCCGTTGTAGGCGCGGATCGCCCGCTCGATGTTCCAGAACACGATCTGGCTGTCGAGGAAGAGCGTCGTGTAGGCGTTGCCCTTGCCGTCGAAGGCAGTGTGCAGCGGCCCGAGGCCCAGTTCCGGCTCGGCCACGACCGGATAGCGCGGATCGAGACTGTCATCCTCGAAATACGCATCCAGCCTGCGCACGTCGATCACGCTGACCGTGGGCGAGAGCTTGCCGCCAATGCACAGGTGAATCCTGTCCGGTGCCATGTTGCAACCATGCGGGTTGTTGGGGATCGGGATGTAGCGGGTGTATTTCTTGTTCACCCCCTTGCGCCCGTCGATCACCTTGACGCCGTTGAGTTCGACAAAGTCGCCCGCGGCGATGCCGCGTTCGATCTCGGCGATGTTGAAGACCACGACATGGTCCATGTCGGCGGCCGTCATGTCGGGCAGGGTCATGCCCATTTCCGAGTTGTACGAGGTCGAGAAGGCCCATTTGCCCTCGTAATCGGCATCGGTGTTGTCGAGATTGCCCGACACCATCACCTGCCAGGCCACCTCCATCGTGTCGGCGTTCAGGGCGGTGTAGAAGTTCACGTACTTGTCGGGCTCGTCCAGGATCTGGCCGTCATTGACCATCGGCGCCTCGTCCTCGCCATTGGCGAAGACATAATTGGTGCGCGGCCATTTCTGCGGGCGCAGCCCGTGGATCGCCTTGGCATTGGGGATCTGAACGATCCTGTCGCATTTCATCACGTCGCAGCGGACGCGGGCGACGCGGCTGTTGGCCTTGTCGTTCATGAACAGGAACCGGCCGTCATACTTGCCTTCGGTGAAGGACATGTGGACATGGTGCAGGTCGCCGTTGGGCAGCACCTTCAAGCCGTTCGCCTCCATGTATTTCCGGGTCTTCTCGGTAAGGTTCCCGTTCATGATGGCGAGCGACTCGTTGGTGATGCCCCAGCCGGTCGCCGAGCAGGTGTTGAACACCGGGATGCGCATCAGTTCGCGCATGGACGGCACGCCGAGGATGCGCAGTTCGCCGGTCTGGCCCGAGGACCAGAAGCCGTAATATTCGTCCAGTTCGCCCGGTCCCACATGGGCCTGTGCCGCGGCCGAGGTCTGGGCCGCAGCGCGCGAGGGGGCGAGGCTGGCGCCAAGCGCGCCCGTGACGCCCAGGGCGGCGCCGCCGGCGGTCGCGCCCAGCAGGCCGCGCCGGCTGATCCCGTCGGGTTTCGTTCGCTCAGACATGGGTTTTCTCCTTCCTGTCTGCGAGGGTATCGGTGTGGAAACTGTCCAGCGCCCCGGTGGGCTTGCCGCCGACCGCGGCACGCCGCTTGATCTGGCGGATCACGACGGGGCATTTCGATTTGGACTGGTAAAGAACCTGGCAGTGCATGCAGTTCAGGCATTCGTTGGGATTGATCTCGCCGGTGGGGTGGATCGCCTGAACGAAGCATTCGTTGGCGCAGGTCTGGCAGGGCCTGCCACATTCGGGATAGCGCTTGAGCCAGTCGAACATGCGGATGCGGGCCGGGATTGCCAGCGCCGCGCCCAGCGGGCACAGGTAGCGGCAATAGAAGCGTTCGACGAAGAGCCCGATGAACAGCAGCGCCAGCGCAAAGGTCACGAAGGGCCAGGCGCGGTCGAACCGCAGCACGATCGCGGTCTTGAACGGCTCGACCTCGTTGAGCTGGCTCGCCCAGGGCACGGCGGCAAGGCTGGCTGCGAACATCACCAGGAAGATGATGTATTTCATCGGCCAGAGGCGTTCGTGCAGCGTCCAGGGCATCTTGATCTGCGGCACCCGCAGCGCCCGCGCGATCTGGTTCGTCAGTTCCTGCAACGCGCCGAACGGGCACAACCAGCCGCAATAGGCCCCGCGTCCCCAGAAGATCAGCGCCGCGGCCACCGCCCACCACAGGATGAAGGTCAGCGGGTCCAGCATGAAGGCCTGCCAGCTGAAACCCGAGCGCATGGATTGCACCAGCGACAGGATGTTCACCACGCTGAGTTGCGCCGCCGCGTACCAGCCCAGGAAAACCAGCGAGAAGCTGAGAAACCCCATGCGGAACCAGTAGACGGCCCGTTCCGACCGGGTCAGGACCATCTGGAAGAAGAAGGCGCCGGTCAGCACCGACAGCATCACCAGCAGCCCTGCGATCTCCCAGGCGCGGTCCTGCCAGATGCGTTCGATCAGCGCCAGTTGCGCGGCGCGTTCGGCCTCGGTGTCCTGCACCATGTCGGGGTTCGGTGCCACGGCGCGGGGGATTTCGCGCAGGTAGGGCAGGGGCAGCTGATAGGCGAGGTCGAAGGTGGTGAATGCGCGCTCCAGCGCCGCGAGGTCGCGTTGCACCAGCAGTTGCAGCCGCCAGGGCTCGGTCGGGTCGAAGCCCGCATCGGCGGGGATGCGGAACAGGTCAAGCTCTGCAAAGCGCGGCGACCCGCTGGCGGCGATCTCGCCCAGCCGGCGGTGGTCGCGGTCGCGAAAGCGGAGGGACATGTCCCCCTGCACCAGCACGATCCGGTCGAACAGACCGCCGCGGACATAGCCCGAGCCCTTGAAGGAATACCTGCCCCGCCCGGCCACCAGGATCGCGTGCTCTCCCTCGTTCAGCCAGCGGCGCAAGTTGGCGTGCTCGGCCAGGCCAAGCAGCCGCTCGCCAATGGCGGGCACGCTGACCAGCGCGGTGTAAAGGTCGATGAACGAGGTCTCGGGCGGGTCGGCGAGGGGCCGAGCAGCGGCGCGCGGATCATCAAGCTCGGCGAAGGCGTCGTTCACCTGCCCCACATCCAGCGACATCCGCCGCAGCGTGCCGTCGCCCAGCAGTGTCATCCAGCCCGGGGCGGCCACGGCGGCGGGGTCGATCTCGAACCGCGGGTCGGCCGGTTCGTCTGGCGGCGCCAACCCGCCAAGGCCCAGGGCGCGGGCCACGCGAATACCCGAGCGGACGATGGAATCGTCGATCACCATGATGGTGACGGTCACGCCCGAAATGATGTTGAGCTTCTCGACCGACCCGCCTGCGGCTGCGGCGGCCGCAAGGTCCATTCCGACATGCTCCTGCATCAGGGTACGGATGCGGATTTCGGGAATGCCGATCAGCACGATCGGCTCCCAGTGCTGGACAAGGTTCAGCCCGATGATCCGCGCATCGTCGTCGACCGCGACCATGATATGGATCGGCTTGCCGGAATAGCCGGTGGTGCCGACGAAATCGGAGTTGACGAAGACCCAGCCGATCTGCCCCTCGGGTCCGAGGATCGGTGCCACCGGCAGATCGGTGCGCATTTCGCCGAATCCCGTGGCACCCGCCACGATGCTGTCCGGGGCCGCTTCTGCCAGATAGCGCGGCAGATGGGGCGCCTGCGCCATGGCCAGCACAGGAAGCAAGCAGAGCAGCAGGGCCAGGGCCATGGCCACCACGCGCCGGAGGGGGGCGGGTCGGAACGGGACGGAACGGATCGGCGCGGGGGCTGCGAACATCAGATCAGACCATGCGTGGAGGGGCGCGCGCCTGCGCGGCCTGCGGCCGGCGGTGCGGACGGAAACGGAAAGAGGGGCGGGGCCTTGCGCCGCGGCGCGGCAACCGGTGGCCGACAGGCGTAGAGGCGCCCGCCAGCATGGCATCCTTGAGCGGCACGCAATCGGGGCAGAGCTTGCGCTGGCAGGTTTCGTCCGGGTCCACCGGCGCGCCATGCGCGTCGATCACCACGCGGCGCGCCTCGCCATCTGCGCAGATCTCCATCTCGATCTGGCCTGCCGCAGTCCCGGCCAGCGCATGGCCTTGTGCCAGTCCTGACAGGACCAGGGCCAGGGCAAGCAGCAGGGGCAGGAACGGATGGCGGGTACGCGATTGCATACCGCAACCTTTCCGATCCGCGCGGCACCGACATTGATCAGGATCAAGGATAATGCTCCTGAAATGGTTATTTTCATCGGGAAGTCAGCCGGGATTGAAAAATTTCCTGTCTTGACTGGTGCCCGGGGTCGGCGCGGGTTGAGCCATGTCAAGTCCGTGGCCGAAATCTTCCCGCAAACCGGCCGAACAATGTCAGAGGCCCCGCATGCGACTCACCAAGTTCAGCGACTACGCCCTGCGCGCGCTGTTGTTCGCCGCCAGCCGCCCCGGAGAGCGCGTGACCGTCGAGGAGACGGCACAGCTTTTCGGCATCTCGCGGATGCACCTCAAGAAAGTGGTGATGTTCCTCTCGGCCGAGGGCTATGTCAGCGCCCTGCGCGGCCATCATGGCGGCTTCATGCTGGCGCTGGCACCCGAACAGATCAACCTGGGCGTGCTGTTGCGCAAGACCGAGCCGGATTTCGGGATGGTCGAGTGTTTCCAGGCCGAAAACATGTGTCCGATCACGCGCGGCTGCCGTCTTGCCGGTGTCGTCAACGAGGGGGTGGCGGCCTTCATTGCAGCCTTTGACCGCTACACCCTGGCCGACATCCTGCTTCCGCCGGGACGCTTCACGCCCAGCGATGCACCGCAACCGCTACGCGGCCCGTACCTGCCGCTACCGCCTGCGGCCGACTGAAACTCCTGCAGGGCGCTGAAGAATTCGGCGTGCCGAAGCGGTTTCACCACCTGGCCCGCGGTCATGCCAGCCGCATCGCGCCGCGGCCACTTCTCCGTCAGCCGGGATCAGCGCGGGAAAAGGAACGTTGCGCCGACGCGGATGCCCCAGCCATCCGGGCCGGAGGCGGGCGATTCGGCCCAGTAGCGCAGGCCGCCGAACAGGCTGACAGGCTGGTTGCCGATCCGCATCAGCTTCGAGGCCACCGCGTTGATCGGAACCGACCATTGCTCGGTCTCCCAGTCATAGCTGGTCTCGGTTTGCAGGGTGAAGGTCCAGGCGTTGCCGGTGGTGTAGGAGGCGAAGGGTTGCAGGAATGTCCGGTTGACGTCCGGCCGGTCGTCCTCGCCCGCGAAGGACCAGATGTGGTTGGCCAGCCCGCCCACCGTCCAGGGCCCGCGCTGCACGAGCACGACGCCGGTAGGCCCCGCGCCCCATTTGCCCGCGCCAAGCAGGTCATCGGTTGCCGTCGGCAACAGGAAGACCGGCCCGACGCCCCAGATCACGCCGCCCGCGGTTGGCGCCTTGGGCGAGAAGAAGAAGCTTTGCACGATATCGCCGAAACCCGTCTGCGATCCGGCACCGGGCGCCACGTCGCTTTGATGGATGACGGGAACGATGGTGCGCGAGATCAGGTTCCAGTCCTCGCCGATGGAAAAGGGGATGACCGGCTGGACATTCAGCACCATCCGCGAACCGTTCCCGCCCGGCCCGATGCCGTCCTCATAGTTGAACTGAAGCGGCACGCTGATCAGCGAGGCGACCGGGTTGGCAAGCTGCTGGGCAAGGTTCTCGTCGTTCTGGGCCAGGGCCTGCCCGCCCGATATCCCGGCGAGGGCAAGCACAAGGGCGGCGTGTCTGCGCATGGATCGTCTCCTGTCAATGGCTCCGGTCTTGCGTTGCGGGTCGGGCAGGCTGGCGCCATTCGGCTGTTCAGGCCTCGGCGGCGGCCAGCGCCTCGCGCAGCCCCTCCTCCTGCTCGGCCGAAAGCGAGGTCTTGAGCACCCTTGGCCGGTAGTCCCGGATTTCCGCCACCACCTTGTCGGTGGTGGCCTTGGCGATCAGCAGGAACAGCGCAGAGGTGCCGGGCGCGACGGTCTGTCCGAACTCGCGGATGAAACCATCATTGATCCCGAAATCCGAAAGCTTGCCGCCAAGCGCGCCCATCGCCGCGCCCGCCGCCCCGCCAAGCGCAAAGCCCGCCAGCGGATTGAGCACCAGAAGCCCGGCAAGCCCGCCCAGAAGCGCGCCGGTGGTCAGGCCCTGGCTGGCGCCCAGAGCGGTCAGGTTCACCGACTGCTTGATCTGGATGTCGCCGCCCTGGGGGCGGATGACCACGACGGCGTCCAGGAGGTCGATCAGGTGCGCCTTGCGCAGTTCCCTCAGCTTGCCGAGGACCGTGTCCGCAGTCTCAAGCCCGTCGAAATCCAGCACGACGAGTTCTGCCATCTGATGATCCTCCTCTTGCCGGGGTCAGTTCGGACAGGGCGCTTGCCAGGTTTCGCCCGTCTGCGCGTTGCGGAAGGTACACATCCGCGTTTGCGCGGGCGTCGGGGCGTTCCCGCCCATGGCCGTTCCGACGGCGGCACCGGCAAGGGTCGCGGCGGCCCGGCCACGGCCCTGACCGAACTGGCTGCCGACCGCGGCGCCCGCCAGCCCGCCCGTGGCGGCGTTGATGCTCTGGTTATCGGTGCAGGCGCCCAGGGCCATCAGGGCACCCGCCGCGCCTGCGATCACAAGACGATGAAACTTCATGGTGTCTTCCTTCCTTGCTGTGGTTTTCGGAAAGTCCCGGCGGCCGCCGGGTTGTCATTCGGGGATGACGGAGCCGACATAGCCCTCGAACGGTTCGTGGCTGGCAAGTTCGGTCCGCAGCCTGGTGCCGGGCATGATCTCGAAGCGCGGATCGAAATCGACCATCAGCGCGGCAAGCTGGCCGAGGATGGCGATATCGCCCTCGAACTGCGCGGTGCCGTCGGCCAGCAGCGCATCCAGCGTCGTGGCCCCCGCCATCACCCGCTCCAGATCGGCGCGGTTGACCGTCAGCGTCAGGTCGGCATCCTCGGCCGTGTAGCCCTGGATGTTGGTCAGCGTGGCGTTCGACAGTTCCACGATGAACCTTTCGTCATTGTCGGGTGTGACAAGGTTCATCGTGAATTCCACCCCCTCGGCCCGGCGCGGATCCATCCGGATCGCGAGGAAGTTCAGGAACAGTTCGGTCGACATCGCCCGGATGATGTCCGGGCTGGACGTGTCCGCGATCGCGCCCTGCGGGATGCCCGTGCGCAGTTCGTAGGCGGCGGCAAGAAAGCTGTTGCGCAGCCCCGGATTCTCCTGCTGGTAGCCGACCTGCTCGAAGGCGTCGGCCAGAGCGTCCTTGGCGGCGGCATTGCCGGGCTCGGCCTGTACCAGCTTGTTGAGGATCTCGACCTCAAGCAGGTAGTCGCCGGACTGGTGCAGCGCATCGGCCCGGGCCAGGATCACCGCGGCCCCGCCCATCATCTCGACATAAAGCGGCGCCGAGTCCTCGGGGGCGAGCGGGATCAGCGTGGCCGGGTTGCAGTCCCAGAAGCCGAGGAAGCGCTGGATCACGCCGCGGGCGTTATGCTCGGGCGAGCCGTGATAGCCGCGGCAGTGCCACTTGGCCTGGATGCCCGCGGGCATCTTGTAGACATGGTGGATCTGGTTGATGGTCACGCCCTGGTTGGCGTAGTGCAGCACCTGGTTGTTGAAATTCGCATACAGGTCACGCTGGTCGCGCAGCACCTCGCGGATGCGGTCATTGCCCCAGCGCGGCCAGTGGTGCGAGGCGAACATCACCTCGGCCTCGGTGCCGAAAAGCCTGAGCGCCTTGTTGATGTATTGCGACCAGTTCAGCGAGTCGCGCACCTGCGCCCCGCGCAGCGTGTAGATGTTGTGCAGCACCGCCGTCACGTTCTCGGCCATCCACAGCGCCTTCATGCCGGGGATCCAGGTGTTCATCTCGCGCGGGGCCTCGGTGTTGGGGGTGTACTGGAACACCATCGGCACGCCGTCGACCTCGAATTCCTCGATATCCTCGGACACGAAGCGGGTGGGCGCGATCAGCCCCGTGGCGCCTGCCGGGACACGGTGGCCAAGGCCCTGGGTGACAAAACCGTGCTGGCCCGCGGGCAGCAGCAGGCCATACTGGTAGAACAGCCGCCGGTTCATGGCATTCCCGGCATAGACGTTCTCGGAGATGGTGAACTGCATGAAGTCGCGGGGCGCGATCACCTCGACCCGGCCTTCGGCCACATCCTCGGGGGTGATCAGGCCGCGGATGCCGCCGAAATGGTCGCCATGGGTGTGCGAATAGATGACCGCAGTCACCGGCAACCCCTCGCCCACATGTTCCTGGAACAGCTCCCATGCCGCGCGCGTCGTCTCGGCCGTGGTGCCCACATCGAAGACGATCCAGCCGGTGCGGCCGCGGACGAAAGTGACATTGGCCAGATCGAAGCCGCGCACCTGATAGATGCCGGGCACCACCTCGTAGAGCCCGAAATTGTTGTTGAGCCGCGCGATCCGGGTCATCGAGGGATGGATCGAGTCGAACTCGCCCGGCACGTCGAGAAAGTCGTAATCGGCGCGGTCGAAGGCGACATTGCCCGCATCCGCCATGATCTGGCGGGCCGAACGTTCGGCGATCAGCCCGCGCGCCTGCTCGTCGAAATCCCGGGTATCGTCAAAGGGCAGACCGCTCTGCGCCTCGGCCAGCACCTTCAGCGTATGCTCCGAGGGCGCCTTGCCCTTGGGATGGAAATGGCCCGCAAGCGGCGCCCGCTGGGCATGGGCGGGGGTGGCCTCGAGCGCCAGGCTGCCGCCGATCGCAAAGGCCGCGCCCGCGGCCGGAATGGATCCCATGAATTCGCGTCTGGTGGTCATTCTCTTGCTCCCTATCCCTTGATCTTCAAGCTCAGAACCGGGCCGTGAGGCCAAGCAGCGGTCCGCCGAGGTCGATCTCGACATCGCGTCCGCCCATGTCCTTGTCGATCGACAGGTGGCGCCAACCGCCATGGGCCGACCATCGGTCGTTGATCCGGTAGTTCAGTGTCGCGATGGCCTGCCAGGTGCGTTCGGACCCGCCCGAGCCGCCGAAATCGGCAATGGCGGTGGCGGACCAGCGCTCGTTCAGCGCGATCCGGACGCGGCCGCCCGCGACCGGGTCCACCCAGCTCTTGTCCAGGGCAAAGCTCTGGCCCGGCAGGGTGCCCGGCGCGAGCGTCACGTTCAGATCGGCGCTTACGGCGCGGAACCCGCCCAGCAGATCGACCGCCACCTGCGCGTCCTCGTGCAGGCGGTAGGCGGCATAGCCGCTTGCGATCCGCAACTGCGTCTCGACTTTTGCCTGCGAAAACTGGACGCCGAAGGGCGTGTCCTTGCGTTCCGTCAGATCGGCATAGACGAAATCCGCGATCAGGCCCCAACGACCCTGCCGGGCCTCGATCACGGTCATCAGGGCAAAATCGGTCGCCGACAGGACGTCGCTGATGCTGGCATCTGCCTCAAGCGTGCCGAAGCCGGTCTCGATGGCGCTGGAGCCGCCGGGCGTCCAGACATAGGGCGATACGGTGAATTCCCACCGGGCCTCCTGGGCTGCTGCGGCATGTGCCATGGGCACGGCCGCCAGGGCAGCAACGATCCCTTTCCTCCACGCGATCATCCGTGGATTCCCCCCTCCTGCGGCTGGCCGTTTCGCCTGCCGCGGCCCCATCCTGCGAAGCGCTGGCCCTTTCCGGTCCCGGTCGACGGCCGGGCATGCAGGCTGACCCGTTGATCTCCGTCAACGACAGCCAAGGGGCAACGCAGTTTCCTCGAAAAGGGTGTAATCCTTTCGGCGGGGGGGAATTGCTACAAATGGAGCAATCCGGGGGAAAATACTCCGAGGTACTGCGCAGCCTGCCCAGGCAGGGCTGGCTGTCGGAGCAGCCCATGGACTTCCAGGCCCGAATGGCGATGGCCGGGCGCTGGACAACCTTGCAGCGTGGGGGACTGCTTTACAGCGTCGGCGATCAGCCGAACGCGGTCTTCGGTCTGGGCGAGGGCCTGCTTGACGTGTCGATTCCGATCGGGCGCGACGAGGAAGTGACCATCTACCGCGCCCGGCCCGGTTTCTGGGTCGGGGATTCCGCCTTGCTGGCGGGGACGACCCGCTCGATCACGATCTCGGCCGCCGCGGAGTCCCGTGTCTTCCGTATCCCGATCAGCGCGGTGCGCCGTGCCCTGGCAGAGCATCCCGAGGACTGGAACTGCTTTTTCCGGCTTACGCATGCGAACGCCTCGCTTGCGGTAAGCATCCTCGCAGAGGTTCTGTCATTGCCGCCACGGGCCCGCTTTGCCCGGATGCTCATTCGTCTGGCAGGCCCGGACGGAACGGTGCGGGCAACGCAGGAGGATCTGGGCCGGATGGCCGGGATGAGCCGTGCCGCGTTTCGGCGTACCTTTACCGCGCTGATCGAGCTTGGCGCGCTGCGCACCGAATATGGCTGCGTGCAGATCGTCGACCGCGCCGCCCTCGAACGCGCCTCGGAAGAAAGCTGACGCCGCATGGCGACGGGGCCGGGAACCGACGCTCAGACGCGCCTGCGCAGGCGCCAAAGCAGGATGACCAGCGGATAGGTCAGGGCATAGGTCAGCGCGCCATAGACCGCCGACGGGGTCGCATAGAGCGGGAAGCCCGCGCCATCGGCCCACAGCAGGCTGCCCACGGCAAGCCCCAGCGCGCCGTTCTGCACGCCGGTCTCGATCCCCACGGCGATCCGCTGCGGTGCCGCAAGGCCGAACAGCCAGCCCAGCCCATGGCCAAGGCCCAGAAGCAGAAGCGTCAGGAAGGCCAGTTGCCATCCCAGCAGCAGCATCCCGTCGCGCAACACCTCGATGCTGCCGACGATTGCCCAGCCCACGATCCCCAGGAACAGCGCAAAGGCGGCGCGGAAGACCATGGGTTCGTGGCGCGCGGCGGCCGCGGGCGCCAGATGCCGGACCAGCGTGCCAAGCAGGACGGGCAATGTGGCGATCAGCGCGACGCGCAGCAATACCTGCCGCATCTCGACCGCTGCCAGCTCGACGCCAAGGAAATGCCGGGCCGCCAGTACCGAAAGCACGGGCAACGTCGCCACCGACAACAGGTTCGTTACCGCGGTCAGGGACACCGACAGCGCGACATCGCCGCCAGCAAGCCGCGTCAGGATGTTGCTGGAGGCGCCGCCGGGGCACAGGGCAAGGATCACGATGCCAAGCCCGATGGCCGCCTCGGGCTGCTGGATCGCGACCAGCAGAACGCCCGTGGCCGGGACAAGCACCATCTGCGCCGCCAGACCGAGCAGGAGCGCCCGGGGGCGTGTCAGGGTGCTGCGGAAATCCCGGGGCGCAAGGCCAAGACCGATGGCAAACATGATGACGAAGACCGCGGCAGGCAGGGCGAGATCAATGGCTGTCGCGCTTGTCACGGTTTCTGGTCCACATCCTTGGCCGAACTGAACAACATGATTAACCTAAACCGCCGCATGCGGTAGAAAATCCCTGCGCATGCGCGTGCGCGGGGCGGAATCGGGGGCCGCCCGCCTGACAGGAGTTCGAAAAGATGGCTCTGATCCCGCGCTTTTCGGTCCTGGGGCTGGCTCTGGCCATCCTGTTCCTTGCGGCCTCGCTGACGCCATCCCTCATCCCGCGGGATCCGGTGCTTCAGGGCGTTCTTGGCGGTGTCGTCATGGCGCTTGGGTATCTGGCGACGCGGATCGTCGAGGGGATATGGTGGCTGGCCGACATGCCCGTGCCCAGGGGCAGGCCCCGGCAGGTTGTGCTGGGGCTTCTGTCCCTTGGCGCGCTTGCGGCGCTTGGTCTTGCGCTGCGCTACAGCCATGTCTGGCAGAACGACCTGCGCGCGCGGATGGGCGTGGAGCCGACCAGCGGGGGCCATCTGGTGCAGGTGCTGCTGGTGGCGGTGGCGGTCTTTGCCGTTCTGCATACGCTCGGCCGGCTCGTGGCGGCGTTTTCGCGCATCGTGCGCGCGCGTCTTTACCGGGTGATGCCGCGGCGGCGGGCCGATGTGCTGGGCTTTCTGCTTGTCGGTCTGGCGCTGTTCGTCCTGACCCGGGACGGGCTTCTGGACAGGACGATCAATGCGCTCGACTCGACCTTCGAGACGGCGCAGGCGCTGTTCGACACCGCGCCGCCCGCCCCGGCCGAGGCGCGCATTCCCGGCAGTCCCGCCTCGCTTGTCGACTGGAAGGCGATGGGCCAGCCGGGCCGGGATTTCGTGACGGGCGGGCCAGATGCCGCCGCGATCGCGGCCTTTACCGGGCGGCCCGCGCGCGATCCGCTCCGGGTCTATGTCGGGCGCGCGAATGCCGACACGCCGCAGGAACGGGCAGAGCTGGCGCTTGCGGAACTCATTCGCCTGGGCGCGTTTGACCGCAAGGTGCTGATCGTCACCAGCCCGACCGGGACGGGCTGGATGGATCCGGGCTCGCACGATCCGGTCGAATACATGCATGGCGGCGACATCGCCACGGTGGCGGTGCAGTACAGCTACATGCAGTCGCCCTTTGCGCTGGTCTTCGAAACGCGGACCGGGCTTGACCAGGCGGCGGCGACGGTCTCGACGATCCACGATTACTGGCGCGGGCTGCCGCCCGGGACGCGGCCGCGGCTTTACATCCACGGGCTGAGCCTGGGCGCCTGGTCGTCGATGTATGCCACGAACCTGTTCCACCTGGTCAACGACCCCATCGACGGGGCGTTCTGGGCCGGGCCGCCCTTTCCCTCCGATTTCTGGAACCGCGTCCAGACCGCGCGGCGCGAGGACAGCCCCTGGGTGCAGCCCGTCATCAGGGACGGATCGCTGATCCGTTACGCCGCGCGCGACGATGACGGGTCCGCGGGCGCGGCCGAATGGGGACCGATGCGGATCGTGTTCCTTCAGTATCCCAGCGATGCGATCGTGTTCTTCGATCCGCTGTCGACCCTGCGCGCCCCGGTCTGGATGCGCGAGCCGCCGGGCGACGGGGTCTCCCCCTATCTGCGCTTCATGCCGATCGTCACCCAGTTGCAGCTTGCATTGGACATGGCGCTGGCCACGACGGTTCCGGGGGGCTACGGGCATTCCTATTACGCGCAGGACTATATCGGCCCCTGGGTCGCGGTCACCGCGCCCGAAGGCTGGACCGAGGCCGATACCGTCCGGCTCAAGGCCCATTGCGACAACGGCTTCAAGAACGGCTGCTCGAACCGCTGACGGCCCGCCCGCCGGTGTCAGGCGGCGTAGACCCTCTGGCCGTCCATCCAGGTCTCGGTCACCCGGATCGCGCCGATGTCGTCGGGAGCAACCCCGCGCGGATCCGTTTCCAGGATCACGAGGTCGGCGAACTTGCCGGGCTCAAGGCTGCCGATCTCGTGCTCGGAATGAAGCTGCCAGGCCGCTTCCGAGGTCAGCGCGCGGATGGCGCTTTCGACCGAAACGCGCTCGTCCGGGTTCAGCACGAAATCGGGCTCCCTCCAGGTCCGCCGCGTGACCGCCATCTGGATCATGTGCAGGGGATCGGGTTCGGTCACCATGAAATCCGAATGCAGGGTGTAGCCGATCCCGGCCTTCTCGACGCTGTGCAGGCGGCCCAGATGCATCACCCGCTCGGGGCCGAACACACGGTCGCGCATCCAGACGCCCCAGAAATGCACATGCCCGATCAGGAAGCTTGCCGAAACGCCAAGATCCTTCATCCGCGCGATCTGGTCGTCATGCAGCATCGAGCAATGCTCGATCCGGGCGCGGACCTGCCCCATGTCGATGCCCGCGTCGCGCACCGCCGTACAGGCGTCCAGCACCATGTCGATGCCCGCATCGCCATTGCCATGCAGCGCCAGTTGCCAGCCTTTGGACGCCCGGTCCAGCGCGGTCGCGGTCATCTCCTCCTGCGTCATGTAGGGGGCGCCGCGACTGTCCGAGTTCAGGTAGGGTTCGCGCTGAAAGCCGGTAAAGCCCTGGTTCGAGCCGTCCGCGACCAGCTTGTAGCCCGCGATCCGCGCCAGCGCATCGCCGCTGCCCGGCCCTAACCCGGCGGCGTCCCATTCGGCCGCGCCGATCGTGTAGAAGGGATAGGCGCGGATACGCGCTTTCAGCCGCCCCGAGCGAGCCGCCGCGAACATGATCTGCGCATCCTGAACGGAACTGCTGAGCGTGCCCAGGGCAAGCTCGCTGACCGTGGTCAGCCCGAGGGCAGACCATGTGTCCAGAAGCCCGATCAGGGCCGACACCGGGTCGAGCCGCGCCATCGCCGGGGCGGCCGAGACCACCGGCACGAAGGCCACGTTGTTCTTGATGACGCCGGTCAGGTGCCCATCGGCATCGCGCACATATTCGGCCCCCGGCGGGTCGACCACGTCCTCGGGGATTCCGGCGGCCTCGAACGCCTTGCGGTTGGCATAGGCAAGGTGCCCCGAGGCGTTCATCAGGAAGATCGGCACCTCGGTCGAGATCGCGTCAAGCTCGGCAAAGGTCAGCGCGTCGAACCCCTCCTGCAACGAGGGGTCGTAGTTGCGGCCAAGCACCCACTCGCCCGGCGGCGTGACCGCCACCTTTGCGCGCAGGTGATCAAGCACCTCGGCCGCGGTGGCGAAACGCGCCATGCCGACATTCTCCATGATGCCGTCAACCGCGGAGCCCGAAACGACATGCGTATGCGGATCTATGAAGCCCGGAAGCATCGTCCGGCCCGCCAGATCGATCTCGACCGCATCCGCACCGGCCACCGCGCGCACCTCGTCCAGACTACCGACGGCGATGATCCGGTTGCCGCGAATGGCCAGCGCCTCGGCTTCGGAAAAGGCGGCGTCCACGGTCAGGATGGTGCCGCCGGCAAAGACCGTTGCCGGTGCCCCCTGCGCCGCGACCCGGGCGGGACCGGCTGCGGCAAGGCCGGTTGCCGCCGTCGCCGCGGCCAGAAATGCCCGGCGGTCAAGCGTCACATCGGGTTGCCCGAGGGTTTCGAGGGGTTTTCCCGACGCCTTGAGGAATCCATCGAAGGCGCCGCCGCAGCACGGACAGGGGAACGGCTCATGGGCCATCTTGTTCTCCATCGCAGGACACCCGAGCATAGCGCGTTTCGCGGCTTCGCAACAGGCCCGCCAGGGCGGCGGTGGTGATCCGGCACATGGCGTTGCCGGGGCAAGACGGCCCGAAGGGCGGGATCTTCGATGACCGGGGCGCGCCCGGGAACGGCCGGGCAGGATCGCAGGGCATCGACCCTGTCGTGGAAAGTTCATAAGAGATTTACCGAAATGTCATGCCGCACCCGTAGCCGGTCCATCGGACGCAGAACCCGTCGTCGACGCAAAGGAGCCCCGACATGACACGTTTGCTTTCCGCCGTCTCCCTGACCGCGCTGATGGTGCTGCCGGCGGCGGCCTTCCAGCTCGACAGCCGCTACAGCGATGCCGATGGCGACATGATCGCCGACATTCCGGCCGATCCGTCGCAATGGGTCGATCCCTCGGTGCTGGTCTTTGCCTATACGCCGGTCGAGGATCCGGCCGTCTATGCCGAAGCCTGGTCGGATTTCCTGACCCATATGGAGGAAGTGACCGGCAAGCCGGTGCAGTTCTTCCCGGTTCAGTCGAACGCCGCGCAGATCGAGGCGATGCGCGCCGGGCGCCTGCATATCGCGGGCTTCAATACCGGCTCGAACCCGCTTGCCGTGGCCTGTGCGGGCTTCCGCCCCTTCGCGATGATGGCCGCGGCCGATGGCAGCTTCGGCTACGAGATGGAATTCATCACCTATCCCGGTTCGGGCATCGAGAAGGTCGAGGACATCAAGGGCCGCACCATGGCCTTTACCTCCGAGACCTCGAATTCGGGCTTCAAGGCCCCCTCGGCGCTGATGCAGGCCAGCTATGGCATGGTCGCGGGCACGGATTTCACCCCTGCCTTCTCGGGCGCGCATGACAATTCGATCCTTGGCGTGGCCAACAAGGACTATGACGCCGCCGCCATCGCCAACTCGGTCAAGACGCGGATGATCGACCGCGGCGTGGTCACCGAGGATCAGTTCGTCATCATCTACCAGTCCGAAACCTTCCCGACGACGGGCTACGGCACCGTCTTCAACCTGCATCCCGACCTTCAGGAAAAGATCCGCGAGGCGTTCTTTTCCTTCGACTGGGAAGGCACGAGCCTGGAGGCCGAATTCTCGCGCTCGGGCGAGGCACAGTTCATCCCGATCACCTTCAAGGACAACTGGAACGTGATCCGCGAGATCGACGCCGCGATGGGCGTTCAGTATACCTGCAACTGAGACCGCAGCCAGAATGACGGACGGCAGGCGGTGCGCCGCCTGCCGTTCTTGCCTTGAACGAACGGAGCCGCGCGGATGCTGAGCGTCGAGAACCTCACCAAGGTCTACAGGACCGGCGACAAGGCTCTGACCGATGTCAGCTTTACCGTGCCCAGGGGGCAGGTCGTCGGGCTGATCGGTCCCTCGGGGGCGGGCAAGTCCACGCTGATCCGCTGTGTCAACCGGCTGGTGGAACCAAGCGCGGGCAGTGTGCGGCTGAACGATCTGGACATCACCCGCCTGCGGTCGGGCGACCTGCGCCGGGCAAGGCGTCGAATTGGCATGATCTTTCAGGAATACGCCCTGGTCGAGCGGCTGACGGTGATGGAAAACGTGCTGTCGGGCAGGCTGGGCTACGTCCCCTTCTGGCGCAGCTTTACCCGCCGCTTTCCGCCTGCCGACATCGCCAAGGCGTTCCGCCTGCTCGACCGTGTCGGCCTGTCGGCCCATGCCGACAAGCGCGCCGATGCGCTGTCGGGCGGCCAGCGGCAACGGGTGGGCATCGCTCGGGCGCTGGAACAGGATCCCGACCTGTTGCTGGTGGACGAACCCACCGCCAGCCTCGACCCCAAGACCAGCCGCCAGATCATGCGCCTGATCGTCGAGATCTGCCGCGAAAGCGGGCTGCCCGCGATCATCAACATCCATGACGTGGTGCTGGCCCAGCAATTCGCCGACCGCATCATCGGCTTGCAGGCCGGCCGCGTGGTCTTTGACGGCCCGCCCGCCGGGCTGACCGAAGAGGTGCTGACCCGGATCTATGGCGAGGAGGACTGGACCGCGATGCGCCAGGCCGCCGCCGAGGACGAGGCCGCCGAGGCCGAACAGCGCGACGAGGCCAAGAAGATGATGAGGGCGCTGTGACGGCCGCCGACTACCCCACGCGGTGGAAACGCCCGCCGCAACTGATAAAGTCGCGCTTCTGGAGCTATGCGCTGGCGATCGGCGCGATTGTCTATCTGGTGCTGGCTGTCGGCACCGTCGAGGTGAACTGGCAGCGCGTCATGATCGGGATGGAACGCGGGCAGCGCTTTGTCGCGGGATTCCTGCAACCCGATTTCACCACCCGCTGGCGCGACATCAGCCAGGGGCTGATCGAAAGCCTGACGATGACGCTGACCTCGACCGTGGTTGGCGTTCTGATCTCGATCCCCATCGGCATCGGCGCGGCGCGCAACCTTGCCCCGGCCTGGGTCTATGCGATCTGCCGCGGCATCATCGCCGTTTCCCGCGCGTTGCAGGAAATCATCGTCGCGATCTTCTTCGTCGCGCTGTTCGGCTTCGGCGCCTTTGCGGGCTTCCTGACGCTGACCTTCGCCACCATCGGCTTCATCGGCAAGCTTCTGGCCGAGGATATCGAGGATATCGACGAATCCCAGGCCGAAGCGATCCGCGCCACCGGCGCCTCGTGGCTGCAGCTTGTCAACTATGCGGTCCAGCCGCAGGTGATGCCGCGGCTGATCGGGCTGTCGCTCTACCGGCTCGACATCAATTTCCGAGAATCCGCCGTGATCGGCATCGTCGGCGCAGGCGGGATCGGGGGCACGCTGAACACGGCGCTGAACCGTTACGAATATGACAGCGCGGGC
Source organism: Rhodovulum strictum (assembly GCF_009649175.1). Lineage (GTDB taxonomy): Bacteria > Pseudomonadota > Alphaproteobacteria > Rhodobacterales > Rhodobacteraceae > Rhodovulum > Rhodovulum strictum. Next base: position 9,625 of record NZ_WJPO01000034.1, on the reverse strand, counting down.
GCGATCCTGATCATCATCATCGCCATCGTGATGCTGTCGGAATATTCCTCCAGCCATCTGCGCAGGTGGGTGCAATGAGCATGACCGACATCCCCGCCGCCGAGGCGCCGGTCTGGCATCACCGCAGCTTTGCCGGGCGGCTTGCGCTTTATGCCGGGTGGCTGGGTCTGGTCGCGCTGTTCGTCTGGTGCTGGAACCTGATGACGGAACGCACCATGTGGGTGTTCGTCCATGATGCGCCAAAGGCCGCCGCCGATCTGGTCAGCCGCGCCTGGCCGCCGCGCTGGTCCTATATGGACCGGCTGTGGGGGCCGCTCTGGGACACGATCAACATTGCCACGCTGGGCACGCTGCTGGGCATCGTGATCGCGGTGCCGCTGGCCATTCTGGCGGCCACCAACACCACGCCCTCGCGGCTTTTCCTGCGGCCCCTCGCGCTGTTCTGCATCGTCGCCAGCCGCTCGATCAACTCGCTGATCTGGGCGCTGCTGCTGGTGTCGATCCTCGGCCCCGGCATCCTGGCGGGGATCCTTGCCATCGGCTTTCGTTCTGTCGGCTTCATCGGCAAGCTGCTTTACGAGGCGATCGAGGAAACCGACGCGCAGCAGATCGAGGCGATCACCGCCACCGGCGCGACCAAGGCGCAGATCCTCAGCTACGGCATCGTCCCGCAGGTGCTGCCGACCTTTTACGGCATCAGCGTGTTCCGCTGGGACATCAACATCCGCGAAAGCGCGATCCTGGGTCTTGTCGGCGCGGGCGGGATCGGGGCGCAGCTCAATGCCAGCCTGAACGTGCTGGCCTGGCCGCAGGTGACGCTGATCATGCTGGTCATCCTCGCGACGGTCGTGGTCAGCGAATGGGTCTCGGCCCGCGTGCGCCACGCAATCATCTGACGCGCGCGCCGCGGCGGCCCGGCGCAGAACTTGAATCTGCCGCCCCTGCGATGATATTGTAAGGCGACATCATCATGTGCAAGGCGCGATCCCCATGCAGGAGTCGACGGTAACGATCAAGGGCCAGACGACCCTGCCCCGGGATGTGCGCCTTGCCCTCGGTCTGTCCAGCGGGGACCGCGTCCGCTATGTCATCCAGGATGGCGAGGTCCGGCTTCTGAAGGTGCAGCCCGTCGCCACACTGGCGGGTCTGCTGGCCCGGCCGGGCCGTGCGCCCGTCACGCTCGACGAGATGGAGGACGCCATCGCGCGCGGGGCCTCCGGGGACACCCCAGCGTGATCGCCATCGACACCAATGTTCTGGTGCGCTTCCTGACCCAGGACGATCCCGATCAGGCCCGGGCCGCCACGAACCTGATGAACGGACTTGGCGAAAGCGATCCCGGCTTTGTATGCCGCGAGGTCGTGGTGGAACTGGTCTGGGTTCTCGAGCGTGCCTACGGGTTCGGCCGCAGCGACGTGGCCCGCGCGCTGGAGGGTCTGCTCTCGGCCGCCGAGATCGTGGTCGAGGCGGCCGACGATGTCGGGCGGACCGCGTTCCGGTACCGCGAAGGCGGGTTCGGTTTCGCCGATCTGATGATCGCCGCGGCGGCCCGGCGGCAGGACGCGGTTCCGCTGGTGACCTTCGACCGAAAGGCCGCGCGCATCCCCGGGGTCGAACTGCTGACACATTGAGCGGAGCCCTGTGGCTGGCACCCGCTTGCGGCAGCGCGATCTGCCGCATGCCCCTGACGCGCCGTTCAGCGTGACCTATATCAGCAATCGCTCGAAACTCTCGCGTTCCTGCGGTCGCTTGAACAGGAATCCCTGGCCAACGGTACATTCGTTCTTCACCAGCCACTCCCGCTGCGTCTCGGTTTCGACACCCTCGGCGACGACCTCGATCCCGAGCCCCCGGCCCAGGGCCAGGATTGCCTGCACGATCCGTTCCGTCTGCATTTCGCCAATTCCAAGCTTCGCGACAAAGCTGCGGTCGATCTTTAGCTCGCTCGTGTTCATCTTCTCGAGATACAGGAGCGAGGCGTAGCCGGTTCCGAAATCGTCGATCGAAAGCCGGACCCCCGCGGCCGTAAGCTGCGCAAGCCGCTCGGTCGTGTCGGACGAAAACCGCAGCATGGACGTTTCGGTTATCTCCAGGATAAGGAGCTCCGGGGGGATGTTGTTGAAGTCGAGAAACGAAAGAACCGTCGAAACGAAATTGGCCGCATGCAGGGAACGCGCCGAGATGTTCACCGATATCGGCAGGAAGACGCCCTTTGCAAAAAGGGATTTCTGCTGTTCGGCGAACAGTTTCAGCACGCGAAGATCCAGCGCATTGCTCAGCCCGTTCATTTCGGCCAGCGGCACGAATTCCAGTGGCGCGACTTCGCCCAGATGCGGATCGCGCCATCGCAGCAATGCTTCGGCGCCGACGATCCGCCGGCTGTTGCGAAGATCGACCTTTGGCTGGAAGACGAGGCGAAAGTTGTCTTCGGCAAGCGCCGTGCGGAGCGAACTGAGTATTCGCAACCGCCGCTCGCTGCCGGTGCGCAGATCGTCGCTGCATAGCGTGATACGGTCGCGACCGCCCGACTTGGAGGCGTAGAGCGCAAGGTCGGCGGCCCGCAACAGTTCCTCGGCGGTCGCGCCGTCGCGGGGATAAGAGCTGAGGCCGACGCTACAGGTCAGGATGATCTGGGTGCCCGCCACCTCGTATGGGGTGCGGATTTCCCTGAGGATACGCTCCAGGCAGGCTTCGGCCTCGGCGGCCGTCCGGTGGGCCAGGAAAAGCAGGAACTCGTCGCCGCCGAAACGCGCCACATAGCCCATTTCGCCGACGGCATCTTCCATCCTGCGGGCAATGGCACAAAGCAGGGCGTCGCCCACCTCATGCCCCATGGCGTCGTTCGTTTCCTTGAAGCTGTCGATGTCGATGAAGCTCAGGAACAGTTCCGAACCGCTTGTTTCGGCGGCGCCGATCTCCTCGTTGATCTGCTCCATGAACGCGGTGCGATTCATCAGGCGCGTCAGCGGATCGCGTCCCGAGGTGGTCCTGGCCTGATCGAATGCCCTTTCAAGATCGGATTTCGGCTCGATGATTTCCGTGATGTCCGTGGAAATGCCGCCGACGGCGATATGGGCGCCGGTCTCGTCGTGAATCGGGAACTTGCCGATGATGAAGTTGCGCCTTTCGCCAGAGGGCATGACATGGACGCCCGGCGCAAAACAGGGCCGCCCCGAGGTCAGAACCTCGATATCCATTGCGCGCGAGCCCAGAAGACCGTTGAAGCGGCTGCGCACCTTGCGCAAATCCGGGTCAGCGCCTTGGGTATGTGCCCTGGTGATGGGGTTGGCAAAGGCAAGCTGTCCCTCGCGATCGAAGGCATGCATCAACGACGTGGCGCCCTTGAGAAAGGCTTCGCTGAACATGGACCGCCTTTCCCGCTCGGCGGCTTTCGTGCGGTCGACAAGCAGCATCTGCACGTCGCCGACATCCGACAGGACGGCCGGAAGCAAGGCAAGATGGGCTTCCATCGTGCGATGGCCAATGCCGTTTCCCTTTGGCGGGATGTCAATCATCACCTGCTGCGGAGGCGACGCGCGCTGCGTGTCGGTCAGCGCCGCGCTTCGGGACAGGTACTGATGCAGCCCGTTGGCCGAACCGGCGTCGATCAGGCGATAGATGGAGCGATTCACAAGCAGGGCAGAGGCGCTGACACCAAAGACCTGTCCGGCCATATGGTTGGCGCGGCGCACCACGCCCAGGCGGTCCAGCACAAGAACCGGCAGCGGCGCCGATTCGAAAAGGCCGCGATAGCGATCCGCTTCGCTCTCGGCCGCGACAAGCGCCGTGGCAAGCTCCTGGCTCTGCTGGTCAAGCAGATGCGGCGCAATCTCGGCATCCTCCAGGACCGCTCTCGGCGACGGCTGCGGGTCACGCCTGCCCATCCGCAGGTCGGCCGGGCTGGTTACAGCGGGGGTAACGGAAGTTTCCAAGCTGATCGCTCCGGGGGGCGCGCGCCTTGTTTGCCGATGACCACTCGACTTGTCCCGTTCCATCCACCTGCCCCTCAGAGCCTTATTGTGCCAAGGCCCCGCGCAGGGGCCCGACCCGTCTTTCAAGCACTTTCACTCGGGATACCTTACGAAGTGTTAATCGCCCGTCGGTTGTTTCACCGATTTACGGATTATCTATGATTGTGTGTCGTGGCCGCGGATCATCGGCCTCGGCCCACCGCCCGCCGGGTCTGTCAGCTTTGCGCGCTCAGGCGACAGAAACCGACGGCACGCACCGGCAAGTGCCTAGCTTTCGGCCATATTCCCGTACCATGGGGTGATCTCGATGTGGCTGACGACTGCCCCGAATTCCTGCCCGGTCACGGGCGCGACCGTCATGAAGAACCAGCGCTTCTGGTCCGGCGCGTGGCAGGGATATTCAAGCGAGAAGGACTGCCGCGTTCCTTCCAGGATTTCCTTCACCCCCTCCAGGGCGGACACCGCGCTGCGCATGTCGTCCGGGGACGATCTTGGCGGGCCGGACGATATCGCCCCCCGGCAAACCTCGAGGTAGTTGGATCCCGGACCGCTTCGCTTCAGCTCGGGATCGCCGTTGGCCCTGGCAAAGCGTATCCAGGCGGCGTTGGTCAAAAGGATCGTTCCATCGAAGTCCAGCACGGCGATATGTTCGGGCAGCGCATCGATGATCCCCTGAAGCTTGGCAAGGTTGCGATACACAGTCACGTTCATCACCGTGATGACGGCGCCGCGCTGGCCGCTGGTCTTGATCGAATAGGGCACGATCCGCACGCGATAGATTTCGCCATCCTCGCCCAGCACCTCGCGTTCGCATCGGTCTTCGGTCCGGATCGTGTCGTGGATGTCGTCGATCAGGGCCGGGTATTTCAGCCTGTGCGTGATATCCCCCAGCGGCCGGCCCACATCGCTGTCGCGCAGCTTGAAGATCTTGCCGGCATCGGGCGAAAACCGCGTGATCAGAAGCATCTCGTCGACAAAGACGGCCGCGACCCCGACCGCGCGCAGCATGCTGCCCAGATCGGCATTCAGGCGGTTGAGCAGGGAAATCTTCTCCTGATACTCGGCATTGACCGTGTTTATCTCCTCGTTGACGGATTGCAGTTCCTCGTTCGAGCTTTGCAGTTCCTCGTTCGAGGCCATCAGTTCCTCGTTGGTCGCCTGCAATTCCTCGTTCGATGTCTCAAGCTCCTCGATGGCGCTCTGCAAATCGGCGCGCGTCGCCTCAAGCTGTCGTTCAAGGATGTCGATCCGGGCCTTTTCAAGGCTGGTCAGGTCGATCTGCTGCGGCACCGCATGGCCCGGCGCATCGGCATCCACCTTTTCGAAACTCAGCAGAACGCAAGACCCGGCCAGTTCGGGCGATTGCACCGGAACGGCGTGCAGCCGCACGACATGGCCAACGTCATCTATCGAAAATCTGGTCGGTTCGGACACATGGGCATTTCCGGTCTCGACCGCCTTGCAGATCAGAACGCTTGCCACCGCGGCCATCGCCTCGGGAAGCAGCCGCGCAAGATCAAGGCTGGCCTTTCCCGACCGCGTCCGCAGGAACGGGCTGACATTCCCCTGAAAATGGATCACCTCGAAGCGATCATTCACCAGGATCGAGGGCGGCGCCCAGGCATCCAGAAGCGTTCGCATCGCAGCATCCAGGGCGATGTCCCTGGCGTCCGGATCGCTGGCGTGCCCGCCGCTGTGGCGCGTGGCATGCGCCTCTGCCCGGGACCGGCTGCCCCGTGCTCCGGCGCGCGAAAGATGCGGCGCAGCAAGGTCGATCTTGCCGGCCGAACCCGCGCTTTCGAGACGAAAGATCTTGTTGTTCGCGTCGACCGTTTCATAACCCGATTGTTCGAGGCCAAGCGACTCGCTCTGGCCAAGGAACAGAAATCCGCCGCTTCGCGCGGCAAAGCGCAGCCTGCTCAGGGCGGATAGCTGCGCCTTGGGGCGCAGGTAGATCAGGGTATTCCGGCAAGACACCAGATCCATCCGCGTAAAGGGCGGATCTTGCAACAGATCATGACGCGCAAAGATCAGCGACTGGCGCAGTTCGGGTGACACGACCAGCGTATCGCGATCCTGCGTAAAGAACCGCTCCAGCCGCGCCGGGCTGACCTCTGCGGCAACCGAATCCGGGTACACCCCGGCCGCGGCAACCTGAAGGCAGTCTTCGCTGACATCCGTCGCGAACACCTTGAGGCTGTGCGGCCGCTGCACCCGCCCCAGCGCCTCGTGAAACAGCATTGCGATGGAATAGGCTTCCTCGCCCGTCGCGCAGCCCGCCACCCAGACCCGCGCGGTGTCCCGGGGTGCAAGTCCTTCGACGATCCGCGGGATGACCTTCTCCTCCAGCGCCCGAAACGCATCGTCGTCACGAAAGAAGCGCGTCACCGAGATCAGCAACTCGCGCCGGAGCGCCATGACCTCGGCATCCGAGTCTAAGAGAATTTGCAGATACTGCGCCAGCGTGGCGACCCGCTGCACCTGCATCCGCCGGGACAGGCGGCGCAGAACGGTCGTGCTCTTGTAATCGCGGAAATCCACGCCGCCCGATGCGGCGAGACGCAGGAAAATCCTGTCCAGGATCGCAGAATCATCCTCGGCCGTCTCGTGCGGTTCCTCGTCCGGCTGTTTCCCGCCCTGCCCGGCGCCGGGCACGCGAATCCTGGGCGCTGCGTCCTTGTCGAGAAGCGCGCGTTCGGCCAGCTCGGCCGCAGGCAGGCAGGCATCGACGACGCCCGCGCGCTTGACGCTCTGGGGCATGCTGTCGAATTTCGCCTCGTCGGGATCCTGGATCAGCACGAACCCACCGGCCTCGTTGATGGCAATCGCACCCCGCGTTCCGTCGGAACCGGTACCGGACAGGACGATCCCGATCGCGCGCTGACCAAAGGCCTGGGCCAGCGACGCAAAGAAGATGTCGATCGGCAGGGACAGCGTCTCGCTGCGCGGCGACAGCTTGAGGGTATCGGCCTCGATCCGCATCTCTGCGCCGGGCGGGATCAGATAGACATGATCGCGTTCGATTCGCTGGTCCGCGTCGATCATGGCGACCGGCATCTTCGTGCGCCGCGACAGCAGCTCTGCCATCAGGCTCTCGTGCTTCGGCGAAAGGTGCTGAATCACGACGAATGACGCCCCGGAATCGCAGGGGCAGTTCTCGAAAAACACCTCGAGCGCAGAAAGCCCGCCGGCCGAGGCGCCGATTCCGACCACGCGCAGCGGCGCCTGTTCCTCGGCCGAGGCCATCGTCTGTTGCTGGACAGAACCGTCGGGCGACTCCACTGTGTTCTCCTGCTGCTCGATGCGATCCGTGCCGCCTGCATGATCGTCTTGTCCGGGGGAAGCCATCCGGCACGTTTCCCGCCTACAACCTAGGATAATACGAACCGGCCGCCCTTCGCCACAACCTTTCCTTAATTTCTGCACCGATCATGCAGGCCGGACCAGACACCCCCCTGCCTCGCGATCAGTCCAACGCATCCGCGCTTCCCATCGGCGGCCCGGGCCTCATGGCCCCGATTGCGGCGCACGACTCGGAAGACAGCCCCGACGCACGGAAACCTTGGGAAATGGTAAACAGGGATCGCGCAGGATTAGGAAACCCTCAGGGCCGGTTTCTTAATTTCGGGCAGTGCCAACTGACCCATGGAAATCCTGTTCATTATGTCCGCAATTGTCTTGCCCCCCCGCTGGTCCAACCCCGACCTCCTGCTCGCCTCGCTGCTCGCACTCACGGTCCTCGGGTGCCTTGCAATCCTTCCCCTGCTCGATCCCGGGCCGCGACCTGCGTGGCCCCATCCGCTTTTGCTAGGGGGCTTCCTGACACTCGCCCTCGGCATGGTGATCCGGCGTCTTTGCGGCAGGCTCCCGCTTGCCGTGTCTGCCCTGGGCGCCGTTTCTCTCATCGTCATCCTGCACGCCGCCACGGGCAGCACGCTACGCCCCTTGACCGGACCCGCTCCGAACGACTGGCCCCTTGCGCTCGGCCTTGATCGGACGATCCGATCCGAAGCGGCAATCGTCCTGTGCGCCCTTCACATGAGCATGCTCGGCGACCTCTGGGGACGGCGGCTCTCGCTTGTCATGCTGGGCATCGCCTGGGCCGGAACCGTTTTCACCGTGGTCGCGATCTCGCTGGGCGGTTTCGAGCGCATGGACGCCTCGGGGCTCCTGCTGATCTGCATCCTTCTCGCCCTGCTGGCCCAGACCTGGTGGCTCAAGGACGAAGCCGCGCTCCGCGCCGTCTTTTCCCGATCGCGGTTCGGCCTTCTCACGCGCCTGCTGCTCGTCGCCGCCGTGATCGTGCCGCTCGCGTCCGATCTGCGGGACCGGGCCTTCGGCGCGGCGGCAACCGACAACATTCTTCTGCTGAGCGCCGCGGCCAGCGTTGTCAGCCTGGCCACGATCACGTTGGTTCTGGCCTTCGGGCATACCCTCTACCGCATGGATCAACTCCGCGCCGAACTGGCGCGCTACGACCTTGTGACCGGAATCGTCACCTGCAAGGGATTGCAGGACGGCGCCGGACCCGATCTCAGGCATCATGGGGTAATCCTGTTCTCGATCGACGATTTCGCGACGCTCGAGGACACGTTCGGACCCGGCTTCGGCGAGGATCTGCTTCGGCATGTGGCGCAAACGCTCTGGGCCAACCTGCGCAAGAACGACATTCTCGCGCGCGGCGCCGACGCAGAATTTGCCGCCTTCGTGGATGTTCCCGATATCGAAAGCCTGTCTTGCGCCGCCACAAGGCTGCGCGAGTCGCTCGAAAACGCCGAGCATCGGGAAGACGGGAAAAACTACCCGCGCATCAGCGTTTCCTTCGGGACGAGCATGGTCGAACCCTGGGAGACGAATATCGACAGCGCCTTGCAGCGAGCAAAGGCCAACCTGCCAATCACGGGCACCAGCCGTATCGCCCCGGATTGACCCGCCCGCGCCGACCCGGTCACGCGCGCCGGCCATCTCCGGCGCGTTGCATCATCCGTGACTGCCAGACGCGATTGTTCTTTCGCGCAATGCCCAGCACAGGGCGCCATGCTGCGGCGCTGACCGGGGTTCTCAGCGTCACATCGCAAAGCGTCAGGCGTTCGAGCGAAAGATCCTCCTGCATGGTCTGGGTGCTCAACAGGATGACCGGAACCGTCGGACACAGATGCCGAAACCTCAGCAGCGCGCGGATGCAGCCGGTGATGCCGCCGAAATCGTCTATCTGCACGACCAGACAGCCCCAGGCACGCCCGGCGTGCCGGGCATCCCGCTGCAAGTCCGAAAGCGCAAGATCGAGGTCCATATAGATCACGCTGCGTCGGGTAATGACGCGGGTTTCCACGCCCGACGCCGTGAATCGGGCCGCGGCAAGCATGACGCGCCCCGGCGCGCGTCGCGACGAATAGGCCCCCCTGGCCCTGGACTGATTGCGATCCTGCCAATCTCCATCCGTTCCGGTGGCCGCATTCCTGTCTGTGGCGTTCCGATTTGCCGAGGCAGACGCATAGCGCGTGTAGGTCCGAGGATTGAAATCGTCCAAGCCCATGGTAGTCACCCTGAAACGAGCCCCCACCCGTTCCACCCCTCTAGGGTCAGGACCCATTGATATACTTGAAGCTGTCCGGCCTGCGTGATTCAAGCTCCCGAACTGACGGGGGTGGAGA
>NZ_WJPO01000033.1 GCF_009649175.1 Rhodovulum strictum | reverse complement strand
CGGGATCAGCGGCGCGGACATGGGCAGGTCTCCTGTGCCTTGAATGTGCGAAAGGGAAGAAGCACAAACCATGCCAATCTCCCCAGACCCAACACCCAAGCCACCCAACCCGTCAAACCCAGAACACAACGTCGCAAAACAGACAGACAAAAGAACCTAAAAACGGCGAAGGGCGGCCGGGCTACAGGGGCAGGCCGAAATCGGCCGAGATGCTTTTCAGCCAGCCGTTCAGGCGCTCCTCGGTCAGGTTCGCCTGGTTGTCGAGATCGAGCGCGAGGCCAAGGAACTCGCCACCGTCCACGGCCAGCGAGTCCTCGAAGCTGTAGCCCGCGGTGGGCCAGCGGCCGACGAGCCGGGCGCCGCGGGTTTCGAAGAATTCGTGCAGGTAGAAGATCGCGTTCACGAAATCGAGCGGGTAGGTCACCTGGTCGCCAAGGCCGAAGATCGCGATGGTCTTGCCCGAGAAGTCCCGGTCCCGAAGCCCGGGCAGGAATTCCTCCCAGTTCTCGGTCGCGCAATCCGCGCCGAGCCCCGGCAGAAGCCCGTCGCCCATCGTCGGGGTGCCGAGGATCAGGAAATCGTAGCTCATGAAATCCTCGACATCCGCGCGGGTGACGTTGACCGGCTTGGCCACCAGATCGTCGTCGAACATCTTCTTGATCTGCATCGCCACCTTGCGCGTCTTGCCGGTGTCGGTGCCGAAGAAAATTCCGATTCTGGCCATGGCAGTGAAGTCCTTTGCTGAGCCTGTTGAGGGGCGTTAGGGTCGCGTCGGCGCCTGCGCCGTGCATGGCGCAGGCGTGGGCAAGCGGGCGGGCGTCAGGCCGAGGCCGCGGCGCGTGCCGACAGCAGGGCGTCGGCGATCGTGCGGCGGGCGGCCTTGCGCGCATCGCCCAGGATCACGGCTTCGGGATGGCGGGTCGAGCGGCCGCGCGGATCGGTCGGGCACCATCCGCTGTCATCGGTCAGCCCGGCGGTGCGGGCAATCGGGCCTGCGCCCTGATGTCCGACGAAGTTGACCACATCGGCGCGCAGCCGGCCGGCATCGGTCTCGATCTCGCCCCGGGCAGCATCGACCCGCAGGACCGTGCCGCCATTTGCGCCGTCCAGCCATTCGGTCCCGAGATGCAGCCGCTGCCGGGCAAGTTCGCTCTGGAAGCGCGCGGCCAGATCGGTTCCGCGGCTGCCTTCGAGAACGGTCAACCGGCTGTCGGGCCGTGTGCGCGAAAGCAGTGCGGCCAGATCGAGGGCGCGGCCCAGCGCGGCCTCGGGATGGCTGATCGTGGCGGGCAGGCGCAGCACGACATGGCCCGTCCCGGGCAGGCTGGCCAGTTGCGCCCTCAGGCGGCGGGCCTCGCGCAGATTGCCCCAGGCGGCGGGCCAGAGATGGCGGGTTCTGGGATCGAGGCCGGGGATGGCCTCGTCCAGCGCGGCGCTTCCGGGCGCCATGAAAAGCCGATCGAAGGCCAGGCGCCGCCCGCTGAACAACTCGATCCGCGCGGCTTTCCAGTCGAGATCCACGACATCGTCCAGAACGACCTCGACCCCGGCGCGGCGCAGCATGTCGAGATCCGGTCCGGCAGCGGGTTGGTCGAAGGCCAGCGCCGGGCTGCGGCCCAGCCGGGTCGGATCGCGCTCGATCATCAGAACGGGGGTGTCGGGCTGTGCCTGGCGCAGCGCCAGCGCGGCGCCTGCGCCTGCCGGGCCACCCCCGACGATGATGGCGGGGCTGCGCGCCCAGGCGGCGGGGGCGAGCAGCCCGCACGCGCCGGTCGCAGCGGCACCGGCCAGCAGGCATTCCAGAAAGCGGCGGCGGGTGGGGGTCTGCATCGTCCTGTCTCCTTGGCGTCGGACCGGGTTTCGCATCGGCTCAGGTCTTTTCGAGCAGCTCGGCTTCGGGATGGATCGGGCGGTAGATCTCGACCCGGTCGCCTTCCTTTACGGGCTGGTCGAGTTTCACGATCGCCCCGAAGATGCCGACCTTGTTGGTGGCAAGGTCGATCTCGGGGAACTGGTCCAGAAGCCCCGAGCGCTCGATCGCGTCGCGCACGGTGGCGCCTTCGGGAATGTCGATGTTCTTCCAGACCTGCGCGGTCGGCTTGGCAAAGGCGACACCCACGATCATGGCGTTTCTCCGGCTACGGTTCTGGGGGACAGCACGCCGACGGCGGTAAAGACCTTTTCCTGCGGCCTTTCGTCAGGCCCGGTCTGGCGGTCGCGGCTGCGGTTGTCGGCGAGCGATTTCAGCGCCAGCAGGAAGCCGAGCGCAATGAACCCGCCCGGCGGCAGGATCAGCAGCAGGAAGCCCTGGTAATCGGGGATCACGGTCATTTCCAGAAAGCCGAACTGGCTGCCCAGAAGCAGCGAGGCATTGGCAAACAGCGTGCCTGAGCCAAGGATTTCGCGCACCGCGCCCAGCACCACCAGCGCCACGGTGAAGCCCAGCCCCATCATCAGCCCGTCGAAGCCGGCGGCCAGCGGGTTCTGGCGCGAGGCGAAGGCCTCGGCCCGGCCCAGGATCGCGCAGTTGGTGACGATCAGCGGAATGAACAGGCCCAGCATCCTGTGCAGGTCGTGCAGCCAGGCGTTCATCATCAGGTCGACCACGGTCACCAGGCAGGCGATCAGCAGGACGAAGGCCGGGATGCGGATTTCCGGGGTGATGACATTGCGCAGGATCGACACCGCAAGCCCGGCGCCGACCATCACCGCCATCGAGGCAAGCCCCATCCCCAGCCCGTTGGTCGCGGTGCCTGTGACCGCAAGCAGCGGGCACAGCGCCAGAAGCTGACCAAAGACGACGTTGTTGTCCCAAAGCCCGTTGCGCGCGATCCTGCCGAAATCGGTGGACATCACTCAGCCTCCTTGTCGCCGGTCGGGGTCACAAGCGCGTCGCGGTGCCGCTCGAACAGGGCAAGGCCGCGATGGACCGCGCCGACCACGGCCCGGGGGGTGATCGTGGCGCCCGAGAACTGGTCGAAGACGCCGCCATCCTTCTTCACCTTCCAGCCCTCGGGGCCGGGATCGGTCAGCGAGCGGCCGGCAAAGCCCTCGATCCAGTCATGCTTGGCGATCTCGATCTTGTCGCCAAGGCCCGGGGTCTCGGTGTGCGACAGCACCCGCGCGCCCAGCAGCGTGCCGTCGGGGGCCAAGCCGATCAGAACCCGGATCGCGCCGGAATAGCCATAGCCCGTCAGCACGAAGGCCACGCCCGTCACCTCGCCCCCGCGCAGCGCCAGATGGACCGGCACCGCGCCCTCGGTCGCGTCGGCGAGCGTTCTTGTGTCCGCGCTCAGGTCGTTGTCATGCAGCTGCGCCGGGATCACCTGGGCAAGCGAGGCCAGCAGATCCTCGGTCTGGCGGTCCGCGATGGCGTCCCGGGTCAGATCGTGCGAGTAGGACAGGATCAGCGCGGTGGCCAGCGTGAATCCCGCCAGCAGCAGGCCATGCCAGGCCGGGGAATGGCGCAGCGCCGCGAAACGGGCGGGACCAGAGGTGCGGGGCGGGGCAGTGGGTGAGGTCTCGGTCATTTGTCTTCTCGCAGGGCGAGCGGCTTGCCCGAACGGGTGCGCCCGAAGATGCGGGGCCGGGCGTATTCGTCGATCAGCGGCGTGCAGGCATTCATCAGAAGGACGGCAAAGGCCACACCTTCGGGGAACGAACCCCAGCTGCGGATGATGAAGATCAGCGCCCCGATCCCGATGCCGTAGATCATCTTGCCCAGACCGGTGATCGGCGATGTCACGTAATCGGTGGCGATGAAGAAGGCGCAAAGCATCACCGCGCCCGAGGCCAGATGCACCTGCGGCGGCGGAAAGCTGTCGGGGGCGATCAGCCAGGCTGCGCCGGACAGAAGGCCCAGCGATCCCAGCATGCTCAGCGGAATGACGGGGGTGATGATCCTGAGCAGGATCAGGCAGATCCCGCCCGCGAGCAGCAAGGCCGCGCTGGTTTCGCCCAGCGAGCCGGGCACGAAGCCGATGAACTGGTCCTTCAGGCTGCCCGCCTCGGCAAGGATGCTTGCCATCGGCAGGCCGGCATCCAGCTTGCTCTGGATCTGGCCCAGCACCGAGGCGCTGCTGATCGCGTCGAAATCCGCCCCGCCGCCGAAGGTGATGGCAAGCGCCTGGATATGATCCGGGCCGTCGGTGCCATGCAGAACCGGTACCCAAGTGGTCATCTGCACCGGCAGCGCCACCAAGAGCATCGCCCGCGCGACCATGGCGGGGTTGAACATGTTCTGCCCCAGCCCGCCGAAGACATGCTTGCCGATCACGATGGCGATGCCCGCACCGATGACGCCCACCCACCAGGGCGCCCAGGGCGGCAGCGACAGCGCCAGGATCCAGCCCGTCAGCACCGCCGATCCATCGGTTGCAAAGCGCAGGATGGGCTTGCCCGAGATGGCAAGGCACAGCACCTCGAACAGCACCGCCGCGGCGATGGTGACCGCGAACAGATAGACCGCGGGCCAGCCGAAATGGTAAAGTCCGAAGATCGTCGCGGGGCTGAGGCAGACCATCACCGCAAGCATCGTGCGGGAGACGTTGAACATCGAATGGGTGTGCGGCGCGCTGACGAGAAGGGGGATGGTCATTTCACCGATTCCCCGTTCAGCGACGCCTCGGCGGCGGATGGTTTGGTGCCGGTTTCGGCCTCGCGGGCCTTCTTGGCGGCCATCTCGGCCTTGCGCTTGGCCATGGCATCGCGCTTGGCCTGCTGGATGGCCTCCTCGCGCGCGGTGCGGGCTGCGGCCAGCCGCTTGGTTTCTTCCTGACGGTGCTTGCGACCTTCCTTTTCGGCCAGCTTGCCGCGGGCGTAGTGGATGGTCTGCACCAGCGGGATGTTCGAGGGGCAGGTGAACGAGCAGCAGCCGCAGCTGATGCAATCAAGCAGCCCGACCCGCGCGGCACCGTCCAGATCGCCCGCCTGTATCTTGGTGTTGAACTCGAACGGCGTCAGGCCCATCGGGCAGACCTGCACGCACAGCCCGCAGCGGATGCAGGGCATCACGCCGGGCTTGCGGGTTTCGGCCTTGGTCAGCGCGAGAATGCCGTTGGTGCCCTTGACGATCGGCACGCGCAGGTTCTGGATCGGCTGGCCCATCATCGGTCCGCCCAGAAGCAGCCGTTGGGGTTCTTCGACCAGCCCGCCGCAATGCGCCAGCACATCGGAGACCGAGGTGCCGATCGGCACCCGCACATTGGCCGGACGCGCCACGCCGCGCCCGGATACCGTGACCACGCGCGAGATCGAGGGTTCGCCATAGCGTACGGCCAGGTGGACCGCATGGGCGGTCGCGGCATTATGCACGACGATGCCCAGTTCGGCGGTCAGCGCACGGGCCGGGGTCTCCTTGCCGGTGACAGTCTTGACCAGATGCTTTTCCGATCCCATCGGGTATTGCGTGGGCACGGCCTTGATGCGCAGCGTGTAGCCAAGGACGCTTTTGTGCCGCCCCATCGCCTCGATCGCCTGCGGCTTGTTCGACTCGATGGCGACGATCACCTGCCGCACGCCCAGCGCCCGCGCCATGATGGCGATGCCGTCCGCGACTTCCTCGGGACGTTCACGCATCAGCCGGTCATCGCAGGTCAGGTAGGGTTCGCATTCCGCGCCGTTCACGACCAGCGTGTGCAGGTCATACTTGGCGCGCAGGTTCAGCTTGACCGAGGCGGGGAAGGTCGCGCCCCCCATGCCGACGATCCCGGCTTCGGCGACCTTGGCGGCGATTTCCTCGGGTTCGGCATTCTCGGGACGCAGCCGCGCCAGCCGCGGACCCCACTGGTCGGCACCGTCGGGGCGGATGGTGATGGTCGGCACCGGCAGGCCCGAGGGGTGGGGCGCGGTGAAATGGCCGACCGCGATGACCCGGCCCGAGGTGGGCGCATGGATGTTGGCCGAGACCGGCCCGCGCGCCTTGCCGATCAGCTGGCCCTTCAGAACGATGTCGTCGCGCTGTACCAGCGGCTCGGCCTCGACGCCGATATGCTGTTGCAGCGGCACCCGGATCAGTTGTGGAACGGGCATGTCCTCGATCACGCAATCGGCGCTCAGGAACTTGCGGGTTTCGGGGTGGATGCCGCCCCGGAAGGAAAACAGCCGCGCCGGATCGAACCGCCCGGCAAGGGGAAAGATGCTCATGCCGATCTCCTTGTTTCGCCGGTCTGCTCGATCTGGCCGGGGCGGTCCCAGTACCAGTTGCGCAGGGTTCTGGGTTTCGTGCGGTGGATGATCGCCTCGGTCGGGCAGACCTCGATGCAGGCATTGCAGCCGATGCAGGCATCGACGATCACGGTATGGATCTGCTTGTTCGCGCCCACGATGGCGTCGGTCGGGCAGCGCTTGTAGCATTTGGTGCAGCCGGTGCAGTGATCCTCGAAGATGAAGGCGACGATCGGCTCGGCCTCCTCCATCCCGCCCAGATCGCCGCCCGCGCCGGGATCGACGCCCAGGATTTCGGACAGTTGCAGTGCCAGTTCGCGCCCGCCCGGCGGGCACAGGTTGATCGGCGCCGTGCCCCCGGCCAGGGCCTCGGCCCCGGCGCGGCAGCCGGGGAACCCGCATTGGCCGCAATTCGTGCCGGGCAGGATGCGCTCGATCTCGTCGATGACGGGGGGCGTCTCGACATGGAACTTGCGCGCGGCGAGCCCCAGCAGAAGGCCCAGTCCCAGGCCCATGGCGGTCATGGATGTGGCGGCGAGAAGCATGGGTGCCGTTTCCTTCCCGTCAGTTCGGAACCAGACCGGCAAAGCCCATGAAGGCCATGGACAGAAGACCGGCAGAGATGAAGGCGATCGGAGGCCCGGCAAAGGGCGCGGGCACGGCAAGCTGCGCCAGCTTTTCGCGCATGCCCGCAAAGATGGCGAGCACCGCGGTAAAGCCCAGCGCCGAGCCGAAGCCGTAAAGCAGGCTCTGGACGAAGTCGTGCCCCTCCTGGATGTTCAGAAGCGCCACGCCCAGCACCGCGCAATTCGTCGTGATCAACGGCAGGTAGATGCCGAGCGCCCGGTAAAGCCCCGGCGAGACCTTGCGCAGCACCGCTTCGGTAAACTGCACGATGGCGGCGATCACCAGGATGAAGCTGAGGATGCGCAGGAAGCCCAGGTCCAGCGGCACCAGGATCAGCGTCTCGATCGCCCAGCTTGCCGCCGCAGCAAGGGTCAGCACGAAGGTCGTCGCCAGCCCCATGCCGATCGCCGCGTCGATCTTTCGCGACACGCCCATGAACGGGCACAGGCCAAGGAACTTGACCAGCACCACGTTGTTCACGAGCGCCGTGCCGAGCAGGATCATCAAGAATTCGGGCACCTGTGGACTCCTTCGCATGGCGGTCGCGTCGGCAGGTCGTCGGACGCGAAAGGCGGGCCGGAGCGGCTGTCGTTCAGGTAGAAGCAAGGAGCGTGCCATCCGGGCGGCAGAACGGCGATCCCGGCGGCGCATGGATGCTGCGCTGCCGCGAGGTCGCAAAGCCGACATTTTGTCGGACAGCGGACAGCAGGCGCGCCCGCGCTGCATGCGGGTGGCCCGCGCCCCGCTGGGGCACGGCTTGGCATGCTTGTTGCTTACACTTGGGTCAGAAGCCTGCCGCAGGCCATCGGAAAGGAGCGCCCAACGTGATGCCAGCCGCCCCCGCCATCCCGGCCCCCGACCGGGCGCGCCCCGCGCCGCGGGGGCCCGAACAGATCGCGGACCGTGTCACCTGGATCGGCGCGCTGGACCCGGATCTGCGCAATTTCGACGTGATCCTGAAGACCGCCAACGGCACGACCTACAATTCCTACGTCGTGCGCGGCAGTCAGGGCGTTGCCGTCATCGACACCGTCAAGCAGGAGTTCACCGCCGAGTTCCTGGCCAAGCTCGAAACGGTCGCGCGCTATGACGAGATCACGACGCTGGTGCTGAATCACCTGGAGCCCGACCATACCGGGGCGGTGCCGGAACTGCTGCGCCGCGCGCCGCATGCCCATATCCATGTCTCGCCGCGCGGACTTCAGGTGCTGCGGGCGCTGCTGAAGGACGATTTCGACAGCTACAGGATCACGACGGTCCAGACCGGCGACACCGTTTCGCTGGGCGACCGGACGCTGCGTTTCCTGACCACGCCCTATGTCCACTGGCCCGACACGCAATGCACCTATCTCGAAGAACAGAACCTGCTGTTCACCTGCGATCTTCTGGGCTGCCACTATTGCGATGCGCGGCTCTACAACGACAAGGTCGGCGATTTCCGCTTTTCGTTCGAATATTACTTCGACCACATCATGCGCCCCTTCAAGCGCTACGTCACCGAGGCGCTGGACCTGATCGAGCCCTTGCGGATCGACATGATCGCCCCGGGCCACGGCCCCGTGCTGCGTGCGCATCCCCGCGAATACATCACGCATTACCGCCGCCTCATCACCAAGCGGCTGGCCAGCGAGACTGGGGCCGAGAAGACCTTGCTGATCTTCTATGTCTCGGCCTATGGCGCCACGGCGCAGATGGCCGAGGCGATCACAGAGGGCGCGGCGGAAAGCGACGATGTGCGCGTCTCGCTTTTCGATTTGCAGGGCGGCGACGTCACCCCCTTCATCGACCTGATCGAGGAGGCGGACGGGCTTGCCTTCGGTACCCCAACGATCAACGGCGATGCGGTGCGCACGGTCTGGGATCTGCTGTCCAGCCTTGTGGACATCGACACCAAGGGCAAGCTTGGCGCCTCTTTCGGGTCCTATGGCTGGACCGGTGAGGCGGTGGGCATGGTCGAGGCGCGGATGCAGGGGCTGAAGATGCGGGTTCCCGAAAAGGGGCTGAGGATCAAGATGCACCCGACCGCCGAGGAACTGGAGCAATGCCGCGATTTTGGCCGCCGGCTTGCGGCGCATCTGGCCGGCCGCCCGGCAGAGCGGGAAATCGACATGAGCGCGTTGCTTGGACGCTGACGAAAAAGGAGACCCCATGGCGACGGCGAAACTGACCTTCACCGATGTCGCATTGACGGTGAACGTGCCCGCGGGCACGCGGATCATAGAGATTTCGGAAAAGATCGGCTCGGGCATCACCTATGGCTGCCGCGAGGGGGAATGCGGAACCTGCATCACCCGTATCGTCGAAGGCCAGGAGAACCTCTCCGAACCGTCCGCGCTGGAACTGCGGGTGCTGAAGGACAACCTGGCCGGCCATAATGACCGGCTGGCCTGCCAGTGCCAGGTTCTGGGCGGTACGGTCAAGGTGCGCCCGGGCTGAGCCGACCGGAACGATACGCGGAACGACTTGCAAACCTGAAAGAAAGGATCCTCCCATGGCCATGCAGATCATTGCCGACCTCTGTACCTCCTGCGGCGATTGCGCCCCGGCCTGCCCGACCAGCGCGATCTACGCCACCAAGGGCGTCTATGCCGTCAAGGCCGACCTCTGCACCGAATGCGAACCCGATCACGACATGCCGCAATGCCTGAGCCTGTGCATGGAAGACGGCTGCGTCGTTCCGGCCGACTAGGAGCGCGCGCCATGCCGAACGCCAGCCGCCCCTGCCCGCCGGATCAGGCGGCCGGCGATCCGCGGGCCCTGCGCCAGACGCTGCGGGTCGTGGGCGTCGAGGGCGCTGTCGTTCGGCTGACCGCGGACCGGATGTCGGGCTGCGCCCAATGCGCCGCCCGGACCGGGTGCGGCGCGGGCGCGCTGGCGGAAATGGCGGACTCTGCGCCCCTTGAAATCCGTCTGCCCCGCAGCGTCTTGGTGGCGCCGGGCGACGAGGTCGTTGTCTCGATGCCGGGCAACGCGCTTCTTGGCGCCGCGGGGCTGGCCTATCTGTTGCCCCCCGCCGCGCTGGTTCTGGCTGCCGCCATCTTCTCGGGGCTCGGGTTGTCGGACCTGACCGTTGCGCTTCTGTGCCTGCCGGTTCTGGCCTTGTCACTTCTGCCCGCGCGTCTTGCCGACCGCCGGGGCGGGCTGGTCTCGGGCATGCGCATCGAGGAGGTGATCGCGGCGCGCAGACCGGGCGGCACATGAAACGGCCAGGCGCCCGCATCCTTGCCCTTTGGGCGGCGGCGCTTCTGACGGTGATCGCGTTCGCGGCGGCGCAGGCGGCCCGGAACGACCAGGTTCACCGCGAAACGCTTTATGTCTTCGGCACCCTGGTCGAGATCGAGATCCGCGGCGAACAGCGTGACACCGCGCTGACCGCAACGGCGGCGGTTGGCCAGGTGTTGCAGCAATTGCACAGGGATTGGCACGCCTGGCGCCCCGGCGCGCTGAATGATCTGAACGCCGCCATCGCGCGGGGCGAGGCGCATGCGGTCGACCCCCGGCTTGCCGGGATCCTGCACGAGGCCCGGCGCCTGTCCTGCGAAAGCGGCGGCCTTTTCGATCCCGCGATCGGCGCCCTTGTCGCGCTATGGGGCTTTCATGCCGACACGCCCCCCCAGGGCGCGCCGCCTTCGCCGGAGTCGGTTGCTGCACTGGTCGCCGCCCGGCCGCGGATCACCGATCTGCACCTGGATGGGACAGACATCCGTTCGGCCAACCCGGCCGTGCAGCTGGACCTTGGCGGCTTTGCCAAGGGGGCGGCGCTGGATCTGGCGGCGGCCGAACTGCGCGCGCGCGGCATCGACAACGCGGTGCTGAATGCGGGGGGCGATGTGAACGTGCTGGGCACGCATGGCCGCCGCCCGTGGCGGGTGGCGATCCGCGATCCCTTTGTCTGGGGGGCGGTCGCGGCGCTGTCGTTGCGGCCGGGAGAGGTGCTTTATACATCGGGCAATTACGAACGCTATTTCGAGCATGAGGGCGAGCGCTTCGCCCATATCATCGACCCGCGCACGGGCTATCCGGTGCGCGAGATCGTGTCGGTTTCGGTGCTCGACACCGATGGCGCCCGGGCCGATGCCGCCGCCACCGCGCTGGCGGTTGCTGGCCGCGCCGACTGGGCGCGGGTTGCGGCGGCGATGGGGGTCTCGGCCGTGCTGATGATCACCGACACCGGCGAGCTGCTGGTAACGCAGGCGATGCTGGACCGGCTCGACCCCGCGGGCGAGGGGTTTCCCGATAAGGTCATGGTCGTCGACCTGCCGGATGCAGCGCCGAACCCCGCCTGTGACGGATAGCGATGGCTTTTCGCGTGCCCCGCTTCAGCGGTGGAACACATGGCGAACGCGAAGTCAGGACACGGCTTGAACAGCCTTGGGCGATCTCCTAGACAACAGGTGCCGGGCCGCGATGGCGGAACGGGCGTTGTGCGGGCTCTGCTATGCGGGCCAGCCAATGCAAACCGCTCGCGAGGTCAGGGCCAGACCCCCGACGTCCTGGACGGTGGTGGTTTCCTTGGGCGCGGAGGGCGCGGGCGATGATGGGCAAGTGGTCGAAGCGGACGCAAGGAGTCCATGGCGGGGCGCGGCGCAGCCAGTATGGGGAACTCTCCGAAGCGCTGTTCCTGACCCAGGGCTTCGATTATCCCAGCGCCGGCGCGGCCGAGGCGCGGTTTCTCGAAGCCGGGCCGGACGAGTTCATCTATGCCCGCTACGGCAACCCCACCATGGCGATGTTCGAGGACCGGCTGGCCGCGATCGAGGGCGCCGAGGCGGGCTTTGCCACGGCCTCGGGCATGGCGGCGGTGAATGGCGCGCTTATGGCGCTGGTCCGCTCGGGCGATCGGGTGGTGGCGGCGCGCGCGCTGTTCGGCTCATGCCTTTATATCCTCGAGGAAATCCTGCCCCGCTTCGGGGTCGAGGTCGTTTTTGTCGATGGCACCGATCTGGATCAGTGGCGCGACGCGATCACGCCGGGCACAAGGGCTGTGTTCTTCGAGACGGTCTCGAACCCCACGCTGGAGGTGATCGACATTGCGGCGGTGGCGGCGCTGGCCCATGCGGCGGGCGCGCTGGTGATCGTCGACAATGTCTTTGCCACGCCGGTCTTTTCGCGCGCCATCGAGCAGGGCGCCGATCTGGTGGTCTATTCCACCACCAAGCATGTGGATGGGCAGGGGCGGTGCTTGGGCGGCATGATCCTTGGCCCCCGCGACATGGTGCGCGGGCCGGTCGAGACCTACATGAAGCATACCGGCGGCGCGATCAGCCCGTTCAACGCCTGGGTGATGCTGAAGGGTCTGGAAACGCTGGACCTGCGGGTGCGGGCACAGGCGGCCAGCGCGCGCGCGATTGCCGCGGCGCTGGAGGGCGATCCGCGACTCTCGCGCGTGATCTATCCGGGGCTGCCCAGCCATCCGCAGCATGCGCTGTTCCCCGAGGGCGGCACGGTGCTGGCGGTCGAGCTTGCGGGCGGCAAGGACGCGGCCTTTGCGCTGCTCGACCGGCTGGACATCTGGAAGATCTCGAACAACCTTGGCGACGCGAAAAGCATCGCGACCCATCCCGCCACCACGACCCACCAGCGCCTGCCCGAGGATCGCAAGGCCGCGCTGGGCATCAGCCCCGGTCTGCTGCGGCTCAGCGTCGGGCTGGAAGACCCGGGCGACCTGATTTCCGACCTGAAATCCGCGCTCGACGCGGGGTGATCGGGGGCGCGGGAAAAATCTGTCATTTTCCGTGGACATTTGGCCGCGGGCGCCCATCTTTAAGCTCCGTCGGAACCGATGCGAGAAGGAGGGGCCGAAGATGAACGTCCATAACCGCGAGATCGACGCGATGCCCGGGCGCGAGGACGCAGAACGCGCGCTTGAGATCCTGCGCCGCTGGGCGAACACGGCGCCCGCGGCAGAGCTGTCCACGGTCGATCCCGCGCTGGCCGCGCTGGTGGCGGGCCGTCCGGCTGACGGTTATCCCGCGCTCAGCCGCGCCTATCCGCACGGGTTTCAGGCCGATGACGCCTACAAGGCGACCATGCCCGACTTGCAGAACGGCCCCGCCAGCCTGATCCGCGGCGCGAAGCGACCCATCCAGCATGTCGGCATCTCGAATTTCCGCCTGCCGATCCGGTTCCTCACCCGCGACAATGGCGATCTGACGCTGGAAACCTCGGTCACCGGCACGGTCAGCCTCGAGGCCGAGAAGAAGGGCATCAACATGTCCCGCATCATGCGCAGCTTTTATGCGCATGCCGAACGGACCTTCAGCTTCGAGGTGATCGAGGCGGCGCTGGACAGCTACAAGAGCGATCTGGAAAGCTTCGATGCGCGCATCATGATGCGGTTTTCGTTCCCGATGAAGGTGCGTTCGCTGCGTTCGGGACTTGAAGGTTTCCAATATTACGACTTCGCGCTGGAACTGGTGGAACAGGCGGGTGTGGTCAAGAAGATCATGCACATGGACTATGTGTACTCCTCGACCTGTCCGTGCTCGCTTGAACTTTCCGAACACGCGCGGCGCGAGCGGGGCCAATTGGCGACACCCCATTCGCAACGTTCGGTGGCGCGCATCTCGGTGGTGCTGGACCCGGACGCGCCTTGCTTGTGGTTCGAGGATCTGATCGAGATCTGCCGCTCGGCGGTGCCGACCGAGACGCAGGTGATGGTCAAGCGCGAGGACGAACAGGCATTCGCGGAACTGAACGCAGCGCATCCGATCTTTGTCGAGGATGCCGCGCGGCTCTTTTGCGAGGCGCTGGAGCGCGAACCGCGGATCGACGATTTCCGGGTCGTGGCAAGCCATCAGGAAAGCCTGCACAGCCATGACGCGGTCAGCGTGCTGACCGAGGGCCCGACCTTTGCCGCGGAAAGCCTGGACCCAAAGCTGTTCGCCACGCTCATCCATCACGGCTGAGGCGCCGCTTGACAGCCACGGCGCGCCCGGCCAAGCCTGCGCGTCATGTTTGATCTGCGTCCCGTCGGATATGTGATCGGCCTGCTGGTCGCCATTCTGGGCGCGACCATGCTGATACCCATGGCTGTCGACATGGCGGCGGGCAATCCGAACTGGCGGGCCTTTCTCGAGTCGGCGATCATTACCGGGCTGGCGGGCGGGTTGGTGGCACTGGCCTGCGCCAATGGGACCGACGACCGGCTTAAACTGCAACAGATATTCTTGCTGACGTCGGGGGTGTGGCTGGTTCTGCCGGTCTTTGCCGCGCTGCCCTTCGTGCTGGGCCTGCCCGATGCCCGGCCGGTGGATGCCTTTTTCGAGGCGATGTCGGGCATGACCACCACCGGCTCGACGGTCTTTTCCGGGCTCGACGATTTGCCGCGTGGAACGCTTCTGTGGCGCTCGATGCTGCAATGGTTCGGCGGTATCGGGATCATCGTCGTGGCGATGGCCTTTCTGCCGGAACTCAGGGTGGGGGGGATGCAGATCTTCCGCTCGGAGGCGTTCGAGACCTCGGGCAAGGTGCTGCCGCGCGCGGCGCAGATCGCCTCGCAGATATCGTGGATCTATGTCGCGCTGACGGTGGCCTGCGGGTTTGCCTATGGGGCGGCCGGGATGGGTGCGTTCGACGCGCTGAACCACGCGCTTACCACGATGTCGACCGGCGGCTTCTCGACCCGCGATGCCTCGTTCGGGGCGTTTCAGGGGGGGGCGGAATATGTCGCGTCCGTGTTCATGATCTTCGCCAGCCTGCCCTTCGTGCGTTACGTCCAGCTTGTCGCGGGCCATGCCCGGCCGCTGCTGCGCGACAGCCAGGTCTGGACCTATCTGAGCCTGATCTTCGGGCTTGTGCTGCTGATGGCGGGCTACCGTGTCCTGGTGAACGCGGACAATGCCGAACACGCGTTCCGCGAGGGCATGTTCAATGTCGTCTCGATCATCTCGGGAACGGGCTATGCCAGCACCGATTACCAGCTCTGGGGGTCATTCCCGATGATCGCGTTCTTTTTCATCGGGTTGATCGGTGGGTGCTCGGCCTCGACAGCCTGTTCGGTCAAGGTCTTCCGCTACCAGATCCTGTTCTCGGCGATCCGGGTGCGGATCAAGGAGATCTACGCCCCGCACGGGGTGTTCCAGCCGCGTTTCGACGGGCGGCCGGTGGATGACGAGGTGCTGTCCTCGGTGATGTCGTTCTTCGTGTTCTTCGTGGTCACGCTGGGGCTGACATCGGTGCTGCTGAGCGCGACGGGGCTGGATGCGACCACCGCGCTGTCGGGGGCGGCGACGGCGCTGGCCAATATCGGGCCGGGTCTGGGCGAGCATATCGGGCCCGCGGGCAACTTCGCCGGGCTGAACGATCCGGCGAAGTGGATCCTGTCGATGGCCATGCTGATCGGGCGGCTGGAATTGCTGGTGGTCTTCGCGATCCTGACCACGCAGTTCTGGCGCGCCTGATACCCCCTAGTTCCAGCAGGATACGGGCACCGTCATGTCCGCCGCGCGCCGGTTCAGCACCGCAGGCGGCAGCGCGCCCTCGGACTCGGAGGCGCGCATCTCGATGCCGTTGCCCGACAGGAAGGCGCCGACTGAGGCGACATCGGCCAGATAGCGCACATTGGCGGGCAGTTGCCGCGCCCCTTCGGCGGGGGCCAGCAGAACACCCAGCACCGCGCCCGCTGCGTCGAAGACCGGCCCGCCGGTATCGCCGGGCAGCGCCTCGATTTCCAGCCGCGCGATGCCGTCCTCGCCGTTCAGCCCGCGCAGATCGGCCAGCGTGCCATTGGTCAGCACCGGCAGGTCCAGTACCTCGCCATAGGAAAAGCCCGCCACCGCGACCTCTGACCTCAGCCGCGGCACCCTTGCCTGGAAGCTGGCATATTCGATCGGCGCCAGCGCCACGGTGGGTTTCAACACGGCAAGGCCCAGCGCGGACTCGCTGGCCGTCAGGCGCATCTCGACATCATGGCCGATGGTGATGCGGTTGCAGCCCTCAAGCCCCTTCACGGCGGTCAGAACCGTGCCCCTCGCATCCACGAAGAAGCCCGAATGGGTTTCGTCGGGCTTGCGGATTTCCAGCCCCGCCAGCATGTCGGCGCGCTGCTCCGGGCTGGCCTCGCCCATGGTCTGGTCGAGTGCGGCATTGGGCACCGATTCCAGCGTTTCACGCATGGTCATCGCGGCGCGCATCATCAGCCGTTCATCCTCGGCCGCGGGCCAGACCAGCGCAAACCCCTTGACCGCCCCGCCGATCAGCCGCGCATAGGTGTAGGATTGCAGGCGGGCGTTCTGGCCGGTCAGCGTAAAGGACGCGGCATCGCGTTCGCGCGTACCCGAAAGCGGCACGATTTCAAGCGATTGCATGATGTCATACAGTCCGTACAGCGTCGCCTGATCGCCGCGCTGGCTGATCAGCAGCACCCGCACCCCGCTGTCGCCGCGCGGGCCGAAATGGACGAAGGGCGGTTCGTAGCGGTCGAATTCGACCAGCCCCAGCGGCATCTCGATCCGGATGCCCGCCTCGCGTTCGTCAAGCGCGGCCATGCCCAGCCGCCCGGTCTCGGCCTGATAGGCGGCGATCAGGTCGGCGCGCTGGCGCGTGGTCATAACGCCCGTCGGCTCGTGCCCCTCGGCGGTCTGCCAGGCGGCCATGGCGTTGCGCGTGCCCGGCCCGAACGAGGCGTCGATCGCCTGATTGTAGTGGCCCTTCCATTGCAGCGCCGTCTGGATCAGTGCGCGGTCTTCGCGTTCCAGAGTGCGTTCGGCTTGCAGCGCCTCGGCCCGGGTTTCGTCGGGCAGCGTGGTCTGCGCCGGGGGCTCGGCCGGGACAGGTGCGGCAGCGGGCTCGGCGGGGGGCTGCGGGGCGGGGCTGTCCAGCGCGGCGCCCACGGGCCAGATCTGCTGACGGAAATCGCCCCCGTCCGACACGAAACTGTCGCGCGGGATCGACCCGCCACCGCGCAACTGGCGCAGCGCCGCCTCGGCCTCGGCCCGGTCATAGGGACCCAGCGCGATCCCGTACCAGCCCGAGGCCAGCCGGAACGCACCCACATTGCCGAAATTCCCCGCATAGGTCCGGGCGCGGTCCTCGGCCTCGTTCAGCGTGGGGTGGGCCTCGATCTGGACCCAGACGCGCTCTTGCGCGGCGGCGGGCAGGGCGGCGGCGATCAGCAGGATCAGAACGGCGGCAAGTCTCGTCATAAGTCTTGGAAACTCCATATGTCCCCAGGTTCAACCCACGGGTGCGAATCGCCCCGAGACCCTAGCAAAGCCGCCGGGCGATGCACGACAAACCTCTGTCAGGCGCGCAGGTTCGATTGACCCTGTTGCACCTGTTGCCTATTGAGACCCCGTCTTCACCGGCAAAGGGGCCCATGCGCCATGAGCGACGGCAAACCGCGCAGTTTCCAGGAGATCATCCTGCGGCTTCAGGATTACTGGGCGGCCAAGGGCTGCGCCATCCTGCAACCCTATGACATGGAGGTGGGCGCGGGCACCTTTCACCCGGCGACCACGCTGCGCGCGCTGGGCAGCCGCCCCTGGGCCGCGGCCTATGTCCAGCCCTCGCGTCGGCCGACCGACGGGCGCTATGGCGAGAACCCGAACCGCTTGCAGCACTATTACCAGTACCAGGTGCTGATCAAACCCAGCCCCCCCGATCTGCAAGACCTGTATCTCGGCTCGCTCGCCGCCATCGGGATCGACTTCGACTATCACGACATCCGGTTTGTCGAGGATGATTGGGAAAGCCCGACGCTGGGCGCCTGGGGCCTGGGCTGGGAGGTCTGGTGCGACGGGATGGAGGTCAGCCAGTTCACCTATTTCCAGCAGGTCGGCGGGCATGATTGCCGCCCCGTTTCGGGCGAGCTTACCTATGGGCTGGAACGGCTGGCGATGTATGTGCTGGGCATCGACCATGTGATGGACATGCCCTTCAACGATCCCGACGCGCCGATCCCGCTGAAATACGGTGACGTGTTCCGTCAGACCGAAGAGGAATATTCGCGCTGGAATTTCGACGTGGCCGATACCGCGAAACTGCTGCATTTCTTCGAGGCGGCCGAGGCGGAATGCGGGCGTATCCTGGACCATCCGCAGCTTGATCCGCGCTCGGGCAAGCGGATCATCATGGTGCATCCGGCCTATGACCAGTGCATCAAGGCCAGCCATTTCTTCAACCTGCTGGATGCGCGCGGCGTGATCTCGCCGACCGAGCGGCAGGCCTATATCGGGCGGGTGCGCGCGCTGGCGAAACGCTGCGCCGATGCCTTTGTCGAGACCAATGCCGGGGGCTGGACGGGCGACGCGCCGGCCGCGGCCGAGTAGGGACAGCCCATGCCCGATCTGCTGATCGAACTGTTTTCCGAGGAAATTCCCGCGCGCATGCAGGCCGGTGCGCGCGACGCGCTGCGCGAGCGGGTGACGAACGGGCTGGTCGAGGCGGGGCTGACCTATGCCGCCGCCCGGGCCTGGTCGACGCCCCGGCGGCTGACGCTGGCGGTCGAGGGGCTGACGGCGCGCAGCCCCGATCTGCGCGAGGAACGCAAGGGCCCGCGCACCGACGCGCCCGAGCAGGCGCTGGAGGGGTTCCTGCGCTCGACCGGGTTGAGCCGCGAGCAGTTGCAGGCGCGTGACGACAAGAAGGGGCAGGTCTGGGTCGCGATCCTGGAAAAACCCGGCCGCCCCGCGCCCGAGATCGTGGCCGAGGTGCTGGAGGCGACGATCCGCAGCTTCCCCTGGCCCAAGTCGATGCGCTGGGGCACGGGCAGCTTGCGCTGGGTGCGACCCTTGCAGTCGATCCTGTGCATCCTGAGTGACGAGGCAGGGGCCGAGATCGTGCCGCTGGAGGTGGACGGGATCCGCGCGGGCGATGTGACCCGCGGCCACCGTTTCATGGCGCCCGAACCGTTCCGGGTGACGGGGATCGAGGATTATCAGGCCAAGCTGAAACGCGGTTTCGTGATGCTGGATCAGGACGAGCGCGCCGCGCATATCTGGCACGAGGCCACCAATGCCGCCTTTGCCCAGGGGCTGGAACTGGTCGAGGATCGCGGCTTGCTGGCCGAGGTGGCGGGGCTGGTGGAATGGCCTGTCGTGCTGATGGGCGCGATCCGCGAGGAGTTCCTGAGCCTGCCGGCCGAGGTGTTGCAGACCTCGATGAAGGAGCATCAGAAGTTCTTTTCGGTGCGCGACCCCGGAACGGGCCGGATTGTTCGATTTGTGACAGTCGCGAACCGCGAAACGCCCGATAATGGCGAAACCATCCTGCATGGGAACGGAAAAGTGCTGGCCGCGCGGCTGTCGGATGCGGCGTTTTTCTGGGGAAACGACCTTGCCGTGGCCCGTGCGGGGATGGAGGAATGGCGCGCGGCGCTGGGCCAGGTCACGTTCCACAACAAGCTGGGCAGCCAGGCCGACCGCATCGCCCGGATCGAGGCGCTGGCAAGCGAGATCGAGCCGCTGGTCGGCGCCGATCCCGATCTGGCGGCACAGGCCGCGCGGGTGGCCAAGCTGGATCTGGCGTCGTCCATGGTCTACGAGTTTCCCGAATTGCAGGGCACGATGGGCCGCTACTACGCCCTTGAGGCGGGCCTTGGCGACGCCGTGGCCAACGCCGCCCGCGACCACTACTCCCCCCTCGGCCCCTCCGACGACGTGCCCACCGAGCCGGTCTCCGTCGCCGTGGCGCTGGCCGACAAACTGGACACCCTCACCGGCTTCTGGGCTATCGACGAGAAACCCACGGGGTCGAAGGACCCCTTCGCGCTGAGGCGCGCGGCGCTGGGGGTGATCCGGCTGGTGCTGGGGAATGGGGTGCGAATGAGCCTAAGTGAGATGGGGTTGGGCCACCTTATGCGTTCGCACGTTGTTAGAAGTGGTGAAGGTCGAAACGGCGATGGCTATGGTTTTGGAGGTCAAACGGATTTTCTGATTGAGTTCTTTGTGATGCTTTCCGGTGGAGGCTTCGGTGGCGGCGACTACCAAAAGGCTGAGTTCTGGCGCGCCGAAGCTACTGAGAAGACTTCCGACCTCCTCGCCTTCTTCCACGACCGCCTCAAGGTGTTCCTGAAAGACCAGGGCATCCGCCACGATGTGATCGACGCCTGCCTGTCGATGCCGGGCAATGACGACCTGACGCTGCTGGTTCGCCGGGCCGAGGCGCTGAATGCGGTTCTCAGGACCGAGGATGGCGAAAACCTTGTCCAGGGGTTCCGGCGGGCGAACAACATCCTGACCCAGGCCGAGGCGAAGGACGGGGTGGAATACTCCTTTGGCGCCGATCCGAAATTCGCCGAGGATCCGGCCGAAACGGCGCTGTTCGCCGCGCTCGATGCCGCCGAGGCCGCAATCGGCCCCGCGATGGGCGCCGAGGATTTCGCCGCCGCCATGGCCGCGATGGCCAGTCTGCGCGGGCCGATCGACGCGTTCTTCGAGGCGGTGCAGATCAACGCCGAGAACCCGATCCTGCGGCGCAACCGGCTGAACCTGCTGCACCGCATCCGCGCCACCTGCCTGTCCGTCGCCGATCTGACCCGGATCGAGGGCGGCTGAGCCCCTGCGCCAAGCTTCGCTTGCCACAGGCCCCGATGGGCGTATGCTGCGAAGGGATAAAAGGGCGCTGCAGTGCAGAAAGACGCGGAGATCATTGACTTTACCGAGATAACCCGCTCGGCTGACATCGCCGCCGACCGTCACGGTGCGCGGGCGAAATGCCTGCAACGGCTGGTGCGGATGGATCTGCCGGTGCCGCGCACGGTGGCGCTGTCCTTTGACGCGGTTCACCGGCTGGCGCAGGGCCATGTGCCCGACACCGCTGCACTTCTGTCGCTGTTCGGCAAGGCGCCGCTGGTCTCGGTACGGCCAAGTTCGCCCAATCAGGACTGGGGCGGCCCGGCCTCGATCCTGAATATCGGGATGAATGACACCCGCCATGCCGCGCTGTGTGACAGCCATGGCGAGACGGCGGCGAACGCGCTTTACCTGCGCTTCATCCAGGCATTTTCGGTGCATGTCGCGCGGCTGGACCCCGACATGTTCGAACCCGAGGCGCCGTCCCGGGACGCGCTGCGCGCCGCGCTTGACGCCTATGCCGAGGAAACCGACGAGCCCTTTCCGCAGGATCCGGGGCGGCAATTGCTGGAGGTTCTGCGCTCGATGGCCCGCGCATGGGAGGGCACGACCGCACGGCTCTTGCGCCAGGCCAAGGGCGCGCCGGCCGAGGCGGGGCTGGGCATGCTGGTGCAGGCGATGATTCTGGGGGTGGGGCCGGGCGAAAGCGGGTCGGGCGTGATCCAGTTCGTAGACGGTACGACGGGCCAGCGCCGGATCTCGGGCCGCTATCTGCCGCAAAGCCAGGGCCGCGATGCGATCTCGGTCCGCGAGGGGGCGCTGTTTCTTGCCCGCGATCCGCGCGGCGAGGCGCTGGAGGACCGCTGCCCGGACCTGATCGCGCAACTGCGCCGCTATGGCGAAAGCTGTCGGCTGAACCTGCGCGAGGAAATGCGGATCGACTTCACCGTCGAGGCGGGCCGGTTATGGGTGCTGGATGCGCTGCGGGTGCCGCGCAGCGCGCGCGGTGCGGTGCGGATCGCGGTGATGCTGGCCGATGAGGGGATCATCGCCCGCGAGGACGCGCTGTGCCGGATCGAACCGCGCGCGGTCAGCGAGTTGCTGCACAGCCAGGTCGATCCGACCGGCCCGCGCCACGTCATCGCGCAGGGCATTGCGGCCAGCCCGGGCGCGGCAACGGGGCGGCTGGTCTTTGGTTCGGCCGCGGCGCAGGCCAGCGCGGCGCGCGGCGAGCCCTGTATCCTGGTGCGCCGCGAAACCACGCCCGAGGATATTCGCGGGATGCATGCGGCGGTCGGCGTGATGACCGAACGCGGCGGCATGACCAGCCATGCCGCGGTGATCGCGCGGGGGCTGGGGGTGCCCTGTGTCGTCGGCATTTCCGACATGCGGCTGAACCGGCGCGACGGGGTGCTGATTACCGCGGGCGGCCACAAGCTGCATGAGGGCGATGTCATCACGCTGGACGGCACCAGCGGGCAGGTACTGCTGGGCGGGGTCAAGATGCTGGAACCCGCGCTGGACGATGCGTTCCATGCGCTCATGCGCTGGGCGGGCGAAGCCTGCGATATCGGCGTGCGGGCCAATGCCGACACGCCCGCCGATGCCCAGACTGCGCGCCGCTTCGGGGCCGAGGGGATCGGGCTGTGCCGCACCGAGCACATGTTCTTCGAGGCTGACCGGCTGACGGTCATGCACGAGATGATCTTTGCCGACCGGCCACAGGATCGCGCCGCGGTGCTGGCGCGGCTGTTGCCGATGCAGCGGGCGGATTTCAAGCGGCTGTTCGAGATCATGCAGGGGCTGCCGGTCTGCATCCGGCTGTTCGACCCGCCGCTGCATGAATTCCTGCCGCAATCGCGCGAGGGCGTGAAGGATCTGGCCGATGTGCTGGGTATGGCGGTGCCGGATGTGCAGCGCCGGGTTCAGGCGCTGAGCGAGTTCAACCCGATGCTGGGGATGCGCGGGGTGCGGCTGGGTATCACCATCCCCGAGATCTACGACATGCAGGCCCGCGCGATCTTCGAGGCCACGATCGAGGCCAGCCGCAGGGGCGATCCGGTGGTGCCCGAGATCATGATCCCGCTGGTCTCTGCGATGCGCGAGGTCGAGCTGGTCAAGACCCGGATCGATTCGCTGGCCGCTGCGGTGCGCGCCGAGCGGGGGGTCGATTTCGACTATCGGCTGGGCGTCATGGTCGAGACGCCGCGCGCGGCGCTGCGGGCGGGCGATATCGTGCAGCATGCGGCCTTTCTCAGCTTCGGCACGAACGACCTGACGCAGATGACCTATGGGCTGTCGCGCGACGATGCGGGGCGGTTCATGGGCTCTTACGTCAAGCAGGGCGTCTTTGCCGAGGATCCGTTCCACATTCTCGATGCCGACGGGGTGGGCGAACTGCTGCGCATCGGTGCAGAACGCGGGCGGCAAGCCCGGCCCGAAGTCACCTTGTCGATCTGTGGCGAGCATGGCGGCAATGCCGAATCCATCGCCTTCTGCCGCGCGGCGGGGTTCGATTATGTCTCGTGCTCGCCGTTCCGTGTGCCTGTCGCTCGGCTTGCGGCCGCGCAACTCGCCCTGAGCGATCAGGCCCGGGTCAGCCACCAGACCGGGGGCGGACAGCCGCTGGCCGCTCGCTCTTGATCATGCAGTGGCTTGCCGGTGGTCAGCGCCGGTCGCCTTCGGGGGGGAACACCCGGCGGGCCAGCAGCACCCGCGCGCCCGCGGTGACGAAGCACAGCGCGCCGAAACCCCAGGCCAGTGGCGCGAACCAGCCCGGCCAGAGGCAGAGTGCGACGAAGAAGGCGATGGTTTCGGTCCCCTCCAGCAGGCCGCCGGTGAAATAGAGCGATTTCACCCCCCGCGCGCGGGTTTCCATCCGGCGCCGCTCGGCCAGGATGGCGAAACCCAGAAAGCTTGCCCCGTTGACATAGAAGCTGAGCAGCAGGAACGCGCCTGCCGCCCCGTTCGCCGCCGGGTCGAGCAGCACGAAGCCCAGCGGCACCGCGCCGTAGAAAAGGAAATCGCTGACGATATCGAGAAAGCCGCCGAAATCGGTCTTGCGGCTGGCGCGCGCCACCGCGCCGTCCAGCCCGTCGGCCAGACGGCTGGCCAGAAGCGGCAGCAGCGCCAGCAGCGTCAGCCCCAGCGCAATCAACCCCGCCGCCACCAGCCCCAGCGCCAGCCCGGCCAGCGTCACCGAATCCGCCGTCACCCCGCGCGCGGCCAGCGCCCGGCCCGCCCGGTCGAGCGGCGGGTCGATCAGCCGGCGCATGATCCCGTCGAGCATCGCCATCCCCCTTGTTCGCCAAGCTGTCGGCCGAACGCGCCGCCCGCGCAAGGGGGCTGGCGGCAATGTGAGGGGTTGGCAATACTTGATCCCTTCTGTAGGCTATATTAACAGCATCAGGATCAGCGTCCCACCCGTCGGCAGGCCACGCGCAACCAGCCAGAACGCGAGGGATCATGCGCCGGACCGCCATTTCGATTGCCGCCACCATTGCCGCCAGCGGGGCCGTGGCTCAGGACAATACCTTTGTCCTTGACCCGATCTTTCTGGAAACCGCGTTTCGCGACCAGCGCGCGTTGCTGGACACACCGGTTTCCGCCTCGGTGCGGGCGGGCGAGGAGCTTCAGAACCGCCAGGCCAGCGACATCCAGAGCTTGATCGGCGACATGCCCGGCGTCACGATCTATGGCGGTCCGCGCGCGATCTCGCAGGAGCCGAATATCCGCGGCTTCCGCGATCAGCAGATCGTGCTGCGCTTCGATGGCGGGCGGTTCAACTACAACCAGGGCCATCGCGGGCGGTTCTTCATCGACCCCGACCTGTTGCGCCGGGTCGAGGTGGTGCGCGGTGGCGGGTCCACGCTGTATGGCTCGGGTGCGCTGGGCGGGGTGATCGCGTTCGAGACGGTCGATGCCGCCGATCTGCTGGCCCCCGGCCAGACCATCGGGGCGCGGATCAAGCTGGGCTACACCTCGAACGGGCAGCAATGGAACGGCTCGACCACGGTCTTTGCCGATTGGGGCGACTGGGATGCGCTGCTGTTCCTGGGCGGACGGAATATCGGGGCCGATCTGAAAGACGGTTCGGGCAACGCGATCCCGTTCTCGCAGATCGACCAGACAAGCGGGATGGTGAAGATCGGCTATCAGCCGACCGAGGGCAACCGGCTGGAGTTCAGCTATTCGGCCTTCGGGGATGACGGCCAGACGGCGGCGAATTCGAACGGCATCCCGACCGCCTCGAACCCGTTGGTCGACCGCGAGGCGCGGACGCGAAACCTGCGGCTGAGTTGGGACTATGCGCCCGAGGGCTCGGAACTGGTGGATATGTCGGTGCTGTTCCATGCCGATTGGCTGAAGATCACCGAAGACCGCGTGTCCGCGCCGCGCCGCGACGAGACGCGCTATGACACGCTGGGGCTGGAGATCACGAACCGCTCGAAGCTGGATCTTGGCCTGCCGGTCGAACTGGTCTACGGGCTGTCGGCGCTTCGCGACACCCAGGAGGGGCTGCGCAACGGCGCGCCGCGCCCCGCCTTCCC
This sequence comes from Rhodovulum strictum, assembly GCF_009649175.1. Taxonomy (GTDB): domain Bacteria; phylum Pseudomonadota; class Alphaproteobacteria; order Rhodobacterales; family Rhodobacteraceae; genus Rhodovulum; species Rhodovulum strictum. The sequence goes on along the minus strand of NZ_WJPO01000033.1, from coordinate 15,258 downwards.
CGATGCCGAGGCGACAACCTTCGGCGCCTTTGCCGAGGCGACGGCCAAGCTGGCGCCCGGCCTCGACCTGATCGCGGGGCTGCGCTTCGACCGCTACGAGCGCAAGCCCGACGGCGCCGGATTGCAGGATGTCAGCAACGAATTCTGGTCGCCGCGGATCGGGCTCAGCTACCGCCCCACCGCCGACTGGCAGATCTACGGCAACCTTGCACGGGCCTATCGCGCGCCATCGCTGACCGAGCTTTACAACAGCGGGATGCATTTCCCGGGCAATTTCTTCGTGCCGAACCCGGATCTGGAGCCCGAGGAATCCACCCAGATCGAGATCGGCGCACGGTTCGAGCGCGGCGGGCTCTGGCGCGAGGGCGACCGGCTGGCTTTCTCGGTCAACGCCTATCACGCGGATGTGGACAATTACATCGAGCAGGTCGTCAACATCCCCGGGGGCACCACGAATTTCGACAATGCGGACGGCAAGCTCTGGGGCGTCGAGGCGGAGCTGGATTACGACGCGCAGGACTGGTTCATCGGCGCGGGGCTTGGCATCGCGCGGGGTCAGCGCGACGATGGCCAATGGCTGGGCGCGATCCCGCAGGACCGGCTGACCGCAAGTTTCGGCCTGCGCCCGATGGCGGGGCTGGAACTGGGGGCGCGCGCCACCTTTGCCAAGCGGCAGGACAGGGTGCCCGCGGCGGGCACGCCCGGGGACAGCTACGAACTGCTCGACCTTTACGCGACATGGGCGCCGGGGGCGGGGCCTTTGGGTGACATGGTGCTGCGGGTCGGTATCGATAACGTGTTCGACCGGGGCTACACGATCTATCCCAACGGTCTGGAACAATCGGGCCGCAGCGTCTCGATCTCGACGACCTTCACGTTCTGACCGGATTGCCCCGGGGCACGGGCTGCAAACCGGATTCCCCTCGCCAAGACCGGGGCGGGGGGCTATGGCAGGGCATGATCCGCCCGTTCCGCCTGTCGCCGTTCCCGCTGGAGGATGCTGCCGCGCTGCCGCTCTGGCGGCGGCCGGTCAGCCTGTTGTTCGTGATGGCCTTTGCGATGCCCGTGGCTTTTGCCACCTGGTCGGCGCTGCTGAACAATTTCGTAATCGAGGCGGCGGGGTTCACCGGGGTCGAGATCGGCTGGCTGCATACGGTGCGCGAAATTCCCGGCTTTCTGGCAGTCGGCGTGATCGCGCTGATCCTGTTCATGCGCGAACAGGTGTTGGGGCTGATCTCGCTGGTGATGCTGGGGGTGGCGACGGCGGTCACCGCCTGGTTCCCCTCGCTCGGCGGGCTTCTGGCGGTGACGCTGATCAGTTCGATCGGGTTCCACTATTTCGAGACAGTCAACCAGTCGCTGCAACTGCAATGGATCCCCAAGGATCGCGCGCCGCAGGTGCTGGGCTGGTTGCTGGCGGCGGGCTCGGCGGCCTCGCTGATTGCCTATGGGCTGTTGGTGGTGACCTGGAAGGCGTTCGATCTGTCCTACAATTTCGTCTACCTGACGGCGGGGGGATTTACCGCGCTGGTCGCAATCTTCTGCCTGATCGCCTATCCGCAATTCGAGGCGCCGAACCCGCAACTCAGGCGGCTGGTGCTGCGGCGGCGCTATTGGCTTTACTACGCGCTGCAATTCATGTCGGGCGCGCGGCGGCAGATCTTTGTCGTGTTCGCGGCCTTCATGATGGTCGAGAAATTCGGCTTCGAGGTGCATGAACTGACCGCGCTTTTCATGATCAATTTCCTCGCCAACATGGCCGCGGCGCCGCTATTGGGGCGGGCGGTGGCGAAATGGGGGGAACGGCGCGCGCTGGTCTTTGAATATGCGGGGCTGACGGCGGTGTTCCTGGCCTATGGCGGGATCTACTGGTTCGGCTGGGGGGTGCTGCTGGCTGCGGCGCTTTATGTGCTGGATCACCTGTTCTTTGCGCTGGCCCTTGCACTGAAGACCTATTTCCAGAAGATCGCCGATCCGGGCGACATTGCCCCCACTGCGGCGGTGGCCTTTACCATCAACCATATCGCAGCGGTCTTCCTGCCCGCGGCGCTGGGCTATCTGTGGGTCACCTCGCCGGGCGGGGTGTTCCTGCTGGCGGCTGGCATGGCGGCGGTGTCGATCGCGCTGGCGCTGCTGATCCCGCGCCATCCCGAGAAGGGGAACGAAACGATCCTGTCCGGCCTGGGACCGGTTCGGGCACGCCAGGGGATCACTCGCCCCGGCGCCTGAGCCAGTCCATCACCGCCGGGCGGACAGATTGCGCCCCCGTGGCGCGGGCCGCGTCTATCACGGCGCGGGCCTCGGACAGATCGCTCTTGCGCAACAGATGCTTGACAGGCCCGATCGAGGCAGGGCGCATCGACAAGGCCCGGAACCCGATGGCGGCAAGGCACAGCGCCTCGACCGGGCGCCCGGCATCCTCGCCGCAGAAGGACAGCGGCGTTTCCGTCTCGTCGCAGCGCCGCACGATCTGTTCGAGGAAGGTCAGGAAGCTGACATTCAGCGTGTCGTAACGCCGCCGAACCCGCTCGTTCTCGCGGTCGGCGGCAAAGAAGAACTGTTTCAGGTCATTGCCTCCGATCGAGATGAAATCGGCCTCCTCGAAGAACTGGCGCGGGGCAAAGGCCATCGAGGGGGTTTCCAGCATGGCGCCGATATCGACCCGCTCGGGCAGGACGCGGCCCAGCCGTTCCTCGCGGTCAAGCTCGCGCAGCAGATGGTCGCGCGCGGCGCGGAACTCCTCAAGCTGGGCGACGAAGGGGAACATCACCGTCAGCGGCCGCCCGTTCGCGGCCCGGATCAGCGCCTGCAACTGCATCCGCATCATGCCGGGCCGGTCCAGCCCCACCCGGATCGCCCGCCAGCCCAGCGCCGGGTTCGGTTCCTCCTGCGGCTTCATGTAGGACAGCACCTTGTCCGAGCCGATATCGAGCGTGCGGAAGGCCACGCGCTTGCCGTCGGAGGCGTCGATCACGCGGGCGTAAAGCGCGGCCAGTTCGCTGCGGCGCGGCACCTTGGAGCGGACGAGGAACTGCAATTCGGTGCGGAACAGGCCCACGCCCTCGGCGCCCGAGCTTTCCAGCGAGGGCAGTTCGGCCATCAGCCCGGCATTCATGTGCAGCGCGATGCGCTGGCCGCACAGCGTGATCGCAGGTTCCTTGCGGATCGCGGCATAGCGCTTCTGCGCCTTGGCCTGCATCGCCATCTTGTCACGAAAGGCGGCGGCCACTGTTTCCTCGGGGCGCAGATGGACGATGCCCTGTTCGCCATCCAGCAGGATCGGATCGCCGTTCAGCGCCTCGGTGGTGATCCGGCTGGCTTGCAGCACCAGCGGAATCGCAAAGGCGCGGGCCACGATGGCGGCATGGCTGCCGACCGAGCCTTCTTCCAGCACGATCCCCTTGAGCGCGCGGCCATATTCCAGCAATTCGCCGGGCCCGATATTGCGTGCGATCAGGATCGGATCGGCGGGGCGCTCGGCGCCGGTCCGCTCGCCCTGGCCGGTCAGGATGCGCAACAGCCGGTTCGACAGGTCGTCAAGGTCATGCAGCCGCTCGCGCAGATAGGGGTCGGGCACCGTCTGCATCCGGGCGCGGGCGACGGATTGTTCCTTTTCCACCGCCGCCTCGGCCGACAGGCCGCGCGCGATGTCCTCTTCCATCCGCCGCTTCCATCCGCGCGAATTGGCGAACATCCGATAGGCTTCCAGAACCTGCAACTGGTCCTTGTCGCCCAGTGGGGCCGAACTCAGCATCTCGTCCACGGTGACGCGCAGCCGGTCGACCGCCTCGCCAAGCCGGGCCAGTTCCTTTTCGGGGTCGTCGGCGATCGGGTTGGTGACGACGACGCGGGGTTCGTGCAGCCAGGCGTGGCCCACAGCCACGCCCTCTTGCCCGACGGTGCCGTGGAACATGACCGGGCGCTGGTGCAGCGCGGCCAGCGCCTCGCCCTCGCCGATGAAGGCGCCAAGCTCGGTCATCTCGGCCAGCACCATGGCGACGACCTCGAGGGCGTAGACCTCGTCCTCGGAATATTGCCGCCCCTCGCGGGACTGCACCACCAGCACCCCCAGCCGTTCGCCCAGCCGCTGGATCGGCACGCCCAGGAAAGAGGACAGCACCTCCTCGCCGGTCTCGGGCATGTAGCGGAACCCGCGTTCCTGCGGCGCGTTGCCGGTATTGATGGGTTGCGCGGTCTTGGCGACGCGGCCCACCAGCCCCTCGCCGACGCGCAGCCGGGTCTGGTGCACGGCCTCGCGCTTCAGCCCCTCGGTGGCGCACAGCTCCAGCGTGTCGGGGTCGCGGAACAGGTAGATCGAGCAGACATCGGTACCCATCTGCTCGGCGATGATGGTGGTGATGCGATCAAGCCGTTCCTGCCCCGCGCCGGGTTCGGCTAGGGCACCACGCAGGCGGCCGAGCAGCCTGCGACTTGCGCTGTCGGTCTGTCCGGGCATCTGCCCCCGCGTCAGGCTGCTTTGTCCAGTCCGAACGCATCATGGAGAGCTTGCACGGCAAGTTCCATATATTTCCGGTCGATCAGCACGGAAATCTTGATCTCGGAGGTTGCAATGACCTTGATGTTGATTCCCTCGGCGGCGAGTGCCTCGAACATGCGCGCGGCAACGCCCGCATGGCTGCGCATGCCGATCCCCACGACCGAGACCTTGGCTACGTCGGTATCGGCCACCAGCCCGTGGAAATTGATCTCGCCATCCGTCTTGGCGCGGGTCAGCGCATCCTCGGCGCGGGCCACCTGATTGACCGGGCAGGAGAAGGTCATGTCGGTGCGCCCCTCTTCCGAGATGTTCTGCACGATCATGTCCACGTTGACGCCCGCCCTGGACAGCGGGCCGAAGATCGCCGCCGCGATGCCGGGGCGGTCGGCGACCGAGATCAGCGTCATCTTGGCTTCGTCGCGGGAATAGGCGACGCCGGAAACCACGTTCTGTTCCACAATATCCTCCTCGTCGCAGACGAGCGTGCCGGAATTCTCGTCGGTATCCTCGAAGCTCGACAATACCCTCAGTTTCACCTTGTAGCGCATCGCCAGTTCGACCGAGCGCGTCTGAAGCACCTTGGCGCCAAGGCTCGCCAGTTCCAGCATCTCCTCGAAGGCGATCCGGTCAAGCCTGCGCGCCTTGCTCTCGATCCGGGGATCGGTGGTATAGACGCCATCGACATCGGTATAGATGTCGCAGCGCACTGCGTCGAAGGCGGCGGCAAAGGCGACGGCGGTGGTGTCGGACCCGCCGCGGCCCAGCGTGGTGATCCGGCCCTCGGGGCTGATGCCCTGGAACCCGGCAACCACGGCGACCTTCATGCCTTCGGCGAATTTCTGGTCGATATTGGCGCGCGGGATTTCCTCGATCCGGGCGGCGGAATGGGCGCTGGTCGTCCTGAGCGGCACCTGCCAGCCCTGCCAGCTGCGCGCAGGCACATCCATTTCCTGAAGCATCAGCGCCATCAGGCCCGCGGTCACGTTCTCGCCGGAACTGACAACGGCATCATATTCGCGCGCATCGAACAGCGGCGAGGTCTGTTCGACCCAGCCGACCAGTTCGTTGGTCTTGCCCGACATCGCCGAGACCACGACGATCACGTCGAACCCGCGCTCGACCTCGCGCTTGACCTTTTCGGCAGCGTTCCGGATGCGGCCCAGATCCGCAACCGAGGTGCCCCCGAATTTCATCACCAAGACCGGCATCTGGCGCCCTGTGCCCCGCAATTATCCGCGCGTTTCATAAGGGCGCGGCTGCCAAAGGGCAAGCGGGCTTGCAACGGGGAATGCTCGGGCGGATGCCCCGGCCGGGCCGTTCGGCCCGCGCGATCCATCGTCTTGCGCCGGCAGGCAGACTGCGGCGCCGGATGACGCAACGGGGCGCCGCGTCAGTTCGTCTTGCGGCCAAGCGGGAAGGGCAGGGGGGCGATGGGCACGCCCTCCTCGATCAGCTTCTTCGCCTCGTCCAGCCTTGCCTCGCCATGGATCGTGCGATGGGGCGTCAGGCCTTCATGCATGTCGCGCGCCTCTTGCGCGAAACGCAGCCCGACATAATCGGATTCGGTCTCGATCCGGCGGCGCAGATCGGCCAGCGCCCGTTCGGCGGGGCTTGCCGGTTGCGACAGCGGGCGTTCGGGCGCGGGGCGGTCGGTGGCGACGGATGGGGCCATCAAGCCCTTGGAAACATCGGTGCCGCCACAGACCGCACAGGCCACGAGCCCCCCGGCATGCAGCTTGTCGAAGGCATCGGCCGACTGGAACCAGCTTTCGAACCGGTGTCCCGCGGCGCAATCGAGCGAATAGCGGATCATCTGTCGATCATCGTGGCAGAACCTGACCAAGAGATAACCACCGCGCCGGGGAATGCAACGCGGGGCGCGGCGCTTGACCGGGCGGGGGGGCGCGATATCTGGCACAGGGACAAAGCAGAAGCCAAGGATTGACCCGATGCGACTTATTGCCCTGCTCCTGTCGCTTGGACTGAGCGCCGCCGCCCCCTCGGCCATGGCCGCGCCGGGCTTTTCCTTTGCCTCGATCGACGGCGGCGACATCGCGCTGGAGGGTTTCCGGGGGCGTCCGATCCTGGTGGTCAACACCGCCTCGCAATGCGGGTTCACGCCGCAATATGACGGTCTTCAGCGGTTGCATGAACGCTATGGGCCGCGCGGGCTGGTCGTGCTGGCGGTGCCCTCGAACGATTTCAACCAGGAACTGGCCAGCGAGGCCAAGGTCAAGGAATTCTGCGACGTCAATTTCGGCCTGACCTTGCCGATGACCGAGATCACCCATGTCAAGGGAAGCAATGCGCACCCGTTCTACCGCTGGCTGGCGGCCGAACATGGCTTTGCACCGCGATGGAATTTCAACAAGGTACTGATCGGCCCCGCGGGCGAACTGGTGGCGACCTGGGGCTCGATGACCAAACCGGAATCCGGTGCCGTGACCCGCCAGATCGAGGCGCTGTTGCCACGGTGATGGACCGCCTTGCCGCGATCCAGAAGTTGCACTTTGCAAACACCGTCAGGCTGTAGTCACGTTTCTCTAACCCAAGGCCCAACGCCAAAGGAAAGCGATGGAAAACTGCGGCGGATCGCCGCTTTCCGCCCCGCCTCCTGCTCTCGCAGACTTGCACGATGCCGATAATCCGGCCATGCTACGCGCGCTTTCGCGACGCAAGTGCGTGGCAAAGAGAGACCCGCCATGATCCGCGCCTTCGCCGCCATCGACATGCCGGACGATATCCGCGCCGCGCTGGTCAGGGTGCAGGAAAGCCTGCCGGTGAAACGTCCCGTCCCGCCCGAGAACCTGCACCTGACGCTGGTCTTTCTGGGCGAACTGCCCGAGCCGGTTCTGGACGACGTGCACCTGGCCTTTTCGGCGATCAACCCGCCCGGTTTCGATCTGACGCTTGACGGTCTGGGGCTGTTCGGCGGGGGACGGCCGCGGCTGGCCTATGCCGGGGTCGGCGAAAGCGCAGAGTTGCGGCATCTGCAATCCAAGCTGGAACAGGCCGCGCGCGGGGCCGGGGCCAGCATCGAACGGCGCCGCTACACGCCGCATGTGTCGCTGGCCTATCTCGACCCGACCGCGTCCGGCCGCGACCGGCTGGAACGCGCCATCGCTGCCCGAGCCGATTTCCGCGCCGGGCCGTTCCCGGTGACCGGATTCGGGCTTTACCGCTCGGATCTTGGGCATGGCTCCGCGTGTTACACCGAGCTTGTCCATTACCCCCTTTCCGCGCCGCGCCGGGACACTTATGTTCCGTGAAGTCGGCGAGGAGGGGGAAGAAACATGGATTGGAGCATCGCGCCCGGGGAAGGCATAGGCCCGCTGCGGCTGGGCATGACTCGCGAAGAGGTCGAGGCGCTGCCGGTGATGGGGCGGCCGCAGCATGTCTATCGCGGCGCGGGCGGGCGCCAGATGGAATATCGTGGGCTGGGCCTTCCGATCTGTGAGTATCGCGATGGCGGGCTGGTGCGAATCGTGTCCAGCCGCCATGTGCAGGGCGTACTGTTCGAGGGCGAGGATTTCTTCGCCACCGACCCGTCCGAGATCGTCCGCCGGCTTGAGGAACGGCTGGGCAATGTCGCTCTGTGCCAGGAACAATTGTGCTTTCCGCAGGCGGGGCTGACGCTTGGCGGGTTCTACGAACCCCATGACCGGCGCTTCTTCCAGCCCGAGATCGAGTATCACGACGAGCGGAGCATCACGATCTACTGCCCCGGAACCTGTAGCGGCACCTGCGAAACGGCCGATGCGCTGAGCTTCCTTTAGCGCATTCAGACCTGCGGCACGCCCCCCGACAGCACCGTTTCGAACCAGTCGCCATCTATATTGCCGCCGCAAAGGATCACGCCGACGCGCTTGCCGGCCATGATCGCGCGGTCCGCCATCAGCGCGGCCAGCGCCGCCGCGCCTGCGCCCTCAGCCAGATTATGCGTGGCGCGGTAGTAAAGCCGGATCGCCTCGGCCACCTCGGCATCCGAGACGGTGACGATCCGTTCCGCGCCGCGGGCATAGATGTCGAACGCCTCGGGCACCGGCACGCGCACGGCGATGCCGTCGGCAAAGGTGCGGGCGGTTTCGGTTTCGACGTAATCCCCCGCCGCCATCGAGCGCAGCACGCAATCGGCGTTTTCCGACACGACCCCCACGATCCGGGTGGACAGCCCCAGCGCATCGCGCGCCGCGATCGTGCCGCAGATGCCCGAGCCGCAGCCGATCGGCACATAGACCGTATGCAGGTCGGGCAGGGCGGTGAACAGCTCCAGCGCATAGGTCGCGACGCCGCGCACCAGTTCGCGGTGATAGGGCGGTACGAAGGCCAGCCCCTCGGCCTTGGCCACGCGCTGGGCCTCTTGCCGCGCGGCATCGAAATCGGCGCCATGAACGATCAGCTCGGCCCCGAAGGCGCGCATCGCGGCGTTCTTTTCCACCGAATTGCCCTCGGGGACATAGACCCTGGCGACCATCCCCGCCGCCCGTGCCGCCAGCGCCTGCCCCTGCCCGTGATTGCCCCGCGTCGCGGTGACGATGCCGGGACAGTCGGGCTGCGTGCGCTTCAGCCAGTCGATGAAGGTATGCGCGCCGCGGATCTTGAAGGCGCCGGTCGGGGTGTGGTTTTCGTGCTTGACCCAGGTTTCGGTGCCGATGGCCTCGGCCAGCAGGGGCCAGGCATATTGCGGGGTGGGCGGCATACGGGCATGCACGAAATCCGCCGCCTTGTGCAACTCGTCCAGGGTAAAAAGCGGCTCGGTCATGCCTGGTATCTCCTTGGGGGATCGGCCGGGCGGGGGTGCCCGGCTGCGTGTCTTGTGCGGAAAGGGTCAGGTGCAAAGGACGACCTCGGTGCCCCAGTCGGCACAGCGCGCGGCCAGATCGGGCGGCAGCGGGCGGTCGGTGAAGAAGCTGTCGATCTCGGCCAGCGGGGCGATGCGCGCGGGCGCCGAGCGCTGGAACTTGGAGTGATCCGCCACCAGAAAGGTGCGCCGCGACTGGCGCAGGATCGCCTGGCTGACGCCGACCTCCTGGATGTCGAAATCCAGCAGATCGCCATCGGAATCAAGCGCCGAGCAGCCGATCACCGCAAGATCGAACTTGAACTGGCGGATCGTCTCGGTCGCCAGCGTGCCGATCAGCCCGCCATCCGCGCGCCGCAGCGTGCCGCCGGTGACGATGATCTGGCAACTTTCGTTGGCCACCAGAATGTTGGCGACATTGATATTGTTGGTGACCAGCATCAGTTCGGCATGATGCAGCAATTCCTGCGCCACGGCCTCGGTGGTGGTCCCGATGCTGAGAAACAGCGACATGGCGCCGGGCACGCGGGCGGCGCAGGCGCGTGCGATGGCGCGCTTGGCCGGCAGGTGAAGTGCGCGGCGTGCCTGATAGCCGATATTCGCCGTGCCCGAGGGCAGGACCGCCCCGCCATGGACCCGTTCCAGCCGCCCCGCCTCGGCCAGATCGGCCAGATCGCGGCGGATGGTTTGCAGCGTCACGCCGAAATGCGCGGCCAGCGCCTCGACGGTGACCTTGCCCTCGCGCCGGGCGATATCCAGGATTTCCGGGTGGCGGATCGTCTGCGACATGGGTTCGGGCCTTTCGCTTACCGTGGCATGGGGGCGTCAGGTACGCAATCGAAAGTTCTGATTGCTGCGAGTTCCGAAGAGTGTCACGCATACTGGGATAAAATCGCGTTAAAGCGAAAGCATATGGCTTTCCTTTTTGCCTTGTCCGTGTCACCCTGCGCCAGATCCCGATGGAGGGTCACATGACGGAAGCGCCCCCCGATAGCCCGGCCGATCTGTTCGTCATCGGTGGCGGGATCAACGGTGTCGGCATTGCCCGCGATGCGGCGGGGCGCGGGCTGACGGTGCGTTTGGCCGAGAGGGGCGACTTGGGCGCGGCGACCTCCTCGGCCTCGACCAAGCTGCTGCATGGCGGGTTGCGCTATCTCGAATATTTCGAGTTCCGCCTTGTGCGCGAGGCGCTGAATGAACGCGAGACGCTGTTGCGGGCGATGCCGCATATTGCTTGGTCGATGCGATTTGTCATTCCTGTTCATGAGGATATGCAATCCGGCGCGGCAAATCCCGGTTCCTGGCCGGTCGCGCGGATCCTGCCCTGGATGCGTGGGCGGCGGCCGGGCTGGCTGATCCGGCTGGGGCTGGCGATCTATGACCGGCTTGGCGCACGGACGATCCTGCCGGGGTCGCGCAGGCTCGACCTGCGCCGCAGTCCCGAGGGCGCGCCGCTGGCCGAACATCTTGCCCCTGGCTTCGAGTATTCCGATTGCGGGGTCGCGGATTCGCGGCTTGTCGTGCTGAACGCCCGCGATGCCGCGGCGCGCGGGGCCACGATCCTGACGCGCATGCGGGTTGTTTCGGCAAGGCGCGCAGACGGGCTCTGGGTGGTCGAAACGCAAGATACCGAAACCGGCGCGCGCCACATCCACCGGTCCCGCGCGCTGGTCAATGCCGCCGGGCCTTGGGCGGGCGAGGTGGTTTCGGGCGTTCTTGGCCAGCCCGCGCGCGACAGGCTGCGGCTGGTGCGGGGCAGCCATGTCGTGACCCGGCAGCTGTTTGCGCATGACAAGGGCTATGTCTTTCAGGGGTTAGATGGCCGGATCGTCTTTGCGATCCCCTATGAGGATGATTTCACCCTGATCGGCACCACCGATATCGACCATCCCGACCCCGCGACACGGCCCGGTTGCACGCCCGGGGAACAGGATTACCTGATCGCTTGCGTCAACCGCTACCTGCGCCATCCGATCGGCGCCGGGGATGTGGTCTGGACCTTTTCCGGCCTGCGGCCGCTGCTTGATGACGGGGCTGCAAGCGCTGCGGCGGCAACGCGGGACTACAGGCTGCGGCTTGACGCCGGGTGCGGCGCGCCGGTTCTGCATGTCCTTGGCGGCAAGATCACCACCTATCGGCGGCTGGCCGAGGCGGCGCTGGACCGGCTTTCGCCGCATTTCCCGGGACTTCGGCCGGGCTGGACCGCTGGGGTGCCGCTGCCCGGCGGCGATTTCCCGGTGGATGGGTTCGATGCGCTGGTGGCGCGGCTTGGTGCCGATTATCCCTTTCTTGCCCCCGCCCATGCGCGACGGCTGGCGCGCGCCTATGGCACCGAGGCTTGGGCGCTTCTGGGTGGGGCGCGGGGCGCAGCCGAGCTGGGGCGGGTCTTCGGTGCCGACCTGACCGCGCGCGAGGTGGACTGGCTGATGGCGCAGGAATTCGCCCGCACTGCCGAGGATGTGCTGTGGCGGCGCGGCAAGCTGGGGTTGCGGATGCGTGCCGATCAGGCCGCCGCGCTTGATCGCTGGATGGCCGGGCGGCGCGCCGTGCCCCCCGCTGCCGCGGAATGAGTGGCTGGCCGGGGCTGGTCAGGGATCGCCGGTTGGGCAAGACTGGGGCGGCGGTGCCCGCGCCTGCGCCGCGGCCCGGAGGAAGACCGAGGGAGCCTTGCCATGATCCATATCCTTGCCATCGACCAGGGCACCACGTCCTCCCGCGCGATCCTGTTCGGCCCCGGACTGAACGTCGTTGCCATAGCGCAAGAGGAATTCCCCCAGCACTATCCCGCCAGCGGCTGGGTCGAGCATGATCCCTCGGATCTGTGGTCGAGCACCGCCGCGACGGCCCGGGCGGCCATCGAGAAGGCGGGCGCCCGGGCCGGCGACATTGCCGCCATCGGCATCACCAACCAGCGCGAGACGACGCTGGTCTGGGATCGCGCGACCGGCAAGCCGATCCACCGTGCCATCGTCTGGCAGGACCGCCGCACCGCCGCGACCTGCAAGGCGCTGCGCGATGCCGGGCACGAGGCCAAGGTGACGCACAGCACCGGTCTGCTGCTCGATCCCTATTTCTCGGGCACCAAGCTGAAATGGATCCTTGATCATGTCGAGGGCGCCCGGGCGCGCGCCGAACGCGGCGAACTGGCCTTTGGCACGGTCGACAGCTGGCTGTTGTGGAACCTGACGGGCGGCAAGGTTCATGCCACCGATGCCACCAATGCCGCGCGCACCATGCTCTATGATATCCGTCGGGGCCGCTGGTCCGACGAGATGTGCGCGCTGCTTGGCATTCCCATGGCCCTGCTGCCCGAAGTGCGCGATTGCGCGGCCGACTTCGGGGTGACGCGGCCCGATCTGTTCGGGCGGGAAATCCCGATCCTCGGCATCGCGGGCGACCAGCAGGCCGCGACCATCGGCCAGGCTTGTTTTGCGCCCGGCATGATGAAATCGACCTATGGCACGGGCTGTTTCGCGCTGCTGAACACCGGCGCCGAGCCTGTCGCCTCGCAGAACCGGCTGCTGACCACCATCGCCTATCAGATGGAGGGGCGACCGACCTATGCGCTGGAAGGGTCGATCTTCATCGCCGGCGCCGTTGTGCAATGGCTGCGTGACGGCCTGCGGATCATCCGCAGCGCCTCCGAGACCCAGGCGTTGGCCCAGGCGGCCGACCCGGGCCAGGGCGTTGTCCTTGTGCCCGCCTTTACCGGGCTGGGCGCGCCCTACTGGAACGCGGAATGCCGCGGTGCCGTGTTCGGACTGACCCGCAATTCCGGCCCCGAGGAACTGGCCCGCGCCGCGCTGGAAAGCGTCGGCTTCCAGACCCGCGATCTGCTTGAGGCGATGCGCGCCGACTGGGCGGGGCAGGGCGATACCGCGCTGCGCGTCGATGGCGGCCTGAGCGCGTCGGACTGGGCGATGCAGTTCCTGTCCGACATCCTGGGTGCGCGCGTGGACCGCCCCCGCGTGGTCGAGACGACGGCAATGGGGGCGGCATGGCTCGCCGGACAGCGGGCGGGGGTCTATCCCGGGATGGCGGAATTCGCCCAGACCTGGGCGCTGGAGCGCAGCTTTGTCCCCGCGATGGACCCCGACGAACGCGCCGCGCGCTATGCCCGCTGGCAGCGCGCCATCACCGCCGCGCAGGCGTTCTGAGCCGACGCGCCATGCGGTCCAGACCCCGGCGCGCATCGTCCCCGGCCGCCGTATCATCCGGGGTTCCGTTGCCAGCGCGCGGCTACTCTGCCCCCCGTACCGCGTCGGGGTGGTCCGCGATGAAACGGTGCAGCACCGCGTAAAGCGCCCGCGCATGGGGCAGATCGTCGGCATGCAGCGCGTTGCGGATATCCTCGCTGATCATCGCCAGCACCTTTTGCGCCCCGTGATGGGCATGCATCAGGTAATCGGCCAGCAGGGCGGCATCCGCCTCGGGGATCTGCTCGTGCTCGGCGATGGCGGCGATTTCGTCGCGGGTGAGGTCGGTGAAATCCTCGATATCGTCCAGTGTGATCATGGCACCCCCCTTTGTGCGGTCGCGCCAGCATAGCACGGGTCCGGCCTGCCGCGGCCGCAATGTGAACAAGTCACATACCCGCCCGGACCGATGCGCTAGGCCGATACCACCGAAACCGATGGAAAAGGGAGATCACCATGATCGCAACCATCAGGGCCAGTGCCTGTGCCATGCTGCTGAGCGCAACCGTCGCCGCCGCCGAGGATGCGGCCTCGCTGGTCGGCGTCGTCACCGCTGCCGAGCCGCAGACCCAGCTGATGAGCATGGTGCTTATCAACCAGGCCATCGACCGCGGCGTGCCGACGCGCATCCTGTTGTGCGGTCCGGCCGGTGACATCGCGCTGAGCGATGCGCCCGACACCGCCACCGCGCCCCAGCCGCCGCGCGGCGCCAGCCCGCAGGGTCTGTTGAAGGCGGCAATCGAAAAGGGCGCGACGGTCGAGGTCTGCGCGATCTACCTGCCGGGCAAGGGTGCGGATGCCGCGGCGCTGATCGAGGGCGTGGGCGTCGCCGAACCGCCCGCCATGGCCGAGGCGCTGCTGGAGCGTTCGGCCCGCGTCTGGTCATTCTGACGCAGCTTGCGCTGGATCAAGGCCGGCGCGGGCTGCCGGGGGTTTCCTTGGCATTGGTTCAATTCCAGCCTCGGAGGCCCCCATGCTTCGGCTCGCCGCAGTCCTGTTCCTGCTCATTTCGGCTACCCTGATGGGGATCGGCATCGTCGCCGTCCTTGTCGCAGGCTACGGCACGACCGTTCCGATCCTCGCCGCCGCTGCGGTGGGTTTCGTGATCGCGCTGCCGGTATCCTGGAAGGTGGCGCGCGCCATCTACTGATCGCCGGGCCTTCGGCGGTCGGCTTTGGAAACGACCTGCGGAGGGCAAGAAATGTCGGTGTCCGGTTATTCCCGCATGCAGATCCGTCTGCACTGGGCGGTTGCGGGGCTTGTCGTGGTGCAGTTCCTGTTCGCCGAGGGCATGTCCCATGCCTTTGGCCGGATGCTCGAGACGGGGACGCAGACCTTTACCCTGGGCGTCACGCTTCATATCGCCCTGGGCCTTGTCATCATGGTTCTGGCCTTCTGGCGAATCGGGCTCAGGATGCTGCATGGCGTGCCTGCGCCCGATCCGGGCCATTCGGCCGCGCAGGTGATGGCGGCGCGGGTGACGCATGGGCTGTTCTATCTACTGATGGTGCTGTTGCCGGTCTCGGGCATGGTCGCCTGGTCGCAGGGCGCGGCCTGGGCGGGCGGGGTTCATTCCGCGCTGCGCGCGGCGTTGCTCCTGCTGATCGTGCTGCATGTCGGCGTGGCCCTGATCGGGCAGTTCGTGCGCAAGGACGGCACGATGACCCGCATGGTCAAGCCGTTCGACTAGGCTCCAGACTCATTGATCGTCAAAGCCAGAACAGGACGGTTGCGGCGAGGGCGATGGCGGAAAGGAAGGTCTT
>NZ_WJPO01000032.1 GCF_009649175.1 Rhodovulum strictum | reverse complement strand
CTTGCGGAAATCCACTGGCCAAGGGTCTTCACCCCTGACGCGGTGAACCCCGTCGACATGGCGTCCGAGATCCGATGGATCATCGCTCGGTCGTCTGGCGTGGTCGACCTGGCTGGCCATGACGACCGAAAGTGCCCTGTGGCATAGCTGAAACCCGCCGCCCAGTCGCGTGAGGCCATGCTGCTGCGCCTGGACATCGCTGCGGCGAATTCGGCCGGGCTCTCCGCCTGCTCCACGCTGGCGTTGGCGCGCATCAGGATCAGATCGGCGAAGCGCTGGAGGCTGTCCGACGTCAGGCCGGCAACGGCGCTTCCGAGGATCTCGGGAAGCCATCTGTTTGGCGCGATCATCTTCGGTGCGAGGGTGATCGCCATCAGGAAGCCGTCGATCCAGTCTGCCGTGATGGCCGCGCCCTTCAGCAGGCGTGCCAGCTCGCCCTTGCGCTCGGGCTTCGGAGACTTCGGCTCCGCGTCCTCGACCCATTCCTCGAGTGTGGCGTCCTGATCCGCGTCGGGGTCGTCGAAAACCCAGGCCTCTATGGTCTGCTCATGCACATCATGCATCACCGGGATCTTCTTCAGATCGCGCCCTTCAACTAGCGCCATCGCGGTGACTGTGAAGCTGTCGGCGTCCTGATCCCCCGCTGCTGCAAGCACATCGGCCGCCCGCGCCACCACGCGCGCCCAGTAGTCCCGCCTTGTGTCGAGCCATCGCCAGAGTGCGGCCTCCACGCCGCGCGGACTGCGTGTGCCCTCCAGAACCTCATGTGCGGGATCGCTTTCCTCGAACCAGCTCTGGACGATCTCGTGACGATCCCACCACCCCTCGCTGGCATTGATCAGCTTGCCGCGCGCCTGTGCGGAGAGGCTCCGCAACCTTTCCGCCGCCGGGAGGGCGTCAATCAGTGCCTCGGTGGTAACGGCCTCGGCGCGCAGCCGGTCCAAGCCGCAGAGTTCCGCAATCTCGACGAGACCCGGGGCAGGGGGCACTCCCGTTGCGAGGCCATCGGCCAGCGCAACCGACAGGGCATGTTCCATCCAGGACGCTGGCACGCTGACGGCGCCGGCCTCGTCCTTGACGCGCTGAATCAGCGCCTTCTGTTCGCTCGCCGAGGTGCAGGCGATGGTATAGGCGTCCTTCACCCCATGGCCCTGTTTCAGCAGCAGCATCGCCACCATCCGGCGGCCGCTCGATTGCAGCGAGATCGCGATGCTCTGCGCCCCACCGCCGTCGGGGAGCGTCGCCATGACGGAATGAGTGGTCCAAGGCGCCGGTGTGACTCCTGCCGTCAGTCCGGATCGCATGGACAGCTTCACGGCCTTGTCGACCAGGCCGCGTGCTTCGTCCGGTGGCATCCAGTTGCGCAACACCACGATCCGGCCGGCCAGTTCGGCCGTGAGCGCGCCGCTTGCGGCCCGATCGGCAAGCGCACGGGCTGCTGCGATGCGGATCGCGGCGTCCCGGTCGAGTAGCCAGAAGCACGTCAGCCGCGCATGGATGGGTTCAGCGCGTTCCGTCGACACCCGGATGACATGCCAGCGCATCTCGGGCGGCATGGCCGGGAAGGTCTCGGTCAAGGCGGCATGCAGCGCGAGCGCATCGCCTTCTGTCTGCTCGATCAGGTTCTGGAAAAGATCATCCAGCAGGGCATCGGCCTCCGTGCGGTCCGGGATGCCAGGCGCAAGGCCGGATGCGTCGATGTCCGTTGCAGACAGTTCCAGAGAAGCCGGCGCAGCCAGTCCGTTTCGGGTCCACGCGCTGGCTAGAAGCAGCCGGTGGAACGGGGACAACCGGCCCTGCCCGGATGCCAGGGCAACCGCATCGCCCAAGGTCTGGAGGAAAGCGCTGCCGCGCTTCTTCCGGTTCTCGCGCGCGATCCGGGCGGCGTCCAGAGCCGACCCCAGCAGTTCGGTAAGGGGCTCCAGCTCCGGCGCGGTCTCTTCGGTCGCGCAGATCCTTGCGATCAGCTGGCCGCCCAGCGCCGGCCTATGGAGCATCGAGACACTGGCCCTGTCGAGAACCTCGCGGCGCGCGCCATCGTCTTCGCGCAAACGCGCCAGTTCCGCCAACACTGTCTCTAGCTGTCCTTCCGCCACGCAGTCCCGCCTTTTGAATCACGTCATTCCTTGCTGCCACCCTATGCGTCGGCCACGGAATTGTCATCGACATGATCACCTGTCGGAGTGAAGTCTGTCTCGGCCACCCTGCTCCGCGCTTTGCCCCGTGCCGAAACCCCCTGCTGCCATGAGACGTGCCGTTGCCATGGATCAAGCGGATGGAGACAACCGGCCGTCACGCATCCTTCCCGCTAAGCAATCTCACTGCTGTGCCGAAGCCGGTGACATTTGCAACGCTCGCGTTGAAATCGACCTGAAAATGGCAGCCGGCAACGAAGTTAGCGCCGAGCTCTTCCGCCCGTCTGCGAAGACCTTCTCGGCACGCTTCGAGCGCCACTCCGAGATCAGGGCCCTGCATGAATGTCTTGTGGGAAACACCCACGGCGCCGACAACATCGATCACGCGGTGTTCGGCCGGTGGCGGACATGTGGAGAGAAGGACCGTCATGTTGGTGTATCCGATTGCATCTGGGCATAAGCCGCCTCTCCGGCCTTGCGCGCATCGCTGATGTTCTCCCACCTGCCAGACAGCGCCTGGCCAAGGATCTCGACGGAATACACCTGCTTGCGATTGGCGGTGTGCGTGGCGCTCTTGACGATGCGTCCGACGACCCGGTCCCCGTGGAAGGCTCGAAATGGCGTCTCGGTTCCTCGATCGTACTTCTCCCAGGCGAGGAGGCCGGTCACTTCAAGACTCGCGGAACCTGATTGTCCCGATTCAAACGCATCCAGAGCGCCGAGCAGCCGTAGCGCGTCGGCATTCCCGGGTTTCTTCTGCAGAACGGCGTCAGCCTTGTGTTGCCAGGTGGACCGCTCCCTGGCTGTCATTGTCGGGATCCGTGCAATGGTGCTGTCGATGTGACTCATTCGCTTTCCCTCTTCATTTCAGGCCGATATCTGGTCGGCATGGTGGTTCCACCACGCAGCGAGTCGCCGGGCCGCCTCGAGCCCTTCCTCCACCGCAGGAACCTGAGCGTCGAAGGGCATCTGCGTGTCAAGTTGCGGCGTGTCGACGACGAAGCCGAGCGAACGGCCTGCCGGCCGGATGTATCCGCCCGTTTCCGCGAAACTGTCGGGCGCGCGCATGGTTCGCGCACGAGCGGCCCAGCCACCCAGCATGATCTTCACCGAAGCCGAGGGCGCCGCGCTATCGCGGCATTGCAGCGACATGCGCGGGCGGGGCAGATGCGCCCAGTCGCGCAGGGTTCGCTGCACGTCGAAGTATATGGTCCGGGATTCGGTCGGCCGCACGCCGTTGCCGTTCGGATTCCGCTTGATCACCAGTTCGGGGAAATGGTGGCGAGCGAAATCCGCATATGCGGCGAAAAAGGTGGCGCTTGATGGGTTGGGTTCGGGATCGTACGGGGTCACGGCCTGCAGGATCGCGGCGTCGAGCAGCGCAATGTCGTCGCCGTGGAAGACCGGACGCAGCGCTTCGTAGCTGATCTGATGGTCGAACGCTGCGGCGTGCCGGGTGCCCCGCAGATAGACCTCGGGTGCCAGCAGCACCGACGCCGCGTTGCGGCCCGACGCGCGCAGCGCGGCGACGCTGGCCCGATAGCGGTCAGGCTGGGGATCGCCGACGCGCGTGACGCTATAGCCCGCGTCGATCTTGTTTTCGACAAGCAGGATCGAGCCGTCCTCGAGTGTGATCTCGAGATCGATGGTGCCTGCCTGTCCGGTGCCCCGATGGCGGGTCTGGCTGGCAACGCTGCGCACCCGGTTGCCTGGCACCCCGTCGATGGCGCCGAGGAATGCTGCCGCGAATGCCGGGTTCCGCTCGAAGCCGGCAAGGAAGAGCCCATCGGTCTGGCGTTCGTAAATGCGGGTCATTGATGGCCCTCCTGTTCTGTTTCGGTGCTCCAGCGCCGCAGAAGGGCGTTGCTGTGGCGTTCGCGCGCGTCGTGCCAATCCGCCTGCAGGCGCGTCGTCTGATCCTTAAGGCGGTCGATGCTGGCCTGCAGGGCCTCCTCGATCAGTCCGTTGTGAAGGCAGCACTCGATCCAGGTGGCGTGGCTGAAGCCCGGGAAATTGAGCTCATGGATGGGCGGGACGTTGCGATCCCATCGATCCCCATGCGCCCCGCGTTCGCAGTTGTCGCGACTCCACGGGCAGACGGCCTCCTCGTTTTCACGCCGCCACTCCTGCGTCAGCCAATGGCGCAGATATGGCGGCGTCGCGGGGGTATAGGATAAGTACCACGGTTCGAAGCCGGCAACGCCAGGAGTCTGGATGGGATCAGGATCGAAATACAACTCACTGGAGAAGGGAAAGGCAGGGCGGATTTTCCCAGCCAGCGCATGGCGAAGCTTTCCCGGCCACAACGCCATCTCGATCGCCCATGTCTGGCCATCCCTCGTCTGGATTGACGGACCGAGATCTGGCGGGCCGTAATGGCTGCCATCAGCGATGTCGATCAACGCAGACCGGAAGACAGGATACCGACCGGCCACACCGGTTTCGCCCTGAATGCGCACTTCCATATGCGGTCGTGTTTCCAGCGCACTGACAAACCCGCCACGGTCGCCCGGCACGATGCAAAGCCTGATTTCACGGAACCAGACGACTTCACCGGGGATCCCCTCATATCGTGGTTCACCGGCCTCCATGCGCGTGCCCGCCCTGGGATCATGCCCGTTGGCCAGAGCAAGGTTGAAAACGGCGTCGCCGGTTACATACGGCACGCGGATCAACGGGATCGACGGAAACGGAAACATTTCCCCGAAATGAAGACAGTCCTCATTTATGGGAAAGATCGGGCTTTCGATCCTCTGCATGGGAGCATGCCGGGAGTGGGAAAGCCGCTCTTCGTCCATGTCCCAGTGACAATTCATCGCCCGGATGGCTGCGAATGTCTGTTCCAGCCGGTTGTCCTTGGCCAGTCTGACACACAGCGCATTCAGCAGCACCGCGAGCGTCTCCGAAGGACGCTCATCCGGCGACACCACGTCGGCCGCCCCCGACAGCCGCGGCCAGATCGAGAGATCCCGTGCCATCGCCAGTTTCCAGTCGTCGGCATCGGCGCCGCAATGTTCTGCTGCGACTGAGATGCCGACCAGATAGGGCTCCAGTGCCTTCTGTGGCGTGGTTTTCGTTTCGTATTCCTTCACGAGCCCGGGTTGCGTGGTCGGATCCTCGCCGCGCTTCAGTATCCAGTTGGAAAGACGAAACTCCTGCCGGCTGCCATGTGGGCGCTGGAGGCGGCTCTGAATCTCGTCCTGGAAGTCCTCCTTCCGCAGACCGGCGGCCTTTGCCTCGCCCCAGGCCCGCGTCAGGTTAAAGGCGGCCCAAAGGCGGTCCTTTTTGTGAACCTTCGTTCCCAGACGGACCGCCTCGCTCTCGAGGCGCCGAAGCTTGGCGACCTCTTCTCGCCGTTTCTGTGCCCTACGCTCTTCCCGGCTTTCATCGTGTGACATCGTGCCCGCCCTCAATGCTGTTTCCGATAGCGCCGTCCGTTGACGCCATCATGGACCGGCATGACAGTCACGATCCGTGCGCTGTCGTCGCTCCAGATCAGGGCGTAACGCCCGAGCCTGTCGTCGATGTTGAGCTTTCGCGAGCGCCGACGGCTGACGCGCATCAAGCGGCAGTTGTCCCCGATCGGGCGCTCGATGTCCGCGTGCACCAGTATCGACTGCACAAAGCGGTCGCTGACGCCACGCTGGGCTGCGCGCCTCCTGCTGTGCTCGGAATGTCCCATCAATGCCTCCATCGCTACCCTGCACATCATGTGCCGCCATGTGGTCGCGATCGAGTCAGAATCTGTTTCTTGAGGCCGAATTTTCAGACTCTTTGGCCGCCGAATTTCAGATGTCTTTTCTGACTCCGATGAGGCTGTCTGCTCCCCAAGCCAGGCAATCAAGAGGATGCGCGCATCGACCACCGACGAGTCGCGCGCCACAGGGAGCGCTACGCGCGCTGCTCGACATTTCGAGTGGCGGCCCCTTCACTGGGAATGCCCCCCTTCGAATCCCTGGTCCTTCAGCCTCGCGAGAAGGTCCATCGCGTGTTTTGCCTGGAAATCGGTTGGTATCCGCCGAGGCATCGAGGCGCAGATCTGGAGGATCTGCATGTCCTTTGGAGTCAGCTTCCGCTCACTTCGACCCCAGTCCATCACCGTGTTCCAGAAGCCGGCTCCGAGGCTTACGGCCTCTGTCTGGGCGTTGATGCCTTCGGTCATGACCTCTGTCGCCCGCGCTGCCCGTCTGGTGCTGCGTGCCGTCTCGACCAGCGTGAGGCAGCTGTCGAAATCCTCGTCGTAGTCGAGCTTTCGTCCCTTCAGGCCGTTCCAGCACGCCTGCTGCTTTGCCCATTCCGACATGTTCCGCACACCGGATGGAGGACGCGTGATCACGTCATGGGCTTCGGCCGCGGCAAGCAGCAAGGCGCGCTGCAGGGCCTCCGGTACCGACTGGCGTCGCCAGATGGCATCTAGATCGAGCACCTGTTTTTCACCGTTGGCGTCGTGGAACACCTTCGCCATGGCATAGGTCACGATGTTCGCGCGGTAACCGCCTTCGTACCACGGCTGTTTGGGAACCTCGGTCTCGAGTTTCCGGAAGATGATGGCCTTGGCGATCAGTCGGCGGTACCAGAGCTCGTCATATTTCGCGTCGCTCTTCGACCATGCTTCCCCGATCTCCTTCGCGAATTCGGCGAAGTTCTTCTGGGCGCCCCTGGAGACGACATGTGGATACCCTGCGGCCGAATACTCGAATTTGGCGAGGTCAGTCTTGCTGAAGAGCTGCGCCTTGGGGAACTCGAGATCGAACTTCTTCTGCTGCGCTGGCGTCAGCCGCCCGCGAGCGTTGATGAACTGCCCGCGCGAGCGCTCGTAGAACCACTTGCTGTCGTGGCGTTCCCCTTCGCGGGCTGTGAAGATCACGCTGCGCGAGAACTGTTCGATCCGGATATGGAAAGGATGGTTCGAGAAAAAGTCGGCGGCATTCACCTTGTTCTGGGTGTTGGCGTATTCGGAGATCTTCGGGACGATGTCCTCGGATCGGTCCGGGGGAACTACCGTCAGCTTCATCTGCACGAAGACCTGGGACAGCTGCTCCCTGGCGGATTTCAGGCCGGCATGGATCGAGCCTGTCGTCTGGGCACCGTTCACGATCTGCAGGTTGCTGATGGACGCGACTGCCAGGCCGTCATTTGTTCGGACGCAGGTCACTTCGTCCGCCGTGGCCGACAGACCGTTGTTGTAGGGGAAGAAGAGCTCCGGTTCCTCCTTGACCGTCTTCTGGATGCCCTTGTTCGTCTTGGCGCGTGCCTGCAGGAAGGATCGCACGTTTGCCTCGAGAAGGCGCGCGCCCCAGCGGTCGTAGATCTCCGCCAACTGCTGCCCCGGCACGATCATCAGATAGCTCTCCAGCGCAGCACCTGTCTGGGAGGCCTTCAGCGCAGGAAGCGGGGCGCCGAAGTCATTCGCGAAATCGATCACCATGTCCTCGCGCGCCTGACCGGAACGGTCGAAGCGTTCGAACCGCGCAAGGTCCCAGACCGACCATGTGATCGGCACATCGCTGAGCTCGGCCAGCTTCACCGTGTCGTCGCGACCGATGTACTGACGGTTGGAAACGAGGATCAGCTTGACCTTCGTGACCTGCGCCCATGTCGCGATGATGAGGTCGGAGACCTGGAAGGCAGGGCTGACCTCGTTCAGGGCATCCCGGAACTCCTCGGTGCGCGCCTTCTTCAGGAAGCGGATCAGCGGGTTGAGAATGGGGGGGACGTCGCCTTTTCCGAAGGTTCGAACCTCGTCGCTGTCCACGAAGTCGCAGACGATCAGGCCGAGGACGCCTTCGCTGTCGCGCGGATCACCTGCATAGCCATCGATCCGGAGTTTCTGGCCGCCTTCGCCGCTCTGGTAGAAGGCGCGGTCGGCCACCTCGAGCTCCCCGGCCTCGGTCAGTCGCTCGGTCATGCGGTCGAAGAATGCCTCGACCATCAGAACGCCACTGGCATCGGCTTCGCGGCGGATATCCGCCATCAGGTTCTGGTGGTACTCGTGAAGCTCACTCATCCCTCGTCCTCTTCAGCGAGGCCCGCGCGAACCTCCTCCCAGTCCGTCCTGAACGGGGTGCAGGCCGAGAGCGCGAGCGCATAGGTGACGCCGGCGACACCGAGCGGTACGGGGGCGGCGATCCGCGGAAACCCGTCGGTGACCGCGTGGAATTCGGGCGTCGAGACGATCCAGCGCCAGTGCGTGTAGTCATGCAGGGCGTCGTATCCAGCGTCGGCCAGATGCAGATCCCAGTCCATGATCGCAGAGGGTTCGGTCCGCTCGAGCAGGTCGGTCACTTCGTCGACATGCTCTGTCAGTGTCCGGCCGTGGGGCGGCTGCACCTTGTCGACGGCGAGAACCCCCAGCCACAGGCGACGCTCCGGAACGTCAGCGAGCTGATGCTCGCTCGTGATCCTGACGAAAGGCTGCGAGGCCCCGCGTCTGGCCTTCACCTCTATGCAGTCCGACCTCAGCTCGAAGTCCTTCGGCGCGCCCGATGGCCCCGTCCAGGCCGAGAGGGCCGGTCTTGCGCCCAGCGCGGCGATCAGGAGCTTCAGGACCTCGATCTCGCCGATCAGGCCCTTCTGCGCCTCTTCCGAAAGGACCTCCGGCTTTCCGCCGCGCAGCAGGTAGTGCCATCGGAAGGTCCGCCCGATGGCGCGTTCGAGGGCCTCGGGTTCGGTCTCGGCAAGCTCGCCCGCCGCCATGACGTCGCGACAGAGCGTTTCGAACAGCTCCAGCTGTGCGCTGTCCTTCAACCTGATGTAAAGGATCGGGCCTCCGGGCAGGGTCTGGAACCGGATCTCGAGGTTCCTGAGCTTTGGCAGATCGGGGGCAGGCTTCGGCAGTTCGTTCAGCTGCAGCACGAGCGCGACATCGGCACGCGGCATCACGGCCCAGAACCAGTTCCACCGGGCAGAGGCCGAAACCCGCCGCGTATCCGTCTTTCCGACTTCGAGGCCGGACCATGGCGTATCACTCGGGATCACCCAGCGCCTCCTCTTCGATCTCTTCCTCGCCGAACATCTCGCGCATGCGGATGGTGTTGACGACGTACTCGACTGTGCCGCCCTGAACATCGGACGGCGGGAAGCAGATGCTCCACGCAAGGACATTGCCGGGCGACTTCAGCTTCGGCTCGTCCGGCACCTTCGGGTCGACGAAGCGAAGGATGATCAGGGGGCGGCGGCCACGGATTTCGCAGAAGATGCGCGGTGGCAGGGTTTTCGGGGGTTCTCGTCCTTCGCGCTTGCACTCATCGTGAAACGCGCTGACCGCCGCGTCGATCTGTTCCGGGGTCAGGCCGACACGTTCGTCGCCCGGCGAGCCAACGCGCCTGCTGGTGCCACTGATCGCCAGGACACCCTGACGCAGGTCGGCCTCACCGACCGATCGGCCGAAGGCGCGCATGACGACCCCGGCAAGGTCATCCGGGCTCGCATCCGCCTTCTGGGCGCTGGCAAGCAGGACGTCCCAGACCTTGAGTTCGCCATCAGCGCGGGCATCGATGTAGTCGCTCATGAGGCGGGGATCGGTCAGGGGATCGGCGGCATCGGCGCGGAAAACCCGCAGGAAATCGCGAACGAGGTCGACCGGAACGGATCTGTAGAGGGTGCCCCTCGAGGGGTGGTCCTCCGCCAGCCCCAGCGCCTTCATGGCTGCCACCAGTTCTCGTCCGGCCCTTCGGTTGCGGTCCAGCTGTTCGCGGTCCGAGCGAATCCGCGTTGTCTCCACCAGCTTGCCTGCAAGCCCGACCTTCATCGGGAACTCGCGGCCCGTTCCCATCTTGTTGCGGGCGGTCACGATCAGGGATTCCGGATGGCTGCGCACGGCCAACCCGAACTGCTCGGGTGTGGCCTTGACCAGCTCCATCCGCTTCAGCTGTGCCTGCAGGTCGTCCATCGCCTCGTGGATGTGAGCGTACCATCCGACCCCGTCAGCCGGGATCCAGACCCTGCAAAGGTCCTCGTAGCCCGGCCGGTAGCCAAACCAGCGCCCCATCTGCATGAGCGTGTCGTACATCATGGAATTG
Organism: Rhodovulum strictum; assembly: GCF_009649175.1. Classification (GTDB taxonomy): domain Bacteria; phylum Pseudomonadota; class Alphaproteobacteria; order Rhodobacterales; family Rhodobacteraceae; genus Rhodovulum; species Rhodovulum strictum. Next base: position 36,327 of record NZ_WJPO01000032.1, on the reverse strand, counting down.
CGCAGGAAGTAGCTGACCGTCAGCCCTTCCAGCGTCAGCCCGCGCGACAGGGAGAAGCCGCCGACGGCAATCACGGTGACGCCGTGTTCTCCGCCCTGATCGTAATCGAGCGGCTGTGATCTCTTCGATGCGTTGACCTCGACCACACGGGCTGCGACCAGGACTTCGTGCAGCCGCAACTGCACCGCGGGCCAGTCCGCTTCGTCCGCCTCGGCATACTCCGCCTCCCAGACCTCGTGCAGGGCCGCGATCTCCGGGTTCCGCAGGGCGCTCCGTCCCTTGCCCCCATCGACCGCGACCGCGTCCCGGATGCGGCCGACGATATCGGCAACGCGCGAGCGGAGCCGGCCCTGGACATCCGTGAAACGCGATGCGTTGATCAGCATGGACGCATGCGCGGCCTGCTGTCCCCGCGCATTCCGGATGGCCCGGGCAACGATGAAGGCGCGCACCGCACGCACGAGGCTCTCCGGCAGCACATCGACCGGATGGTCGATCTTGTGCTTCATCGGCAGGATGTCCTCGTTGTCGTCTATCAGGCGGACATGCTGGTCGCGGGCATCGAGGAAGACCTTCTGCGCACCGAAATAGTTCGACGGGGCATCGAGGCCGATGATGAAATGGCGCGGGAACAGATCCTGCTTCAGCGCCTCGTCGTCGGTGTCCGGATCGATGAAGATGTTTGCGAAGGGCGTGGCCGTGTAGCCGACATAGCAGCTGCGGTGAAACAGCGAGAGCAGCTCGCGGATCTGGCCGTTGATCCTTGTGACCTCGTCCCGGGCATAGGCCGTGTTGATCGAGGCGTTGTCGGCCTCGTCGTCGATCAGCAGCATCGGCTGGCTGACCATCTGGGTGCCCTGATGGACGGAATGCTCCTTGAGCCATTCCAGGAGATTCTTCAGCGTGCTCGAGTTCTTCTTGATGACCAGGACCACGGGCACGTTGTACTGCCCGATCTGGCTGGTGTTGGTCGTGGCCGTCGCCTTGTTGAAATCACGCAAGGTGTTGGTCAGGGAAACCGGGAATTCCCGCTGATCGAAGGTTCCGACCCCGATGATCTTCTGGCGCTGGGCCTTGTTGGCATGGGCCAGACGCCCGGTGTCGCGGCCGATGAACCCTTCGTCGATCCGGGCCTGGGTCTGGTTGCGCAGGTTGTTGTGGATCCCCGCGATCACCACGATGAGGCGATAGCCAGCATCGGCAGCCTTGCAGATCAGTCCGGTATAGTTTGCGGTCTTCCCGCTCTGGACGTGGCCCACCACCATGCCCCGGCGGCTCCACGGGTTCGTGTTGTTGGGATCCCCGAGACGGTCGAGCACCCGGTCGGTAACCTCGTCGGTCGCGTCGATCACCGATTTCGGCAGCCCCTTGAGGTTCAGCAGCCTGCGATACCGGCTCCAGTAGAAATCACCGACTTCGCCGTTGATCCGGGCGTCATGCAGCCACGGGCGGAAATCCTCGGCATCGACGATTGCGCCAAGGCCCATGCTGATGCCGTACTTTTCCTCGATGAGCCGTGCCAGTTCCTCGGCGTCGGCGTCCTCGACCTTGCCAGCGAACATCGGCGTGTCGCGCAGCTGCGCAATGATGTCGCGGATCGACTGTGCAGTGTGTGGCCCCGTCTGGGAGGCCATGTACATCGACGTCATGCCTTCGAGGCTTCGCAGAAGCGGCGTCATTGCTGTTCCTTCGCCTCGATGGTGCTGGCGATGATGCGCTGGGTGTCTTCCCAGGCGGATCGGAAGGGATCGACGTCCTTCATCAGCGCCATGATCTCCCTGATATCCTTTCGGGCCCCCATGAGCACGGTGAGCGTGGACTGGACGGCCTGGACCAGCGTGTCCTCGTCGACGCGGTCAGGTACGATCTGCTCGGCCGTGCCCGCCATGTCTGCGTGCAGGGTTTCGACGGGGAGGGATGCGCCGACCAGCGCAATGCAGTTGAAGAAGCCACGCCGGAGATCCGGGGGCAGGCTTTCGGCGAAATCTGCGAAGGCCGGGTGATCCGTGTTCGGTCGGTAGCGGATCTGGCCATCGGCCTGGATGCGATGCCACATGGGCAGCCGTTCGTGGTCTACAAGCTTCTGACCGCGCTTGCGGTAGATACGCTTGGACCCGTCCTGGATGCGCTCGATGACCTTCCTGAGCCGATCACGGACAATCGGCGGCAGCTGGGCCGACGATTTCTTGACGTCGATCTTCCAGTCCGCGTCCATGCTGTTCGGGATGTCGATCCTGACCCGGGACAGCTTGGTCAGTTCGGATTGCCGGCACAGACCGAACCATGTGCCGTGGAGGATCAGACGTCTGCCGCGATAGAGATAGAACCCCTGGGATTTCAGGTGCCCTTCGGGCCCCGCAATGTCCTCCCAGTCCGTCTTGCTCATCTGCCTGTGGTGCGGCAGCGTGAAGCTCTGGATTTCCACGTCGCCGCGGATGAGCGTCAGCTTTTCCTCGGGATCTGGAATCGTGGCCGGGTTCTTCTGCGCGAACGGATCCAGTGGGCGCAGCAGGCGGCCGTTGAGAAGGATCCGGAGCGGTTTCGAGTCCTCCATGAACCGGTGGAACACCAGACGCAGGTGTCGTTCCGTTTCGGCAATCCTCTGGTTGATGACCTCTGCGCGCTTCGCTGCATTGTGCGTGAAACCACCGGTCAGCCGATCCAGCTTCTGCCAGAGGACGAGCGTTCCGGATTCGCCCAGCTTGTCGACCTCCGGAATGGCCGACGCATCGTCGGGTAGTTGTACTGCCCATTCGTTCCGTTCCGCCACGTCATCGAGATCCCAGACCGCTGTGCTGGTCCTGCCGCCCTTTCGGGACACCACCGTCAGTCGGCGGCACTGCGAGAAGCTGGCGCTCTTCAGACCAAGCCCGAAGCGCCCGAGATCGGGCTCATCGCGCGTTGCCAGCGGATTTCGGCTTCCCGGGCGCATGGCGGCAATGAGCTCTTCCTCGCTCATGCCATCGCCGTCGTCGACCACGGCAATGTGCGGCTCTTCCGCGAACGTCTCGGTGATGATCTGGATGCGGCGAGCGCCTGCCGTGATCGAATTGTCTATGATGTCTGAAATTGCGGTTTCGAGGGAATACCCGATGTCCCTCAGACCTTCTATCAGCGCAGCCGCGTGAGGGGTCGCATCTGCCCGTCTTGAAACGCCAATCTCCTGCATGCGAACCTTTCACCGTGGCTACCTGATCTACTCTGGCGCGAACGTAGTCACGTTACAAGGCGGTCAGGCGCCAAGGGTGTCGGCTTTTGTCAGGGATGCACGCAAGAGCGAGGCGATCTGCGTTGCAAGGAACGGTGGCACGGCGTTGCCGACCTGGACGTATTGCTGCGTCCGGTTGCCGAGGAACAGGTAGTCATCCGGGAAGGTCTGCAGGCGCGCCGCCTCGCGCACGGTCAGGCTGCGGCACTGCATGGGATCGGGGTGGATGAAGTAGTGGCCGTCCTTCGAGATGTGGCTCGTGACCGTGGTAGATGGCTCCCCGGCGAGCTGGACCCGGAAGCGGTCGTTGAAGACGCCGCTGTGCCAGTTGCGGTGGTCGGGGCTGAGCGCCAGCGGGAAATCGGCCGCCTTGGGGCTGTAACCGCGCACCGCGCCGAAGACGGCAGCGAAGAGATAGCGCCCGAGGTCCGAGGGCATGTGTCCGCGGGTCTCGTGCTGGGCGAAACCGCGCAGCGCAGGGCGCTCCAGCCAGGCGAGGAGTTCGTCGTTCGACGTGCCGTAGCCCTCGGAGCGCCGTGCCGACAGGCGGGGTGCCAGCAGTCCATTCTTCAGGCCCCTGGCAACAGCGGAGAAGACGTCGCGCAGTGGCCCGTCTTCCTTGCCACGGTGGATGCCCGCCAGCAGCCGGGCGGCTTCGACGACCTCGCGCCGCCAACTCGCCGGGTCGTCGAGACCGCGGCTGAGGCCGCTGCGCAGTTCCGGCATCATGCCGATGGCGTCATCGACCGTCCGTGTCACCCCGGAAACCGGTACACTCGTCCCGGTGGCCCTGTCAGCCAGGTCGGAGCGGAGGCCTACGATGATCACGCGATGACGCCGCTGCGGAACCCCCCATTCCTCGGCGCGGACGATGAAATCCGAGGGCTGCGCGGCCTCCTGCAGGCTGGCCCTGCCGTCCGCCACCCGGATCGCCCGCATCTCGTAGTGATGCCCCCGGCCGGTGCCGAGCGAGGCGAGGTCTTCCATCAGCATCTCGAAGACGAGGCGGCTCTCGACCGTCGAGGACAGCATGCCCTTGACGTTTTCCATGACGAAGGCAGCGGGGCGCAGGCGGTCGAGCACCCGGATGTATTCGCGGAAGAGATAGTGCCTCTCGTCCTCCTCGGGGACGTATCCGACCTTCCCCTTCGCTCGCGCGCGCCCGACAAGCGAGTAGGCTTGGCAGGGCGGGCCGCCGATCAGGATGGTGTCGTCGAACTCCCGGCGCAGCGCGCCGATGGCATGATCGATGGCGGCGGCAGCCGGTTCCGTCCCGAGTTCGAGACATTGCGCCTCCGCCGTCGCATGCTGCCACGCCGCCGCATCCACCTCGCTCCAGTCGGGCTCCGGGATCAGCCCGGCGTGGAAGTCGATGAAGGCCTTCGGCAACGCCCCGTGACGCGCCTGATGCGCCCGCAGGAAGGCGCGCAGGGTCAGCGTGCGATGCGCCGAGGCCTCCTTCTCGACCGAGATGCCGATCCGGAACGGCGCGTGGCCGCCGACATCGAGGGACGCAAAGCCCTCGCCCAGCCCGCCCGGGCCGGCAAACAGATCGACGATGCCGAAAGTGGCTGGCAAATCAGGGGCCTCTCGAATTCGGGTTTCAGGCTGTATACCAGGTCCGGACGCAGAGGCCAGGAGGCAAATGGCGGACATCGTCGACAGGCAGACCCGCTCTCGGATGATGTCCGGGATCCGGGGCAAGGACACGAAGCCGGAAATGGTGCTGAGGCGCGCGCTTCACGCGCGCGGCTTCCGGTATCGGCTGCATGGAAAGGGTGTCCCCGGTCGGCCGGACCTGATCCTCGCGAAGCACCGGGCCGTCATCTTCGTGCATGGCTGCTTCTGGCACCGTCACGAAGGCTGCCGCTATGCGACCACGCCCGCGACCTGCCCCGAGTTCTGGGCAGAGAAGTTCGCCGCGAATGTCAGGCGCGATCGTGCGGCATGCGAGGCGCTGGTGGCAGATGGGTGGCGCGTGGCGACAGTATGGGAATGCGCGTTGCGAAAGCCGCGATCAGTCGAGCAGACTGCTGCGGCAATCGAGGAATGGCTACTGTCTGAAAACCGGCAGCTGGAAATCGGCAAAACGGATCCCGGATGATGGCAGGCGATGGCTACTGCCGATTTGGCTTCGTCCGCTTCCCTGCCTATAAGGCATCGAGAACGCAACTGAAGATGGCAGGCCTCGGCCAGGTCGCAGGGATTCGACGACGATCATGAAGAGCAACGACACGCAGGTCTTCGCGGGGCAGCTGGTGGCCCAGAACATGCTGATCCAGATCCTGATGGGTCAGATCGTGCTGGGCACGCCGGATCGCGGTGCGGCTGTGCGCGAGGCGCTGGTGCAGGGCACAGGGGCGATCCGGTCCAACCCGAACATGACCGAGATGGAAAAGTTCGGTGCCGTGAAGACGCTCGAGGATGCGCTGGACACGCTCGACCGGATCGCCGCCGGCGCCCGCGGGGGCTGAACCATGTCCTTCCGCTTCTGGCGCCGCATCCGGATTGCTCCCGGGGTCACGCTGAACCTGTCGAAATCGACGGCCTCGCTGTCCTTCGGCCCGCGCGGCGCGAAATACACCGTCAGCCCGCGCGGCAACCGGGTCACCGCGGGTCTTCCGGGGACGGGCCTGTTCTACACCGTCCACGAACCACGCCGCCCGTCAGCCGCCAATGCGCCGAGTGTCGCCCAGCGCGACCGGCTGAACCTCGGCTTCTTCCAGCGGCTGTTCACGCCTGCGGATGAGCGCGCGCTGGTCGACGGGCTGAAGGCGCTGAATGCGGACGATGAGGGGGCTGCGCTTGCCGAGTTCGAGAGGGCTGCCAGCCTGCCCGACGCCGCCTGGATGGCGGGCATGCTGCGGCTCCGGCGCGAGGAATTCGCGCCCGCGCGGCGTCATCTGGAGGCCGCGCTGGGCGGGCTGGACCGGCTGGGGAGTCTGCTGGAGAAATACGGGATCGCCGCGCAGGTGACCTTTCCGGTAACGCCCGAGGTCGATGCCCATGCCCGCCCGCGCGAGCGCGGCACGACGCTGGCGCTGGTCGAGATCGCCCAGCTCAACGGCGACCGCGCAGCGGCGATGCGCCATGTCGAGCGGCTGCTGGCGATCGAACCGGGTGATCCGGTGGTCCTGCTGTCCTTCGCCGAATTGACCCTCGAGGGCGGCGCGGACCGCGCGCAGCTGGAGCAGGTCGTCGCTCTAACCGCCGGGATCGCGAACGAGACGCCGGTGGAAACGGCGCTCCTGCTCTACCGCGGCCGGGCGCTTGCCCGGCTCGGGCTGGCTGACGCCGCCATCGACGTGTTCACGCTGGCGCTGTGCCGCCGCAAGGATCGTGCCGACACGCTGCTGCGCCAGCTGCGCTACGAGCGCGCGGTGCTCTACGATCAGGTCGGACGCAGGGCGCAGGCGCGGCGAGAGTTAGAACGGGTCTATGCTGAGGATCCGGGGTTTGAGGATGTGCGCGAACGTCTGGGGCTGGGCGAATGACCGACGTGGGTAATGATCCGACCGCGCTGGCGGCCGATCTGCGGGCGCTGCTGTCGCGCCGCACCCCGGCTGACCCCTTCACGACCTATCAGGAGGTGGCCACGGCGCTCGGCCTTCAACCGCCCGGTACGATCCAGCGCGTTGCCGCCGCGCTCGAGCAGACTATGCGTGAGGATGCTGCCGCTGGTCGGCCGATGATCGCAGCACTGGTGATCAGCCGCGCGGGCGACATGCCCCGGCGAGGCTTCTTCGATCTCGCGGTGGCGCTGGGCCGGTTTCCGGAGGATCCGGGGCAGCACCGTGCTGCATGGGAGGCCGAGTGCGCGGCGGTCTTCGGTGCGCAGGCAGACGCTTCTTCCTGAAGCGGATCAGCTCCGATCACCTGATATCGAACCAGCGCATCGCGGTCTGCAGGAGATGGTCGTAATCGCCCGCCATGGCCTCGGCCATGAAGGCGGCGATTTCGTCATCGGAGAGCCCGGCATCGCGAGCGGCCTCGCGGCAACGGCCGAGGATGGCAAAGGCGTTGCCGTCCTGGCCGGTCAGCGTGACGGTGATGTCGGGGTATTGCGGGGTCATTCCGTGCGGCTCCGTTGACGCGGCACAACGACATCAGGCGTGGCCTGCGGGTATAGTCCAGTCGAGAGTCAGCGGCTAGCGCGCGGGGATCGGCAGGCCCGCGCCTGGTCGCGCAGGACGGCGTAGTCGGCGAGCCACCCCATGATCAGCGCCCCCTCGGGCAGCGCGGTGACTTCCTCCGCCACGCGCGCCTGTTCGGCCGGGCTGTACGTCACGACGGGCGGGCAGGCGCCGGGCGGGACGTCAGAACCCGCCGTCGCGCAGGCGGTCAAGAAGATCGTCGCGGCTGCGAGGGCGGCGGGCGGCCGCGTCCAGCATCTGGCGGTGGAAGGCATGGGTCTGCTCCAGCTGGTCGAGCCGTTCGGCGGCGCGGCCTGCGCGCTCGGCCTGGCGGCGAAGGTTGAGGATGAACAGGGCGATGGTGAGCAGGGCGAGGGCGAGAGCAGCCACTCGCCGCGCCCATGGTCGGGCAAGAAGCCCAGCCAGGAGGCTGGCCCACATCAGCGCAGCCCTCGTTTCCAGTCATCAAGACGCGCCCAGACGGCCACCGCGATCCCGCCCAGCGCGAGTGCGATGAACAGCCAGCGCAGGGTGTCGAGGTAGGGGACCAGCGGCAGGATCGCGCCCTGTGCCTCCGTCAGCACCTCTTGGGCGACATCGACCCCGGCGGCCCCCACCGTCGCCACCCCGGCCGCGCCGGTGCCGCGCAGCGTGCGGCTTGCGGCCAGTGTTTCGCGCGCGGGCGGGGTCTCGGCGGCGAAGGGGACGGGACGCGGCGGGAAGGGATCGCCCCAGGATCGCGCCGGGCCGAGGTCGATATGCATGAAGCCCGACCGGGGATAGGCGCCGAAGCCGAGGAACCCCACCTCCCGTGCCGCGGCCTCGAAAGCGGCGGGGTCGTGGTTCGACATGGCGATATCGAAGGCCGCCCCAATCATGTGCTTCGAGCGCGGGGCACCGCCAACGGCGCGGTTGTGCTCGGGGCTGCGATAGGCCGAGCGCACGATCAGCGGTTTGCCCAGCCGGTCGCGCAGGGCCTGCAGCTTGTCCAGCGCGGCGGGATGCAGCTTCAGCTGGCCGGTGCCGCGGCAGGCGATCTCGGCCGGGGAAAAGTTGGGCCAGCGCCAGAGATGCAGGGGCACCTCGCGGAAGTGACGGAAGGTGCGGACAGGGTCGGGCATGGGAACCTCCTCGGGGTGTTGGACATGCAGGAATGGGCACCCCGCCGCTGTTGGGGCGGCGGGGCAGGGGCGGTGATCGGGCTCGTGGACGTGGGGAGACGGTCGGTCGGGGCGCTGGGCGCCGGGTTGTGGTCAGTCGTCGCGGCGGCGCTGGAAGGCTTCGAACATCAGGTTGCGCATGGCGCGGATGTCACCCTCCATCCGCTCCAGCCGGTCGGCATCGGCCTTGCGGTCCTCGGCGCGTTGCCTTTCTACCCGATCCCGCTCGATCAGGAGCTCGCGGTCGAGCCGGGCGAGCATTGCATCATTGGTGAAGGCCCGGCGCGTGATGGCGGCGAGTAGCGCCAGCGTGCCACCGATCAGCGCGGTGATGGCGGCGGTGATCCCGTGGTCACGGAAGGCCCGGGCGACCTCTTCGAGGAGGGATGTGCGGTCGGTCATGGCGGGCCTCTCAATAGTCGGTCTCGACGTAGACGCCGCTGCAGTCGTAGGCGACGGCGGCGGCGGTGCTGCCGGTGTTCATGTAGTTGCGGGGGCTCAGGAGCTGGGTGGAGGCGGGGAGGTTCGAATTGAGCTCCACCTCGGCGACAGCGCCGGAGACTTCCTCGACGACGCGGACCCAGACGGAGGTGGCGTTCGGGGCGGCGTAAAGGAAGAGGGTCAGGACGTTGGCTGGGGCATCGACGGGGAAGCTGGCGCCCAAGTTGATCAGCGTGGGCGCGCCTGAACCCGAGTTGTGGACGATTTGCCAGTTGGTATGCGTGCCGCGCTGGAAGCCGATGCCGATGGCGTTCACGACCGCGCTCAGGAGCAGCGTCGTGGCCAGCGCGGCGGTGGAACCCATCAGCCCGAAGAAGCCCATGCCGGTGGGCTGCAGGGTCGTCAGCGACAGCCGGTTCACATAGGTGAAGCCCCCCAGACCTTCGGCATTGCCGCGCCAGCAGACCCAGCCGGCCGAGCGCTCCTCGGCCGCCGCGTCCACGGTGGCCGCGCTGGTCATCCGCCAGCGGCGCATGGAGGTCGAGAGGTTGGTGGTGGCGAGACCGGGCGTCGAGGCGGTGCCGACGCCCGTCCGCGGCATGCCGATCGCGTTGATCGTGGTGCCCGAGGACGGCGCCCACCAGGCGATCCGGTTCACCCCGAAATGCGGCTGCAGCGGAAAGAGCCGCCCCGAGGGGCGCATCACCTCGAGCCAGGCCGACCCCGCCCGGTCGCGGGCGTAGAGATGGATGCGGCCCGCGGGCGGCGGATCGGGCGGCGTGGCGCGTCCGGGCAGGACCATGGGCTCAGGCAGTTCGACCCGGCCGCTGGCGCGGTCGATGCGGATGGCGTCGAAATAGGCCGACCCATTCGGGCTGACCTTGAAGCTGAAGTCGTCGTTGCCGAGGAGCCCGATCAGCGCCCGGGCGGAGAAGCCGGTCTTGAAGGCGAAGGCGGCATCGTCGCCCGGCGTGTTCTTGTTGAAGGTCGCCTCGATCCCGTTGCCCGCGTGATTGAACAGCATCGCGGGGGTGTTGATCGAGAAGCGGTTGAAGGCGTCGGCGGTGGCCCAGCCGAGGCCGAGTTGCTGGGCGGTCAGGTTCGCCTGGGGCATGCCGACCTGCGTGACGCTGTTCGCGAAGGTGACGGTGGGCGTGTTGATCACGGTCGTCCCGCCCGCGCCGGACGTCGCCGAGCCGATGTTGACTACGGTGTTCGAGCCCGACACGCCGCCGGTGCCGATGTTGACGGTCTTGGTGGTGCCGTTGGCCGTGGCGCCGGTGCCGACGCCGTAGGTGGCGGTGCCGGTCGAGGTGCCAAGGGTGGCCGTGCTCCCGGAGGCGGTCAGGGTGCCGGAGAAGGTCTTGTTGCCGGTGAAGGTCTGCGTGCCCGCGAGGATCGCGAGTTCCGAGGAGGTGTTCGGCAGCGTGTAGGTCCGGGTCTGGCCAGTGGAGATCGAGGCGAGCGAGAAGACGGCCTTCTTCGTGGGATCGGCGTCGTTCACCAGGCTGAAGACGCTGTCGGGCACGTCGCGCGGCTCGCCCACGCTGGCCCAGCTGGAGCCGGACCAGACGAGGAAGGCGCCCTCGTCGGCGACCCAGACCAGCCAGCCGGGGCGCGGGACGAGCCGGATCCATGCGCCGTCGACATGGAAGGCCACGTTCAGATCCCACCCGGCCCAGAGCCCGGTCGCGCCCGAGGCCACGAGATGCCGGTCGCCGTCGGCAGGGCTCGCGGGCGGCGCGGTGCGGGTGCGGTCCAGAACAGAAAGCTGCACCATGGCGTCGAGCAGGCGCAGCGCCTCATTATGGGTGACATGCTTCTGGGCCTGCGCGGCCATGAGATACGGCAGGCCGAGATGGGTGGTGGTGTCGGACATGGGAGATGACCTTCAGAAGAAGAGTGTCGCGCTTGCAGGCGCCCCGCGCCCGAGGCGGGCGGAGAGCTGGAAGATGCGGAGGGCGAGCGCATCGCCGGGGCCGAGCGGCGCGCCCCAGTCGGCGGTCTGCTGGACGGCGGTGTAGAGGACGGACGTGGTGCTGCTCGTGAGCACCCGCTTCACCGCGTGCTGCGCACCGTCACGGATCTCGACCTCGTAGCCTTCGACCTCCTCCCCCAGCGGCACCTCGACCTGTTCCCAGGCATCTGCCTCGAGCGCGCGGGAGCGCCGGGTCCAGCGGATGGTGAGGTCGCCGGGCACACGGGCTTGCCGCCAGGGCTGCGTGACATGCACTGGCGCGAAGGGGCGCAGACCAGCGCCTGCGGGCGTGAAGGCCTGCGCCACATAGGTCTCGTCCGAGGGCGGCCGGGTTGCGGGGCCCACGCGCCAGTTCCACGGCAGGCCGATATCGCCCAGCGCGATGGGCAGAGGGGCGAGCGTGCTGTCGAGCACCACGACCCGCGCTCCGGCGGGAGCCGGGTTCCCCATTGTCCCTTCGGTCCCGCGCTGACCACGCAGGAGGCGGGTCAGCCTATAGCGTCCGGGCCCAATCAGCTCGACCGTGCCCGCCTGCACGATCTCCCAGATGCCGGACGCACTTTCGATCGCGAGTGCGTTCGCCCCGCCGAACAGCGTCAGGTCGGTGACGCTCTCCAGCGAGCCGGTGAACAGATCGAGCGTCAGGCCATTGCCGAGATCGAAGCGCGAGACCGGGCCGGGCCAGAGGTCGAAGGCCAGAACGCCCATCCGCGCCCGGGCGGGCACGGTGGTCAGGAGTTCGAACCCGTCGCTGCCGGGGCTCCGGAAGACCGCAAGTTCCCCTGGCCATGGCCGCGCGTGGGCGGCGAGGAATGGCCTGTGCGCGGGCTGGTCCTCGGTCAGCTGCGGCAGGTCGAGAAAGGCGACGTCCGGCGCAGTCAGCACCAGCGGGCGCGCGAGCATCGCTGGGCGCGGATCGCCCGGCGGCAGGTCGTAGGCGGCACGGTCCTGGCGGATCGCCTCGATCCCGCGCGCTTCGGCATCCGCCGTGGACAGGAGCCGGAAATCGAGGCTGCGCCCGTCGTGCTGCAGCCGGATCACGTCGGCCGGGTCGAGCGCCAGACGCGAGGGTGGCAGGCGGAAGCTCGCGGTCTCGCGGCCGATCCAGGCTTCCATCAGGGCGCGGCGGCAGCGGCGCTCGGCTTCCTCGGGCGCGACGGCCATGGGGAAGGCTTCCGAGGCGATCCGGCTCGTGGACACGGTAATGCGCTGCGCCTCGACCTGAGCCGCGTCATAGTCCTCGTCTGCCCGCGCCAGTTGCCACTTGAGCGCTTGCGGCAGCTCGGTCTCTTGCGCGCGGGTGAGTTCCAGCCCTTCGGCGCGCGGATCGGGGGTGGCGACCAGATCGTCGGCACCGATCTCGGCCACCGCCGCGCGCCCGCGCATGACGAAGCGGATCACCCCGCCGGTCTCGACCGCATCGAAGCCGAAATGCCGCGCGAGCGTGGTGATGGACGCACGCGGGCTTTCCAGTGCGCCGATCACATAGCCCTCGACCGCGCCCCAGAGGCCGGTGACGTCGATGCGATTCGCCGGGAGACCGGCGCGCAGGCAGAGGTGCCGGACGAGGGCCGCGAGCGACACCGCCCCCAGCCGCCCGGTCAGCCAGTGCCCGAGCCGCCAGTTGGGCCCGTCCGTCCAGACGCCGGTCAGCGCGGGGAAAAACGGATAGGGCCGCGCGTCCCAGGTCCAGGCGGCGCATTCGGGCACGTGCACCATCCGGCCGCCATAGACGGACGAGGTCGGGTTGTTCGCCGGATCGTTCCACCAGAGATACGTCGCCTCGAGATAGGCGCGCTGGATCGCGTCATCCCGCCAGCCGCGCGAGAAATACGGCGTGAAGCTCTCCGAGGACTTCGGGTCGAAGAAGACATTCGGCTGGTTCGTGCCCCGGTCGATGGCAGGGCAGCCGAGTTCGGTGAACCAGACGGGCTTCGACTGCGGCACCCATGCGGTGGGCGTGCCGCTTTCCACCCCTCCAGGGCGGTTGAAGTGGGGCTCGGACCACCAGGCGCGGAGATCCTTGTAGCGGAAGACCCATGGCTTGCCTGCAGAACCGTCGCTGATCGGCGTGCGAGCCTGCTCCGAGCGATCGGCCTCCGAGGCATAGAACCAGTCGAAGCCCTCGCCGCCCGCGATATTGGCCTGCAGGTAGCCCCGGTCGTGGATCGCGGGCCAGCCGGCCTGCGCATCGGCATGCTCGAACCCGTCGCGCCAGTCCGAGAGCGGCATGTAGTTGTCGATGCCGATGAAGTCGGTGTTGGCGTCGGCCCAGAGCGGGTCGAGGTGGAAGAAGACGTCATTGCTGCCATCGCCCGGCTGGTGACCGAAGTATTCCGACCAGTCCGCCGCGTAGCTGATCTTCGTCGTGGGCCCGAGGATGCTGCGCACGGCTGCGGCGAGATCGCGAAAGGCCTGCACGGCCGGATAGGTGGACGCGCCCGAGCGGATCGTGGTCAGCCCGCGCATCTCCGAGCCGATCAGGAAGGCATCGATACCCCCGGCGGCCGCGCAGAGATGGGCGTAGTGCAGGATCATCCGGCGCAGGCCCCAGTCCCCCGCGGGGCCGGTCCAGCCGACGATCTCGCCCGAGACCGAGAAGTTGGCCGGCGTCGCGGCTCCGAAGAAGCTCGCGACCTGCGTGGCGGCCGTGGCGGTCTTGTCCACGCTGCCCGCGAACCCTGCTGCAGGAGAACAGGTGATCCGCCCGCGCCACGGGAACACCGGCTGGCCTTCCTCGGCGGCGTTGTCGCTGTAGGGGTTCGGAAGGCTGTTGCCGGGCGGCACGTCCATGAGGATGAAGGGATAAAAGGTCACGCGCAGACCGCGCGCCTTCATCTCCTGGATGGCCTGCACCACCGCGAAGTCTGAGGGCGTGCCGCCATAGACCGGCCGGTCCTCGCTGTCGCGGCTGACGAGATGCGCGCTCGCCCGGTTCACGCCGTTCACCGACCATACCCGCGGGGTCGTGGCCTTCACTGCGACCTCGACGCCGGGCCTGACTTGGCAGTTGCCCGCGCGCAGGTCGGTGCCGAACCAGGCGACCACGAGGCTGACGCTCTCGACCGCCGGCGCCATGGCCTGCAGCCGATCGAGGGCCACCACCATGTCCGTGGTGTCCGGCAGCGCGTTCAGGTTCTCGGCGGTGGTGGTGCCGCCGCTCGTGCCGCCGAAGGCACCGCCCGTGGTCTTGCGGATCGCCTGTGTCGCATAGGTGAACTCGCCCGACGCCGGGATCATGGTGACCGCGCGCGTCAGCCCCTCGGCCGTGTCGGGATCGGCCAGCGGGCGGAAGACCTCGAAGCTCAGCTGTGGGATCCGGTTCCCGAAATCCGAAAGCGGCAGTTCCTCGAACACGACATAGGCCGTGCCGCGATAGGCCGGCGTGTTCGCCGCCCCCATCTTCGCCGTGATGAACGGATCGGCCGCCTGCGCCTCGTCCCCCGGATACCAGCGCATCGTGATGCCGCTCATGTCGAGCGGCTTGCCATCGGCCCAGATGCGCCCGATGCCGGTAATCGGGCCCTCGCAGAGGGCGACCGCGAAACTGGCAAAATACAGATACTCCGTTGTGCGGACCTTCCCGCCGCCACCGCCCTTGCCGCCACCGCGCTGGGTCGTGGTCCTGGTCTCCTCGCGGAAATCCGTGGCCCAGACGATGTTGCCGCCGATCCGCATGCGCCCGTAGAGCCGCGGGATCACGGCGCCCTCGGTCGAGGAAGTGATGCGCAGGCTCTCCAGCCGCGCGCCCTCGATGCGCTGGGTGGGGGCGAGCGAGGAGATGATCCAGCTGTCGATGACCGAGCCCACGGTCGAGCCGATCAGCCCGCCGATGGCGGCACCGGACAGCCCAAGGATCGCGCCGCCGAAACCCATGCCGATGCTGGAGCCGACGACGCCGAGTACGAGGGTGGCCATGTGTGGGTCTCAACGTTGCGGGAACAGGAAGGCGAAGGCGATGCGCCGCCGCCAGGACGGGGTGAGCGGTTCTTCGATCACGCCAAGCCGCTCATAGGCGTGGATGAAGCAGTGGGGTCGGGTGAGGATCCCGACATGCTTGGCGATGGCGCGGGGCATCATGCGGAAGAGGATCAGCGCGCCGGGCCCGGCCTCTGCGGGCGGCACCTCGATCATCATGCCCCGCGCGCCCTCGGCAAGCACTTCGCGCGGCCCGGTCTCGCCCCAGTCCCGGCTGTAGGGCGGGATCGGATAGGGCTCGGGGCCGACCACCTCGCGCCAGACGCCACGGGCGAGGCCGAGGCAGTCGCAGCCCACACCCTTGACGCTCGCCTGGTCGTGGTAGGGCGTGCCCAGCCAGGCGCGGGCGATGGTGATGACAAACGCCGGATCGGCGGCAGCGCGTGGCGCTGTCACAGCACCGCTCCGTCATGCCCGCCGTCGCGCGAGGCGTAGCGCAGGATGGTGTCCTGGCCGGGGATATGCGGGAAACCCCGGAAGTTCGCGACATTCCCGAACTTCGCGCCGCAGGTGGCGACGCGCTTGTCGCAGCCCGCCCGCGAGAGGAAGCTGTCGCCCTCGGCGACAGGGCGCACCGGAGCCTCGAGCAGCGTCAGGATCGCGAGCCCGTCGACCACGTCGTGCGACAATACCTCCGCCCGGCGCCCGGCGTTCGCGCCCGAGGTCCACTCAACCGTCCCATGCGCGAACCATCCCGCCGCGAAGGCGAACAGGCCTGAGGCCGTGAAGGCCCGGTCGCGCAGGATGTCGGTGACCGTGCCCGTGCCGCGAAACGCCGCCGCCTCGAGGTTCACGCCGCAGCGGCCATCGCCCAGCGCGGCGTCGCAGCCCGCCTGGAAGGTCCGTCCGACCGTCTGGCCCAGCGCATGGGCGAGGCTGCGCACCTCGGCCACGAAGGCCACGCGCCCGCGCCGGACCTGGCCGATGGCGCCCCGGCGCAGCAGCACGCGCTGGCCGGGATCGGCCCAGTTCACCCGCCAGAGCTCGACCTCGGCATTGTCCCAGCGCCCGTCGAGGATGTCGGTCTCGGTGATCCGGTCGGAGGACAGCACCCCCTCGGCATCCTGCGCGTCGACCGACAGGTCCGATCCGGCCCGAACCTCGGAGGCGGTGAAGCCGCTCTCGGGCTCGAAGTCCGTCCCATCGAAGTTGAGCACCCGGTCGTGATCGGTGAAGCCGAAGGCCACACCATCAGCCCGCGTGATGCGCCAGCACCAGCCCAGCGTTGTCGTGCCGTCATCGAGATGCGCCTGCAGGGCGGGGGCGAGTTGCTTCATCTGCGGATCTCCAGAAGCGGGATGGAGGCGATGGACCCGAGGCGCTCGAGGTCGAGCGTCACGTCGAGCGTGTCGGTGTCGAAACGGACGGGGGTGTCGAACTCGAAGCCCGCGGTGACGGGGATGCCCGCCGCGGGGGCCGAGCCGAAGGTGACGAGGCCGGTGCTGGTATCGACCGACCAGCCCGAGAGCTGCTCGGTCCCGCCGAGGGCCACGCGGACGGTGCCCGCGACGGGCTTGGTGATGGCGCGCGTCCAGGACTGCCCGCCCGATGCATAGCGCTTTGCCAACTGGAAGGCGGTCCTCACCCCGTCGCCGGTGCCGAGGGGCTGGTCCAGCGGCGAGGGCGTGCCCGAGGGCAGGCAAGATTTGTGGTCGGCCCAGTCCTTGAAGCGGAAGCCGTGGAGGCGCCCGTTGCGCGCCTCGAAGAAGGCGACGACGGCGGCCAGATCGTCGGCGCGGCGGATGCCGTAGGCGACGTCGTAGCGGCGGCGCGAGTTCGCCCAGCTGGCGTTGCGCTCCTCGTCGCCGCTCGCCAGTTCCACCACTTGCGTGCGCCGTTCCGGCCCGCCACGCGCGCCACGGCTGATCGCGTCCGGAAACCGGACCTCGTGAAACGCCATGCTCGGGATCCTCAGAGACCGCGTCGGCCCATCGACACCGCCCGGGCGATGTCGGCGGCGACCTGCGTGCGCGATTGGCGGAAGCTCTCCGCGTCGCGGGCCATGATGGTGACGTTGACGCTGGGTGCGCTGCCGCGCCCGCCGTACCCGGCGGCTTCGCGGCGCGAGAGCACGCGCTCGCCGCGCTGGAGGATGGCAGGCACCTCGTCCGGCTTGAGGCCGACCCAGCCGCCCGAATGCATCCTCGGCGCGCCCGCGAAGGCCAGCGCCGGGACCATCCGGCCGGGGCCGGGCATGCCCACCGTGCCGCCAGCGTGCAGGACAGAGGCGAACATGCCCCCGGCGCCGCCAAGCACCCCTGACAGAAGCCCTGCGAGCGGCCCGAGGATGAAGCGCCGCGCGGCGAGCCGGGCGAGATCGGCGATCATCGAGGTCACCAGATCGCGGAAGTCGAGCTTGCCCTTGCGCACGAAGTCGGCAACCGCGTTCTCGGCCGCGCCGAACGCGCCAACGAGCGCCTCGCCGATATCGGCCCCGATCTCGCGCGCCTTGGCGGCATAGTCGGCGAGTGCGGCGGTGACCGCCTGCCATCCGGTCACGGCTTCCTCGGCGCCGGTCGCGGTGTCGATTCCCGCCTGCCGCCCGGCAGCGCCCGCGCGTCCCGCCGATGTCTCCGCCTCGTCGAGCGCCTCGGCCACGCGCCGAGCGCCAGCTGCGGCCGCATCGAGCGCGCCTTCGGTTTCCTCTCCAGACCCGCGCACGGCATCGACCAGCGCGGTGACGGCCTCGCGGACCCCGTCGAACGCCCCCGCGCGCGTGTCGGCCGCGCGCTCGCGGAAGCGTTCGGCCATTGTGCCTGCGTTGCTGGCGGCATGGTCGAGCATCGAGGCCCAGGACTGCGCGCCGAACCAGTCGATCTGGAAATCCGCGCCAATCCTGTCGGCCACGGCGTTGAAGGTCGGGCCGATCATGCCGAGGAAGTCGGCCCACTTCCCGGCAAGGAAGGCCATGAGCCGGGTCCAGATGCCCTCGATATCCGCGCGCAGGGCCCGGAAATCGTCGACCAGCGAGCCCATCGTGGTCTTGATGCCGTCCCAGACCGCGCGGGCCACGTTGCCCATCAGCTCCAGCGCGTTCCCAAAGCCGCCCGCCCCGGTGACGAGGCGGGAGAACTGATAGACCAGCTCGCCCGCACCGACGATCAGCGCCCCGATGCCGGTGCGGATCAGTGCCCCACGCAGGATCACAAGCGCAGTGGCCAGTCCGCGCACCGAGAGCGCAGCCGCCGCGAGGCCTGCGACCCAGCGCCCGGCCATGAGGGCGGCAAAGGTGCCCGCGATGCTGACGAGACGGCCGAGATTGTCGAACAGGGTCCGGATCGCGATGCCGAGCGGCCCGGTGGTGCGTGCGACTGCTGCCATGGCGTCGGCCACCGCCTCCAGCGCAGGCGCCGCCGCGACCGCCAGCTGGTTCGACAGCCCGCGCCAGATCAGGCCGAGTCGCGAGATCGCGTCATTGGTCCGTTCGATCTGGCGCGCGTCCTGATCGCTGACCACCACCCCGAAATCCCGCACATCCTGTGTCGCCTGACGCAGCGTGGCCGTATCGATCCGCGTGAAGACCAGCGCAGCCCGGTCGCCGAAGAGCTGCGAGGCGATGGCCGCGCGTTCCGCCTCGGGCACGAGGTCTGCCAGCCGATCCTGGATCAGCGCGATGCGCTGGTCGAGCGGCAGGGCCTGCAACTCCCCCGCCGACAGCCGCAGGCGGCGCAGGGCTTCCGTCGCGGGCCCGGCCCCGACGGCGGCCTGGCTCAGCCGTCGCGTCAGCTGCATCGCCGCCTGTTCGACCTGACCCATCGACACGCCCGCCAGATCGCCCGCGCGCTCCAGCACTTGGATCGACGCCACCGTCGTATCGAGCGAGGCCGCGAGCTTGGCCTGCGCATCCACGACGGACAGGCCCGAGCGGATCATCGCCGTGGCTGCCGCCGCCAGCGCCCCGGCCGCAGCCGCCGCCGCGATCCGGGCCCGGCGCGCGAAGGCGGCAAGCCGGGTATTGGCCAGCTCCATCTCGCGCGACAGTCGACCGAAGCCACGGGCCCCGGCCTCGCCGACGCCCTCCAGTTCGGCACGCACTTGCCGTCCGCCCACCGCCGCGAGGCGGACGGATACGCGTTTCTCGGTCATCGGATGCTCCTTGCCTTGGTGGCTCGCGTGTCTTACGTTATTGGCATCGACCAATAAGGCGTATGACAATGGCCGAGACCGCGACCCTGTCCTCGAAGTTCCAGATCTCGATCCCCAAGGCGATCCGGACGGCGCAAGCCTGGGAGGCCGGGCTGACCTTTGCCTTCATCCCGAAGGGTACCGGCGTGCTGCTCGTGCCGGTGCCGAAGAAGGAGAGCCTTCAAGGGCTCGCGAAGGGTGCGCGGCCCGAGGACTTTCGCGACCGGTCGGACCGGACCTGATGGTCCTCGTCGACACCTCGGCCTGGATCGAATGGCTGATCGGCTCGCCCACCGGCGAGGCGGTCGCCGGAAATCTGCCCGAGCAGGAGGCCTGGGTCGTGCCCACCATGGTCCAGCTCGAACTCGCCAAGTGGCTCGCCCGCGAGGTGGGCGAGGACAAGGCCGATCAAGTGATCGCCTTCACGCAGGTCTGCCGGGTCGTGCCGCTCGACACCGAGATCGCGCTCGCGGCGGCCGAGGCCTGCCGCGCGCATCGCCTCGCCACCGCCGATGCCATCGTCTTCGCCACGGCGCGGGCGCAGGGCGCCACGCTGTTGACCTGCGATGCACATTTCGACGGTCTGCCGGGGGTCCGGCTCATCCCGAAGGTAGACACCTGACCATCAGCCGCGCTCTGCCGCCATCTGCTCGTTGATCCGGCGCACCATCACGGCCTCGATGGGCGGCAGGAACTCGGCCATGGCGAGGGGCGGAACACCCAGCGCACAGCCCAGCGCGAGCGCCGCGCCCATGTCCCACCCGATCACCGCGCCGGGCAGGATGCGCAGCTGGCCGCCGAGGCGCTGCGCCAGGTCCCAGACCTGGCCGCCCTCCCAGGTCAGCGGCCGGTTCAGTCTTGCCGGGCAGTCCGGGCAGGCTTGCGGGCAGGCCGCGCAGTAGCTTTCGCCCCCGCCGTAGGACCACTCGGCGAGGGCGATGAGGCGTTTTTTTCCTGTTCCAGCAGCAGCCCCTTCGCCACATAGGCCGCCTGGAAGGCCTCGAAGGCGGGCCAGATTTCGAGGAGCGCGTCGATCCCCTCGGGGCTGACAGCGACCGGGTTGCCCTCGGCGTCGCCGACGCCCTCCCACTCGAGGATCGCCAGACGGGCCACCGCCTTGGCCATGGCGAGCGCCAGTTCCTCGGTCGTGGCCTCGGCCGGCAAGGCCTCGACCGCGGGATCTGCGCGGGCCGAGACCATCAGCGCGGTCGTCAGCGGGCGCAGCTTCAGCCGCACCCCGGGCAGCAGATCGAGCCAGCGCGGCGCGTTCGTCAGGTCCAGAGTCAGCATCAGTACGTCTCCCGTTCGTTCACCAGAGTCACCGTGCACATCCGCCCGAGCGCGGGATCGACCGCCGCCTGCCAGTCGAAGGTGGCCTGGATGCCCTGCGGACCCGGCACCTCGACGCGGGGGCGCGGCAGGTAGACGGCGTGGATGGTGAAGGTCAGGCTCTCACCCGAGGGCAGCGTCCAGCCGAATTCGATCTCGCAGGGGTCCCCGGCGATGGCCTGGTTCGCCAGCACCTGATCGGCGAAGCGCACCTCCATCCGCCCCGTGAGCGCGGCCATGCCGGGATCGGCGCCGTCGATCCGTCCGTCGGCGCGGATGGTCTCGATCCGGTCGAGATTGTTGGCATAGGTCACCTCGGCGGTGACAAGGTTGCCGAGCGCCGTGCCGTTGCGCGTGACCGTGCCGTTGAAGTGGCCGAAGCGCAGCAGGTCGAGCGCGGCCGGGGATCCCGCGCCAGTGGTCGCGGCCAGCGCCTCGCCCTGCGCGACCAGCCGGGCGGTGGCGGTCAGGAGGCCCGCGCGCTGCATCTGGAACGAGACCTGATCGACGACACAGCCTGCGTACATGGCAAAGCGCGGCACCTCGGGCATGGCGAC
Source organism: Rhodovulum strictum (assembly GCF_009649175.1). GTDB lineage: Bacteria > Pseudomonadota > Alphaproteobacteria > Rhodobacterales > Rhodobacteraceae > Rhodovulum > Rhodovulum strictum. The sequence goes on along the minus strand of NZ_WJPO01000032.1, from coordinate 15,418 downwards.
CTCGATCGCCATCGAGGGCAGCAGCCAGCCGCCCGAGCGGAACTCATGCGTGAATGGGCCGGGCGAGGTGCCGGTGGTGGTGGGCGCACCGAACGCCCCCTTCAGCCAGAAGCCGAAGCCGTTCGCGTCGATCGGCACGACCACGTCGCCATCCGCCGTCAGTGCATCCTTGATCGGCGCCAGCGGATCGCGGCCGTAGCCGAGAAGCTCGGAGTTCAGAAGCGGCTGTTCCGCCCCCAGCGTGGTGCTGGCAAAGGGCATCCGGGTGTAGCCGCTGCCGGGCGGCGTGCCATAGGTCGTCTCGAACGCCAGCGCCATCTGCGCCCGCGCCCCGTGGGCTCGTGCCATCGTCTCGTCTCCTGTGGTGTTTGGGGGTCAGGCCAGCGCGTCGGCCGTGCTGTAGTGCAGGATCACCGGGATCACGGCCGCCTTCAGGCTGGCTGCGCCGTCGACAGGCAGGTCCACCGGGCGGGGCGCTTCCGCCTCGATCCAGTCGCAGCGGCCGCCCAGAGTGCGGTCGCCCGCAATCACGGCACCGATACTGGCGCAGAGCGCGGCGAAGGTCGTGTCCCGGTCAGCGCCCTGCACGACCGCCTCGATCTCGGCGCGGTGCTGGTAATGGTAGCGCAGCGGTGACAGCGTCACGCCGGGTTCGCCCGGCTCGCCATCGCGCAGGATCATCAGGCCTGCGGCGGGAACGCGCTCGGGCAGCACCTCGCCGCGCAGCACCGGCACATGCGGCACCGTGCGCAACAGGTCCGCCAGGGTAGTGAGGATGGTCTCGCGGGGGGTGGACATCATTCGCTCTCATCGGGGGTGCTTGCCGGACGGATCAACAATAATTATACGGCATATATTTAATCGGAGAATCGCGCGGGATGCCCACAGGACACGTCTTCAGTGCAACCAGCCTCGACGGGTTCATCGCCCGTCTCGACGGGGGGCTCGACTGGCTCGACACCGCGAACACGGCAGGCGAGGATCATGGATATCAGGAATTCATGGACGGGATCGACGGCATCGTCATGGGCCGGGCGACATTCGATATCGCCCTGGGCTTCGAGCCATGGCCCTACGACAAGCCCTTGCTCGTCCTGAGCAGAAAGCTCGATCCTGCGGACATTCCTTCCCATCTCGCTGACAGGATCACCATCGTTCGGTCGGTTTCCGACGCGCTTGCGGAGGGGCAGCGCAGGGGGTGGGATCGTATTTATGTCGATGGGGGAGCCACCATCCGTGCCTTCCTCGACGCCGGTGCAATCAGCGACATGGTCATCTCGCGCATTCCGGTGCTGATCGGGACCGGCCTGCCCCTGTTCGGGCCCTTGTCCGGAGATCTTCCCCTCCGCCATATCGAGACCCGGGCGTTTCCCTCCGGCCTTGTTCAGTCGCGGTATGAGGTGCCCCGCTGATGGCGGCGCGGCGTGGACGTCCCCCGAAATCGGCGGTGTCGCTCACACGCGAGGCGATCATCGCGACGGCTCTGGATCTCGTCGAAGGGTCCCCGGGTGGATTGTCCTTGCGCGCCCTCGCTGCCGCTCTGGGCGTCACGCCGATGGCACTCTATCCCCATATCGGCGACCTGGACGGGCTCCTGGAGGCGATGGCCGAACGCTGCTTCAAGGAGGGTTCCGCACAGGATGACTGCGGCGAGGATCATGATCTTCGGGACCTCCTGCTCTGGTACTGTGGGCGCGTCCTGCAATATCCGGGTCTCACCTCCGCCATCGTGGCGCGACATGGCGCGCTGCCCGCGCCCCACCGGGCATGGACCGATGCCGTGACGCGTTGCATTTTGGAACGTGGCCTGCCTGGGATCTGGAGGGACATCCTGGTGGACCACCTGCACGGGTTCGCGCTTGCGTCTGCGGCGGGTGGTGCGGGCCGGGAGGAAGCCCTGGCCGTCTATGCCTCGCATGCCGATCAACTGCTCGGCTCGATGTTTGCCGGTATCGGGAAACCCCTTCGCTAAAGCCGCGCCTCCACCCAGTTTGCGACGATCGCGCCTGGCAGCGCCTCCTGCGCCCGCGCTGCATCGCGAGCGAGGTCCAGCCGCTTGCGCAGCTGAACCTGCGGCACCAGCAGAAAGATCGGCACGGTCGTCACGCCTCGGCCGGTCCTCGATCTGCTTGCCACGGCCCGCCCGCGCGCATTCAGCCGCCCCTCGGCGACCAGAAGGCTGGGCCCGGTTCGCCGATAGACGAAGCGCAGGCGCAGGCCCGAGCGGCGCTCCCACTCGCCGGGGGTGATCCGCCCTCCGCGCGAGGATTTCCCGGCGGCGGGCGTGGGGATCGCCAGCCAGAAGCCGTTGCGGGACCGGATCAGAGGGCCGGTCTCATGGGCACCGATGATGACCGGGGCCTTCGACCAGACCACCGTAGCCGCGCTGAGGCTGGGGCGGCCTTTCGGGAACTGCTCCGAGCGGATGGTGTTGGCGAGGCGCTGACCCAGCCCTGCGCCGGTGATCTGCGCGCGCCAGGAGCATTTCACGCTGTTGCCGGCCTCGCTGACCCCTTGGCTCACGGCCCGCTCGCCTGCCCTGATTTCGGCGGCCATCATGGCGACGAGGTCCGGCGTGATGTCGAGTTGCAACCTCATGCCGGCCTCAGATCGACGGTCCAGACCAGCCGCTCGCGGTCACGTACCGGTTCGCCCTGAATGAGGAATGCCTCGCCCTCGAGCTCTATCCGGTCGCCGGGGCGCGGGTTCGGAACCTCGGCCACGCGCAGGTCGATGCGGGTGGTTTCGGACCAGAGGCGGGCGTCACCGAAGCCCGTAACCTCGTCCGCGCGGCGGGTGACCGCGCGGACGAGTTTCGGTGCGCCCCCGTCCGCGATCCAGGTGGCATCTCGGGCGATGTTGGGATCGGCAAACAGGTTGTCGATGGCCGCTGTGAAGACCGACATGCGCGCGCCCGTCAGTTCGAGCTGTGCAGGCGGATCGCGAGGCGCGGGCGCTTGTTCACCGGCAGGATCGAGGCCTCGGTCATGAGGTCGATCCAGCGACCCTTGGCGTCCATCATCTGGCGGGCGTAGAGCGGCAGGCCCACGGTGTTGGCGGTCTCCAGCAGGTTCGCGGGCCCGCCATAGGTGGTGAAGGTGTCGAAGGTGCCCATCGGGAAGGCGATGCCCTCGCCGGTCGGGATCAGCCGTTCAGACGTGCCGTTCGAGAGCGTGACCGAGCCGTTGTATTCCTCGAAGAGGATGCCGGCGAAGGGGAAGGCGCGGCGCATGTCCTCGCGGAGCGGCTGTCCGCCGGTGGCCGAGAAGAACTTGTAGGCGTCCTCGGTCTTGGGGTGGCTGATCAGCTTGTCGAAGAATTCGGAGCTGACCAGCGCATGGGCGGTGGTCATGGTCTCGCCCAGAAGATTGTCCTCGATTGCGCGCAGCGTGGTGCGGACCTTGCCCTGGATGTTGGTGCCGGCGGTGCCGAAGACGAAGTCGACCGAGATCTGATCGAGGCCGAATTCGGTGAAGTAGTTGTAGAGGGTCGTGCCCGCGCCATCCTTCACGATGCCACGGAGCGCGTTCATCTCCATGTATTCGCGGGTCTGGGCATGCTTGCGGCGCATCAGCGTCAGCTTGCGGTTCATCACCTCGACCAGTGGATCGGCGGCATCCGAGACGCCCAGCGCGGGCATCCCCTGGATATCGGCGGGCAGGATCACATCGTCATGCGGAATCCATGGCAGGGCAAAGCTGCGCATGGAGCGCGCCTCGCGGTTGCCGACGGTGGCGGGCGCGCCCAGCGGCACCGAGGGCAGGAGGCTCAGTACCCCCTCGCGCTGCTCGATGACGATGGAGCGCTGGGTCACGCCTTCGAAGCGAAAGAGGCCGATCTGGCCGAGGCGAGTGTAGAGGTTGGGCAGGATGTTGATGGCCTGCGTCATCTCGGCGAGCGAGTAGCCGCCCGCGTCGAACGGGTTGCGGGTGATGGTCATGGGAAACTCCGGGGAGAGAGGGGTAACGCGCGAGAGCGCGATAGGGGAAACGGTCGATCCGTCAGATCAGGCTGTGTCGCGGGGCACGATTCCCAGCGCGGCAAGCTGGCCGTGCTTGGTGGCGGTCTTGGGCGCGTCATCGACGGTGGCGTCGAACACCAGCGCTGCCTTCGAGACGATGGCGGGGCCACGCGCGACCACCACGCCGATGGCGTCCGTGGCGCTGGCATCGACGGCGTAGAGCAGCACGGCCGCTGCGGTCTGTGCGCCATCCGAGCCGCCCGAGGTGGCGAGCTTGTACTTGCCGCTCGCGGTGATCCGGCCGAGCACCGCGCCGACCGGATAGTTCGTGCCCTCGAGCAGGGTGACGGTCTCGCGGGTGTAGTTCGGGTTGACCTCGTACTTGAGGACATCGCCCGTCGTGGCGGGCTGGTGAAGGACGGTCATGGCGGGGTGCCTTTCTCAGGGATGCAAGGGACAAAACCCCCGCCGCGGGATGCGGCGGGGGCGAGGGGCTGGCGGTTGCAGGGGGTCGGCGGTGGTGGCTGTCGGGCTTCAGGTCCGGTGGCCTGATGCCGCGGCGCGTTTCGCGGCGGCGACGATGGGGCTTTCCTTGGCGAGCAGCAGGACCGGCGAGTGCGGGGCCGCAACGATGTCACGGGCATCCGCGGCAGCACTGGCGCGTTCCAGCACCAGGCGGCGCAGGGCCTCGGGGGTGGTGCCCTCGCGGAGCGCCTTCGCCGCGTCGATGGCGATGCCGAGGCGGCCCGCCTGCGCCGCGATCTCTGCGATCTCCGCCGCCGCCTCGCGAAGCTGCGCCGAGAGCTCGGCCAGATTGCCAGCCTGCAGGGCGGTCGGCGCGGGGGCAGATGCCGCGGCACTGGGCACCCCAGGTGCTGCCGGGGACGGCTCGGCAACGGCAGGCGGATCATCTGTGGTATCAGGTTCAGCATCGTCGATATCCGTCACACCGATCCCGGTGTCCTGCGGGCTGTCGTCGGAGTTGTTCTCGGTGGCCATCAGTGCCTCCTGTCTGGGTTGGGGAAGAGATGCGCGCCGCGTGCGCGCGGGTGAAAGGGTCGGTGTGCGGGACAGCATCTGCCGGAACGCCGAAAACCCGCGCGCCAGATCGGTGACCTCGTCGGCGAGGCCCGCGACGACAGCGTCTGCCCCGCGATAGGTGGCGGCCTCGGTCGCCAGCGCAGCGTTCTGGCTCAGTCGACCGGCGCGACCAGCGGCGACGGTCTCCGCGAACAGGAACCGCAGCACGTCGATCTCGCGCTGGATGTCATCGCGCACGCCCTCGGGTAGGGGCTGATACGGATTGCCATCGACCTTGTGCTTGCCCGAGTGGATCAGCGTGACGCGCACCCCGTCCTGATCGAGCTGCGCGCTGAGGTCGGCATGGAGCACCACGACGCCGATGCTGCCCAGCGCGCCGGTGCGCGGCAGGAGGATGCGGTCGGCCTGGCTCGCCAGCGCATAGCCCGCCGAGAAGGCGTGCTCGGCCACAAAGGCCCAGACCGGCTTGGCTCCTCGGATGGCACGAATGCGATCTGCGAGGTCAAAAACTCCGGCAACCTCGCCGCCAAAACTGTCGATTTCCAATACCAGGCCGCGCACGGCGGGATCGCTGGCCGCCGCCTCGATCTGGGCTGCGATCCCCTCGTAGCTGGTCTGGCCCGAGGACTGGCCGATCCAGCCGCCGCGATGGATCAGCACACCTGCGATCTCGATCACGGCGATGCCGTCCACGACCGGGAAGGGCGTATCGCCATGCTGGCGGTAGCTGTCTGACAGGCCGCCAGCCAGCAAGCTGGCACGAGCGGGCAGGGTGGCCCCTCCATCCGGCGCCTCGGCGCCGTCCGCCAGTTCGACCCGCCGCCCCAGGATGCGGGGACCAAGGCCGGACAGGAAGGCCATGGCCTTGGAGGGTTCCACCAGCAGCGGCGTATTGAAGGCGCGCGCGGCAATGCGGGCATGGAGCATCAGGGCTGGTCCTCGTCTGGGCGCGGGCGATCCTCCGCGTCATCGGTGTCGTCCTGTTGGTCGTCGTCGTTGTTCCCGACAGGCACTGCTTGCACGCCCTGCGCGGGTGAGCCGGGGCGGCGGAAGTCGAGGCCCAGCGCGCGTTCACGGGCGCGTTCGGCTGCGATCTCGCGATCAACCTGCTCGGCGTCGTAGCCGCGCTCGGCGATGGCCTGCGTTCGGGATTTCAGCCCGGCTTCGATCTGGGCGATCTCGGCATTGGCGTCCTTCAGCGGATCTACCCAGTCCCATTTCGTGGGCAGCCAGTCGGCAGTCAGGAGCCGCGCGCGGTTCGCCTCATAGCCGGGCAGGGTGAGCGTACCCGACAGCACCGCCGCATCCATCCAGCGCGCATAGACCGGCCGACACAGCTGCCAGACCATTACCGAGTGCTGCCAGGCCGAGACGCGGCGGCGGAACTCGATCAGCGCCAGGCGCGAGTTCGAGAAGTTCCCCTTCACCATGTCATTGGCGAGATAGGGATAGGGGATGCCCAGCGCGGCCGAGATCTGCAGCAGCGTGCGGTACTGGAACGGCTCATAGGTCGCGCCGCTGTCGGCAGGTTGACCTACCGTGACATCCTCGCCCGGATCGAGCCGTACGATCTGGCCGGGGCTGATTTCCACCCCATCTGGCACGTCGTCGTCCTCGGCAGGCGCGAGCGGGTTCTCCGGCGCAGGCGAGGTCACAAACATCGCATACATCGCTGCGACCTTCTTCCGGTCGAGCTCGGCATCGTCATACTGATCCAGCAGGAACAGCTTCACGATGGCCGGGGCCAGTTTCGACACGCCGCGCAGCTGACCGCCCTCCACCGGGTCGATCACGTGAATCACCTCCGACGCGGGTACGCGCACGACCTCACCCGCGAGCCCCGGATCGGTGCTGTCGCCCGGGTGGCGGCGCAGGAAGTGATAGGCCACGCGCCGCCCGATCCGGTCGAACTCGATGCCCTGCCGGATGGCGTTGCCATTGGCGGCCGTGCCGGTCTGCTCCAGCGGCAGCATCTCGGCCGGCAGCATCTGCAGCTGCAGCGGCACTGTCAGCCCATCTCCCGCGCGGCGCATGCGGATCCGGAAGAACACCTCGCCCGCCATGAACACCTCGCGGGCCGCGCGGCGCTGCAACCCGTAGAAATCCGTCAGCCCTTCGGCATCGGCCTCGTCGGTCCAGGCAAGCCAGAGGCGCTGCAGCTCTTCCTTGCGCGCGGCATTGCCGATCTTCGAGATCGGCTTGATCCCGTCACCCACGGTGTTCGCGGCCCAGCTCTCGACTGCGTTCACGGCATAGCCGTTGTTGCGCACGAGCCAGCGCGCGCGGGCGGTGATGTCGGGCCCCGCGGCAGCGATGAGCGCGTTGACATGAGCGCGCGTCGCCCGGAAGCCGCGCAGACGGCGATGATGCTGGCCGGCATCGAACCCGCCGATGAAGGCGCCGAGGCGCTGCCGCCAGTTCATCAGAGGTCCTTCACGGCGAAGGGGCGCAACACGCGCCGGCTGGTCCGTTCCAGCGCCGCGATCCGGCGCTCGATATCGGCAATGGCGGCGGCCAGTTCCGCGTCCGAGCCATAGGTGAGGCTCTTGCCGTCATAGCTGACCGACCGCGTGCCACTGTAGCGCGCGGCCAGCAGCGCGCTGTGTCGGGACTTCAGCTCGTCGAGGGTCATGGGTGTCTCTTGATGAGCACACGAGGTGTGTGTATTACGGTTGTGTCGATGGAGGGCCCGATGCCGCAGAACAGCACCGCGAAGCAGCGCACGAATGTCTCGCTGACAGCGTCCACCCTTGCCGCCGCGCGCGCGCTCGGACTCAATGTCTCCGCGATCAGCGATGCCGCGCTGGCCGAGGCCGTGCGTGCGGCGAAGGCCGAGGCCTGGGCGCGCGAGAACGCCGAGGCGATCGCCGAGCGTCGAGCCTGGATCGAGGCCAACGGCACCCCTCTGGCCGATCTCCAGGTCCTGAAGCTCGGCTGATGGCGCAGTTCCACGTCTATCGCGTGCCTGGCGGCCGGATGGTGCTCGACCTCCAGACCGATCTGATCGAGACCGGCACGCGGGTGGTCGCGCCGCTGGTGCCCGCCGCCTCGGGGCCGAAGGCCATCGGGCGGCTTGAGCCGGTCTTCGAGATCGAGGGCGCGGCGCATGTCCTGCACACGGCCGAGATGGCCGCGATCCCTTCGGCCCTGCTCAAGGCGCCGCCCGTCGCGGACCTGTCGCGGTTCGACTACGAGATCCGGGGCGCCCTCGACATGGTCTTCTCGGGCTTCTGATCACTCCATGTATCGGGGCGTGCTGATCTTCCAGCCACGTCGCCGGGGGGCGGTGATGCGCCCGGCCTCGGGCGCGCTCGGTATCTCGGGTTCGTTCTTGGCTGCGGCACCGGTGGCGGTCTCCACCCCCGCCTGTTTCTCCAGCTGTCGCCACATCCGCTCGTCGAAGCGGTCGGCGCCGAGGATCCATGCCGCGGCGCGCGCATAGACCCGGGCGTCGAGCGCCTCGTTGCGCTCGCGCAGCTTCTGCCACTCCTGGCGGGCATAGCCGCGCCGGTCGCGGATCGTGACCAGCTGCTCGGCCACCAGCTGCTTGAGCCATTCGCTGTCGGCCCAGTCGGGCAGGTGGATCGTCCCTGCCGGGTTCGTCGCGCCCAGCGCGCGATCTTCGTCACTGGGCCGCTCGATGCGCAGGTAGCGATAGGTCTCCGCCTTGAACGTGGCCGTGGCCACGGTCCAGAGCCGGGCCCCGCGCTTCAGCTTCCGCCCGTTCACGGTCGCATCCACGAAGGTCGGTCCCGACACCGGCGTGACCCGGTTGAACCCTTCGAGCCCCTTCACCGGCGCGACCTGCGCGATGCCCTGCTTGCGAGCCCAGGCATAGACCGCCGCCGACTCGTAGCCGGTGTCGATGGCGAGCTTTGCCAGTGTCATGACCGCGCCGTTCTCATGGGTCCATGTCTGCCCGAGCAGGGCCGTCAGCTTGTCCCAGCAGGCCGTATCGTCCGGCCCGCCGGGGATCACGATGTGATCCACGAGCCAGCTTTCCAAGCCCCGGCCCCAGGCCCAGACATCGACCTCGATCCGGTCCTTCTGCACATCGGCACCAGCGGTCAGGAACAGCCCGCCTGCGGGGATCTGCTCCGGGAAGGTGATGCGTCGATCCGCCAGCCGCTGCCATTCCGGGGCCTCGCCGCTCTCGATCCAGGTCTCGCCCAGCAGCGTGTTGCGCGCGGCGCGCAGCATATCGTCCGAGCCTTGGGCGGCCAGCCAGTCCCGCGCGATCTGCTCCCAGCTCTTCCAGCCGATCGGCGAATAGAGCGCCGAGAGGTGGAAGCCGATGGCGGTCGGGTCGGCGGATACGGCGGTCGCGCGCCAATAGCCGCGCGCCAGCATCTCCGTCTTGTGGTGCTCGGCAATGGAGCGCTCGCACCCTTCGCAATGGTATGTCGCCGTTTCCGGTCGGCCCTTCGCCCAGCGCAGCCGCTCGAACTGCAGCCATTGCCTGTGGCCGCAATGCGGGCAGGGCACGAAGTAGCGCCGCTGGTCAGAGGCTTCGAACTCGCGCTCGATCCGGCTCAGGCCCCGGATGGTCGGGGTCGAGACCATGAACACCTTGCGCCGATGCGCGAAGGTGGTGGTGCGCGCCTCGGCCAGCGTGACCGGATCGCCCTCCTCGTCGGCGGACGCCGGATAGGCGTCGACCTCGTCGAGAAACACATAGCGCGCGGGCATCGACCGCAGGCCGGTGGCCGAGTTCGCCCCGGTCAGCACCAGGATGCCGCCGGGGAACTCTTTTGAGAGCATCGAGTTGCCGGCGTCGCGCGAGCGAGCGGGGCTGACTCGTTCCTTCAGAGCCGGGCTGTCCTCGATCAGCGTGTCGATCCGGCCCCGCGAGGTGCGCTTGGCCATCTCGACGGTCGGCAGCACGGCCAGCATCGGCCCCGGCGCGTGATGGATCACGAAGCCGATCCAGTTATTTCCAGCCTCGGTCGCCCCGACCTGCGCGGCCTTCATGAAGCTGATCCGCTGTGCCGGGTGGCTCGGGGACAGCGCATCCATGATGGCGCGCAGATAGGGCGTGCGCGCGGTGCGGTACCGCCCGGGCTCGGCCGAGGCGCGCGAAGACAGCCAGCGATGCGCATCGGCCCATTCCGACACGGTGAGATCTGCGTCCGGGCGCATGCCCCGCCGCCAGGCGCGCAGGACGTCCTCGGCCCCGTCAAAGCCGAGGTCGAGCCCCTCGGTCAGGTCGCTGTCGGTCAGGTCGTGATCATCGTCTCCTTCATGCAAGCGAGACCCGGAGGTCTGCGAGGGCGTCGAGCTGCTCTCGGACATGGGTTTCCAGCACCCTTTGCAGGATCGCAGTCTCGATCGTCACGGGCACCCCCGAGGCCTTCTCCATTTCTGCGGACAATTGCGCGGCCATCGTTGCTGCCACGCGGGTGGGCCATGTGACCCATGTATCGCGCTCCTGGCGCGCGAGGCGGAACACCAGCGTCTCGGCGCGCGCGCGGTCGACCAGCACGCCCTTCTTCTTCTGGACCGCGATCTGCTTGTCCTGAGCGGAATAGACTGTCAGCAGCGTGCGCGCCTTGATGTAGGACGCGGTCTCTCCCGGCCCGCTGATCATCCCCTCGCCACCACTGCGCGACCGCATCTGCTGGTCCGGATCGGTCATCGCACCCCGGCGCGCATCCGAGGCCGCCGCGTTGATCGACCCATCTGCAAAGAGCACCAGCCGACCGTTCTTGCGCGCCTTCTGCACCGCCCCGCGCGAGAGGCCGGAATGGGCGGCATAGGCGCGTTCGGACATACCTTCCATGGCGCTGCGGTGATCCTCAAGATATTGGAATTAAACGTAAATGCTCTTCTTATTCAGTTGATTACACTACCGGATAGAGCGACTCTGATCCCAACGAAACGGGTGCATCGCACCCCCCGGCCAAGGATCGGAGAGAGCCATGCGCGCACAGGAAAGAATGGGGCACAGCTCGATGAGCGAGGGGTGGCGGGACCACACCAGCCCCGCGCAGGAGCGGGTGAACTGGGTGATGGACGAGGTCATGTCCGGACGGATGAGCCAGGCGGACGGGATGGTCGAGATGGCCAAGGTCCAGGAGATGATGCGCGAGGAAGCCCGCGCGCGGACCACCCACCCCGAACACCGCTGGGAGGATTGACCATGGCGCACCGCAAGAACACCGACCCGACCGCCCAGCGCGATGCCCAGCTGCTCGAGATCGCCCAGCGCCAGTTCCATCTCGAGACGCTGGAGACCCGCAACTGGGACCGGCTGGATTTCCACGACGTCGCCGTCTGGGCCATCCGCGCCGCGCTCGAGGAGGCCTTCGAGGCCGGGTGCCGCACAGGCCCTGCCGAAACCCACCCCTGAAAGGATCCCACCATGACCGCCATCACCACCATCCGCATTGACCATGCCGCGCTGCCGGACCCGCTGAACCTCAAGGGCCCCGACGCCGCCGCCCGCATGATCGAGGCCGCACTGCGCGACGAGGGGATCACGGCCGAGGCCTCGGACGTCATCTCGCACATCAAGATCGAACTACCGACCACCCAGCTCGCCGCTGCCAGCACGATGCTGGCCAGCCTGCAGCTGATCTGAAGGGGAACGACCATGAGCACCCGCGCACAGATCGCCATCCAGCTTGGGCCCGAGGAATGGGCCCATGTGTACTGCCATTACGACGGCTATCCCGAGCACATGCTGCCCGCGTTGACCCCGTGGACGCCCGAGGACATCCTCGCCGCAAAGGAAATCCGGCAGGTCCGGTCCGACGAACTCGACTGCTTCGACCCGCCCCGCGAGCCCCCGATCCTGCCGCGTCCGACCCGCGAGCTGTGCCATCTCTACGTCTGGCAGGATGGGGCGTGGGTCGAACTGGATCCCGAGGCTGCGCAGCCCGAAGCGCTGCGGCCATGATCCCGTCGCGCAGGCGCGCTGCGTGGCGATCAGATAGAAACTCTATCGCTCTGATTTGCCTACGATAATCGTCGCACCGGAGCGATGGTTGTCTCACGGAAACGATGCAACTCACCACGGAGCCACGCCGATGACCCGCCTCAACCCGATCACCACCCCGCGCCACGAACTCCGCGCCGAGAAAGCGCGCCGCAACCGCGAAGCCGCGCTGAATGCCTTCATCGGCAAGAAGGCCGAGATCGACGAAATGCTCGCCCGCCTGCAGGCGCTCAGCGACGACCATTTCAACTGCCACCTCGACGAGGTCGGCTGGGTCATGGTCGGCACGCTGGAGCACTACGCCAGCCTCCTGAAGCGCATCACCGACAGCGCCTTCGGCGAAGGCGAACACGCTCGTTGATCTCCGGCGCTGCCGGAACTCCTGCCGCGCGCCTGCGCGGCCTGGGGTCGTGGAAGGCCGGCGATGATCGCGGCCCTGACCATGGAGACGACCCATGCCGAAACTCACCGACACCCAGAGCCTCATCCTCAGCCGCGCGGCGACCCGCCCCGGCAATCTGGCCATGCCGCTGCCCGAGGGGTTGCACGGAGCCGCCGCGCAGAAGGCCGTCACCGCGATGATCACGCGTGGATGGCTGGACGAGGTCGATGCCGACCTGCGCCGTGGCGAGCCGCTCTGGCGCGAGACCGGCGATGGACATGGCACCACGCTGGTCGCCACCGAAGCCGGGCTGGAAGCCATCGGGATCGAGCCGGTCGCGGCCAGCGCCGTCGCTACCGCACGAAGGGCTAAGCCACAGCCGGATGCGGAACCCGCACCGACAACCGACGCGCCAAAGCCCGTCGCCATCCGCGCAGGCACCAAGCAGGCGCAGATCATCGCGCTCCTTCAGCGGCCCGAGGGGGCGTCCATCGCCGAGATCGTCGAGGCGACGTCGTGGCAAGCTCACACTGCCAGAGGGGCCATTTCCGGCGCGCTGAAGAAGAAGCTGGGGCTTCCTGTCACTTCAGAGAAGGTCGAGGGCAGGGGGACCGTCTACTCTCTCCGCTGATCATGGCCGCAGCGGCACGCCCCGTTGGAGCTTCGCGCACGGGCTGACAGATGCGCTGATCTGTTTCAACTGCGCGGCCAGCCATTTCCCTTTTGCCATCCTTTCCTGAACGCGTGCGCGATGGACGTCCGGGGAGGGTGGCGCCTTCCTGTGATGTCGCCTTGTGTTGCAGTACCAGCATGCCGCGACGATGTTGCCCGGCGTGTCGGCACCGCCTTCGGATCGAGGGTGCAGATGCTCTGCGGTGCAGCGGAGATATCTCCGCATGGCGGGTGCCCGGCAGATTTCCGGCACGGCATGACCCAGCTCCGGATCCCACATCGGCAGGTCGCAGTAGTAGCACCGCCCCTCCTGCGCCAGCATCATGGTTCGACGAATATTCGACAGCTTTCCCATCCACGGGGTCTCCATTCAACTTCGTGAGAAGCGAATGCGCGACGCCCGAAGCGGGCGCTCCCCGGCGGGAAGCTCTTGCTCGCGCGAGACCCGATGGTTCGTGGTTCCGCAGTCCGTACAACGATGTCGTCAGGGATGGTCCTGCCGACCTGAGGGAACTCTTGCTCCGTCAAGGCCTTTGTCGGGGCCATCGTTTGACGAAAAGGTAGAGAACCGCGAACGCGCCGTCAACGAAATCGCTCGAACAGCCTGCGTAGCGCGTAGCCCCTGATCAGGGATATGGCGGTGAAGAGCCCGCCCAGCGCCAGGTTTTCACCGAGGCTCGGGTGCAGGCCGAACCATGGGAACACCATGATCTGCGTGACGACCGCCAGTGCGTAGCCCACGGCAACATTGGTGATGGCCTCGACCAACGACATGCGGCGCGACTGCGTCATGCCCGCTTCCTCGACCGGCGCGCCTGTTTCCTGGCCTCCTCCTGTTCAGTGATCCGGTGGGCTGCTCGCCCCGTCGCCACCTCCCACCGCCGCACGGCGACGTCGCAATAGACCGGGTCCAGTTCCACCGCACAGCAGCGCCGCCCGGTGCGTTCCGCTGCGATCAGCTGGGTGCCGGAACCGCAGAAGGGTTCGAACACCAGGTCGCCGGGGTCGGTGAATGTGTCCAGCACCGCCTCCACCAGCGCCACGGGGAAGACGGCCGGGTGCGATCCGGCCGCGCCCAAGCCCCCTTTGTGGCGCATGATGCGGAACACGGAGTCCGGGATGCGGTGGCTCTGGATCGCGTTGCCATAGCCGGTCTTGCGATGGACCGTACCGTCGGCCCCGCGCAACCCGCCGCCGCCGAGGGTCTCGCCCGCGTGCTTGCTCTCCACTGTCTTGTTAGGTTTGCGGGGCTGGCGGTTGAAGTGGAAGATGAACTCGTGCGACGGCGCCAGCCGCCCGTTCCAGTCACCCGGCAGGCCGGGCCCCTGGTCCCAGACATACCAGCCGAAGCGCCGCCAGCCCTGCGCGCGCATCCAGTCTACCCAGCCCTCCCAATAGGGGGTCCATTCGCTGTCGCGATGGACGAGGCCGAGGTTTACCAGCAGCTGGCCATCGGCGGTGACGGGAGCCGCGGCGAAGACGCCCTGCATCAGCGCGTCCCAGTCACCGACCTTCTCCTTCGCGGCGCCATAGTCGCGCTGCTGGGCATAGGGCGGGGAGGTGAACATCAGCGAGGCCTGCGCGCCGTCCATCAGCCGCGCCACCACGGCCGGGTCGGTCGCATCGCCGCAGATCAGGCGGTGATCCCCCAGCGCCCAGATGTCACCCGGCCGGGTGATCGGCTCGGCCGGAGCCTCCGGGATGGTGTCGGCTGTGTCATCGTCGATGGGCGCGCGGTCATCGTCGGCATCGTGCAGCAGGGCGTGCAGTTCTTCCTCGGGGATGCCGATCAGCCCGAGGTCGAAGTCCTCCGCCATCAGGCCCCGCAGTTCCTCGAACAGAAGTGCCTCGTCCCATCCGCCCATTTCGGTCAGCTTGTTGTCGGCGATGCGATAGGCGCGGCGCTGCGCCTCGGTCAGATGGTCCAGCACGATGACCGGCGCTTCGGCGAGCCCGAGCTGGGCGGCGGCCAGGACGCGGCCGTGGCCTGCGATTAGCTCGCCGTCGGCGGCAACGAGGCAGGGGACGGTCCAGCCGAACTCGGCCATGCTGGCGGCGATCCTTGCCACCTGGCCGGCACCGTGGATCTTCGCGTTCCTGGCGTAGGGTTTCAGCCGATCCAGCGGCCAGAACGCGATCTGGCTCGGGCGCAGATGCATCGTCATGCAGCCAGCCGCCTGGCTCTCAGGGCGGTGAAGGTCTCGCTGGTTTCCGCCAGCACTGCCTCCTGACCCGTGAAGGCCTGCCATCGCTCGATGGCCACATCGACATAGGCCGGGTTCAGTTCCACGCCGAGGCAGACCCGGCCGGTTGTTTCGGCCGCGATCAGGGTCGTGCCGGATCCCATGGGTCGTGTCGCGAATGCTGTGGAAATTCTCTGGCGGCATGCTCCGGGCATGTGAAGGTTCGTGTTCTCAGGCGGCGA
>NZ_WJPO01000031.1 GCF_009649175.1 Rhodovulum strictum | reverse complement strand
GGACCCCCGCGAAGCAAACGCTTCGCAAGGCGCGGCAGGGGATATTGCAAACCTGCCGCGCCTGACTCTGCCCCCCAGGGAAAAACGGAAAAGCCCGTCGCGGGGCCGACACAGGTCGCTGGCCGAGTCGGCCGGTTTCGGGCTTCGGGATCAGCAGGCGGACGCCCCATCGGGGGCGCGGTCGTCATGGCAAGGACTTAAGGGCCCGCCTTTGCGGCAACCCATTGATACGATGAGTATTTCTGGATTTGGTGGAGCCGAGGGGGATCGAACCCCTGACCTCGTCATTGCGAACGACGCGCTCTCCCAGCTGAGCTACGGCCCCGATGGGCGCTGATGTGACCGATGGCGCGGGGGATGTCAAGCGGTCTGGCCAACATGCTGGCGCACAAAGGTGACGATATCCGCCGCGGGGCGCGCACCGGACAGCCGGGCAAGCTCGCGACCCCTGGAAAACAGGATCAGAAGCGGGATGCCGCGGATGTCATAGCGCACTGTCGCATCGGGGTTGGACTGGGTGTCGACCTTGGCCAGACGCACATTCGGCGCGAGGATCTGCGCGGCCTGGGCGAATTGCGGCCCCATCATCCGGCAGGGACCGCACCAGGCCGCCCAGAAATCGACGAGCAGCGGCAGGTCGTCGCCCCGGATGCATTTCTGCAAGGTCGCGAAATCCAGATCGACCGGCTTGCCCGGCACAAGCTTCGTGCCGCAGGTGCCGCATTTCGCACCGGCCCCAAGCCGGTCGGCGGGCACGCGGTTGGTGGTGCCGCAATCGGTGCAGACGAGTTTCAGACCGGCGCCCATGAGTCGCCCTCCATTTATATTCGATTTAGTGAATATATTCGGAGGGCCGCATGTTTCAAGGCGAAAGAAAAGGCTGGCGCACTGCGCCAGCCCGGCAGGTCAATGCCCGATGAATCACTCGGCGGCTTCGGCCAGATCCTCGACCGGCGGGCAGGTGCAGACCAGGTTGCGGTCGCCATAGGCGTTGTCGACCCGGCCCACGGGCGGCCAGTACTTGTCGACCCGAAAGGCACCGGGCGGGAAGCAGGCCTGTTCGCGCGTGTAGGGGCGGTCCCATTCGGCCACCAGATCCTCGACCGTGTGGGGGGCGCGTTTCAGCGGGTTGTTCTCGCGGTCGGCGCGGCCCTCCTCGATGGCGCGGATCTCCTCGCGGATGGCCAGCATCGCGGTGATGAAGCGGTCAAGCTCGGCCTTGGTCTCGCTTTCGGTGGGCTCGATCATCAGGGTTCCGGCGACCGGCCAGCTCATCGTGGGGGCGTGGAAGCCGCAATCGACCAGCCGCTTGGCGATGTCGTCCACGGTGATCCCGGCGCTGTCGGCAAAGGGGCGGGTGTCGATGATGCATTCATGCGCGACCCGGCCCTGCGCGCCCTTGAACAGCACGTCATAGGCGCCTTCGAGGCGCTTCGCGATGTAATTGGCGTTCAGGATCGCGACCTTGGTGGCCTGTGTCAGCCCCGCGCCGCCCATCAGCAGGATATAGGCATAGCTGATCGGCAGGATCGAGGCCGAGCCGTGCATAGCGCCGCTGACCGCGCCCTGCCCACCCCGCAAGGGATCGCCCGGCAGGAAGGGCGCCAGATGCGCCCTGACCCCGATCGGCCCCATCCCGGGACCGCCGCCGCCATGCGGGATGCAGAAGGTCTTGTGCAGGTTCAGGTGGCTGACATCGGCGCCGATCTCGCCGGGTTTGACCAGCCCCACCAGCGCGTTCAGGTTGGCGCCGTCCAGATAGACCTGCCCGCCGAAGCGATGCGTGATCTCGCAAACCTCGCGCACGGTTTCCTCGAAGACGCCATGGGTCGAAGGATAGGTGATCATGCAGGCCGCCAGATTGTCGCCCGCGGCCTCGGCCTTGGCGCGGAAATCGGCGAGGTCGATATCGCCGGTCTCGGTCGCCTTGACCGCGACGACCTTCATCCCGGCCATCTGCGCCGAGGCAGGGTTGGTGCCATGCGCCGAGGTCGGGATAAGGCAGATGTTGCGATGCCCCTGTCCGTTTGCCCGGTGATACGCGGCAATGGTCAGAAGCCCCGCATATTCGCCCTGCGCGCCCGAATTGGGCTGCATCGACATCGCGTCATAGCCGGTGATCCGGCACAGCTTGTCCGAAAGCTCGGCCAGCATCTCGGCATAGCCCTTGACCTGTTCGGCCGGGGCCAGCGGGTGGATATTGGAAAATTCCGGCCAGGTGATCGGCATCATCTCGACCGCGGCGTTCAGCTTCATCGTGCAGGAGCCCAGCGGGATCATCGCCCGGTCCAGCGCAAGGTCGCGATCGGCCAGACGGCGCATGTAGCGCATCATCTCGGTTTCCGCGCGGTTCATCTGGAACACCGGGTGGGTCAGGTAGTCGGACTGCCGCAACATGCTGTCGGGAAGCCGGTATTGCCCGTCGCCGCCCTCGTCCTTGCGGGTGATGCCGAAGGCCCGCCAGAGCGCCTCGATGCTGGCCGGACGGGTGGTTTCATCCAGCGAAATGCCCAGTTTCGTCGCGCCCACCTTGCGCAGGTTGATCCGCTCGGCTTGGGCGGCCTTGAAGATCACGCCCTGCATCGGGCCGACCTCGACGGTGAAGGTATCGAAGAACTCGGCCGGTTCGACCGTGAACCCGGCCTCTTCCAGCCCGCGCGCGGTGCGCACCGCCTTGCGGTGGATGCGCTGGGCGATGGCGCGCAGCCCCTTGGGGCCGTGGAACACGGCATAGAAACCCGCGATCACCGCCAGCAGCGCCTGCGCGGTGCAGACATTGGATGTCGCCTTTTCGCGGCGGATATGCTGTTCGCGCGTTTGCAGCGCCAGCCGATACGCCTTGTGCCCGTGGCTGTCGACCGACACGCCGACGATGCGGCCCGGCATCGCCCGCTTGTAGGCATCGCGACAGGCCATATAGGCGGCATGCGGGCCGCCGAACCCCATCGGCACGCCGAAACGCTGGGTCGAGCCGACGGCTATATCGGCCCCCATCGCGCCCGGTTCCCTGAGCACGACCAGCGCCATCGGGTCGGCCACCACGATGCCCAGCGCGCCGGCCTCGTGCAGCGCGGCAATGGGACCGGTGAAATCGTTCAGATGGCCATGGGTGCCGGGATACTGGAAGATGCCGGCAAAGACGCGGGTCGCGTCCAGATCGGCAAAGGGATCGCCCAGGATCACCTCGATCCCCAGCGGTTCCGCACGGGTGCGGATCACGGCGATGTTCTGCGGGTGGCAATTCGCATCCACGAAGACCGCGCCAGCCTTCGACTTCGCCACGCGCTGCGCCATGGTCATGGCTTCCGCACAGGCCGTCGCCTCGTCCAGCAGCGAGGCGTTGGCGACCTCCAGCCCGGTCAGGTCGCAGACCATGGTCTGGAAGTTCAACAGCGCCTCCAATCGGCCCTGGCTGATTTCCGGCTGGTAGGGCGTATAGGCGGTATACCAGGCGGGGTTTTCCAGGATGTTGCGCTGGATCGCGGGCGGCGTGACCGTGCCGTAATAGCCCTGCCCGATCAGTGTGGTGAAGGGGCGGTTCTTCTTGGCGATCTGGCGCATGAACCACAGCATCTCGCGTTCGGATTTCGGCTTGCCGAAATCCAGCGGCTCGGCTTGGCGGATGCTGGCGGGCACGGTCTCGTCGATCAGATCCTCGAGCGTGGACAGCCCCAGCACCTTCAGCATTTCGACCATTTCCTCGGGCGAGGGGCCGATATGGCGGCGGTTGGCAAAGTCGTAGGGCAGATAGGTGCTGGGGGAATAGGGCATGGGGCGTTCCGTCAGCCGATGAATTTCTTGTAAGCGGCTTCGTCCATCAGATCGTCCAGCGCGGACAGATCCTCGACCTTCATCTTGAAGAAC
Organism: Rhodovulum strictum; assembly: GCF_009649175.1. GTDB lineage: Bacteria > Pseudomonadota > Alphaproteobacteria > Rhodobacterales > Rhodobacteraceae > Rhodovulum > Rhodovulum strictum. The sequence goes on along the minus strand of NZ_WJPO01000031.1, from coordinate 43,464 downwards.
CACGCCTCGCCCAGCGGATCCTCGTTCACAAGGCCCGGATTGTCGGTGAGCGCGCCGTTCACCTCGACGATCTCGCCATCCAGCGGCGCCAGGATGTCCGAGGCAGCCTTGACGCTTTCGATCACCACGACCTCGTCATCCTTCGAGACGGTCTTGCCCTCGTCGGGCAGGTCGACAAAGACGATGTCGCCCAGCTGTTCGGCAGCGTGCTCGGTGATGCCGACGACGACCAGATCGTCCTCGACGCGCAGCCATTCATGTTCTTCGGTGTAATACATGGGTGTCCTCAACGCTTGTAGTTCGGGTCTCTGAACGGCAGGGCGACGACATCGGCAGCCATCCGCCTGCCGCGCACCTCGCCCCAGACTGTGCGCCCTTTCTGGCCAAGATCAACGGGCAGATAGCCCATCGCCAGGGGCGCCTCGATGGACGGGCCGAAGCCGCCCGAGGTGACGATACCGACCGGATCGGCGGCATCCTCGGCCGCGAATAGCGGCGTGCCCTCGCGCATCGGCGCGCGGGTCTGCGGGCGCAGGCCGACGCGCAGCCGCGCGGGGCCGTCGGCCAGTTCCCGCAGGATGCGCCCGGCACCGGGAAAGCCCCCCTCACGCGCACCGCCTGCCCGCCGAACCTTCTGGATCGCCCAGGACAGCCCCGCCTCGATGGGCGAGGTGGTGGTGTCGATGTCATGGCCATAAAGGCAGAGCCCCGCCTCCAGCCGCAGACTGTCGCGCGCGCCAAGCCCGATGGGCTGGACCGAGGGTTCGGCCAGCAGCGCGCGCGCCAGCGCAACGGTCTGCGTGCCCTCGACCGAAATCTCGAACCCGTCCTCGCCGGTATAGCCCGACCGCGACAGCCAGAGCGGGCCGAACGCGCTGTTGATCACAGCCACATCCATGAAGCGCATCGCCGCGGCACCCGGGGCAATCCTGTCCATCACCGACGCGGCCGCAGGCCCCTGAAGCGCCAGCAGCCCGCGGTCGGCAAGCTCCTCGACCGCACAATCCCCGGACAGATGCGCCCGCAGATGGGCGATATCGGCGCCCTTGCAGGCGGCATTGACCACGAGGAACAGATGATCGCCCCGATTGGCAACCATCAGATCGTCCAGAATCCCGCCCGCATCGTCGGTGAACATCGCATAGCGCTGCCGCCCCGGCGCCAGCCCCAGCAGATCGACCGGCACCAGCCGTTCCAGCGCAGCCGCGGCATCCGCCGCCTGACCCGAGGGCGCGCGCAGGATCACCTGGCCCATATGGCCGACATCGAACAGCCCCGCCGCTGCGCGGCAATGCAGATGCTCCCTGAGCACGCCCGGGGCATATTGCACGGGCATCTCGTAGCCCGCGAAGGGCACCATCCTGGCGCCCAGGTCCAGATGAAGATCGTAAAGCGCAGTGCGCTTCAATTCCGGCATGTCGCCCCTTTCCGCCGGATGCAGCGCGCATCCCGGCACCGTTTGCGTTCACCCCCGATGGATGCCCGTTGCGATGCCCCCTCTGTCCCTTCGCCTGAGATCGCTATCCCTTCGGCGGACACGGGGGGCTGCCCCCGCGCCTCTCTCCAGAGTTTCCGTGCCCATCCGCGGTCCTGACGCCTGAGAGTTTACCGGGGCGGTTGCTCCTTCGGCACCGGCCTCTGGGGCCGGATTCTCCCGGGATGGATGCCGCGGACGCTAGATCAAGCGTCGTTTGCAGGCAAGAGCCTGCCGCCGCCACGGGCGCCAAGCCACGTTCGCCTGCGGCGACGTGGCGCAAAATCCTTCAACAAGGATTTTGCCAGGAAAATTCAAGTTTTCTTGGCCCCGGCTGCGCCCGACCGCCCCCTGATCCGACGCAGGTCCGCCCGCAGCGCGGCCTGCCGGGCCCGAAACCCCTCGGCATCGCCGAAATCGGTGGAATTGCCATAAAGCCCGTGCGGATCGGCCACCCGGCGGGCATGCTTGATCGGGCACCAGTATTGCTCGGTCCGCGCCGCGACCTCGCGGGCCAGCGCCAGCACCCCGTTGGCATAGCCGCAATAGACGCAGTTGAGCTTCTGCAACCCGTTCAGATAGGCAAGCTGATGGCGGTCGATGACGATGTGATCGCTCCGGCGCACCTTTTCTATGCCATAGACCGGGAAACAGACCGCCTGAAAGAGCGCGACGAACAGATCGAGCAGCACCAGCGGCAGGATCAGCGCATAGATCACCGGCGCGGTCAGGATGACCAGCGGCCGAGGCCGGGCGAGAAAGCTGAGCAGGCTGACGCGAAGGGCACGGTGGCGGGCGAGCACCTCGTCCTCGAAACGTGCGCGCCCGGCCACGAGGCGATAGCGGAATTCCGCTCGCTTTTCCTCAAGCTCGTCCTGAAGGCTCTGCTGCAACTCGCGAATCCGCGCCAGCAGGGCGTCGACGGTCTGGGACATGGCGCGCTCCTCCTCCGGGTGCAGTTGAGCACGAAGGATCCGGCGCGCCAAGCCCCGCGGCAGGATCAGCCGATCGAGACCAGCTCGATGGCAAAGATCAGATCCTCGCCCGCCAGCGGATGATTGGCATCCAGCACCACTTCGGTCTCGGTCACCTCGGCCACGGTGACCGCCATCGCCTGGCCCTGCGGCGTCGTCACCTCAAGCCGTGTGCCGATCTCCATCGGCATGTCGTCGGGCACATAGGCGCGCGGGATCGCGTGGCAGGCATCGGGATTGCGCGCGCCATAGGCGTCGGCACAGGGCACCTCGATGGTCTTCCTGTCGCCCGCGCGCATTCCCGGCAGCGCCGCGTCGAGCCCCGCGATGATCTGGCCCGAGCCCACGGTGAATTCCAGCGGCTCGCGGCCTTCGGAACTGTCGAAGGTGCTGCCATCGGGCAGCGTGCCGGTGTAATGGATGCGGACGGTATCGCCCGGCTTGACCTCGGTCATGGCTGTCTCCTTGGGCTGTCCCCGGCGGATGCACCGCTCATGCCCTCAGCCTCGGGGGACAGGCGCGCGATGTAAAGCGCCGCGATGCCTCAGCCCATGGGTGCGGGTGTCATGAGCCCCATTGCGGCACCGGTCGGATCCTCGATGATCGCGATCAGGCCCACGCCTTCGATCCGGAACGGCGCGCGGATCACCTTGCCGCCAAGGCTGAGGGTCTGCTCGACCGCGCGTTCCAGATCGTCCACGGCGAAATAGCTGAACCAATGCGCGGGCAGGTTCTCCATGCCGGGCATGCTGGCCAGATCCATCACCCCGACCACGGGCTGGCCGGCGCGCATCCCCACCTGATAGACCCCTCCCTCCACCGACATCGGCTCGAAATACCAGCCGCAGACGGCCTTGTAATAGGCCAATGCGCCGGGCACATCCCGGGTCATCAACTCGGTCCACCAGACCTTGCCGTGATCTTGTGACATCGCGGTCTCCTTCCTATGGCGTCATCCTACCTGATTCCCGTGACATCCTGCTGCGGCGCGTCCGCACCCTTTTCCCGCGCCCGGCTCTGTGCCAGTCTCGCCCCCGAGGAGGAGGACATGGCCATCACCACCTGCATCTTCGATGCCTATGGCACGCTGTTCGACGTGACCGCCGCCGCGCGCGAGGCAGCCAGCGCGCCGGGTTGCGAGCGGCTGGCCGGTCTCTGGGTACGGCTGGCCGAGGATTGGCGGCGCAAGCAACTGGAATACAGCTGGCTCAGGGCCATCACCGGCGCGCATGCCGATTTCTGGCAGGTCACGCAGGACGGGCTTGACTGGGCGCTGGAGGCGCATGGCTTGCAGGGCGATGCCCGGCTGCGCGCCCGCCTGCTGGACCTTTACCGCGCGCTGTCGGCCTATCCCGAGGTGCCCGCCATGCTGGCGGCGCTGAAACAGGCGGGCAAGGCCACCGCGATCCTGTCGAACGGCGCGCCGGGCATGCTGGCCAGCGCGGTAGCCTCGGCAGGGATCGGCGGCTTGCTGGACGATGTGCTCTCGGTCGAAAGCGCGGGCGTCTTCAAGCCGCACCGTTCGGTCTATGACCTTGTCGGCCAGCGCTTCGGCACCGCGCCGGGGCAGGTGCTGTTCGTCTCGGCCAATGGCTGGGACGCGGCGGCGGGTGCGGGATACGGTTTCGTGACCGCCTGGGTCAATCGCGCGGGCGCCCCGGTCGACCGCATGCCCTGGCGCCCGGCCCATGTCCTGGCCGACCTGACCGGCATACCGGCCCTTGCAGAGGCAGCATGATGGACCATTTTACCGCCCATGACGGCGCGCGGATCGCCTATCGCGACGAGGGCAGCGGCCCGCCCCTGCTGTGCCTTGCCGGGCTGACGCGCAGTTCGACGGATTTCGGCTATCTGGCGCCGCATCTGCCGGATATCCGCCTGATCCGCATGGATTATCGCGGGCGCGGGGCGTCCGAGTGGACCGGCGCGGCCAGCTATACCCTGCCGCAGGAGGCGCAGGATGCGGTGGCGCTGCTCGACCATCTGGGGCTGGGCGCGGTGCCGATCCTGGGCACCTCGCGCGGGGGGCTGATCGGGATGCTGCTGGCCGCGACGGTGCCCAACCGCGTGGCGGGGCTGTGCCTGAACGATGTCGGCCCCGAGATCGCCCGGCCGGGGCTTGAGCGCATCTTCGACTATGTCGGCCGAAACCCGGCGGCAAGAACCCATGAACAGGCCGCGATGGGGCTGGCGCGCTCGATGACGGGCTTCGAGAATGTCCCGCACGAGCGTTGGTTGCAGGAGGCGCGGCACCATTTCATCGAGACGACCGAGGGGCTGCGGATCACCTATGACCCGGCGCTGCGCGAGGCGTTCCTGGCCGCCTTCGAGGGCGAGGCCCCCGATCTGTGGCCGCTCTTCGATGCGCTGGCGGGCAAGCCCGTGGCATTGATCCGGGGGGCGAATTCCGACCTGCTCTCGCCCGAGGCGACGACCGAGATGCGCCGCCGCCGCCCCGACATGATCTTTGCCGAGGTGCCGGACCGCGCGCATGTCCCCTTTCTCGACGAGCCCGAAAGTCTGGCCGCGATCCGCGCCTTCCTGAAGGCCGTCGCGTGAACATCGCGATGATTGAGGCCGCGGCGTCGCGGCTTGCGGGCCATGTGCGTGAAACCCCGCTGCTGTCCGCGCCGGGGCTGGACCGGATCGCGGGGCGGCGCGTGCTGGTCAAGGCCGAATGCCTGCAACATACCGGCAGTTTCAAGGCGCGCGGCGGCTGGGCGGCAGTCTCGGCGCGGGGCGCGGGGGCGCGGGGCGTGATCGCCCTGTCCTCGGGCAACCATGCGCAGGGCGTGGCCCGGGCCGCAGCCGCGTTCGGCCTGCCCGCGGTGATCGTGATGCCGACCGACGCGCCCGGACCCAAGATCGATGGCACCCGCGCGCTGGGGGCCGAACTGGTGCTGTACGACCGCGCCACCGAAGACCGCGAGGCGCTGGCAGCCGGTATCGCGGCGGCACGCGGGCTGACGCTGATCCGGCCCTTCGACGATCCGCAGGTGATTGCCGGGCAGGGCACGGTCGGGCTGGAACTGGCCGCACAGGCCGCCGCGGCGGGCGTCACGGATGCCGATGTGCTGATCCCCTGCGGCGGCGGCGGGCTGACCGCGGGCGTCGCGCTGGCGCTTGAGGCGCGCGCCCCGGGGCTGCGGGTGCGTCCCGTGGAACCCGAAGGCTTCGACGACACCGCCCGATCACTGGCCGCAGGCCGGATCGTCGCGAACGATGCCCGCGCGGGATCGCTTTGCGATGCGATCCTGACGCCCAGCCCGGGCCGGATCACCTTTCCAGTCATGGCGCGGCTCTGCGGCCCCGGCCTCGTGGTCACCGAGGGCGAGGCGCTGCGTGCCATGGCCGCCGCTTTCACCCAGCTAAGGATCGTGCTCGAACCCGGCGGCGCGGTGGCGCTGGCCGCGGCCCTGTTCCGGGCCGAAGCGGTGACAGGCGATGCGGTGATCGTGATCGGATCGGGCGGCAATGTGGCGGCTGAAACCTTCCGGATGGCGCTCGGACAGGACGGAGAAGCGCGATGAAGACTTTCAGGATTGCAACATTCAACACCCAGAACCTGATCGGCCCGGATCAGGAATATCAGCGGTTCGAGATTTATTCGACAGAGGATTATGCCGCCAAGCGCGACTGGATGGCGGCGCAACTGAACCGCATGGATTCCGACATTCTGGCCTTTCAGGAAATCATCGACCCCGAAGCCCTGCGCGAGGTGATCGCGCGCGCCGATGAAACCGCACCCGACCGCCGCCCCTATGCCGAGGCCGATCTGGCCTTTGCCCCCAACCTGGCCGATTCCGGCCCGGGCGAGCGGCGGCCGGGGCTGGCGATCCTGTCGCGCTTCGGCTTTGCGGGGCAACCGATGTCGATCCAGCGGCTCGACCCGCCGCTGGAGATCACGTTCAATCATCTGGGCGGCGGCGATGCCGGGCATTATGTCCTGAACCGGCTGACGCGCCCGATCCTGAAGGTGCGCGTGCCCCTGGGCAACCATGTGCTGACCGTCTTCAACCTGCATCTCAGATCGCGCATGGGCGAATTCGTCCGGCCCAAGGGCGCGCGCTTTTCGCCCGAAGTTGACCTTCTGAACTACGACGCACCGGGCCGGGCGCTGGGCATACTGCGCGCCTCGCTGCGCCGGATGGCCGAGGCCTGGGTGCTACGCAAGCTGGTGGTCGACGAACTGGAGGCAGGCAACCCCGTTGCCGTACTGGGCGATCTGAACGCCACCCTGCAATCCGCAACGCAGCAGATCATCGCGGGCGAACGACCCTTCACCGATTACACTTGGCTGCGCCGCCACGACGCGCGCAATGCGGATGACCGCTATACCGAGGCCGAGGCCGCCGCGATCCGCGAGGCTGTCGAACGGGTGCAACTGCATTCCGCCGAGCGGCTGTTCATCCGCAAGGCGCTGCGCGACATGGCCTATACCAATGCCTTCGGCGGCGTCTTCGAGTCCTTTGACGCGATCCTGCTGTCGCGCCATTTCCACCCCGACTGGCCCGGCCGGATCGGCGAGATGACCCATTTCGGAATCTTCAACGACCACATCACCGACGGCACCCTTCCCGAAGCGCCCGGCAATGTGCGCGCCTCGGATCACGGGCAGATCATGGCGCATATAAGGCTGGTCTGATTGACGCCCCCTGCCCCGCGGGCCATGCTGCGCGGCGGTCGGACAGGACAGGAGGTGTCGATGCGGATTGCAGATCTGGGCGATGTGGCGCTTTGGCAGCCGGGCGCACAATGTGCCCCGATCCGCGGGGCTGGCCATCTGCCCTGCATCGACCAAGCGGGAACCCTGCTCTTCCAGCAGATGGCGAGGCGCCCTTTGCGGGCGCTGCGGCATCTTTTCGGACTGCACAAGAATTGCGCTTTCCGAACATCTCGGAAAAGCCGAAGCTGGAAATGGGCCTGAAAATGACAGAATTCCTGCTTGTCCACGGATCGAACCATGGCGCCTGGTGCTGGCGCGATGTGCTGCCGCTTCTGAGGGCGGCGGGCCATGATGCCCGCGCGATCGACCTGCCCGGGGCAGGCGCGGACCCGACGCCGCCCGAAACGGTGACGCTGAGCGATTACCGCGATGCGGTGCTGGCGGCGCTGACCAGGCCCGCGATCCTCGTCGGCCATTCGCTGGGCGGCATCACCATAACCGCCGCAGGTGCCGCAGCACCGGATCGGATCGAGGCGCTGGTCTTCGTCGCCGCCTGGGCCCCGCGGCCGGGGCAATCGGCCCGCGATCTGCGCGCGCATTATCGCTGCGAGAGCCTGCTGGCCGCCTTCCGGATGAGCGCGGACCGCAAGACATCGACCTTCGCGGAGGAAAGCCTTGAACCCGTATTTTATCACGACTGCCCGTCCGGCACCGCCGATTTCGCCCGTCCCCGCCTGACGCCGCAGCCGACCGCCCCCGGCACCGAACCCGCCGCCGCCCTGCCCGCGAGGCTGCCGCGCCACTACGTCATCTGCACCGCTGACCGCGCCATCCCGCCCGCGGCGCAAGAGGACATGACGCGCGACTGGCCGCCCGCGCAGGTCCATCGCCTGGAAACCGGCCACTCGCCCTTCTTCGCCGCCCCCGATAGACTGGCGCAAATCCTGATCGCCATAGCCGAGACGAAATGACCAAACCCTGCATCATCTGCGTCGCCATCACCGGATCGGTCCCCCGCAAGGAGGACAACCCGGCCGTTCCCATCACCATCGCCGAACAGGTCGAGAGCATCCACGAAAGCTTCGAGGCGGGGGCAAGCATCGCCCATTGCCATGTCCGCAATGACGACCAGACGCCGACCTCGGACCCCGAGCGTTTCGCACGGCTGATGGAGGGCATCCACAAGCATTGCCCCGGCATGATCGTGCAACTCTCGACGGGCGGCCGCTCCGGCGCGGGGGCGGCGCGGGCGGGGATGCTGCCGCTGCGCCCGGACATGGCCTCGCTGGCGGTCGGTTCCAACAATTTTCCAACACGGGTCTACGAGAATCCGCCCGATCTGGTCGATTTCCTTGCCTCTGAGATGCACAAATACGATGTGAAGCCGGAAATCGAGGCATTCGACCTGTCGCACATCTTTCAGGCCGTGAGGATGAGCGAGGACGGGCGGCTGGCCAGGCCGCTTTACGTCCAGTTCGTGATGGGCGTGAAGAACGCGATGCCCGCGGACCGGGCCAGTTTCGACTTCTACATTCAGACGCTGAACCGGCTGGCGCCCGACGCGGAATGGTGCGGCGCGGGGATCGGGCGGCACCAGATCGAGGTGAACGAATGGTCCATCGCCGCCGGTGGCCATACACGGACGGGGCTTGAGGACAATGTGCGGCTGGACCGCGACCGGCTTGCCCCCTCGAACGCCGCGCTGGTGCGCCGGGCGGTCGAGCTCTGCGACCGCCACGACCGCCCCGTCGCCACCTGGGCCGAGGCGCGGGCGATGCTGGGTCTGCGGCCGGGCTGAGGCGCGCGCGAAACGCTTTGCCGTGCGCCCCCGCCGGCTAAGCCCTTGTCATCCAACGCCCGGACGCGCACCCATGAGCCAGCCCAAGACCCGCCTACCGATCATCTTCATCCTGATCACGCTGATCCTCGATGCCATCGGGATCGGGCTGATCCTGCCGGTGATGCCCGACCTGATCCGCGACATCGAGGGCGTGGGGCTGTCGGATGCCGCGATCTGGGGCGGGATCCTCGCCACCTCGTTTGCGGTGATGCAGTTCCTGTGCGGTCCGCTGGTCGGCAACCTGTCGGACCGCTACGGGCGGCGGCCGGTTCTGCTGATCTCGCTTGCCACGATGGCGCTGGATTATGTGGTGATGGCGCTGGCGGGCTCGATCTGGCTGTTGTTCGCGGCCCGCATCGTCGGCGGGATCACCGCCGCGACACAGGCGACCGCGGGCGCCTTCATCGCCGATATCTCGCCCCCCGAACGCAAGGCCGCGCGGTTCGGGCTGATCGGCGCAACCTTCGGCATCGGCTTCGTGCTTGGCCCCCTGATCGGCGGTTTCCTGGGCGAGCTTGGCCCGCGCGCGCCGTTCTGGGCCGCCGCCGCGCTGGCCACCGCCAACCTGATCTTCGGCTGGTTCGTGCTGCCCGAGACGGTGACCGACCGCATCCGTCGCCCGTTCGAATGGCGCCGGGCGAACCCGCTGGGTGCCTTTCGCGAAATGGGGCGGCTGCCCGGGGTGCGGCCGCTGCTGGCGCTGTTCTTCCTTTATGAATGCGCGATGTTCATCTATCCCGCGATCTGGGCCTATTTCACCCAGTACCGCTTTGGCTGGTCGACCGGCACCATCGGCATTTCGCTGGCGATGTTCGGCATCGGTATCGCCGCGGTGCAGGGCGGGCTGATCCGGGTGATCCTGCGCGTGCTGGGCGAACGCGGCACCGTCTGGTACGGTCTGTCCTACAATTTTGTCGCCTTCCTGATCATCGGCCTTGTCGACAACTCGACCGCGATCCTGCTGATGACGCCGCTTCTGGCGCTGGGGGCGGTGGTCACGCCCGCGATCCTGGGGCTGATGTCGAAGGCCGCGCATGACAACCAGCAGGGCGAATTGCAGGGCGCGATCAGTTCCACCCGCTCGGTCGCTATGATCCTGTCGCCCATCGCGATGACGCAGATCTTCGCCGCCTTCACCCGCGAGGGCGCGCCCATGATCCTGCCCGGGGCGCCGTTCCTGCTGGCAGCCAGCCTGATGATCGTCTGCGCCCTTGTCTTCGTTGCGCGAAGCGAGAGCCGCGCCCCCGCCTGACCCGGAAGGAGACCACCCATGCGCCCGATCAAGGCCGCCCTCTGCCGCGCATTCGGCGCACCGCTGAACATCGAGACCCTGCACCTACGCCCGCCCGGACCCGGCGAGGTCGAGGTCACGCTGGGCGCGGTGGCGATCTGCCATTCCGACATCTCGATGGCCGAAGGCGCATGGAACCAGAGCCTGCCCGCCGTCTACGGGCACGAGGCCGCGGGCCATGTCGCCGCGATCGGGCCGGGGGTCACGGGCTATGCGCCGGGCGACAGGGTGCTGGTGACGCTGATCCGCGCCTGCGGCCGCTGCCCCACCTGCGCCGGGGGGCACCCGACGATCTGCCGCACGAAACCGGGTGACGGCAACACGCCGCTCTTCACCGAGGCGGGCGAACCCGTGCATCAGGGGCTGGACACCGGCGCCTTTGCCGAGGCGGTGGTGGTGCATGAAAGCCAGCTTGCCCCGATCCCGGCCGACATGGCCATGGACGCCGCGTCGCTGATTTCCTGCGGGGTGATCACGGGGCTGGGCGCCGCGGTCAACACCGCGCGGATCCGGCCCGGTGAAACCGTGGTGGTGATCGGCGCGGGCGGCGTGGGGCTGAACGCGATCCAGGGCGCGCGGCTGGCCGGGGCCGCCCGGATCATCGCCATCGACATGCGCCCCGACAAGCTGGAGGCGGCGCTGGAATTCGGCGCCACCGACGGCGTGCTGGCGAGCGAGGACAAGCCCTGGCGCCGTGCCCGCCAGATCGCGGGCCGCGCCGCCGACGCGGTGCTGGTCGCGGTCGGCAACCCGGCAGCCTATGACAGCGCGCCGCGCTATCTGGCGCCGGGCGGGCGGCTGGTGATGGTGGGCATGCCCCATTCCGGCCAGACGGCGCGCTATGAACCGATGTCGATTGCCCTTCTGGGGCAGGAATTGCGCGGCTCGATGATGGGCGACACGGTGCTGGCCCGCGACATCCCCTGGATCGTGGATCTCTACCGCCAGGGCCGGATCCGGCTGGACGAGCTGATCTCGGGGCGCTGGCGGCTGGACCAGATCAACGAGGCCATAGCCGACACGAAAACCGGCGCGGCCCGGCGCAACGTGATCCTGTTCTGACATCCCGTTCCCGGCCCGGTTTGTCACAAGTCCTTCAAATTGCTGTTACGCGCGGGCGCTAGCCCGCAGGCATTTACAATTCGAAGGACATGACATGACCCGAATTCTGCTTCTGAGCACCGCCGCGCTTGGACTTGTCGCGCTGACGCCCGCGGCGCAGGCCTGTACGCTGTCGGCCCTGTCGCTGACCTGCGCGGACGGCACCACCTCCACCAACCAGCGCTGGGATCAGAATGGCCTGACCATCCTTGTCGAAAGCGGCGCGACCGTTTCCTCCACCGGCGCGGCCACGCCCGCCTTCCGCTTCGGAGGCAACGACATCACGCTGACCAATGACGGGCTGATCCAGAACCCGAATACCGCCGATAACAACGCCAACAACGCGATCGAGGTGCGGGGCACGAACCAGACCTACATCAACAATGGCACCATCTCGGGCGGCGACCGGGGCATCCACAGCCGGGGCGGCGATGGCGGGCTGACGGTCATCAATGCCGAGAGTGCGCTGATCGAATCGCGCCGTCAGACGGTGCGCGGCGGCGAGGATTATCCCGGCACGACCGTCATCAACGATGGCGTGATCCGTTCGACCGAGGGCCGGGCGCTTCAGATCCGCGGCCAGGGATCGACCGTGATCAACAATGGCGCGCTTTACGGCGGCGAGGAAGTGGTCGAGGCGCGCGACGATTTCACCATCATCAATAACGGCTTGATCCAGTTCGACGAAAGCGTGGCCGATCAGGATGGCGTTCAGTTCGCCTCGGGCCGGGCCGAGAATTACGGCCGCATCGTCGGCACCGACGACGCCATCGACCTGGACGAGGGCGAGGTCTACAACGCGCCCGGCGCTGTCCTGCTGTCGCTGGGGCCCGATGACGACCCCAACAAGGCCGCCATCGACATGGATGGCGAGTTCGACAACAGCCGCGATCCGCTGCGCCCCGCCGGTTCGGTGCGGATCGTGAACGAAGGCTACATGGAAGGGCCGCGTGCAATCTCGGCCGCCTATGACCCCAGCCTGCCCGATGATCACGTCAGCCAGGCGCGCCAATCGGTCGAGATCGTCAATTCCGGCACCATGCTGGGCCGCAGCGGCATCGCCATCGGGCTGGCACCGACCCAGGGCGACAGCAGCCTGACGCTGCTTGGTGACAGCCGCATCCTTGGCGATGTGCTGTTCGGGGCGGGCGACGACCTGCTGAGCATCGACACGCTGACGTCCGACCTGCTGATCGACGGGCTGTTCGACGGCGGCGCGGGCGAGAATACCGTCAGCCTTGTGGCCTATATGTTGACGGATGTGCTGGGCTTCGAGGCGGCGGGGGACGGCAGCTACATGCTGCGGTTGACCGGCGCCGCTGGCGAGCTGGCAGGCGGCTTCCGCAACTGGCAGAGCTGGCTGTTTGCCGATGGCAGCCGCCTGAGCACGGCCGAATTTGCCGCCGCCCTGGCGCCCGCCCCGGTGCCGCTGCCCGCAGGGCTGCCGCTGTTGCTGGCCGGGCTGGCGGGCCTGGGCGCGCTGCGCCTGCGCGCGCGGGGCTGAGCCCTGCCCGCAAGATCACCGGTCGGCGCATCTTGCGCCGGCCGGGCCGCGCGGCGCGCGCCACGGCTTGCTCCGGGGCGTGCCTGTCCCTAGTTTCAGGGGATAGCTCAAGGCCGCTTGCCGCGGCACAACGGATCGCCTGCAATGAAAGCGCCTTTCGACCCGGACCTGCCGCCCCCCCCGCAAGCGGGGCTGCCCAAACAGGATCTTCGCCGGCTTCAGGCCTGGTTTCTGGGCATCATCGCCTTCGCGGTGGTGCTGTTCCTGCTGGTGCAGGCCAAGTTCCTGCTGATCTCGCTGGCGATTGCCATCATCCTGTTCTCGCTGACCTCGGATGCGATCGGCTACATGCAGCGGCTGCGCTTCGGCGAGGCGCGGTTCTCGGAATGGCTGGCCTCGCTGCTGGCGGTGCTGCTGATCGCGACGGTGCTGATCTCGCTTTCGGCGATCATCCTGACCCAGGCGAACACGGTGGTCACGACCATCATGCAATATGCCGAACCGGGCCAGCGCGCGGTGGCCGAGATGTTCGGCTGGATGGGCGAGGATGTCGAACAGGCGGTGCTGAACTGGCTGCGCGGCGTGCGGCTGGGGCCATGGCTGACCGCGATGGCCGGACAGGCGGGCAACATCGCCTCGGGCGCGGTTCTGGTAACCCTCTTCGTGGGCTTCCTGTTCCTGGAACGGCTGTGGTTCTCGACCAAGCTCAACAGCCTGATGGGCGATGCCGAAAGCGCTGCGCGAGTGCAGCGGATCATCGGCTCGATCATGCATCGGGTGAACCGCTACCTGGTGGTCAAGACGCTGGTCAGCCTGGTCACCGGGGCGCTGGTCTATGCCGTGATGCGGCTCTTCGGGCTGGAACTGGCGCTGGCCATGGGCGTTCTGACCTTCGTGCTGAACTTCATCCCGAATATCGGCTCGATCGTTGCCACGCTGGCCACGGCGCTGGTCGCCTATGTGCAGACCGGCGACAACGTGACCGGACTGGCGGTACTGGCCATCGTGGGGTTCCTGCAATTCGTGGTCGGTCAGGTGCTGGACCCGCTTCTTCTGGGCAAGACGCTTCGGCTGTCCTCCTTCGGGATCATCGCGTCGCTGGCGTTCTGGGCGGCGGTGTGGGGCGTGCCGGGGATGTTCCTTGCAGTGCCGATCATGGTCTCGGTGATGATCGTCTGCTCGCATATCCCGTGGCTGCGCCCGGTCGCGGTTCTGCTCTCGCGCGAGGGTCTGCCGGACACCGACGCGGACAACCAGGCCGACGTCAAACCCGACCGCCGCAACGCCGCCTGAGGCCTTGTCGGGGCGGCACGGCGGCCTTGCCGAACGCCTTTGCGCCCGGTGAGGACGGCGAAGGCTCAGAACGCAGCGCGTCGGCGGGGGGCGGCCTGCTGCGAGGCGAAGGGCCGGTCATAGGCGAAGCGGGACTGGCTGTCGGCGGATGTTCGGAACACCGCCACCTGCCGGGCAAGTTCGCGGGCATCGTTCGCAAGGACCTGGCTGGCCGCGGTTGATTCTTCGACCATGGCCGCGTTCTGCTGGGTCACCGAATCCAGATGGCTCACGCCGCTGTTGATCTCGTTCAGCGTGATCGCCTGTTCGGCGGCGCCGCGCGAAATCTCGGTGATATGGGCGTAAATCCCTGCGACGCCGTCGATGATCTTGTGCAGTTCGTCCCCGGCAAGCCCGACCAGCCCGACCCCGGTCTTCACATGATGCGAGCTTTCCTCGATCAGCGCGTTGATCTCGCGCGCGGCTTCCGAGGCGCGCTGGGCCAGCGCCCGCACCTCTGACGCCACCACGGCAAAGCCGCGCCCGGCATCGCCGGCCCGCGCCGCCTCGACCCCGGCATTCAGCGCCAGAAGGTTGGTCTGGAAGGCGATATCGTCGATGACCGAGATGATCTGGGCGATCTTGGTCGAGGATTTCTCGATCAGCGACATGGCGTCGATGGCATCGCCCACGACCTTGCCGCCGTTTTCCGCGGTGCTCTTGGCCGCGTTGGCCGAGGCTTCGACCCCGCGTGCGCCCTCGGCCGCGGCCCGGACGGTCGAGGTCAGTTCCTCGATCGCGGCTGCCGTCTGCTCAAGCGTGGCGGCCTGCGACTCGGTCCGTTGCGAAAGCTCGGACGAGGACTGGCCCAGTTCGTCGGCCGTGCGTTCGACCGCGGTCGAGACATCCTTGACCGCCGAGATCGACACGGAGAGCTGTTCGACGGCGGCGTTGAACGCGGTTCCCAAAGCGTCGATGTCGGCGGCATTGCAGGTCGGGACGCGGTGCATCAGGTTGCCGTTGCTGAGTTCGCGCAGCCCCTCGGCGATGCCCCCGATGCCTCTTTGGCGGTCGGTTATGTCTGTTGCGATCTTGATGACCTTGCACACCTTGCCCTCGGCGTCGAGATAGGGCGCGTAGGTTGCCTGGATCCAGATCACGCTGCCATCCTTGCGAACGCGCGGAAACTGGTCGGTAAACGATCTGCCGCTGGCCAGTTCCTGCCAGAAGCGGCGGTATTCGTCGCCCTGGGCGAAGACCCGGTCGACGAACATCGCGTGATTCCTGCCCACGATCTCTTCCACGGAATAGCCCAACGCCTGGAGGAAATTCGCGTTCGCGGTCAGGATCGTCCCGTCCGGCTGGAACTGGATCGTCGCCTGGGTCCGGTCGATGACCGCCATGAAGGTCGAGGCGACTTGCGCCTCGTCGTCAGCGCCTGCCGTCTTTTTCGATCTGAAGAACATTCCCGAATTTCCCGACCTTCAAGCCAATTCCCCCATGTTTCCTAGAACACTTCTAAGAAATGTTTAAACTTGGGACAAAACGGGGCTCTTTCGGGTCGTTCACGCGACAGGGGCGCGCGGCCGGGCAAGGGCCGCGCGTGTCAGGCAACTGGTCCGGGGTCAGGCGTTGAACAGGAAATGCAGCACGTCGCCGTCCTGCACGACATAGCCCTTGCCCTCGGACCGCATCCTGCCCGCATCCTTGGCCGCCTGTTCGCCGCCGAGGGTAACGTAATCGTCATAGGCGATGGTCTCGGCCCGGATGAAGCCGCGTTCGAAATCGCCATGGATCACCCCGGCAGCCCTTGGCGCGGGGGTGCCTGCCGCGATGGTCCAGGCGCGGGCCTCCTTGGGGCCGACGGTGAAATAGGTCTGCAATCCCAGAAGCCTGTAGCCCGCCTTGATGAGCCGATCCAGACCGGCCTCCTCAAGCCCCAGCTCGGCCAGGAACTCGCGCGCCTCCTCGGCGTCGAGCTGGCTGATCTCCTCCTCGATCCGTGCCGAAATAACCACGCTGGCCGCGCCCTGCGCCTCGGCCATGCGCGCGACGGCGGCGGAATGGGCGTTGCCGGTCGCGGCCTCGGCTTCGGAGACGTTGCAGACGTAAAGCACGGGTTTCGCGGTCAGAAGCTGAAGCAACTCCCACGCGCGGGCATCCTCGTCGGCGACCTGGACGGTGCGGGCGGGGCGGCCCTGTTCCAGCGCGGCGAGTGCAGTTTTCAGCAGGCGTTCCTGCTGGATCGCCTCCTTGTCGCCGCCCTTGATCTTGCGCACGAGGTTCTGGAGCCGCCGCTCGATCGATTCCATGTCGGCGATCATCAGTTCGGTCTCGATCACCTCGGCGTCCGCCACCGGGTCCACCCGGCCCTCGACATGGGTGACGTCGTCATCCTCGAAACAGCGCAGGACATGGGCGATGGCGTCGCATTCGCGGATATTGGCCAGGAACTGGTTGCCCAGCCCCTCGCCCTTGGACGCGCCCTTCACCAGCCCGGCGATATCGACAAAGGTCATGCGCGTCGGGATGATCTGTTTCGACCCGGCGATACGGGCCAGCGTGTCGAGCCGCGCATCGGGAACCGCCACCTCGCCCACATTGGGCTCGATCGTGCAGAAGGGGAAATTCGCCGCCTGCGCTGCCGCGGTGCGGGTCAGCGCGTTGAACAGGGTCGACTTGCCCACATTGGGCAGCCCCACGATCCCGGTCTTGAAGCCCATCTGCGTCTCTCCCGCCTGAGGTCCGCGCGCATGTAGGGGGCGGCGGTGGGCGGCGTCAAGCGACGCGGCGGCCAAAGCGCCCATTGATTTTCCCCGCCCGCTGCCGCAAACCGCGTGTGCCAGGACCGGGGGAGGAAAGACATGACCCGCATCGACGCCAAGTTCGCCGCATTGCGCGCCGAGAACCGCAAGGCTTTCGTGGCCTATGTGATGGCAGGCGACCCCGATTACGCAACCTCGCTGGAACTGGTTAAGGGGCTGCCGGGCGCGGGGGTCGATATCATCGAACTGGGCATGCCATTTACCGATCCGATGGCGGACGGGCCGACGATCCAGCTTGCCGGTCAGCGCGCGCTGGAGGCCGGGCAGACGCTGGAAAAGACGCTGGAGATGGCGCGGGCCTTCCGCGCGGGCGATGACACCACGCCGATCGTGATGATGGGCTATTACAACCCGATCTATAACCGTGGCGTGGACCGGTTCCTGGCGGATGCGCGCGAGGCCGGGATCGACGGGCTGATCGTCGTGGACCTGCCGCCCGAGGAGGATGAGGAACTCTGCATCCCCGCGCAGGCGGCGGGGCTGAACTTCATCCGGCTGGCCACGCCCACCACGGATGACAAGCGCCTGCCCAAGGTGCTGCAGAACACCAGCGGCTTTGTCTATTACGTCTCGATCACCGGGATCACCGGCGCGGCGGCGGCCGAGGCGACGGATGTCGGCCCCGAGGTGGCGCGGATCAAGGCACAGACCGACCTGCCGGTGATCGTGGGCTTCGGCATCCGCACGCCCGAGACGGCCGAGGCCATTGCCGCGGTGGCGGATGGGGCGGTGGTCGGCTCGGCCATCGTCAAGCAGATCGAGGCAGGCCGCCCGGTGGCCGAGATCCTGTCCTATGTCGCGGGGCTGGCGGCGGGCGCCCACCGGGCCTGAGGGCTTATGGCTTCATCCGGTAGCCGGTGCGGAACCAGTACCAGCACAGCCCCATCACGGCCGCGGTGCTGGCCGAACAGACCGCGAGCCCCAGCCAGGGCGAGCTGTCGGATTGCCCGATGATGCCGTAGCGCACCCCGTCGATCAGGTAGAAGACCGGGTTGAAATGGGTCACGGTCTGCATCGCGGGCGGCAGCCGCTCGATGGAGTAGAAGGTGCCCGACAGGAAACTCAGCGGCGTAACGATGAAATTGGTGATCGCGGCCATCTGGTCGAACTTGTTGGCAAAGATCGCCGCGACAATCCCCAGCGCCGACAGGAAGGCCGAGCCGAGCATCACGAAGACCAGCGCCCAGACTGGATGCGCCACCCCCATCCCCAGCACCGCCAGCATCGGCCCCGCGACCAGCAGCGCCACCAGCAGCCCCCGCACCACGCCCCCGGCGGTGTAACCCAGCAGCAGTTCCAGCGGCGAGAGCGGCGGCATCAGCGTGTCGACGATATTGCCCTGCACCTTGGAGATCAGGATCGAGGACGAGGTGTTGGCAAAGGCGTTCTGGATCACGGTCATCATCAGGATGCCGGGCGCCAGGAACTGGATGAAGGGCACGCCCATCACCGTCTCGCGATCCGGTCCGATGGCCAGCGCGAAGACGCCCAGAAACAGCGCCGCGGTGGCCAGCGGCGCGGCCAGCGTCTGCGACCAGACCACGACGAAGCGCATGATCTCGCGCTGGCTCAGCGTCCACAGCCCCAGCCAGTTCACCCGCCCGAAGCGTCTGGCCCCCATTCCGTCTGCCGCACTCGCCTTGGCCCTGCCGGTCGCGTCCATTTCGCCAGTCTCCTGTTTCAGGCTTGCGCTTGTATCCCCGATCCGCCCCGGAGTAGAATAGTCTCTTGAATGAATTCTCTCCTCCGGCGGGCAGCATGGGCGCATCCAGCACCCCAGCCCGCTGCCGGACCTGCCCAAGGAAACGCCATGTCCTGGACCGATGAACGTGTCGAGACGCTGAAACGCATGTGGGCCGAGGGCCAGTCGGCCAGCCAGATCGCCAAGGAACTGGGCGGCGTCACCCGCAATGCGGTGATCGGCAAGGTCCACCGGCTGGGCCTGTCGAACCGCGCGGGCGGGGTCGCCACGCCTGCCCCGGCCAAACCCGTCCCCACGCGCGAGAAACCGACCCGCACCGACGCACCCGAACCCCGGGTCGAAGCCGCCCCCACACCCGAGAAGAAACCTGTCGAGCCGCGCCCGGCCGCTGCCGCCGCGCCGCAGCCGGTGCCGCCATCGCCCGCCCCCACCCCGGCAGTGCCCGCCCCGCGCAAGCCCGTGCTGGTGACGGCCGGCCAGCCGCTGCCGCCGCAACCCTCGGCCAACGAGATCAGCCCCGAAACGCTCGCATCGGTGCGCGAGGTCGAGAAGACCGCCCGCAAGCTGACGCTCATGGAACTGACCGAACGCACCTGCAAATGGCCGATCGGAGATCCCGCGACGCCGGATTTCTGGTTCTGCGGACTGCCGGTGCAGCAGGGCAAACCCTATTGCGAGGCCCATGTCACCGTCGCCTTCCAGCCGATGAGCGCGCGTCGCGACCGCAAGCGCTAGGTGTTTGATCCCATGTGACCTGCCCCCCGGAAGTTCCCTCGCCGTGATGTAGAGTCTGCCCAACCTGAGAAGGAGCAGACGACATGAGGAAGAGCCGGTTCACCGAGGCGCGGATTATCGGGATGATCAAGGAACAGGAGGCTGGTTTGCCCACCTCCGAGCTTTGCCGGAGTTGAAGCGTTAAGCGATTGATCCAGTGGATCAATCGTAGCGCACAACGGGTTGAGCCCTGCGACGTTCTACAAGCTCAAAGCCAAATATGGCGGGATGGACCTCTCTGACGCGAAGCGGCTCAAGCAGCTCGAGGACGAGAACGCGAAGCTGAAGCGGCTGCTTGCGGATACGATGCTCGACAACGTCGTGCTGAAGGATCTCTTGGGAAAACCCTGACGACGCCGATGGCGCGGCGGGATGCGGCGCTCCGGGCGATGCGGGATCATGACATCTCGCAACGCCGGGGCTGCGCCCTGGTCGGTGTCGATCCGAAGACGGTGCGGCGTGAACGCTCGGCCGACAACCCGGACATCCGCAAGGAAATGGGCGAGATCGCCGAGAAGTGGCGGCGGTTCGGCTATCGCCGGATTGGCATACTGCTCGGGCGCGAGGGGATCACGATGAACCACAAAAAGCTGTATCGCCTTTATCGGGAGGAAGGCCTGTCGGTTAGGGCTGGAGGCGCGACAGCGGCCACGTCTCGATCGCGTCCGGGGCGAAGCTCAGCGTCATGATGGGCAAAGTTCCTCGGTTGGGTGGATGCCGGTGGCTTCCGGACTCCGGATGCCGGGCCGGACTCCACGCGGGGTCCAGCGGCTACCAGCGGTGTCCGGTCGGAAGGCCAGCGTTCATTGGGGTTTGCGCAGGGCGCGCCTAGCTCCGGCTTCGGGTGGCTTCCCAAAAATCCGGCCCTGGTGCTGGCGAAGTCCCGCGCTTCGCCCGCCCGTATACGTAAGTGCCCGGAAAGGAACCAGAAACTCCCCGGGCAGGCCCTAGACCCCAGATGGACCCCGGCGCGGACTCCGGGGTCCACAGAGAATCCGGTCACGGGTCCGGCGCCTCGGCTTCGCGGTGTCGCGGCCCATACAGTTTCTCGCCCAGCTGTCGGACCAGCTCCCGCTCTGGCCAGCTGAGGCGCTCATCGTCAATTGAGATGGCGAGCACGCCCTGATCGCGCCAACCGTCCCTTTTCACGCGGTCCGGGTCGCGGCGCTCGCCACCATAGCCTGGAGGATGCCAGCGCATGGTCTTCATGCGCTCCCCTCCCGCCGCTCTCGTTCCATGGCAGCTCGGGCCTGCTGGGCCCGGCGACGGTCGCGGTCGTTGTCGAGGTCGATCCGGCTCTCGCCGGTCTCGCGACCGATATGGCTGCCCTTGCCGTGGCGCGCCCAGGCGATGAAGGCATTGCCGATCCTGCCGTGGAGCGCGATCAGGGAGCCCTGGTTGGCGACCCCGATGAGCGGTGCGAGATGGCGCGAGAGGAACGGCAGCCAGTCCGCGGGGTTTGGAACGATGACATGCTCGACGAAGGAGAGCGGCGTTTCGATCAGCACGAAGAAGCCGTGGATCTCGCTCGGCCAGAACCGGATCTCGAGCGCACCGCCCAGCAAGCCCTCCTCGGTCAGCAGCGTGTATTCGCAGTCGAGGACACGCTCGAGCGCGCGATGCCAGTCCACGCGTTCGGTCTCGCTAATGCGCACGGCCGCATGATACCAGTCGGGCAACTCCGTGTCGTGGAAGCGGCCGGCGTCGTAGAGGCGGATCCTGTCGTAACTCATGCCTCGGTCTCCTCTTCTGGTTGGGGGTGGTGGGTGCGGCGCAGGGCGGCGGGCTTCGCGGCGTCTAGCCGCGCAGACAGCGCTTCGAACGCAGCGCGGCGCGCGGCGAGCACGGCCTGCATGCTGGCGGTCAGGCGGGATGCGAGGGTGTCGAGGCGTGCCGCCGCGGCGGGATCGGGTGCGTCAGATCCGGAGCCCGCGATCGACCGCATCTCGATGCTGGCGAGCGGCCCGAGGCGGTTGGTGAGCCAGGCCTCCGGATCGGGGATGCGGCAGAGATCGACGCGCGCGGTCCGGGCGCGATGGCCGGCGCCCTCCGGGCGATAGGTCACCTCCGCCGAGGATGGGGACATTCTGTTATTATAGAGGTCTCTATAATAGCCATTTGTCCCCTTCCTCTGGCCGTCCTTCTTCGCGGCCTCGCGGGTCGGCCAGAGCTCCGGAAAGCAGGCCGCCATGTCGGCGGCGTTCTCGAGGACGATGCCGGTAAGCATCGCGGACAGAGCGAACGTGTCGTCAGAAGGACGATGCAACTCACCACGGAGCCACCAAGATGACCCGCCGCGCGACCGACAACACGAAAGCCCTCGACGCCTTCATCGCCGCGAAGACCGAGATCGATGCGATGCTCGAGCGGCTCGCCGCCCTCAGCGCCGACCACTTCGAGACCCACCCCGACGAGATCAACTGGGGCCATGTCGGCACCCTGAACCACTACCGCGCCAAGCTGCGCGAGATTACCGACAGCGCCTTCAAGGAAGGCGAACACGCCGAGTGAGACAACCCGCTCCCGGTTCCGCCCGCCGAGTGGCGGGCTCGACCTCGTAGAAGGGCCCGCATCCCGCGCGCCCCGATACGGGAGACGACGATGACCAAGCTTTCCGACACCCAAGCCCTGATCCTGAGCGCCGCCGCCCAGCGGCCCGAGCACATCGCCCTGCCGCTGCCCGAGAGCCTTCGGGGTGGTGCCGCCGCCAAGGTGGTCGGCGCGATGCTCGCCAAGGGCCTCCTCGAAGAGGTCGACGCGGACATGCGCAAGGGCGAGCTCGTCTGGCGCGAGACCGGCGACAGCCACGGCGTCACGCTGGTCGCCACCGACGCAGGCCTCGCCGCCATCGGGATCGAGCCCGAGGACGCGGACCCCGCGCCTGCGGGCGCGACGGACGCTCCGACCGAGGCGCCCCCACAGGACGCTCCTAACGAACCGGAGGCCGCCCCCAAGGCGCGGACGCCGCGCGAGGGCACCAAGCAGGCGCAACTGATCGCGATGCTCCGCGCCGAGAGTGGCGCGACCATCGAAGAGATTGTGGCAGCACTCGACTGGCAAGCTCACACCGCTAGGGGTTCCATGTCCGGCGCGCTGAAAAAGAAGCTCGGCCTGACAATCATCTCCGAGAAGGTTGACGGAAGAGGCCGCGTCTACGCTATCCGCGACTGACGGCACGCACTGAAACAATCTCTGGGCCGCCGCCCGACACTAGGGTGGCGGTCTCTTATTCTGCGCGCCGCATCCTGATCGCTTCGAACAACCCCCGAAAACAACGGAAAAATCCGGCCGCAGCCGGATCGGGAGAACGCTTTCGCGAGGGCAAGTGGCGGAGGGGATGGGCCTGACGTCCAACCTTCTCCACCTTAAACCATTGATTTTATTGACCGCGATTAGCGGCCATGTCATTCAACCGATGTTTCGATGCCTTGGTGGTGGCACTCCGCCAACGCCTACGCATCACCCTGCCTAGCCGACTGTCACGCCGAAGAGCATACCCACGGCTGCTGTCGCTGCCATGGCGAGGGCGCCCCAGAAGGTGACGCGAATGGCTCCCTTGATGATCCCCGCACCGCCAACCGACGCCCCGAGCCCGCCGAGCACAGAAAGCGCCAGGAGGGTCGTGGCCGCGACGATGAGCGTGATCTGTGCGGCAGGCACAAGCGCCGCGATGATGAGCGGGATGACCGCCCCGACAGCGAAGGTCGCCGCCGAGACCAGAGCCGCCTGGATGGGATGCGCGGTCACGGTTTCCGAGATGCCCAACTCGTCACGCGCATGGGCGCCAAGCGCGTCCTTCTCGGTTAGTTGAATCGCCACCTGCCGCGCGAGACCTTCGTCGAGCCCTCGCCCCACATAGATGCGTGTGAGCTCCTCCAGCTCCGCCTCGGGCGTTTCCTTCAGCTCGCGCGTCTCCCGCGCGATGTCAGCCTGTTCGGCGTCGGTCTGCGAACTGACGGAGACGTATTCGCCGGCCGCCATCGACATCGCTCCGGCGACGAGGCCGGCAAGTCCGGCGATCAGAATTTCGGGACGACCAGATCCGGCCGCAGCGACCCCGACAACCAAGCTCGCAGTTGAAACGAGGCCGTCATTCGCCCCGAGAACAGCAGCGCGCAACCAGCCGATGCGATGCACCATGTGGACTTCGGAATGTGAGAGCCTGCTCATCTGAAGGAGCCTTTCGAACTAAGCGGCGCTAGATTTGGACTGCGGCAGGTGCCTCGCCGTTGCATCGGACGGGCGGCTCGCTGTCTGTCCAGGCACGATCCTGAGCGCCCGCAATGCGTTCAGGATGACGGCAACATCGATGACTTCCTGCAGAAGCGCGCCTTGCACGGGCGTCAGATACCCAAAGGCGGCGGCGATCATGCCAAGGACCGAGAGACCGATCCCGGCAGCGACGCTTTCCAGGGCGATGCGGCGGGACCGTTGCGCGATCTCGATGCCTGGCAGAAGGCGATCCAGGTGATCCACCAGCAGCACGACATCGGCCGCCTCGGCCGAAGCTGCCGCCCCGCGCGCTCCCATGGCGACGCCGATGTCAGCGGCGGCCAGCGCGGGCGCATCGTTGACGCCATCGCCGACCATCATCACCGGGCCATTCTTGTGCTCTGCCAGAACCAGCATCACCTTCTGATCTGGAGTGAGATCGGACCGCACGGCGTCGAGCCCCAAACCCTCCGTCACAGCCTCTGCCACGGCACGGCGGTCGCCCGTCGCCATCAGAATGCGGCTGATCCCCAGCTTGCGCAAACCTGCAAGCAAGTCGGCGGTGCCGGCGCGCAGCGCGTCCGCCATGACGAGATGGCCCATGAGCCTCCCGTCCACAGCAAGCGAGACGACAACCGATCCGGCCTCGACGACCGACGCGTCAGGGTCGGGCACGCCGGCCTGACTGGCCACGAACCCCGCACCTCCCACCACGACGCGCCGCCCGTCGACGGTTCCGACGACGCCGCCGCCCGCCGTCTCGACCACGTCTTGAGGCACGGGCAAGGCGACACCGCGCGCCTGCGCCGCCGCGACGATTGCCTGCGCGATCGGGTGCTTGGAGGCCTGATCGAGGGCAGCGGCGAAATACAGAACCTCGTCCTCGGACATCTCGCCCTGCCGGTCGATGGACACGATCTGTGGTCGCCCATCCGTCAGCGTGCCGGTCTTGTCGAGGATCAACGTCTTGATCCGGGCCAGCGCCTCGAGCGGCCTGCCACCCTTGATCAACACCCCGAAATGGGCCGCCCGCGAAAGCCCGGCCACCAGCGCCACCGGCACGGCAAGGATCAGCGGACAGGGTGTCGCGACCACCAGCACCGCAACTGCGCGGATCGGATCTCCGGTGAACCACCAGGCCGCTGTCGCCAGTGTCACCGTGACGATCAGGAACAGGAGGGAATACCGGTCGGCCAGCCGGGCCATCGGCGCCTTGGACTTCTGCGCCTCCTCGACCAACCGGACGATCCCGGCATAGGTGCTGTCGGCAGCTCTTCGCGTGACCCGGAGATCGAAAGCCTCGCCCGCATTGGTTGAGCCGCTCATCACGTCGTGCCCGTGCTCCAGCCGGGCGGGCATCGACTCGCCCGTCAGCGCGGACTGGTCCAACATCGCGCCCGCGCTCTCGACTGTCCCGTCCACGGGGGCAACGTCACCCTGGCGGATCAGCAGAAGGTCGCCCGGGGCGATGTCGTCCAGCGGCACCTCGTCGAGGGCACCGTTGCGGTGACGGGTGGCGGTCCGGGGCACGCGGGACAACAGGTCACTCATCTCGCGCCGGGCACGACCCTGCGCGAAGCTTTCGAGGAAGGTGCCGCCGGAGTACATCAACGCGACCACCGCCGCAGCCAGCGTCTCGCCGAACAGAAGTGCTGCCGACATCGACAGCGCCGCCACGATGTCGAGCCCGACCTCGCCCTTCCAGAGGCTGCGCACGATCTCGACGCAGAGGGCCGCAAGGACCGGGACGACACCTGCCGTCCACGCGATCGTGGCAAAATCCGGCTGCCCCACCAGCCAAAATGCAAGGCCGGAAACCAGACCAAGCAATGCCAGGCCCAAAAGGACGACGTTCAGGCGATCATGAAACAAAGCTGTCATATGGTGCTTATCCCGGCGTCAACCACGCGCTCGGGGCCTGGACGGGTCTCGAACAGCCGTCCAACTCGCGTTTCGCGAAGCAGAGCGCCCTCACGATCAATGAAGAGAACGCTCAGATTGCTTCTACGCGCCAATTGACCGCCCTCCAAGCTCCCTTTCACCATGCACGCTGTAGCCCAGGCGTCAGCCTCGGCACATGTCCTTGCTACGACCGTGACCGAGGCGGTCGAGGCGAGTATGGGTGCGCCGCGGTTCGGGTCCATGGTGTGCGACAGGCGCCGGCCCTGAACCTCGACCCAGTGGCGATAGTCCCCTGAGGTGGCCACGGCGGCGCCCTGAAGCGCCAAGATGGAATGGGGAGCACGGCGATCCGCGTCCGGGGCCTCGACGGCGATTGTCCATGCTTGCCCATCTGGTCGAAGCCCGAGCGCACGCATTTCGCCGTCAATGCCAACAAGAGCATCGTCGATGCCGTGCGCCACCAGCGTCTCCGCCAGCCTGTCGACGCCATACCCCTTCGCGATGCCGTTCAGGTCCAGTGCAACCGGGGACGTCTTTCGGACAAGGCCGTTGCCCGCGTTGATCTCCAACGCCTCATGCGCGGGCACCCGGTCGGTCCTCATCGCGGTGCGGATGCGGTCGGGTGTCGCTGCAAGCGGCCCGAAACCCCATGCGGTCACCACATCGCCCATGCCGATATCGAAGGCTCCGTCCGAGGCGCGCCCGATCTCGAGTCCGAGCCGCAAAACCTGCCCGAGCCGATCCGGCACCGCCACCCACGCGCCCACCGGCGCCGCGTTCAGGCGCATGAGATCGCTGTCGGGCTTCCAAGTGGACATCTGCGCATTCACCTCATCGACGGCGGCCTGCAGCGCTGCGCGGACCGGCTCGGGGTCGAAACCCGCTTGCGCGAAGAACAGCGCGGACCAGCGCGTGCCCATGGTCGGACCGTTCAGCGCATGGCGCATCGGTTCAGTACACATCTTCGACATAGCGTCCCTCGGCTTTCAGTGCTGCGGGCGAGAGCCCGGTGGGAGCAAGGATGTCAGCGAGCGCGTCGGCGACGCCCGCGGCCATGTCGCGCCCGCCGCAGACCAACACCCGCGCACCATCCCTGATCAGCCGGGCCACCTCGGCAGCCTCATTGCGGAGCGCGTCCTGGACGTAATGCGGCCGCGCCCCGCGCGAGACGGCGGTTACAAGCTGGACCAGATGGCCCTCGTCCTGCCAGACGGGCATCTCCTCACCGTAGAGGAAGTCGCTGTCCGGGTGACGCATCCCGAAGAAAAGGTGGATGGGCCGCCGCCTGGTGTTGCCGCGCACGAAACCCGCCAACGGGCCGATGCCGGTTCCGGCGCCGATCAGGATCAGCGGCGCTTTGCCTCGGCCCGGTTGGAACCCCGGATTGCGGCGCAGGAATGCGGTGACGGTTTGCCCGGGTTCCAGCGCGGTCAGTTGGCCGGAACACAGTCCGCCAGGCTGCTTCTTCACCACGATCTCGACGAACCCGTCGCGGCGCGCGGAGGCGAGCGAGTAGAGGCGCGGTACGGGTGATCCCTCGGGCAGGATGCCGATCAGGTCGCCTGCGGTGAAGCGTGCGAAGGCCGCTCCAGTCAGACGCTGCCACAGAGTCGCCTTCGGCAGAGCGAAGCGCAGGATCGCGGTCGGGGCCTGAACCTCGTTTCCGTAGTCGCGGCGCGAGATCAGCGTGAGCGTCTCGGTGGCAGGCAGAACCGGCTGATGGGCGAGTTCAAGGTCGATCCCCAGCACTTTCCCGAGGCCGCGGCCCCAGCGTGCGAAGTCCTGCGGTGACTGGCGGTCGATTGTGTCCAGCGGCAGAAGTTCGGACCAGCCTTTCGCACGGGCAGCCTCGGACACGGCCTTCGCGAAGGCGCAATAGGCCGGGAAGCTTCGATCGCCGAAGCCGAGAACAGCCACGGGGGCCCCGGGGGCGTGGTCGAGGGTCGCAAGGCGGCTCAGGAAACCCTTGGCCGAGGCCGGTGAATCGCCATCACCATAGGTCGCCGCGAGGACAATGATCCGCCTCGCGCTGGTGTAGCGGTCCGGCGAGAAGGCCGACATGGGTGCTGCGTACACGCTCTGCCCGGCGCGGCTCAGCGCGGCATGAAGCGTCGCGGCGAAACCCCAAGTGCTGCCGCCCTCGCTGCCGACGAGCAGGATCGTCTCGGCCCGACCGGCGGGCTGATTGCCCCGGATGCGCGGCCGCTCCCTCCGTCCTGCGAGCCAGACGACAACGCCAGTCACGCCCATGGCCGGGACGCCGAGCGCCATCAGGCCCAGAACGAGGCCAAGCGTCGCCGCTCCCTGTCCGGTGTGCAGCATGTAAATGGTCTCTGATACGCGTTCCCACCCGGCAAGGTCGGTCCAGGCCAGCAGCGCACCGGTGCCCTGATCGAGATACCCGGTCCCCTGGTCGGTCTTCAGCGTGAAGACGTCCGTCGCATCGCCGGGATAGGGAAAGCTCAACTCCCGCAGTTCGTCGACGGGCGTCTCCACTAGAAGGGGCATCTGACCAGGTGCGAACGCCGCCTCACCGCTCACCTCAACCGGCATGGCTGGCACGCCGCCACCGGGAAGCAGATCGAATGTGGACGCCGTCATCCACAGGGCGGTGGTAGACGACAGGACAAGGCCGACCACCGCGATGCGGGCGATCTCGATATGCAGTCGGCCAGCAAGGGGTCCGCGCAGCCGCGTGAACCAGTTCCGCCAACCGCCCACACGCCGGGTGATCAGCAGGACACCAGAGAACGACAGACCCAACATCGCCGCGGCACCCACGGCCATGGCGATGCGCCCGCCATCGCCGAGGAACAGCGAGCGGTGCAGATTGGTAAGCCAGCGTTGCGTCTGGTTAGGGTCGGCGGAGGCCGCACCCTGACCAGTGGCGGGGTCGATCACTGCGGCGCCGGGCGTGCCCTGATCGAACCAGTAGGCCGTGATCCGGCCAGAGGGCGCACGGCGGATTTGCTCGACGCCCGGATAGGCGCCCTGAATGCGATCCGCGAGGGTGGCCACCGTCATGCCCGCCTCGGCCTGCGGCGCGGCAATGCGCTCGGCCGCAGGGAAGACCGACAGCGCCGCGCCGCTCAGGGATAGGACGGTGACGAGAGCCAGAGCCAGAAGACCCGGCCAGCGATGGAGTGCACGGATCATGGCCATCACCCCTCACATGTCGTAGGCGAAGCTGGCGATGTAGCGTCGGCCGGTCACCGGAGTGCCGGCACCAGCGGTCGTCAGCGGGACGGCCACCTCGTTCGGGCTGTCGCGCATGTCCTCGACGGCCGCGTCGATGTGGAGCGTGTAGCCCGCATCGAAAAGCGCGTCGGCCAGATCGAGCGTTATCTCGAGCGTCCGCCCCGCGCCCACGCTGGCGCCGGTGATGCCGTTCACCTGCGCGGTGTCGCCGCCGGTCGCGCGGTACCAGTCGGTCAGGTGCTCGTAGTATTTCGACTTGGTCCCGGCCATCCAGAGGCTGCCCATGTAGGCGCCGGAGGCATCGGTGACGTAGAGCGCGAGATAGGCTCCATCGCCACCGTAGCTGTTGAGAGTCGTGGTCAGCGTCACCGGGCGCGCCATGGCGAGGCCGGGAAGGGTCAGCGCCGTGGTCAGCGCGAGTGTCGCAAGAAGCGATTTCATCGGGTTGGTCCTTGTGTACGAGGTGCGGGGTTCGCGTGCGTCGGGGAGGCTCAGTTCACCTGGACCTGCGGTGGGGCGCCGTTCCCGAAAAGCCCGTTCTGCGGTGGGGCGACGGTGCCGGCGGGCGCGGGATTGGGAGCGCCGCTGCCGCAGTCGTCGTCATCGTCATCGTCGTCGCAGTCTTCGTCGTCATCATCGTCGTCGTGATCACGCCGCGAGCCGTGGCTTTCATCATCGTCGTCATCGTCGTCACTAGCGAGGATGAGGGGCAAGGACTGCGTCGCGTCCTGCCAGATCGCCGCGAAGGGCCGAGGGCTCCCATCGGGGGCGGCGTTCATCGCACTCCAGGCCGTGGTGCCGATCACGGCGGTCAGCGCGGTGGAGGCAACAAGAAGGGTGAGGATCTTTCGCATCGGAGAGTCTCCTTTTCGTTTGATGAGACCGATATGCAGACCCGACCTGAGGCCTTCCTGACGGCGCTGCGATTCTCGCTTCAGCTTGCCGTCAGGAAGAAAAATGCCCCGCCGGTCTGGCGGGGCGGGAAGCTGGGGCGCGAGCGGAGCCTGGTAAGTGCGCCAAACCGATGTTCAGCTCGTCAGGCGAACTCGAAATGCTCGAAGCGGACGCGTCGCGGCGTCTGGTCCAGCGCCTTCAGACCCTTCAGGATCCCATCTTTCAGGCCCGTCGGGCCACAAAACCACAGATCGGCATCCCGGACCGCGAAGGGCGCCATACCGATCAGACGCTCGGCCGTCAGGCGTCCATCACGCGCGGTTGCGACCACCTGAAAGCTGAACCGCGGGTTGCGCGCCGCCGCCGCTTGAAGGATCTCCAACCCGATCGCCTCTTCGGGAGCGCGGACACAATGAACGAGGTGAATGTCTCGCCGCTCCGCCTCGGTCAGGCTTTCCGCCCACGCAAGGAACGGCGTGATGCCGATGCCGCCCGCAAGCCAGATCTGGCGCGCGCCACCCTTGTGGAAGTCGAACCGGCCATAGGGCCCCTCGACCTGCATGCTCATCCCGGTTCGAAGGGCGTCAGGCAAGCGCCGGGTCCAGCCACCCAGCCCCTTGATTGACAGGGTCAGCGCGCCGTCAGAGCGTGGGGCGCTGGCGATCGTGAACGGGTGCGGTTCGGAAAAACCCGCTTCCGGCGCGCGGAAGAAGGCGAACTGCCCAGGCCGCCAGCGCATGGCCCGCCCTTTGGGGCTGAGCGTCAACGCGGTGGTGTCGCCATGTCGGCTGATGTCGCTGACCGTATACTCCCTGCGCCGCAGGCGCGGTGCAACGAATTCGGTATGCACCCAGGCGATCACTCCACCGAGCCCGAACGTGTTCAGCATCACCGACAGCGACGGATCGACCCCGGTCGGCATGTCGACGAAGAACTGGTGAAACACGATGACAGCGAAAAGGACGCCCATGAACCGATGGCTGAACCGCCATAACTGATAGGGAATCTCCAGTGGGGTGAAGGGTAATCGCCGGAACCAGCTGATCGCGATCAGCACGAGCAGCGCATTGAAGGCGAACTCCCCTGCCTCCTCGGCCAGCTCCCCCAGCCCGGTCTCGCGCACCGCCCGCTCGAAATCGGGCTCGATCTGCTGGTGCAGGATCATCAGGACCATCGCGGAGATGCCCAGCCACTTGTGGACCCGGTACATGCGGTCGAGCCCACCGAACATCGGCTCCAGCAGACGCGGTCGTGAGGCAAGGATCAGGGTCTGGCTCATGGCGACCACCGCCGCGGCCCCGACGGCAATACCGATGGCTGCCTCCGAACCGTAGGACGCATACGTGGTGAAGCCGAGCAGCCCCGCCAGAACGCACATCAGGGCGACCAGCAAGGGGCCAGACAGGTTCAGAACGTCGCCAACGGCTGTCGTCCAGGAAATTGACGACCGGACTGGCCCCACGTTGACGCTCTTTGCGGGCTGCGCCAGATCAGTCATCGCTTCGCTGCTCCCGATCCCTGCGAGAGCGATCGTCTTCGTCCTCATCGTCTTCGTATTCGAACTCGATGACTTCCAGCGTGGCGGGATGAACCGTCACCTCGATCTGGCGCCCCTCGGCATCCCGGCCGTCGATCTCGTAGCAGCCGTCGTCGATCTTGATGCGGCGCACGGTCCAGCCGTTGTCTTCGGCGAGGCGCTGAACGGCATCCCTCGGCTGCCAGTCCGCCATGGGCACGAAGCAGTCGTCATCGGCAAGCGCTACCCCCGCCGGGAAGGCCGCGAGAAAGCCGAGAATTGTCAATGTCTTCTTCATGGGGCAAACTCCTCGTGGCACGCCTCTTGATGCAACACATGCGCGGCGAAGCTGACGGGAGCCTGAAACTCGGAGCCCGGCGGTGTCAGCTTAGCGTCAGCCAGACAAGTCATGGAGGGTCATCGGGAAAGGATCGGGACCAACATGCGCATCCTGCTGATCGAGGACGACACGGTTCTCGGCGCCGCCGTGCGCGATCAGATCGCAGGCGACGGTCAGTCGGTGGACTGGGTCACGCGGCTGGATGCGGCGGGAGATGCCATGGCCGGTGCCGCTTACGATCTCGTGCTGCTCGACCTGATGCTGCCCGATGGCCGCGGCATCACCTTTCTCAGGACCCTGCGCGCGCGCGGCGACGTGACACCCGTGATCATCCTGACCGCGCTCGACCAGGTGTCGGACCGGATCGACGGATTGAATGCCGGGGCCGACGACTATCTCGTGAAGCCGTTCGACCTGTCGGAACTCTCGGCGCGCATCGGCTCGGTCGCGCGGCGCTACAGCGGCAATCCGAACCCGATCATCAGCCACGGCACGCTGGACATCGACCTTGCCGCGCGCAGCATATCGCGCGACGGCAGACCGGTCACGCTGACGGCGCGCGAATGGGCGCTGTTCGAGGCGCTCCTGTCCCGCCCGGGGCAGCTTCTGTCGAAGGCGCAGCTGGAAGAGAAGCTCTACGCCTTCGACGCCGAAGTCGAAAGCAACACCATCGAGGTCCATGTCAGCCGCCTGCGCAAGAAGCTCGGGCCACACGTCATCGAGACCGAGCGCGGCATGGGTTACCGCCTGGGCAAGCCATGAGAGGCCCGGCGAGCCTGCAGGCCCGGCTCGGGCTGGTCCTTGGCATTCTGTTGACCGCGCTCTGGATCGCGGCCGCCTCCGTGACGGCCTTGATCCTGCGGGGCGAGATGGACGAGGTCTTCGACTCCGCGCTGCAGGAAACTGCACAACGCCTGTTGCCGCTGGCCGTCGTGGACATCGTCGGGCGCGAAGAGGATGAAGAGGATGGGGTCACGCAGCGGCTTGGCGCCATCCGCGAGCATGACGAGCTCTTCACCTACATCGTGCGTGACGCCGGCGGTCGCATCCTGCTTCAGTCGCACGCGGCCGACGTGGCGGTTTTTCCGGCTTACGACGGCCCGGGCTTCCGCCAGACCGCAACCCACCGGCTCTACAACGAAGACGCGCTGCAGGGGACGGTCAGGATCACGGTCGCTGAACCCCTGGCGCACCGCGCCTCTGTCGCACGCGAGATACAGATGGGTCTGGGGCTGCCCCTGCTGATCGTGGTGCCCCTGGCGTTGCTGTCCATCGTTTTCGCCGTCAAGGCGAGCCTCGCACCCCTTCGACGCTTCGGCGAACGGTTGGATGCGCGCAATGCCCGCGATCTGTCACCCGTTCCGGACGGTGACATCCCGTCCGAAATCGCTCCTGTGGCAGCCACCCTCAACAGGCTGCTCGACCGGCTGAAGGCCGCCTTTGATGCCGAACGAAGCTTTGCCGCGAACGCCGCGCATGAGCTTCGCACGCCCTTGGCCGGCGCCATCGCCCAAGTCCAGCGCCTGCAGTCGGAAACTGGCGACACGGCCGCCAAGGCGCGGGCGGTCGAAATAGAAGCGACTCTCAAGCGACTGACCCGGCTGTCCGAACGCCTGATGCAACTCGCGCGGGCCGAAGGCGGACAGCTTCGCCTGGATCGATGCTCCGATCTCAGGATCGTTGCACGTCTGGTGGTCGACGATGTCGCCCGAACTGGATCGCCTGGCCGCATAGCGTTGACGCTGCCGGAGGCACCGGTGATGTCGGACCTCGATCCCGACGCCTTTGGGATCCTGTGTCGAAACCTCGTGGAGAACGCTCTGCGACATGGCTCGGACGCCGCCCCGGTCGACGTGACCTTGACGCGGGATGGCCAGTTGATCGTCGCGAACGACGGGCCCGTCCTGCCACCTGAAACTCTGGACCGTCTCACAGCCCGCTTTGAGCGCGCGGGCGCAAGTGCAGATGGCAGCGGGCTGGGTCTCGCGATTGTTGCCGCCATTGCGGATCGCATCGAAAGCCCGCTGGTTCTGAGATCCCCGCGTCCCGGCGCTGCTTCGGGGTTTCAGGCGTCCATCAAATTGCCGGGAGACAATTCCAGTGCTTCGTCGCGGTCAAGCTTGTCCACACGCTGAACACCTGCGAACAGGCGAGGGCAGATCAGGCTCGTCACGCTGTTGTTGTTTTCCGGACGACCCAAGGGGATGATCTTGCGGCGTTCGGGGTGATGCTGAGCATGGGGTCGATCACCTCCTTGTCCATGTGGGCGAATGGCTTGCCCCTCATGTCGCGGCTCTTTGTCTGCCACTCGTCCTTCCGCTCATCCAGAACGGCGCCGATCAGGTGCGTGATGGAGGCCTCGTTCGGGATCGGGCCCCGAGCTGGATGCGGCATCGTCACCACATGCCACACTTCGCCACCAACGTGAAGCCCGAGGTCGCGGTCGTGGCTCGGGCCCAACACACCGGCCCCAAGAAGCACTGTGGCGTCCTGCCCCATGTTGTGGCGAGCTGCGATGAAACGGCGCATCCGAATTCTGAGGATCAGGGGGATGGGATGATGAACTGGAACGACATGGGCTCCGGAATGGGTTTCGGAATGGAATTTGGCTGGCTCTTCGGCCTGCTGATCCTTTTGCTGGTGGTTTTGGCCATCGCGGCGCTCATCAAATATCTTCGGAAATGAGAGAAAGGACTTCTCAATGGCCTATACGATCAATCGAATGATCTCCGCGTCGAGTATCGACGACGTCGACGCACGCGCGCGCAAGGCGTTGGCTGACCATGGCTTCGGCGTCCTGACCGAGATCGACGTCAAGGCGACGATGAAGAAGAAGCTCGATGTCGAGATGCCCGCCTATCGCATACTCGGCGCTTGCAACCCGAAGATGGCGCATCAGGCCATCGGGATCGAACCGCGCGTGGGTGCGATGCTCCCCTGCAACGTCATCCTGCGCGAGGTGGGGGGCGGCGTGGAAGTCAGCGCCATCGATCCTGTGGCGTCGATGCAGGCCATCGAGAACGCCGAACTGACGGCCGTGGCGGGCGAGGTGCGCGACCTCCTGGCGAAGGCCGTCGCGGCGGTCTGAGATGAGGCTGCGCGCCACCATTCTCGCGGGCCTTGCGATCCTCGGCATCGGACTGCTCGCTGTCTGGCAGTTCGCGCCTTCGGCATTCGCCGAGGCGCACAGTCTTCTGGACGTCGAGCGTCTGGAAATGCTGGTGGCGCGCGCCGGTCTCTGGGGGCCGGTCCTGATAGTCACTCTCATGACCCTTGCAGTCGTAGCCAGCCCCATCCCGAGCGCGCCGATCGCACTGGTGGCCGGAACGGCCTACGGACATCTCTGGGGGACCGTGCAGGTCGTTATTTGCGCGGAGCTTGGGGCACTGATCGCCTTCGGTCTCGCACGGGTTCTGGGGCATGATGTCTTGCGGCGGGTGTTCGGCGACCACGTCGATGCCGGGCTTCTCGGCTCGCAGACCGGGTTGACGGCGACGGTTTTTTCCAGCCGCCTGAAGCCCTTCGAGTCCTTCGACATGATCAGCTATGCGGCCTGGCTTAGGCGACTGCACGCCTGGCGTTTCGCACTAGCGACGCTGGCGGGCATCATCCCAGCAAGCTTCCTGCTCGCCCAATTCGGTGGCGAAGCGGTCAGCGGAGACCTGGGACGCGCGACGTGGGCTGTGCTTGGCCTCGGCCTGGTCGCCGGATTGCCGCTGCTCTGGGTGGCGATGCAGGGAAGGCCCGAAGATGACGCGCATGACCGACGTTCAAAAGGGCTTGAGCTTCCAATGAGTCGAAGCCGCAAACTGAAACGCGATACTGAAAGGCTGGCAGACCATGGAGCATGATCATCATCACGCGGCGCCTGAAATTCCGGCGGGGACCGAGACGGCGATGGACCCGGTCTGCGGGATGACGGTCGCGGTCAAGACGGACGGGCGTCACGCCGCGTTCCAGGGCGAGACCTTTCATTTCTGCTCCGAGAAGTGCCAGACGAAGTTCAAGGCGGATCCGTGGTTCTACGCTTCCGGCCGGGCCGCGGGACAGAAGAAGGCCGCTCCGGCCAACGTCCAGTACACCTGCCCGATGCATCCGGAGATCGTTCGCG
This sequence comes from Rhodovulum strictum, assembly GCF_009649175.1. GTDB lineage: Bacteria > Pseudomonadota > Alphaproteobacteria > Rhodobacterales > Rhodobacteraceae > Rhodovulum > Rhodovulum strictum. The sequence continues at coordinate 7,868 of NZ_WJPO01000031.1, read as the reverse complement.
ATGCACCGGGATCCTGCCCGATCTGCGGCATGGCGCTGGAGCCGATGGTCCCCTCGGACGAGCCGAGCGAGGAGTTGACCGACTTCACGCGGCGGATGTGGATCTCGGCGGCGGCTGCGGTGCCGCTCATCATCCTGACGATGGGTGAACTGGTCGCGCTGCCAGTGCGCGACTGGATCGGGCATCAGACCGCCAGCTATCTTGAATTCGTGCTTGCCACGCCAATCATCCTCTGGGCCGCCTTGCCCTTCTTCCGGCGCGGCTGGGACTCGATCGTGAACCGCAGCCCCAACATGTGGACGCTGATCAGCATCGGCGTGGCGGCGGCCTACCTTTACTCGCTCGTAGCCACGTTCCTGCCGGGTGTCTTTCCGGACCAATACCGGATGGGCCACGGCGTCGGCACCTATTTCGAGGCGGCCGTGGTGATCGTCACCTTGGTCTTCGTGGGCCAGGTGCTGGAACTGCGGGCACGCGAACGCACCGGGGATGCGATCCGCGCACTTCTGGACCTCGCGCCCAAGACCGCGCGGCGCATCCTGCCGGATGGCACGGAGTACGACGCGCCGCTCGAGAACGTCATGGAGGGGGACAGGCTGCGGGTGCGCCCCGGTGATGCGGTCCCGGTGGACGGGACTGTGATCGAGGGCCGCTCATCGCTCGATGAAAGCATGCTGACCGGCGAGTCGATGCCCGTCGAAAAGGGTCCGGGCGATGCGGTGACCGGGGCCACGATCAACAAGAACGGCTCTCTGGTGATCGAGGCGGGCAAGGTCGGGTCCGACACTGTGCTGGCGCAGATCGTGGCCATGGTGTCGAACGCGCGCCGGTCGCGCGCGCCGATCCAGGGTCTGGCCGACCGTGTTTCGGCGGTGTTCGTGCCGACGGTGGTCGCTATCGCCGTAATAGCCTTCGTCGTCTGGCTGACCGTCGGCCCCGAACCTGCGCTGGTCTTCGCCATAGCATCCGCCGTTTCGGTCCTCATCATTGCCTGTCCCTGTGCGCTCGGACTCGCGACGCCGATCTCCATCACCACGGCCGCGGGGCGCGGCGCGCAGGCGGGCGTGCTGATCAAGGACGCCGAGGCGCTGGAGCGCATGGCGGGTGTCGATACGCTGATCGTCGACAAGACCGGCACCCTGACCATGGGCAAGCCGAAGCTGACCGATACGGTTGCGCTCGGGGACGTCACCGAGACCGACCTGCTGTCGCTGGCCGCTGCCCTCGAGCGCGGTTCGGAGCACCCGCTGGCCGAAGCGATCGTCGAAGGGGCGGAGGCGCAGGGTGCGGCGCGTCTGGAAGCGACCGACTTCGAGGCCGTCACCGGCAAGGGCGTGCGTGGCAGTGTCGGGGGACGCGCGGTGGCGCTTGGAAATGCCGCGATGATGCGGGAGATGGGATTGGACACTGGCGCCGCAGAGGCAAAGGCCAACACTCTACGCGCCGAAGGGAAGACGGCGATGTTCATCGCGGTCGATGGTGCGCTTGCCGGCATCGTGGCGGTGGCCGACCCGATCAAGGACTCCACCGCGCAGGCCATCAGGGAACTTCATGCCCAAGGGCTGCGCGTGATCATGGCGACCGGCGACAACGAGCGCACGGCGCAGGCGGTGGCGGGCAAGCTTGGCATCGACGAGGTGCGCGCGGGCATCCTGCCCGAGGCGAAGAAGGACCTGATCGACCAGCTGCGCCGCGACGGCCACAAGATCGCGATGGCGGGCGATGGGGTGAACGACGCCCCGGCACTGGCCGCAGCCGATGTCGGCATCGCCATGGGCACCGGTGCGGATGTGGCGATGGAGAGCGCCGGCATCACCCTGCTGGGCGGCGACCTGATGGGAATCGTGCGAGCGCGCAAGCTGGCCCGCGCCACCCTGCGCAACATCAAGCAGAACCTGTTCTTTGCCTTCGCCTACAACGCTCTTGGCGTCCCCATCGCGGCCGGACTGCTGTATCCCGTCACCGGCCTTTTGCTCTCGCCGATGATCGCCGCGGCGGCCATGAGTCTGTCCTCCGTTTCAGTGATCACGAACGCGCTGCGGCTGCGGCGGATCGATCTGTGAAAGGGTTGGCGGCAGAATCCCGGAACGGTCTAACGGCTACCAGAGTGGGCAGGTTGGAGTATAGCGAATGAGCGGCCTGCTTTCACTGCTCGACGACATAGCCGCGCTTGCCAAGCTCGCGGCTGTTCATATTGACGATGTCGCGTCTCAGGCTTCGCGCGCAGGTGTGAAGATCGCCGGCTCGGTGATCGATGACGCCGCAAAGGCCGGCACAAAATCGCTCGGCGTCGTGATCGACGATGCCGCCGTTACGCCCAAGTACGTTCAGAACCTGCCCGCCGCGCGCGAGCTACCGATGGTCTGGAAGATCGCGCGCGGGTCGATCTTCAACAAGCTGGTCATCCTGCTGCCGGCGGCAATGCTGCTCTCGGCCTTCGCGCCCTGGCTTCTGACGCCCCTGCTGATGCTGGGTGGTACCTATCTGTGTTTCGAAGGGGCGGAGAAGATCCTGCATCTGATCCGCCCCGAGGCCGATCACGGACCCGCGCCCGAAACGCCAACGCCGCGCACCTGGAGGCCGACCGTGTCGCGGGGGCGATCAAGACGGACTTCATACTCTCTGCCGAGATCATGACCATCGCGTTGGCGCAGATCACATCCGACAGCCTCTGGGTTACGGGATCGGCCCTCGCGGTAGTCGCCATCGGCATAACCATTCTCGTCTACGGCAGCGTCGCCATTCTGGTTAAAGCAGATGATTTCGGTCTGCGGTTGGCGCAGGTCGGGCGCTGGCCGGTCACACGCTCCCTTGGCGTGGGGATCGTGAAGGCGATGCCCTCCGTGCTGGCAGTGATATCCGCAATCGGCACGGCCGCGATGCTGTGGGTCGGAGGATCGATCGTGATCCATGGCCTGGACGTGCTGGGATGGGGCATGATCGGTCACCAAATCCATGATCTGGCGGCGGGTGCAGCGCGACTGGTTGGCATTGCAGGCGCCGTCGTGCAGTGGACAGTGACCGCCGGTCTGGACGGCCTCTTCGGACTTGCGCTCGGTCTCACAACGATCCCGCTCGTCAAGTACCTGGTGGCGCCCGCCGCCAGGTTAGTCTCGTCGTGGAGGAAGTGAGGCATGCTCCCCGGCACTACATCTCTGCCAAGGTCTGACCTGCAACTGAATCGAGACACGGCTTGAGCCACCCGAAACCGCATCGGAACAGACATCGCCGCCGGACCCCGCCGGGTGCCGCCCCCGGAACATTGACCGTGGCGCCGGAGGCCGTGCATCCGCAGATCCAGACGATTGCCTACGGTGCGGACAGCTTTGAAGAAACCGCGTCCGCGGTCCTCACCGACCTGGCCGCATCTGTGCATGCCCCGGCTGTCCGCTGGATCAATGTCGACGGGCTGGGATCCGGAAGCGAAAGGCCCCGCCGTTTCCGGCGGGGCACGATCATTCCTGTCCCTGCCCAGCATCGATCAGGACTTGCGGCCGCGCATCACGCTCATCACGACCGCGCCCACGAACAGCAGGATGAAGATGAAGAACAGGGTCTGTGCGATCCCCGCCGAGGCCATGGCGATGCCGCCGAAGCCGAAGAGACCGGCCACGAGGGCGAGGAGAAGGAATATGAGAGCCCATTGAAGCATTTTGTCGATCCTTTCCATTCCGGTTGTCCTTGTTAAACGCGGATGCGCGACATTGGTTCCAAGGTTCTGCAAATTGGCCAAGGAAACCGCCGATGCTGTGCACCGGAATCCTGTCTGCGCAAAGAAGACGGCGTTGGGATTTCCCTGTGGGACTGATGACTGGGCCAATGTAAGCGTCGTTGGACGGCCACCCGGTTTTCAGGTTGACGGCTGGTAATTCCACGGGAGCAACTCGTCCAGTCGGCCTTGCGGATGGCCGGCGGCGATGGCTTCGAGGGTGGATTTCAGATAGGCGAAGGGCTCCACGCCGTTGATCTTGCAGGTCTCGATCAGCGAGGCGATGCGGCCCCAGGTTCTGCCGCCCTCGTCATGACCGGCGAAGAGTGCATTCTTGCGATTCAGGGCAATCGGACGAACCAGATTTTCGACATTGTTGGAGTCGATCTCGACGCGGCCGTCGGTCAGGAAGGTCTGCAACCCGTTCCAGTGGTTATGGATATAGGCGAGCTTTTCGCCGAGGCGGGACTTGGCGGAGACGCGCAGGCGTTGCGCTTGCAGCCATTCCCCGAAGGCGGCGACCAGAGGTGCTGAGCGGGCCTTTCGGGCCGACAGGCGCTGGCCGGGGGCGCAACCGCGGATGTCTTTCTCGACGGCATAGAGTTCGGCGATCCGACGCAGGCCCTCGGCGGCGATCTCGGACCCGTCGCGGTCGAAGACCTCTTTCAGCTTGCGCCGCGCATGGGCCCAGCAATGCGCCACGGTGATCGGATCGCCGCCTTTCCGGGACGGCCTGGTCAGCCGGTTATAGCCCGGATATCCGTCGATCTGCAGGATGCCGTCGAAGCCGGTCAGGAAGGTCTCGGCGTTCTGGCCGTGGCGGCCGGGGGCGTAGAAGTAGACCACCCCAGGCGGATCGTCCCCGCCCCATGATCGATCGTCGCGGGCCAGCGCCCAGAGATAGCCGGTTTTCGTCTTTCCCTTCCCCGGGTCCAGCACCGGCGCTGTGGTCTCGTCCATGAAGAGTTTGGTCGACCGTTTCAGATGTTCGGCCAGCCGGTCCACGACCGGTTTCAGGTGGAAGCTCGCGACCCCCACCCAGTCCGCGAGGGTCGAGCGATGAATGTCGATCCCACCGCGCGCCAGGATCTGGCTCTGGCGATACAAGGGCAGATGGTCCGCGTATTTGCTGACCAGCACATGAGCGATGAACGCCTCGGTCGGCAGCCCGCCCTCGATCAGCCGCGCCGGCGCGGGCGCCTGTGTCACGCCGTCAGTGCAGACACGGCAGGCGTATTTCGGGCGGATGGTCTCGATGATCCGGTGCTGGGCGGGGATGATGTCGATGCGGGTGCTGCGATCCTCGCCGATTTTATGCATCAGGCCGCAGCCGCAGGGGCATTCGAGGCTGTCGGGTTCGATCACCTCTTCGATGCGCGGCAGGCTGTCGGGCAGATCCCGGCTCTTGCGTTTGGCCTTCGCCCGTTTTTGCCGGGGGCTGTCGTCGTCGGAAGCCTCTGCCTGCTTCTGTTCCTCGACCTCGGCCAGCGCGGTCTCGAGCTCTTCGAAAGCCAGCTGACGTTCGTCCTCGCTCAGCTTCTCCGATTTCTTGCCATGCAGCGCCTGGTTCAGTTCGGCGATCAGATGTTCCTGCCGACGGGTGATCTCTTCGAGTTCCGGCACGCGGGCGGCACTGGCCTGCAATGCCTCGAACGCAGCCCTGTAGGCCGGTGGCAGAACGGACAGATCGAGATCGTCGAAGGTCGCGGTCATGCCCGGATCATAGCCTGCACAGACCGGACCTGCCTCCCAGATCCGGCGCTTGATTCACTCCGCCGCAGCCGGCCGCCGCGCCTCCAGCGCCTTGACCTTGCGCCAGTCCAGCCCGGAAAACAGCGCCTCGAACTGCGCGTGGTTCAATGTCATCGCGCCGTCCTGGATGGTCGGCCAGGTGAAGGTCGTGTCCTCCAGCCGCTTGTAGGCCATCACCAGCCCGGTCCCGTCCCAGAACAGGATCTTCAGCCGGTCCGCCCGTTTGGGACGGAACACGAAGACCGTGCCGGTGAACGGATCCTCCTTGAGCACGGACTGCACCAGCGCCGCCAGCCCGTCATGCCCCTTGCGGAAATCGACCGGCCGCGTCGCCACCAGGATGCGCACCTTGTGCGAGGGCATCATCATGCCGGTGCCCCGAGCGCCCGCACGATCTCGGCCACCCGCGTGGCCGATGTGGCCGCGTCAAGCCGAAGCAGCACCGCGCCGGAAACAATCTCGATCCGCTCCGCCGACATTGTGTCCTCCGGGACAGCCGGCACCCTCTCTGAGGCGCACAGTACCAGCGGCGCAAACGAAGGTTCGTCATCAAGGGCTGGCAACACAAGCTTCCCGTCGCGGGCCAGGCGCCGCCATTCCGACAAGTGGTTCGGCCGCAGCTCATACTTCGCGGCCACGGAATTCACCGTCGCCCCCGGCAGCAGCGTCTCCGCCACAACCCGCGCCTTCACCTCATCCGGCCAGCGCCGCCGCCCGTCCTCGTAGATCACCACGCCAAGTGAACTGAGAAACTCCGTCATAGTCTCCATGGAGAAAATCCACCCCTGTTAGCCAACAGAGACGGACTCGCAGAACGGAAAAATCACAGGAAGGTGGGGGCAAAACACCGTTTACGGGCCAATGCGTGCGCGTTCAGAAGCATGAGGCAGTCGATCCGCCGCGCCGCTTGACCCGCGGCACCGGGAGCCGGGCTTTCAGACCATTGTGGCCGGGCTGGTGGTCGCGGCGTGCAAAAAGGGCAGCCTTTGCTGCAGGTCGCGTGGCGGGCCGCCGCGACAACCGCACTCGTCCCACGCGGCGCACCCGCGGTCGCCTCTGCCGGTTCCGGGGTGAACGGAGACCGCCCTGCCCGCATGTGCAGGCAGGGCGGCAGGCTAGTGTCAGTGCATGAAGGACCGTCAGATCATTGGCCTTTCAGGAATTCGTCCACCTCTTTCTCGGCGACCTCGCGAGTCTTGCCGTAGCGCGACTGGATCAGCCCTACTAGTTGTTCGCGATTTCCCTCGACCTGGTCGACCTCGTCATCGGTCAGAACCCCCCACGCCTCGCGCACGCGGCCCTTGACCTGCTTCCAGTTGCCTTTCAACTCGTCCATGTTCATCACGTTCTCCTTTCAGATGTTCTACTGGATGTTCAACGCGTGACACCGTTCGACGTTCCCGGCTGCTTGCGGAAAAAATCGCGCAGCCCGGTGTCAGAGACCAGTGTCGGTGCCCGAACCACCGGCCGCGTCCCCGGGAAGCGGGCACACAGACCGACCACCCGGGATCCCGCCGATATCGCCCTGGCCCCTGGACACCCCAGGGCGCGACGTGCGGACGTCAATCGGCTCCGTTCACCTCACTTTCTACGGAGGTGTCCTCCTCCTCCTTCTCCGTCGAAACCGACAGGCAGCGCGCGGGCGCGTCGATGGAGGTCGCGTTCGGAAACATGTCGAGGAAGGGAATGCGCAGTCCATAGCCGTTCACGGTGACGGCCTCCTCGGGGCAGGCGACGGAGACACGGCTTGCCACCGCCTGCAGGTCCGCGGAACCGAACTTGAAGTAGGGTGGAAGTAACCCCGCATCCTCGTTCACGAAAACTAATGTCTCCGATGTGCCGGCGTGGATGGTCTCGATGTGATACTGGATTTCCTGCCCGTCGCCCGTGGTGCCGGTGATCTGCACCTCCCAGGAATCGGGTCCCCAGCGGATCCAGACGGCTGCCAGGACGACCACCACGATCAAACCCAGAATGATCCTTGCCTTGTTTCCCGGTATCATGACTCCGTATCCTTGAACTGTGACCGGGCGCGCTCGACGGCATGCTGACCGCCCCCGACGTCATGTGAATGCGAACCCAACGTCCGGAACGGGATTCGGTTCCATCCCCGAACGCCGCAGGGACGGCGCGCCGCGAACCCGTACAGAGCGCGCCCGCCCGAGTCCTCAACATCAAGCAGGCGCGAATCTCTCCACTCTTCCACGATCCGCCCCGGTCGGCGCTAACATGCGTCAACCTGCGCCGATGTCAGTCGACTTCGGTAACGCTGACTTGGCGGTCTCAACCGGTCGTCGCTACATGGGCAGTTTCGGCGTTCTTGAACACCGTGCGCATTCCGGAGCATCCGGTCGGGCATTCCGACGACATCCGGTCAGCTGTTCCGAAGTATCCGGTCACCGCGAGA
>NZ_WJPO01000030.1 GCF_009649175.1 Rhodovulum strictum | reverse complement strand
TCTGGTCTAGCAGCTTGAAACTACAGCGCTTTCAGGCGCACGCAACTTTTCCGGCCGAATTGGACGAATAAGCCGGGATGAACGCCCCCCTGCCGCCCTTCACCGATCAAGGCCAGACGCCGCCACGCTTCACGCCTGCGGCCCTTGTGCCGAACGCCCTTCTGCGCACCCCCGACGTTTGCGCCGTTACCGGCATGGCCCGCCCGACGCTGTATGAAGCTATGGCGAAGGGGCTGTTCCCGCGCCCGATCAAGCTTGGCGAAAAGTCGTCGGCATGGCCCGCGACCGAATGCAACGCCATTCTTGCCGCCCGCATTCGCGGCGCAACCGAAGACGAAATCCGCGCCCTTGTTGTCGAACTGACAGAAGCCCGCAAAGATTGCGCGTGATGGCAGCCGTATGGGCTGACAAAATCGAAGATAAGCCAATGAAGTAGGACGAAAAAATTTCGGCCAACAACTTCTAATAACAACCTACTACATTACAGGCCGAAAATGCAGCCGAAATTTACGTCGCAAGCCATGAAGGACACGGCCCGATGGCTTGTTTGGAAATACGGCGAACCCAATACCAAAGGCAAGCGCCCGAAGGTTCCGCACAATCCCCGAACCGGCCTTCGCTGCGACCCGACCAATCCAGACAACTGGACGACGCACAGTGAAGCCGCCGCGCTTGCATCCGGGCAGGGGTTCGACGGGCTAGGTTTCGCCCTGGGGGATGGCTGGCAGGGTATTGACTTCGACGGGGTGGACGCGAACGGCTTGGCCGATCTTGTGAACGCTGCGCCGGGTTACGTCGAATACAGCCCGACCGGAGCCGGGGCACATGCCATTGGCTTTGGGCAGCCCTTCCCGACGCTTGCCAGCAACGCCAGCGGCTTGGAAGCCTACAGCGGCGGGCGCTACTTCACCTTCACCGGGAACGCCTTCCGCGACGATCCCCTGACCGACCTTGCCCCCTTCGTTGCGCAGGCCATAGCGCCCCGCCACGGCGCAGGGAAGGCGACACCGGCTGCACCCCCTGCACGGGAACAGGCTGACCCGCTGGACGCTTCCACGGCGGCGCAGCTTGCCGACGCGCTGGACTGGATCAACCCCGATGCCCGCGAAAGCTGGATTGCCGTCATTGCCGCGTTGAAGTCGGTTCCGAACAACAGCGGCTTCGAACTGGGCCGCGATTGGTCGCGCCGGTCATCGAAGCATGACGATGCAGAGTTCGCCGCGAAATGGGCCGAAGACTGGAAGCATAGCAGCTATCGCGCTGTTTTCAGCATGGCGCAGGCGAACGGCTGGCAGAACCCCGGATGGCGACAGGACGTTGAACTTCGCCCGCATGGTCTTGCCGCCTTCGATCCCCGCTCCGGGCAGGGGGTGGAAACGCCGTTCCCTGCGACGCTGAATTTGACCGAACTTCTTCGAATTGTCCAAGCTACGCCCCCGCGCTTGTTCACAACAACATTCTTCACGCCCTGCGGCGAAGTTACGCTTCTGTCGGCAGATGGTGGCGTTGGCAAAACCAACTTCGCGCTTGCTTGGGCGCTGTGCTTGGCCTTCGGCATGTCGGGGCTGTCGCTTCACGTTCCGGCCCCGGTCCCGGTCCTTTTCGTGACCGCCGAAGACGATGCAATTGAATGCGGGCGACGGCTGGAAGCCATAGCCGCCGCGATGCATTTGAACTTTCAAGGTGAATGGTTGTCCGAAGGGTTCGGTCGCCTTCACCTTTGGGATGTTGAAGGTTCGCCGCTTTGGGTCGAAGCCCGCGACAGTGCCGCCGGGGTTGCGACCGCAGCCCTAGCCGAACTGGAACGTCGCATTATCGCGACGGGCGCAAAGCAAGTCTTTATCGACAATGCTTCGACGGTCTTCCTTGCCGATCACAACGCCCTTGTCCCGGTCAACGCATTTATCGGTGCGCTTCGCCGGATTGCCGCACGAACCGAATGCAATATTTTGCTTCTTGCGCACGTCAACGCCGAAACTGCAACCAAAGGCAGCGGCAAGACCTACAACGGTTCCGTCGCATGGAACAACAGCGTTCGGTCGCGCATGTTTATGAAGGTCGTTGTCGAAACTGATCTTCCCGAACATATCATCGTGTCGCATGAGAAGGCGAACTTGGGGCCGAAATCGGGGCCGTTCCGGCTGCGGCGAAATGCAGAAACCGGCGTTCTTTCCGCGTTCACTAATCACGAAGTTGCCGCTGCGATAGATGAAACATCTGCGCCGATGGTCGAAAAGGTCTTCGGCCATATTCAAGAAGCGCAACGTCGTGGTGAACCGATACGCGCCGCAGCATCCGGCCCGAAGACGGCTTATCACGGCCTTGCGGAAATCTTCCCCCGTGAATACGCCGAAGGCGATAAGGAAATGAAGCGCCGGGTCAAACTCGCAATCTCTACGCTTTCCAATAGTGGACGCATCGTAAAAAGAAACGGATGGGACAATAACCGAAATACGCATCAGTTTTGGGCCGTATTGACGCCCGACGATCCCCTTTACGGCACGGGGGTCTGATCGTGAGTTCGGAACCTACGAATTCGTTAGTTCAATTCATACCCCCCCTCGTGAGTTCTATCTCACAGGGGGTATGGGGGAACTTAGACGACGAACATTACTCACGATGCGAACTCACGCACCCACCTGCACGGCAACCCGGTTGCGTCCAGAAGCGGGATTTATCGTGATGGCAGCGCAGCCCGCTACCGATGGTCGTTGAAATAACTGCGAAATCTAGCGTCGAACCGTTGCTACTACATCGCTACTAACGAAGGAACCGGCGAAATGAAAGAAAATGGACACGGCGCAGTTGCCGAAGATTTCATTGCAATGATTGACGAAAACGGGGGATGCTTCGACGTTCTGTTGTGCATGAAGCTTATGGACCGTAGCCACGAAATGCCGACTGTCGCGACGCCGGATCAACTGTTGACCGACGTTCTTGTTGAATGGGTCGGCGCGAACTTCACAAAGCTGTCGTCGTTCCGCGTGTCGCGATACATGCAGCCGCGCGAAATCCCGATGATCGTCGCAGCATTGAAGCCGCTTTGCGGTCGGGCGTTCCTCAAGCTGAACATCATGCTTTCGGTCGAACGTGACCACCTGTTTGCATCGCGCGACTATGTTCGGGTTATGGGCAGGCTCTATAGCGAAGAAGCGCCGTCGGCGACGTTCGTTCGCTTCCTCAATGACATGGAAAGGTTGAAGGCCGTCGGTTCCGAAACCTATGAACGCAATGTTCCTCGCATTTCCGAAGTTCACGCCCTGAACCGCGTCGCCGAAATCATGCCCCGCGACTTTCATCATGGATGGTCGGGCAGGCTGCAACCGGGTCAGTCATATGACGCGCTACGATGGGCCGACGTGCTGGCGCTTCGCGACAGGACCGGGATTCACGCGATGGACGATCTTCTTGCCAGCGCAGGGGCGCTGTAGGGCGGCAAGCGAGGTTCGGGCAGGGTTGCCCTACCCCCGACGGCTAGAGGCGCTCCACGGGCCGGAAATCGGGGTCTGCGACGGGGCGGCATTGTGGGCAGGGTGACAGATGGGCAGACAGATAGTGCTTCCTTATTCCGAATATCGCATCGCAAATGCCTTCAAGCCGGGCATTGAACTTTCGGATAACGATATTGCCGAAATGTGGCTCCGTTGTATTGCCGACTGCGGCGATTGGAAACGCCGAAAAAATAGGACCGAAAACCTAGGCGAAGTATTGAAGAAAAAGCCGAAACCACGCTGCAAAATACGTCGCGATTTATCGCATAAAGATATTGTCCTGTTAAAAGCCGCATGGGGCTGAATATGGCTTGACAGACTGGCATTAATTGGCTCGTAACTGGCATTAATTGGCGTTCACGCGACCGATAAGGAATAACGATCATGGGCCAAGTTCCAATCAATGCATGGGGAAACCCGGTTAACCCCCCTATGGGTCAACCGAAGCCGAAACGCATTCGCTGCAAGCTGGATACGGTCGCCGATGTAAAGGCCGAAGCCTGCAAGCTGTATCGGTCTGTCAGGGCGAAGGAAATCGACGCTTCGGAAGCCGGTAAGCTGGCCTATCTGTTGCAGATCATCGCGAAGCTTGCGGAAACCGCCGATCTTGAAGCCCGCCTTTCCGAACTGGAAAATGAACAGTGAACCGCGCCCTTGCCGCCCGGATTGAACGCTTGGAACGTCGAAAGGCGAACCAAGCGCCCATGCGGCAATTTGGGGTCTTTGGTAGGGAACCAATCTGGCGAACCGAAGAACGGGGCGGCGTCGTGTATTGTTTGCCGCTTCATTCCGGCGACGCATATTCCGAACTTGCCCGCAATCAGCAACAGGCACTTTTGGCGCGGCTGAATGAATACGCCGATCAATTTGACGAAGAAGGGAACAGCGATGGCCGGGACACGTCGCCCCATGTGGGCATAGAACTAGCGCCCCTTCTGCCCGGCAAGACCAAACGCCCGCGATTTGTCGAAATCGACGGGCAGGAAATCGACGCCGAAGCATGGCGCGCATTGAAAGCGCAAAGGAACTGAAAATGAGCCGCTACCTGAACCCCAATCCTTCCCACGTCGATTTCTTGAATTTGGTCAGACTCAACGTCGGCTTCCGGGCGCATTTCACGCCAATCGGTGACGACGAAAGCGTTGACGCTATCCCGCGAACTTCCGCCAAAAGGGCCGAACATGCCGTCGCGAACGCAATCGCCCGGCTTGAACGCATCGCCCGCGACACGACCGTTACCGAAGACGTTCGCCATGAACACGCCGGTATCGTGCTGAAAGCCGTTCAGAAGGAAGTTCGCGAAGCCGCCGACACGATCCGCCGTTTCGGGGAACGGGAAGCCGCCGAAGCGCAGAAGCGCGCATTTGCCGTGCTTGAAGCCGATACCGGCAAGGCGTCGGTCTATTCTGAAATCCGCCAAATCTTCCGCGAACGTGCTGCGCAGGGTGATCCGAACTGGCCCGCCGAAGCCTCGCGCCTTGTTGCGACCAACCTTGACGTTGCCGCCGCGATCAACGCCGCGCCGGGGTTCAATTCCGGCCTGTCCGATGAACGGCATACTGCGCTGCGCCTTGAAGCCCTGAACGCCCATGCGCCCGAAGACGCTGCGGCGATCTTGCACAACGCCGACATTGCCAAGCAGGCCGACCGCATGGAAGCCGGGCTTCGCCAGCTTGGGGCGGCTTGGTATAGCCCCGCCAATGCCGACCGCGCGACAGCCAGCCGGGTTGACCCCCATGCGGCCCTTGTGCCGCCTGCCGACGCCTGACCTTGCGCCTTCGGGCGCACACAAGCTTCCGCTCACGGGCCTGTCGCGGGAGACCTTCCTAGCCCCGGTTGCAGCGATGCGCCGGGGTCTCTTAATCGCTTTCAGAGTCAGTCGGCTTAGGCAGTATCTTCGGTGGCTTAGCGTATATGCGATCCGTAAGATAGTAGAGGCCATAGAACGTGGTAACTATCATTGCTGAAACAATTACGCAGTAAATTCCAATAATAGATCCTCTAGCTACCTCAAAAATTGGAATAGAATGACCTGCGAATTCAATAGGGCTGCGATCATGCAGGTCGGCGAAAGCGGGGGCGACGATTAGAATGAATGTTGACACTATTGCGATGAATAGTGACAGGAATGAAAGAAATCCAAACATCGCACATATATACTCGCGCCGCGTTAAAGAATCTTCATCGCCTATATTCAGAAAAATCTTTCCATTTGAGATTGGAGAGTCCAGATCGCCGATAGATGCCGAAAAGCTGGCGACCGCAACCAATGCAGCAATGTAGAAACCAGTCAGAACAGCAGCAAGAGACCCCATTCGATCAACGAAACCCGCTGCGCGTGAGAAGTTCATCTGGTCGAAAACAACAAAGGGCGCGGTAAATACTAACGCAATTGCCAATATGGGGAAAAGATCACGAAAAACGAGCCGTGTCCCGCGCTCGTTTCGCAACTTCAAATACTTGAATGGTGAAATGAAGACTATCATTTCTTTTCAATGAGCTTAAGAAGCGCCAAACCCTTTGAAATCAGTTCGTCATGAAAATCAGTAGAGCAGACACTAATTTGTTTTGCAAGGTCAACTTTATCCGATTTGACAAATAATATTTCCTTGGCATCCTGAAACTGTTCTAGTTTTATCTGTCTAGAGCGTTCGTCCGGTAAGGAAATTTCGACATTAAAGCTCTGCCATCCGTCACCTTTGGCAGTTTCAATAAGATGACCAATCTTGTCCTTCCAGTTGGCTTCTTCAATTTCGCCTTTGACGCGAAGCTTCATTGTATCAACTGTTGGAACCCAGAGACCATCACCATCGGCATACTTGGCTGGCGCGGGGCGCGTGAGCGTGATCCAGCCTGCCTTGCCGGTTTTTAATGCGTCCGCAACAGTTTCCGACTTTATGCCTTCCGCCTTCACCGTGCAGTAAGTGTGTTCTTTCTTGCCCGGCTTTCTTTCAAATTCATACTCATAATCGACAAGCAACGAAGCTAGAACTTCGCGAACTGTCGCCATGCTTAGGCCAGGAATTTCTTCGAGTAGGGCGTAGTATCTTTGATCCTTGTAAGGCGAAGACCGGATAACCAAATGTGCTGACACTGACTGTTCTTCGTCGTCATCCTTGTCCGCAACTCTGACAGTTACCTTTCCTTCCTTCTTTTTTCTATATGTCGGATCGGCGGCGTCAGGATCTGCCCGGTGAAATAGAAGAACAACGCTTTTGGAAGCCTCATCGTGCTTAACCCGAACCAACTCTACAATGTCGCCGTTCGTTTGCTTGACCGAAGCCTTGTCTTTTGCGAGTTTGGCGTTGATTGCATCCAAGACAGAGTATTCCCCTGCGCCTGCGACAAGCGGAATCGTTGCGGCGGTTGGTTTGCGCGCACCAAGGATGATTTCGTAGCGACGGAAGTAGCGGCTAAACTTTTCAAGAAACATGTCACCCCCATTTCTTTCGACACTACGGCGGACCTTTCGTCTGATCAAGTCGGCAGTCACGAATGCCTTACGCTCATCGTTACAGGTCGCAACGCGTCGTCTGCGGCGCTTCGGCGACACTTGAGGCGTCAACAACTTCACGAATGCGTGATACCTGACCCCTCTGCCCGGCAGGCTACAGGGTCGAAAGGCGGGGATTTTCCGCTGTAGTAGCTTTGTAGTGGGATTTTGCGGCTCGGAAATTTCGCAACAAAATCAACAACTTACACGGATAAGTGGCAGCCCGTAGGGGAATCGAACCCCTCTTTCCAGGTTGAAAACCTGGCGTCCTAACCGATAGACGAACGGGCCGTGCTGGCTTGTGGGGCGTTTCCTAGATAAATTGGCGGGGCGGCGCAAGGGGGTATTTGGCAGTTTTTTTCGTCGATGCTCATCCGGCCCGTGCGGCGTCTTCCAGGCGGAGTTGTACCTGGCGGCGGCCGCCCCAGTCGTTGATCTCGAGCCGCCCGGCAAGGTGGAACCGTGCGCCGCCATGGGCTTCGAGCAGGGGGCCAAGGGGGGTGTCGAAGGCGCCGAAGGCGATGGCATCGAGCCGCGGGCCGGTGCCGTCGCCGAAACCGATCTTGAGATGCGTCTCGCCGACGCGGCGCACGAAGCCCAGCGCCATGGCGGCGAAGGCAAAGCGCGGGGCGGGGGCTGCGGCGCCGAAGGGGCCTGCGGTGTCGAGCCGGTCGACCAGATCGACCGTGGCCGCACCGGGCATCAGGAGCCCGTCGAGCCGCAGGTCGCGCGGGCCGCCCTCTGCGGCCCCCTGTTTCGCAAGCAAGCTGCCCAGCCGCGCCATCGCCTCGTCCAGCCGGTCGCGGGCGACCGTCAGGCCCGCCGCCATACGGTGGCCGCCGCCCTTGAGCAGCCAGCCTTCGGCCGCCAGCCGCTGCACCGATGCGCCCAGATCGACGCCGGAAACCGACCGGCCCGAGCCCTTGCCCTGGTCGCCCTCCAGCCCGATCACCACGGCGGGGCGGTTTGCAAGCTCCTTCAGGCGGCTGGCGACGATGCCGACGACGCCGGGGTGCCAGCCTTCGCCCGCGGCCCAGACCAGCGGGCCGTCGAGCCCGCGCGCCTCGGCCTGGGCCAGCGCCGCCTCGCGCACGGCGGCCTCGATCTCGCGCCGCTCGGTGTTCAGCCGGTCGAGCTTTTCGGCCAGTGCCGCGGCCTCGTGCGGGTCGGGCGTGGCCAGCAGGCGCGCGCCCAGATCGGCCTGGCCGATCCGTCCGCCCGCGTTGACCCGCGGACCCAGCAGGAAGCCCAGGTGATAGGGCGTCGGCGCGCTGGTCATCCGCGCGACATCGGCAAGCGCCACCAGCCCGGGCCGCGCGCGCCGCGCCATCACCTTGAGCCCCTGGCGCACCAGCGCGCGGTTGACACCTGTCAGCGGCGCAACATCGGCCACGGTGGCCAGCGCCACAAGGTCGAGAAACTCGATCAGGTTCGGCCCCGCCATCCCGGCGGCGCGCATCTGGCGGTTCACCTCGACCAGCATCAGGAACACGACGCCCGCCGCGCAGAGATGTCCCAGATCGCCCGATTCGTCCTGCCGGTTGGGGTTCACGACGGCCAGCGCCGGGGGCAGCGTCTCGGCGCCCAGATGGTGGTCGAGCACGATCACATCGGCGCCCCGCGCCGCGGCGATGGGCTCGTGGGACAGCGTGCCGCAATCGACGCAGACGATCAGATCGTGGTCGCTGGCAAGCGCGGCCATTGCGGGCACGTTCGGGCCATAGCCCTCGTCGATGCGGTCGGGGATGTATAGCGTTGCGCGATGCCCCATCGCCCGCAGCCAGCTCAGGATCAGCGCGGCCGAGGCGCCGCCATCCACGTCGTAATCGGCAAAGACCGCGATCCGTTCGCGCCCGCGCAGGGCGGCAAGGAAGCGTTCGGCCGCCGCCCCCATGTCGCGCAGCGACAGCGGATCGGGCAGCAGATCCTTGAGCGTGGGATCCAGAAAGGCTTCGGCCGCTTCGGGGGGCACGCCGCGCCGGGCCAGCACCGCCGCCACCGCAGGCGGCAGGCGCGCGGCCTGTTCCAGCGCCTCGGCCTGTCGGGCCTGTTCGGGCGTGGGGCCGGTCCAGCGCCGGCCCGTCGCCGAGGATTCGACGTCCAGAAACGCCCGGGACATCCGTTACTTCACGGGGGTCCGGTAGGTCATGCGCCGCACCGAGCCGGTCTTGGAGCGCATCAGCAGCGTCTCGGCGGTCAGCCAGCCCACCTCGCGCCGGATGCCGGGCAGAAGCGAGCCATCGGTGACCCCGGTCGCGGCAAAGATCACATCGGCACGCACCATCTCGTCGCGGGCATAGACCCGGTTCAGATCCCTGATCCCGGCACGCTCGGCGCGGGCGCGTTCGTCATCGTTGCGGAACAGAAGCTGGCCGAAGATCTGCCCGCCCATGCATTTCAGCGCCGCCGCCGCCAGAACGCCCTCGGGCGCACCGCCCGAACCCATATACATGTCGATGCCGGTGCGCTGCGCCTCGGCGCAATGCATCACACCCGCGACATCGCCATCGGTGATCAGCCGGATCGCCGCGCCGGTCGAGCGCACTTCGGCGATCAGCGCCTCATGGCGGGGGCGTTCCAGGATGCAGACGGTGATATCGGCCGGCGTGCCGCCCTTGGCCGCGGCCAGCTTGCGCACCCGCTCGGCCGGGGGCATGTCCAGCGTCACGATGCCATCGTCATAGCCCGGCCCGATCGCCAGCTTTTCCATGTAGACATCGGGCGCATGCAGCATGGACCCGCGCGGCCCCATCGCGATCACCGCCAGCGCGTTCGGCATGTCCTTGGCGGTCAGCGTCGTGCCCTCGAGCGGGTCGAGCGCGATATCGACCGCGGGGCCGGTGCCGGTGCCCACCTCCTCGCCGATGAACAGCATCGGCGCCTCGTCGCGCTCGCCCTCGCCGATCACGACCACGCCCGCGATATCGAGCTTGTTGAGCTGGGTGCGCATCGCATCGACCGCGGCCTGGTCGGCGGCCTTTTCGTCGCCATGGCCGATCAGCCGGGCCGAGGCAAGCGCCGCAGCCTCCGAGACACGGGCAAGGCCCAGCGAAAGCATACGGTCGTTGAAATCGTAGGCGGGCGTGTCGGTCATGGGAAATCCTGCGGGGTAAATCCGGTAAGTGGCGGCATCTAGCCCCGCAGGGGCGGGCGAGACAAGGGGTATCCCGCCCCGTTCCCGGCGCGCGGCGTTCTGCACCACCCGGCCTGCTGATGGCGTGCCGGCAAGACCGGATCGGATCAAGGATTGCTGCGGCGGGCAGACAGTGCCCTCAGCGTCCTGCCGCCCAGCATTCGGCCGGGACGGCGAAAAGCGACACCGGCCTGCCCCGCCATGCGCCCTGTTCGGGCAGGATCACCCGCAGGGGCGGGGTGTCTGCGATGCAGGCGGGTGCGGCGCCGAGCGTCGCGAACAGAACCTCGCCCGTCAGATCCGGGGGCAGGGGGTGTTTCAGCGCATAGTGATGCGGCGCCCTCCCCTCGGGCGGGACTGCGTGAAAGACCAGCCCGCTGTCGCGCGCGGAATAGAACAGGTCGGCCAGAATATCGCGGTTCGCCGCCACTATGATGTCCAGACCGGCCTCGCGCGCGGTGTCCACGATCTCCGCCGTCATCTCGTCGCGGCCTAGATAGCGCTGCAAGAGCGGCTGCCCGCCCGTCGCGGCCTTGTCGGCGAAGACGCCCAGCACCGGCAGCGCCAGCGCCAACGTGCCGTTCACGGCGAACGAGGCCAGACGCCAGCGCGGGGAAAGCCAGGGAAGGACGGCCAGCGACCCCGCCAGATAGGCCGCGGCCGCCCAGTTCGCATAGGCCCCCGACAGCAGTGCCTGCCCCGACACGATCACCAGCGGCGGCAGCGCAAAGACCAGCATCATCTGCCGCCCGCGGTCGCCCGCGCCGCCCCGCAGGCAAAGCCAGATCAGCGCACCGAACAGCACCGGGCCAAAGACCGCGAACTGGCTGGCCAGGAACTCGGCCAGACCGGCAAGGTTCAACTCGGCCCGGGTGCCCGGATCACGCACCCAGTCGGCATTGTCCAGCGTGTGCTGGACCGTGGTCAGGCCGTTCATCAGGTTCCAGACCACGTTCGGCGCGATGGTCAGCGCGAACAGCCCCAGCGCCGTCAACCCGTCGCGCAGCGCGGGCCGGGCGCTGCGGAAGATCAGCGCCGCCAGCAGGGCCGAGATCAGGTAATAGATCGCGGCGTATTTCGACAGGAAGGCCAGCCCCAGCGCGATGCCCGCGACCGCGGCCCAGACCCGCCCGCCGCCCCGCAGCAGCCGAAGCCAGCCGCCCAGCGCCAGCGCAAGGAAGGGGAACATGATCGTGTCGGTCGAGATCAGGATCGACCCCACCGCCACCATCGGCAGCGTGACATAGCCCAAGGCCACCCAGAACGCCGCCCGCGCCCCCCAGAGCCCGGCGGCGATCCAGCCCAGGATCAGCGCCGTGACCCCATGAAACAGCGGCGCGGGCAGGCGCACCCAGAACGGCGCATCGCTGCCCGCCAGTTCGGTTGCCGCCCGGATCACCCAGCCCACCATCGGCGGCTTGGAATAGTAGCCCAGCGCCAGCTCCCGGCCCCAGAGCCAGTACTGCGCCTCGTCCACGAACAGGTCCATGCGGTTGAACCACAACAGCGCGACCCGCGCCGCCGTCACGGCAAGGACGGCCGCGGCTGCCGGGATCAGCCAGCCCCGGGGCTCAGACGTTGCGGCGGTTTGCATGGATCAACCACAGGTTCCGGGAATAGATGATGATGCCCATGGACTGGCCCAGGATGAAGACCGGATCCCTGCGATAGACCGCATAGGCAAACAGGATCGCGCCGCCCGCCAGCGAAAAATACCAGAAGGCCAGCGGCACCACCGAATTCCGGGCGCGCTCTGATGCGATCCATTGCACCAGGAAGCGCGCCGTGAACATCAGCTGCCCGCCCAGCCCGATGACGACCCACCAGAATTCGGTCCAGCTTTTCACCGCCAGCACGGTGAACAGCGTCTCAATCGACATGGCGGGGCTCCTCGCTGGCGCGCGCCTTCTTGCGCCGCTTGATCAGCCAGGCCACCCCGACCAGATCGTGCAGGCCGACCAGCGCGCGTTGCAGGTTGTTGTAGTTCGACCGCCCGGCATGGCGTTCGCGATGGCTGACATCGACCAGCGCCACCTCCCAGCCGTCGCGGCGGAACAGCGCGGGCAGATAGCGGTGCATGTGGTCGAAATAGGGCAGCGCCAGAAAGGCATCGCGCCGGAACCCCTTGAGCCCGCAGCCGGTGTCGCGGGTGCCGTCGCGCAGAAGCCGCGCCCGCAGCGCATTGGCCAGCCGCGAGGCCCAGCGCTTCGACGCCGTATCCTGCCGCCCGACCCGTTGGCCCGCCACAAGCCCCAGCCGCCCGGTCGCGTCGGCGAGCAGCGGATCCCACAGTTTGGGCAGGTCGGCGGGCGGGTTCTGGCCGTCGCCGTCCAGCGTGCAGATGATCGGTGCCCGGGCCGCCAGAACGCCGCTATGGACCGCAGCGCTTTGCCCGGCCGAGGCGGCGTGGCGCACCAGCCTGAGCGCGGGATCGGCTGCCATCCGGTCACGCACACGGCCCGCGGTGTCATCGGTCGAGCCGTCATCGACCACGATCACCTCATGGCTGCCCAGCGCGGCGCAGGCCTGCGCGATCTCGTCCAGCAGGAACGCCACGTTCTCGGATTCGTTCTTCATCGGGATCACGATCGAGACGGCAGGCATGGGGGCCTCATCGGGGGCCGCCGCGGCAGGGCAGGCGGTGGCGCGGGTTAAACATGATCGGGGCGGTCTTGTCCACCGGGGCCGGGCGGTGCCATGCGCAGCGTGTCGCCGGGGTCGATCCGTGGCGTCAGCGCCACCCGTTCGCCCGCGCCCGAAAGCCCGCGCGCGACGCAGTCGGCGATGATCCGCGCCGCCCGCCGCCCGATCTCGCGGCGCTGGATGTCCATGGTCGCGGGTTTCAGCGGCAACCCGTCCAGGATCTCGATCCCGTTGAACCCGGCAAGCCCCATCCGGCCGGGAATGTCGATGCCCCGCTCAAGGCAGTGAAGCAGCCCGCCTGCCGCGATCATGTCATTGGAATAATACAGGAAATCCAGGTCCGGATTGCGGTCGAGCAGCGCGCGCGTCATCTCGCGCCCGGTGGCCAGCCCCGAGCCGCCCGAGTAGAATTCGTGATCCGCCACCTCGATGCCCGCCCGCGCCAGCGCGCCGGTGAACCCCTCGAAGCGTTTGCGCGCGCGGTGGTCCATCGGCATCTTGGTGCCCAGAAAGCCGATCCGCCGATAGCCCGCCGCGGCGATGGCGCGCGCCATCTCGGTACCCGCGCGGCGATGCGAGATGCCCACCACGGAATCCACCGGCTCGCCATCCAGATCCATGATCTCGACCACCGGAATGCCCGCGGCCTTTAGCATCGCGCGCGTTCCCTCTGAATGTTCGAGCCCGGTCACGATCAGCCCCGAAGGCCGCCAGGACAGCATCTCGAACAGCACCTTCTCCTCATGCGGGGGATCATAGCGCGACAGGCCGAACACGGGCTGCAACGGCGTGTCCTCCAGCACCTCGTTGATGCCCGACAGCACCTCGGGAAAGACCATGTTCGACAGCGACGGGATGATGACGCCCACCAGGTTCACCCGCTGGCTGGCCAGCCCCCCCGCGATGCGGTTCGGCACATAGCCCAGCCGCTTGGCCGCCTCGAGCACCTTTTCGCGGGTCTTGTTCGACACATCGCCACTGTCGCGCAGAACGCGGCTGACCGTCATCTCGGACACGCCCGACGCCTCGGACACATCGCGCAGCGTCAGCGGACGGCGCGGGCGGGGCGGGTCGGAAACGGTCACGGGTGCGGCGCTCCTGTCAAGGCGGGCTGATCTAGTTAAACGCGGCCCGCGGGAAAGTCCAAGCGCATGCGGGCTTGCATGCACGGCGCATTCCGGTGAAAAAGACCCCGCACGGCCCCGTGGCTCAACAGGATAGAGCAATCCCCTCCTAAGGGATAGGTTGCAGGTTCGAGTCCTGCCGGGGTCACCACTTGGCGCATTCCTTCCCGGTCTGGTTCAGTCCCCGGCGGCGACAGCAGCTTTCAGTGCGTCCAGCCCTTCGGGTGTCCAGCCGGGGGCGCCGGTCAGTTCGGCCCATGCGTCGAGATAGTCGTCGAAGGCATAGCTGTGGCCGTGGCCCGGCGGCGGCACCATGGGCATGGTGATGTCCATGGCCAGTTGCAGGAAGCTGACCACCGGGATCCAGCGGAAATCGGGCGAGACATCCGGCCCGCGCGGTTCCTCCAGCCAGGCCGGTCTGCGCCAGGCCGATGCCGGCTCGAAAAAGGTCACGGCGTCGCTGGCATATTGCAGGAAGACGACCCGGTAGGGCCCCCAATCCGCCTCGGCGCCGCGCCCCGCCCCGTTGCGGCCGACGAAGCGGATCACCGCACCATCGCGGAATCGCGGCAACCAGGCGGGTTTCTCGATCTCGCGCGCCCGTGTCACCGCGCGCCAGGTGC
This sequence comes from Rhodovulum strictum, assembly GCF_009649175.1. Classification (GTDB taxonomy): domain Bacteria; phylum Pseudomonadota; class Alphaproteobacteria; order Rhodobacterales; family Rhodobacteraceae; genus Rhodovulum; species Rhodovulum strictum. The sequence continues at coordinate 33,745 of NZ_WJPO01000030.1, read as the reverse complement.
GGCTGTTGAAGGGCGGACCGGCCCAGAGCGCGCCATCATAGGGATCGCCGATCACCTGATAGAGGTCGTGGCTGAGATCGGAATTGAGCGCCCCGAGGCTGAGCCCGTGCAGCCACAGTCGCGGCCGCGTCTCGGGCGGCAGCGTGCGCCAATGGCCGTAGATCGCGGCGAAGACCGCGCGCGCCGTCTCGGCCCCGTAATCGGGATCGACCGTCAGTGCGATCCAGCTTGCAAGATAGGAATATTGCACCGCTACCGTCGCGACATCGCCGCGGAACAGGTATTCCAGCGCCTGCTGCCCGTTGGGATCGACCCAGCCGGTTCCGGTGGGGGTGTTGATGACCAGATGTGCGCGCTCGAACCCGCCCAGGCGGATCAGTTCGGCCAGCGCCAGTTCCGCCCGCGCCTCGAGGTCGGGGGCCGAATTCAGCCCGACATAGACCCTGATCGGCTCTTTGGCATCGGCAGCCCCGGTCCGCGCGGCGATGGTCGCGGCATCGGGACCGGCCGCGACCATCGCGCGCCCCGCCCGCCCAAGCCCGTCCCAGGCCAGAAGCGACCCCGGCCCGCCGGACTTGTGCGGGTCGGTCGGCTGCGGACTGGCCTCCTCGAACAGGGCATCATATTGCCGATAGCTGGCATCCAGACCCGTCAGGGCGCCATGCACCAGAAGCCCGTTGCCAAGGCTCCAGAACAGCGTTGCCGTCAGACCCACGCCAAGGATCACCGCCTGCGGCGTCGGCAATCGCCGCTCGAAGCGCTGCCTCAGCCGCGCGGCCACCAGCTTGAACAGCCGCGCGACCAGCAGGATCAGCGCAAAGACGGCCACCGCGACTGCGGCGATGGTCAGCGGGCGCCCGGTTTCGACCGGGTCCATGTCCATCAGCGCGCGCAGCCGGTCCTGCCAGACCGAGGCCATCCACAGCGCCGCGCCCGCGATCGCCAGCGACACCGCACCGGCCGCAAGCGCCAGCCAGCGCGCCGTCCGCGGCCCCGGATGCGGAAACTCCAGCACGGTCCACAGCATCCGCAGCGCAACGCCCAGCCCGTAACCGGCCGCCACGCTCAACCCGCTGAGCGCCCCCTGGATCGGCACCGAGCGCGGCATGAGGCTGGGCGTGAGCGAGGCCGCAAAGAACAGCGTGCCCAGCAGCACCCCGACCGTCGACACCAACGCCTTGCCCCCGGATGCCTTTGCCATGTCCCGTCCCTGTTGCCACCTCTCCGACTAAGTCGGCCAGCAGAGCATATGGGGTCAAGAGGACAGAGTCGGACATGCCGCCCGGGGGCCGGGCGGGCCGGAAGGACGGGCTCGCCCGTCGCACCCTGCCGGTGCAGCAACTCGATCAGCGCCGCAGCACGGAATCATCGCGCGTTGTCGGGGGCCATGCCCAGCACCAGATCGGCCGGACGCGAGTTCACCGCCACCCGGCGCGCATTGGCCAGGTCATTGCCGCGGGCGCGGCCAAGTGCTGCATCCGGGTCCAGCCCATGGGCCAGCCATCGGGCGATCAGGCGGCGTTCCAGCGCGGCTTCGGGGACGGAAAGCATCACGCTCAGATCGAATGCCGGCGCCAGCGCGCGCCAGGGGTCTTCGTCCAGCAAAAGCCAATTCCCCTCGACCAGAATCACGCCCGCCTCTTGCGGCACGGCGCGGGCCGCCGCACGCGACAGGTCCGCCGCGCGGTCGAAAACCGGCACGAAGACGGTTTCGCCGCCCGCCCGGATGCGCGCCAGATCGCGGATCAGCCCGGCCGCGTCAAAGGTCTGCGGGGCGCCCTTGACCGCGCGCCAGCCCAGCGCGTCAAGGATCGCGTTGTCCAGATGGTAGCCGTCCATCGGCACCACCACCGCGCAACCCGGCCGATCCGCGTTCAGCCGCGCCGCCGCGGCCTCGGCCAGGGTGGACTTGCCCGCTCCCGGCGGACCGGCCAGCGCCACGATCCGCCGTCCGCCCCCCGTCCCGCAGGCAGCCAGAGCGGCAGCCAGCGTCTCGACCATCTGCTGCACGGCTTACACCCCCTTCGAGATCGCGGCCGGATCGACCAGGAACCGCTCGGCCAGCGGCCGGCTGGCGGCCCCCAGCGTGCGCGCCTCGGAACCCAGCGTGCCCTCGCGCAGGACCGGCGGCGTCAGGCCGGTCATGTCCAGTTCGGCGGTCAGCGCGCCGGTTCGGGCAACCAGCCGGGCGCGCACATCGGCGGGTATCCAGCCGTCGATCAGCACGTTGTCCACGTCGATCACCGCGGCGCAGGCGACGATGGCGCGCGACATGCCATGCGCCGCACCCTCGATCCATTCGGCCAGAACCGTTTCGTCGACCGGCCAATGCCCGTCATGGAACCACAGCATGTCCGAGGCCAGCCCGCGCGCCGCCAGCATCCGTTCCAGCACCGCGATGGAGGCCAGTTCGATCAGTTGCACGGTGCGCCCCTCGCGGTCCGGTACCGGCATCGACCCCAGTGCCCCGGCATTCCCGTTCGGCCCGGTGTAAAGGCGCCCGTTCAGCACCAGACCTCCACCGACGAAGAACCCCAGATAGAAATAGACGAAATCGCGCAACTTTTGGGGATTGCCAAAGACCAGTTCCGCCCCGCAGGCGGCAGTGGCATCGTTTTCCAGAAACACCGGAAAGGCAAAGCGGGCTTCCAGTTCGGCCCGGATATCGCGGCTGCGCCAGGCGTTCATCCGCTCTTGCGGGGCACCGATCGCGGGTGCCCAGCCCCAAAGCTGAAACGGCATCGCGATGCCAAGCCCCGCGACCCTGCCAGCCTGAACCGGGCTCAGCCCGGCCAGCAGCGCGCCTACCGACTCGATGGCAAAGCCGGTGATCGTGTCGATGTCGGGCCAGGGATAATGCCGCAGGCGACGGTCGCGGATCCGACCCAGGAAATCGGTCAGCACCACCTCGCAACTGCGCCGCCCGATCTTGAGGCCAAGAAAGAACGCCCCTTCCGGGTTCAGCGACATCGGCACCGAGGGCTGGCCCACCTTGCCGCGCACCGGATTGCCGCGCGTCAGCAGCCCGTCCGATTCAAGCGCCCGCATGATGACCGAGACGGTCTGCGCCGACAGGCCGGTCGTCCGGGCGATCTCGGCCTTCGACAGCGCGCCTTGCTGGCGCACCAGCGTCAGCACAAGCCGTTCGTTCCAGGCGCGCATCCCCGACTGGTTCGATCCGCGCATGCCATCGCCCGCCAGGTTCGGCGCGGGCTGGGCCGGAGGGCGCTGGGTGAAGGCAGGCATGATCGGACCCCGGGGCAGAGGATGACCGGAGGAAAGCAGTCGTGCCTGAATCTGTCAATAATAAATCATTGTGACTTATTTATTGACAGGTCGGGGCGATTCCGTGTTTCCATACCCGTGCCGAGGGGGGAGTCCGGCAGCGGAGCCCGGCCACCGACACCAAGCAAGACAGAACCTGCAAAGGGAGGAACACCATGACCCGCACCATCCGCGCCGCCCTGACCTGTGCCGCCGCATTGGGCGCGTTCAGCGCAACGCCTGCCGCAGCCGACGCAATCGGCGCCTGCCTGATTACCAAGACCGACACCAACCCGTTCTTCGTGAAGATGCGCGAAGGCGCGACCGCAGCGGCGGCCGAGAAGGGCATCACGCTGCAAACCTATGCCGGGCGCATCGACGGCGACGTGGAAAACCAGATCGCGGCGGTGGAAAGCTGCATCGCGGCGGGCGTTTCGGGCATCCTGATCACGCCCTCTGACAGCCGCGCGCTTGCCCCGGCGGTGACCCAGGCGCGCGCGGCGGGGATCCTGGTGATCGCGCTCGACACCCCGTTCGAGCCCGCCGATACCGCAAGCGCCACCTTCGCCACCGACAATTTCCGCGCCGGGGTGCTGATCGGCGAATGGGCCGCGGCGACGCTGGGCGATGCGGCGGCCTCGGCCCGGATCGCCACGCTCGACCTCAACGCCAGCCAGATCAGCGTGGATTACCTGCGCAACCAGGGCTTCATGACCGGCTTCGGCATCGACGTCAAAGACCCCACCCGGATCGGCGACGAGGATGACGGGCGCATCGTCGGCTCGGACGTCACCAATGGCAACGAGGAAGGCGGGCGCACCGCGATGGAGAACCTGCTTCAGGTCGATCCCGCCATCAACGTGGTCTACACGATCAACGAACCTGCCGCCGCCGGGGCCTATGAGGCGCTGCGCGCGATGGGGCGGCAGAACGAGGTGCTGATCGTCTCGGTCGATGGCGGCTGCCCCGGCGTGCGCAACGTCGCCGAAGGCGTGATCGGCGCGACCTCGATGCAGTTTCCGCTGCGGATGGCGTCGATGGGGATCGAGGCAATCGCAGCCTTTGCCGCCGACGGTACGGAACCGGCGAATGCCGAAGGGCTGGATTTCTTCAATACCGGCGTGACGCTGGTCACCGACAAGCCGGTTGACGGCATCCCCTCGATCACCTCGGACGAGGCGCTGGGGCTCTGCTGGGGCTAGGCCCCGGACCGGCCCGACCGGCCGCCAGACGGGGGCGCGGCAGCCGCGCCTTCGTCCGGTCCTGCGGGCCAGCCCAAGCGTCCCGCCACCGGCAGACCTGCGCCCCGCAGATCACCGGTGACCCGATCCCCGACCCGTGGCAGACTGGCCCGGCCGCGATCCCGCGCGCCGTCCGTGCCCGGGTCCGTCCCCGAACCGGAGGACCGGATGACCACCACCCCGCCCCCACCGCCCCGACCCGGCCCCGTTTCCGGCCGCGGCCCCTCGGATTTCGAGACCGGCCTTGCCGCCAGCCCCCAGGGCGTTGCACGCTTCGAAGCGCCACGCCGCACACCCCTGGCGGGGATCCAGCACCTGCTGCATGCCACACCGACGCTGGTGCCGGTCATCGTGCTGGCGCTGAGCATCCTGGTCTTCGGCCTGATCGCGGGCGAGCGGTTCTTCTCGCCCTTCAACCTGTCGCTGATCCTGCAACAGGTCTCGATCATCGGCATCCTCGCCGCGGCGCAAAGCCTGATCGTGCTGACCGCCGGGATTGATCTGTCGGTGGCCGCGATCATGGTGCTGATGTCGGTCGTCTCCGGCAAGCTGGCGATCACCATGGGCGTGCCCGCCCCGCTGGCGCTGGGGGCGTCCTTTGCGCTGGGGACGCTGGCGGGCATGCTGAACGGGCTGATGGTTGCGCGGCTCAAGCTGCCGCCCTTCATCGTCACGCTGGGCACCTGGAACATCTTCTTCGCGCTCAATCTCTGGTTTTCTGGCGCGCAGTCCATCCGCAGCCAGGACATCGACGCGGCCGCTCCGCTCCTGAAATTCTTCGGCAACAGCTTTCGCGTCGCGGGTGCCAACATCACCTTTGGTTCGATCCTGATGGTCGTGATCTTTGCGGTGCTCTGGTACGTCCTGAACCGCACCGCATGGGGGCGGCACGTCTATGCCATCGGCGACGACAAGGCAGCGGCCGAGCTTGCGGGCATCCGCACCGACAGGGTGCTGGTGCAGGTCTACGCGCTGGCCGGTTTCATCTGCGCCATCGGGGCGTGGGCGGCGATCGGGCGGGTCGGCTCGATCTCGCCGCAATCCTTCTACGAGGGCAACCTGCAATCCATCACCGCCGTCGTGATCGGCGGGATCAGCCTGTTCGGCGGGCGCGGCTCGATCATGGGGGCGCTGTTCGGCGCGCTGATCGTCGGCGTCTTCCAGTCCGGGCTCAGGCTTGCCGGGGTCGATGTGCTCTGGCAGGTCTTTGCCATCGGCTGGCTCATCATCATCGCGGTCGCCATCGACCAGTGGATCCGGAAGGTGTCGGCATGAACCGGGAACCCATTCTCAAGGCCCGCGGGCTGGTCAAGCGCTATGGCCGCGTCACCGCGCTGGACGATTGCGATTTCGACCTGATGCCGGGCGAGATTCTGGCCGTGATCGGCGACAATGGCGCCGGGAAGTCGAGCCTGATCAAGGCGCTTTCGGGCGCGATCGCCATCGACGAGGGCGAGATCACGCTTGACGGTCAGCCGGTCAGCTTTGCCTCGCCGCTGGCCGCCCGCGATGCCGGAATCGAGACGGTCTATCAGACGCTGGCGCTTTCGCCCGCGTTGTCCATCGTCGAGAACATGTTCATGGGCCGCGAATGGCGCCGCCCCGGACTGGCCGGTCGCTGGTTCCGCGCCCTCGACCGCGACAGGATGCGCGCCTTTGCCCGCGACAAGCTCAGCGAACTGGGGCTGATGACGATCCAGAACATCGACCAGCCGGTGGAGACCCTGTCGGGCGGCCAGCGGCAGGGGGTGGCGGTGGCCCGCGCCGCGGCCTTCGGCTCGCGCGTCGTGATCCTGGACGAGCCGACAGCGGCGCTGGGCGTAAAGGAAAGCCGCCGCGTTCTGGAACTGATCCTCGACGTGAAATCGCGCGGCATCCCGATCATCCTGATCAGCCACAACATGCCCCATGTCTTCGAGGTCGCCGACCGCATCCATGTCCACCGCCTGGGCCGCCGCCTGTGTGTGATCGACCCGCGCGAACATTCCATGTCGGATGCGGTGGCCTACATGACCGGAGCGAAGGCGCCGCACTGACGGGTGGAACGGCCTGCCGCATTGGTGAGATGGCGGAGTTGGCGGGACGGCTGGCACTTGCAGGCGCGCTTCTGTCGGTCGCGATGGCGCAGGCGGGTTTGAAAGGCCGATGCCGCCCGGCAGGCATCGCCGGGCGCGCTGTCAGGCCGGGGCGCGCGCGCCGGGCTGATCGACGAGGAAATCGGTGACGATCCCGCCGATCCACATGGACAGAAGCGCAAGCCAGGCGGTTGCCACGAAGATCGAGCCCCCGGTCACGCCCGCACCGATCGAGCAGCCGCCCGCAAGCATCGCGCCAAAGCCCATCAGGACCGCACCCAGCATCGACCGGCGCATCTGCCCCTCGCCCTCGAAGCCCTGGAATTTCAGCTCCCGCGCAAGTGCCGCCGCGGCGAAGGCCCCGATGAAGACGCCCGGAACAAGCCCGATGTCGAAGCTCGCCGCGGGCGCCGGTTCCAGAAAGAACATCAGCGTGTTGGCCGACGGGCCGGAGAAGGTGATCGAGGTGACGGTGACGGGATCGAAGGCGATCTGTGCAAGGCTGTAGGTCAGCACCCAGCCCAGCGCGACGGCGAACCCGACCGCCGAGGCGAACAGAAGCGCCCGCGGCCCGATCCTGTTGCGCCGCGCAAGGACAAGCGCGAGCGCAGCCGTTGCAATGCCGAACAGCAGGCCGGCAACATGCGGAAGCCCCAGCGCCGCGACCAGATCGACGTTATGTCCCCCCGTCGTGACCCAGAGCCCGGCGAACCACTGGCGCAGCGGCGACAGCACCCCGCTGATGCTCATCTGCGTGACCACCGCAAAGATCAGCCCCGACATCACCGACCGCAGGTTGCCCGTCGCGGCCAGCACAAGCAACCGGCCCGGACAGCCGCGCGCCAGCACCATACCGATGCCGACCATCAGCCCCCCGGCAATCGCCCCCGACCATGACCCGGTGACGGCCATCATCCGCGCTTCCTCGGGGCGGAAAAGGCCCAGCTCTTGCGCGCCCTGCACCCAGACAACGGCGGTCGAGAAGGCAAGAAGCCAGATCGCCATCCTTGGGCCAAGGCTGCCGCGCGCGAATTCCACCGTCGCCGCCCTCAGGCAGAATGACGACCTTTGCGCGGCAACGCCGAACACGGCACCGGCCAGCAATCCGATCAGCGCCGCCAGATGAGCCTCTTCGAGATGGTCGAGAAGAAGCTCCAGGTTCATCCTCTTCTCGCTCCCATTCGGGCCTCAACAATCACAGACTTGCTGCTTGCACGCATGACTTGCCTTGATCCAGGTCAGGCCGCCCCGGATGCCCGCGGCGGTCCTGTCCGGATTGATCCGCGATAATCGCAAGGAAACCGTTCCCTGTCGCATGATCTGACAAGTCGGGCCGGGTCGGAGGCGTCGCATGGGCAACACGGGCACCTACTCGAACTCCATCTCGGCGAAGACGACACCCGCGTTCCTGGTGGCCAGTTCCTCGAACGTGTCGAGATGCGCCCATTGCGACTGGTCGACGTAATAGGCACCGGCAAGATCGCCTCCGTCTTCGATATGCGCGCCGATCCTGGCGCGCAGGTCGAGAAGGTAGTCGCGCGTATAGCGGGTCACCTGCGCAAGGTTGGTCGGATGGCCATGACCGGGGATCACATAGGTCGGTTCCAGCGGCGCAAAGGCGGTGTCCCAGGTCTCGATCCAGCAGGAGGTGCAGGTGCCTTCGAAGATCGGCGGCATCCGTTCGTGAAAGGCGATATCGCCCGCGATCATCATGCGCCATTCGGGGATCCAGACCTGCGTATCGCCCGGCGAATGGGCCGGGCCGAGATGCAGGACTTCGATGGTCAGGCCGCCCATCTCGATCACCTTGCGGTCGGTGAAAGTCTCGGTCGGCAGGGCGATGACGGTGCCCTCGGCATTTTCGCGTGCGTAACGTTCGAGCGCGGCCAGATCCTGCCCCGCGCCGTCGGCGAACTCTGCGGCGGCCTCCTCATGGGCAAGGATCGGCACGCCCTGCGCGGCCCAGTAGCCATTGCCGAGCATCGAGTGGCCCTGTCCGTTCTCGTTGATGAGAAGCTTCACCGGCTGGTCGGTGACGGCCCGGATCTCTGCATGCAGCGCCTCTGCCAGCTTCCACGAGGCACCGCCATTGATGACCACCACGCCGTCGCCGGTCACGATGAAGGACAGGTTGTTGTTGTGGCCTGCATTCTCGTAGGTCGGGGGCGCCGTGGCCCCGATGGCGGACCAGACATGCGGGATCACCTCGACCGGTTTGTTGTAGAGCACCGATTGCGGGTACTTGTCGGGGATATCCTCCGAGGCGGCGGCCGGACCCGCGGCGAGCAGGAGCAGCAGAATACCCTTGCGCATCATGCCTCCTCCACGAAACGAAAGCCGGATCCGGTGCGTTCGGCGCGGCCGATGCCGCCGCCGGGCAGGTGAAAGCCGACGAGGCGGGTCTGCCCGGACGCCAGACGGTCGAGCAGCGCGCTGCGCGTCGCGGCGGCGGTTGCGGGATCCTGGTCCGATCCCGACGCCCAGTCGGGCCGCTCGAACGCGACATGGTGGTTGCCTATGGCATCGCCGACGACCATGACGCTGTCCGCGCCCGCGCGGATTTCATAAGCCATGTGACCCGGCGTATGGCCCGGGGTCAGCAGGGCTGCGACACCCGCAAGCGCCTCCTCGCCGTCCTCGAGCAGCCGCAGGTTGTCGGCAACGGCTTCCAGCCGCCGGGCCGCACCCACGGCAAAGGACGTGCGTGCCTCGCCGATGCTGTCCAGGGTGGCAGGGTCCATCCAGTAGTCGAATTCTGCGCGGCCGATCATCAGCGCGGCATTGGGGAAAAGCGGCTCGTCGAAATCGTCGAGCAGGCCCCAGAGATGGTCGGGATGGGCATGGGTGAACAGGACATGCGTGACATCCCCGGGCGCGAGCCCGAGACTGTCCAGCGCCTCGGGCAGCAGCCCCGCGCTGTCCTGGAAATCGGGACCGGCGCCCACGTCGAACAGGACCGTATGGCTGCCGTCGCGCAGAAGCGTGACATTGCAGGGCGGCCTGAGCGTGTCGGTCGGCAGGCCGTATCTTGCAACGATGGCCGACATTTCCTCTTGCGGCATGCCGCCAAGGATGAAGTCGCCGGGCAGCACGAGGTTTCCGTCTGACAGGGTGTCGATCCGCAGGCCGCCAAGGTCCAGCGTCGTGGACGCCCAAACGCGCCGCGGAATGGCGGGCAGGGCAAATGCGGCAGCGGCAGAGGAAAGAAGCGTGCGTCGGGTGATCATGGCGCTCTCGGACTGCGGGCAAGGATGCGGGCGCCCCACGGGAGGACAGAGCGCCCGCAGTCGGGGAGGAAGGGTCAGCCGAACATGTCGGCGGTGATTCCGGCGTACCAGCCCAGCGATTCCTCGTAGGTCGCCTTGCGCAGGGCTGCGTCCTCTCCGGTCTGGGAGATGAAGCTCTCGACGCTGGCGATCTTTTCGGCCGTGGGTTCGTAGGAGGCACCGACCTTGACCCCGTCATCGGTGTCGATCAGCGACCAGCAGGTGTTGGAATACTTGGCCGGGAACACGCGGCTGCCGGTCAGTTCGCCCCGGATCGCATTGGCCGCGACCTTGGCCTGGCTGTTGGCCGAGAACCCCGATTTGGGCATGTCGCCCTGGGCCGAACTGTCGCCCAGCACCCAGATGTTTTCGTCGGCCCGCGATTTCATCGTGAACGGATCGACGGGCGCCCAGCCGGTGTCATCGGTCACACCCGCTGCGGCTGCGATCACGCCCGCCTTCTGCGCCGGGATGACGTTGCAGACATCGACCTTCTGGGCCTCGCCATCAACGATCACTTCCATCGTGTCGGGCCGGACCTCGACATTGCCGCCGCCGAAATCGGGGCCGATCCATTCCACCATGCCGTCATAATGCCTGCCCCAGCCTTCCTCGAAGAGCGCCTTCTTCGAGAAGTTCTCCTTGGGGTCCAGGATCAGGATCTTGGCGGTGGGATTTCGCGCCTTCAGCAGATGCGCGATCATGCTGACGCGCTCGTAGGGCCCGGGCGGGCAACGGTAGGGGTTGGGCGGCGCGACCATCGCAAAGGTGCCGCCCTCGGGCATCGCCTCGACCATCCGTTTCAGCAACTGCGTCTGCGGACCGGCCTTGTAGGCATGTGGCATGATCTCGGCATGGTCCAAACTCCAGCCGGGCACGGACCCGTCCTTGAAGTCGATGCCGGGCGACAGCACGAGCCGGTCATAATCCAGCGTCTGCCCCCCTGCGAGCGTGACTGTCCGGGCGGCGGCATCCACGGCGGTCGCGAGGTCATGGATGACGTTCACGCCACCCGAGGACAGGGTGCCGTAGCCGTGCTGAAGCTTGTCGAAATCGTAGAAGCCGCCGAGATAGAGGTTCGAGAAGAAGCAGGTCGTATAGATCGGGTTTGCCTCGATCAGCGTGACGTCAAGCGCCCCCTCGCTGTCCTTGGCCATGTAGCGCGCGGCCGTTGCACCACCGGCGCCGCCGCCGATCACGATAACCCTAGGCTTTGCCTGGCCAAGCACCGCCGGTGCCGACAGGAATGTCGCGGTGGCCAGCGACGTGCCGAGGAAGTGGCGTCTGTTCAGTGTCATCTGGGTCTCCTCCCCATGCGTTCGTGCGTTTTTCGTCTTCTGGCATGTTCGCCATGCCACTTGCATTGGTCCGATGCGTGTCTGTTCGCCCGCCGGCCGGGGCGCCGATCGCCGCGCGCTAGAGCGGCGGGATGGTCCCGGCCGGCCGACCGTCGGGATCCGTGGGGGTCACGCCCAGATCCACGGCGCGCTTGGTGATTTCGGGCGCTGCCGTGCGGCAATTCTCCATGCAGGGCGCGGCGCTGAACAGCGGATGCTCGGTCTCGGCCCGGTCGTCGGGATAGAAGCCGTCCACGTTGGGCATCACGATCTCGGTGAAATTCTCGTTCGACAGGACGAAATCATCCTCGACGATGCCGTTCGAGTACAGCAGGAAAGCGGTGATCGCATAGGTTTCGTCCACCGAGACGGTCTGCGCACCGCCGAACGGCATCGAGCGGTGGATGTAATCGAACACCGTCGAGAGGTAGGGCCAGTAGGAACCGACCGTCTTGACCGGGCGCGGGTCGGTCAGCGTTCCGCGACCACCGGCAAGCACCGGCCAGCTGTCGAGCCCCTCGGCGAATTCGCCGTGGCATGTGGCACAGACCTCCAGGAACACTTCCTCGCCGGTCAGCACGTCGCCCGAGCCCACCGGCAGCCCGGTCCCGTCGGGCAGCACGGCAACATCCCAGGCCGCGATTTCCTCGGGCAGCGCCGGTCGGCCAAGGCCGAGCCTTTCGGCTAGGGCAGGCGCGGCGAGCGAGGCGGCAAGGGCCGTGCCGATCAGAAGCTTACGCGATCTCGACATTCTCCACCTCCCCGTCGGCCCTGACCCACCAGACCTGAATCCCGTTATTGTGGTAGACGTTGTTCAGGCCGCGGATATCCCGGAGCGCCTGCTTGGTCGGCTGGACATAGCCGGTCTCGTCGATGCAGCGGGACATGATGAACATCTCCTGCCCGTCCCAGGTCATGTCATAGTGGAACCGGGTCAGCGCCTTGGGCTTCACATCGCCCGAAAGCCGCGCCTCGTGCCAGGTGTTGCCGCCATCGGTCGAGACATCGACGCGCACGACCTTGCCAAGGCCCGACCAGGCCAGCCCGGTAATGACAAGGGGGCCCGCGCCGTGGCGGATGGGGGCCTGCGGGCTGGGCGCGGTTATGACGGATTTCGCATCCATCACCCAGGTCCATTTCCGCGCCCGCCCGTCGGGCATCAGGTCGGTGTATTTCGAGGTTTCCTCGCGGCTTTCCACCGCCTGATCGTAGACCGCGATCCGGCGCAGCCACTTGACCCACATGTTGCCCTCGAAACCCGGCACCACAAGACGCACAGGGTAGCCATGTTCCTTCCGCAGCGCCTCGCCATTGGCGTAGAAGGCAACCATCACGTCATCCAGCGCCTTTTCCAGCGGCATCGAGCGCCCGTTCGACGAGGCGTCCGCACCCTCGGCATAGACCCATTTGCCCTCGGGCTTGATCCCGGCCTCGTTCAGAAGGTCGCGGAGCATCACGCCGGTATATTCCATGTTGTGGATCATGCCCTGGGTGAACTGGCAGCCTTCAAGCTGGGCGCCGCCCCACTCCATCCCGCCATTCGCCGCACATTCGCAGAACGCCGTCAGCACATGGCGCGGGAACCGTTCCAGATCGGCATAGGTAAAGACGAGCGGCGTCTCGACCAAGCCGTTTATCATCAGCCGGTACTCGGATTTCGACAGCTCGATGGCGCCCGAATGATGCCGTTCAAAGGCGCAGCCCTGCGGCGTGATCGTGCCTTCAAGGGCGTGGATCGGCGTGAAGTTGATCGAGGAGACCGGGCTTTCGGTCAGCCACTCGACATTGCGGCGCACGACATGGTCTTCGAAATGGATCGGCAGGCCATAGGGCGCGGCATCGACCGGATCGCCGAAGCTCGACGCCCAGCCCTGAACCTCGGTGATGAGCGGATCGGGGCCGTCGGCACGCGCGGCCGCTGCCCCGGCGACAAGGCCCGCCCCGGCCGCGGCGGTCTGGCGCAGGAACCCGCGGCGGGTGCTGCCCGTCCTACCGCCCTTGATCGGTTCGTCTGTCATGGCGAACGCTCCTTTTCTGTCATCGTCTCGTCAGGTGCCGGACACGTCGACCGAGGTATTGGGCGCAAGCCTGACGGTGCCGAGCTTGCGCACATGCGCCTCGACCACGTCCCAGATCTGCGGTCCCTCGGTGCCCTCGTTCACACTGGCCCAGCCCGCGACCGTGTAGGATTTCGCGGCGTCGATGCCCTCGCCGGTATCGGTCAGATGCAGGCCGGAAATGCGCGCGCCGATCGGCTTCGAGACGTCGATGGCAAAGCCCAGCCCGCCCACCCGCACCATGTCGCCGCCCTGCTGGTAATAGGGGTCGGGATTGAACAGGTTGTCGGCCACGTCCTCTAGGATCGTCTTCAGCATCTCGCCGGTCATCTCGGTGCGGTAGCACTGGCCATAGGTCATCGAGGTGACGTTGTGGATGTCCTCGCGGGTGATCGGATCGCCCGGCATCAGCGTGGTGCCCCAGCGCACACCGGGGCTCATCGCGATCTGGGCGTCGCGTTCCGACCGGACCGCATCGCAGATCAGGTCGTCCCAGGTTCCCTGGAAATTGCCGCGGCGGTAAAGCAGGCTTTCGGTCGTGCCGATGACTTCCTCAAGCTGGTCCCTGTAGGGCGCGCGCTCGGCGTCGATCAGGGCGGCCATTTCCGGGTCGGGCGCGATCACGTCGGAAAAGACCGGGATCAGCTTGTGGCGGAAGCCCATCATCCGGCCATCGCGCACGTCCAGATCCACGCGGGAGACGAACTTGCCGTTCGAACCCGAGGCGATCAGGATCGTGTCGCCGATCACCACGGGTTCGGGCACGGCGTCATGGGTGTGGCCGGTCAGGATCACGTCGATGCCGGACACCCGCGAGACCATCTTGCGGTCCACGTCGAAACCGTTATGCGACAGGCAGACGACAAGATCGACGCCTTCGCCGCGCACCTCGTCCACCATCTGCTGCATGCGTTCTTCGCGGATGCCAAAGGAGTATTCCGGGAACATCCATTTCGGGTTCGCGATCGGCATGTAGGGGAACGCCTGCCCGATCACGGCGATGCGCGTGCCGGCCTTCTCGAAGATGCTGTAGGGCTCGAAGGCGGGCTCGTCCCATTCGGCATCGAAGATGTTCGCGCCGAGGAAGGGGAACGGCAGGCTTTCGACGATCTCGGTCACGCGCTCGGTGCCGAAGGTCCATTCCCAGTGGCTGGTCATGGCGTCGACGCCAAGCAGGTTCATCACGTTGACCATGTCCTGACCCTTTGTCAGGAACGAGGTCATCGAGCCGTGCCAGGTGTCGCCGCCATCGAGGAGCAGCGCATCGGGACGCGCCGCGCGGATCGCCTTGACCACTGTCGCCACGCGATCCATTCCGCCCATCCGGCCATAGGCCCGGCCCAGCGCCTCGAAATCCTCATGGGTCAGCGCATAGGCTTCGGGGCTGCCCGGCGCGATGCCGAACATGTCCTGAAAGGCCCGGCCCACCACATGCGGCGGCTTGCCCTTCGCCTCGCCCACGCCGATGTTCCATTCCGGCTCGCGGAACCAGATCGGCTTGAGCTGGGCATGGATATCGGTGACATGGATCAGCGTGACATTGCCGAAATCGTCGAACTGCAACAGCTGGTCCTGCGTCAGGGCCTGCTGCGCGGCGAGTTTCGACCAGTTCCCGAATCCGGACCCGCCCAGAATGGCCGATGCGGCCATCGACGCCTGAAGGAACTCGCGTCGGGTTATCATGCTGGAACTCCTTGCCTGCCGGGCAAACCTGCTGCGTTCGCGGATGGCCGCGTCAGGCAGGCTGCCCCGGATCCGAATTGTGTCTGATGGGTCGGGGATCCCCGCGGCGGGCGCGGGAATCCTCGGTGTCAGTGGCGGACGCCCAGACCCTCGACCGAGAGGCCGTTGCCGCGCGACGCGACATAGAGTTCGAGCGCCTTGAACTCGTCCGATCCCGCCTTGAAGGTCTCGGCCCGGGTGTCGCGGACGCAGCCGACGAAACGCTGCTGCGCCGAAACCACGCCGGCATCCTTCAGGCGATAGACCGGCATGCCGCTGATCTGTCCCTGGCTCAGATGGTCGGCCCGGATCATCTGTCCGGTATTGTCCTCATGGCAGTTGGCGCAGGACATCTCGAGCTGGCCGTAGCGCGTATAGTACATCTCCTTGCCCTTCTCCCAGAAGGGTGCGGCGGGACCGTCGATCGCCACATTCACCGTCTCGCCCCGCGACTGAAGCGAGATGAGGGCAAGCATGTCCTTCATCTTGTCGCCGGTCACGCCCCACGCCTCGAGGCCCATGCGCTCGGTGACACAGGCGTTGACGTAGTCCTCTATGATCATCAGCTTGCCGGTCTTGGCATCGACCCGCGGCGTCACCGCGCGCAGGCCCTTCATGCTTTCCGGGCCGCCGTGGCAGCTTGCACAGGACTCGCCCCCGGTACCGATTTCGGCATTCCAGTTGTCGTGGCCCCGGTCGGCAAAGACCATGCCGGGATTGTCGAAATCGTCGCGTTGCAACGCGCGGGTCTCGTCCTCGCGATAATGCCAGCCCGAATAGATCGTCGGGAGGACATCCTTCAGATGGTCCGGCGCCGCGGTCCTGGTCACGATCTCGAGTTCGCCGTCCTCCGTGATGACCGTCAGCGAATCTTCGACAGGGTCTGCTACGGCCGCGCCCGTCAGGGCGAGGCCAAGGGCCGCCGAGGCGGCGAGTGTGGCGATGTGGCTCCGCATGATCTTCCTCCCTTGTCGATCCGCGGCACTCAGCCGACCGTTATCTCGGCGGTATCGGTGTAGACCGACCCGTCGTCGTCGTACCAGGTGAAGGTGAACGTGCCGGAGGCATCCACCCTGGCGTCGAACTCGAAATAGGGGTTCGTCGAAACCGCGGGGTCGATCGCGATGTCGATCACGTTCACGCCGTTCAGATCGCAGGTGAACCTGTTGATGATCGAGCGCGGGATAAGCGTGCCGTCGGCGTTCTTGCGCTGGCCCGATTCCATCTTGTGGCTGATCAGGCTCTTGATCGTCACGATCTCGCCCGCGGATGCGGTCTTCGGGACGCGGACGCGGGGTTTTGCATCGTCTGCCATGTCTTTTCTCCTGATCCCTGTGTCAGCCGCCGCAGCCGCCGATGGTGACTTTCACCGTGGCCTGCGCCCGCACGATGCTGCCATCCGCCATCTTCGCGAGCGCGATGACATCCTGCGTCGAGGCAAGCCGGATCCGGGTCGCGGCCATCTGCCGGCCCGCGGCCGGGCCGAAGGTGAAGGTGGCGACCGCCGGTTCGGGGTTGCCTGCGGCCAGCAGCATGATCGCCACCGCGCCGGGCGCCTCGACCGACACGGGAACGGTGTTGCCGTTCTCGGCGATCTCGGGCGCGGTCAGCGTGATCCCGCCTTCGCCCACAGCAGAGCCGCCCGAAAACTCGGCGATCATCTCGTCGGTCGTCCGGGCCAGCGCCAGGCTCGGCACCAGCGCCGCAAGGCTGCCGAACCCGACCCAGAGGGCGTCTCGTCTTGAAAGTTTCATGGCGAACTCCTTTCGTCGGTTGCGCCGGTTGCGCGAAGTCTGTGACGTCAATCCCTGAGCGTCAGAAGATAGGCAACAATGTTCTCGATCTGCTGCGCACTCAGGATCGGCGGCAGGTCACTCTCCGGGGCCTTGCCGGTATAGCCATCGCCGGGGCGGATGAAGCCCTCGGTCTTGTAGAAGGCCGGCATGAAGGTGGCGTCGAAGGTCATCTTTGCGTTGACCAGAAGGCCGCGAAGCTCTGCCTCGGTCCAGCGGTCCGCCGCCCCGTCAAGGGCCGGTGCGATCGTGCCGGGGAACTGCACCGCCGGCATCGCCTCGATGAGGTGGCAGGCCACGCAATTGCCAAGCGAGGCGGTGGTCATCACCTTGGCGCCCGCTTCGGGGTCGCCCGGCACGCCGGTCAGCGAGGCGGCGACGGCGCCACCCTCGAACATGACTTCCGTCGGCGCCACCTCGGCGGCAAGGGCCCATGTGGCGGCAAGCGAAGCCACTGCGGCCAGCGCAATCTTTCGCGTCATGGCAATCCTCCCTGATCTCTCCCGCAATCAGGATAGCGTCAGCATACCACCGCACGCAACACAAATATAAGCATTCGTGAATATTTCTATGTTTCATATTTTTTATTCTTTTTCAATCAGTTGGCCGCCCTCATTCGGTCGGCAAGAAACTTCTGGAAATGCTCGCCGCTCTCGTAGCCATGGTCGCGGACCCAGGTCAGAAGCGCCTCGGTGGTGCCCTTTCCAAAGGCGCCGGGCATCATCGCGACCGACGCTTTCGCGACCGTTTCGCCCTCGGGCACCTCCTCGGGCAGGAAGATCAGCGTCGGCGTGAACAACACGCCCCAGCGCACCGCCATCTGTTTCTCGGGCAGCGCCGTGCCGTCGAAATCCGTCACCTCGACATCGCCGAAAAGGTTCATCTGGACGACAAAGAAATGGTCGCGGATGAGCTGTTCGATCGCGGGGTCGGTAAAGACCTGCTCGTGCATCTGCGTGCAATAGATGCAGCCGCGCTGCTCGACCGTGATCAGCAGCCGCTTGCCTTCGGCATTTGCCTCGGCAAGATCCTCGCGCAGATCCTTGAAGGTCTCGCGCAGCCAGCCGGGCTTGTGCAGGCCGTCATCGCCAAGCTCGACCGCGAACGAGGCCGAAACCGAGAGAGCAACCGCCAGTGCGGCGGTGGCAAGGGCGCGGATGGCAGTCATGGTCGGTCCTCCCGTGGAAATCACTGAAGCGTTGCGGTCCAGTCGAAGTTGCGGATCATCCAGTCGGCGATCAGGTTGACGGAATTGGTGGCGATCAGCACGCCAAAGAGGATCAGCATGGCGCCCATCGCCTTTTCCACATGGCCCATCATCGCGCGATGGCGCGAGACCCAGCCAAGGAACGGCCCGGCGAACAGTGCCGCGACGACGAATGGCAGCGTCATGGCAAGGCCATAGACCAGAAGCAGCGTTCCCCCGCGCCACAGATCGCCCATCCCGCTTGCCACCATCAGGATCGCGGCCAGGGCCGGGCCGACGCAGGGTGTCCAGCCGAACCCGAAGGCAAGGCCCATGACATAGGCCCCGAGGATGGTGGTCGGCTTTGCCTCGGACTGTACCCGCGCCTCTCGGTAGAAAAGCCCGATGCGAAGGACGCCAAGAAAATGCAGCCCGAACAGGACCAGCACGCCGCCTGCCACCCAGGACAGCGGCTCGCGCCATTGCAGGAACGCGCGCCCAAGCGCCGTCGCCCCCAGACCAAGCAGGACAAAGATCGTCGTCACGCCCAGCGCGAACAGCACAGCCTGAAGCACCAGCCGGTTGCGCGCACCCGGCGCGATCGTATCGCCCGCGCGCAGTTCCTTGACCGATAGCCCGGCCATGTAGGACAGGTAGAAGGGCACCATGGGCAGGATGCAGGGCGACAGAAAGGACAGGACACCCGCAAGCGCAGCGCCGGTATAGCTGATCTCCAGCATCGGCTCCTCCCAAAGCGACGCGATGCCGGTTCCGGCGGCATATATTAGAATATTGCAATCTTTAGATTGAACGTGTCAACCCGCTGCACCGGCTGCGTCTGTGCCCGGACCTGCCCGAGACTGTCGCGCTGAATGCACCCGCTGTCTTCACCCCGGCCTTCGTCCTTGTCTGCGGCGAGGCCGGGATGACAGCCCCTGCGGCCACGGTTTCCCGCCGGGAGGGGGAGCCCCCCGGCGGGCATGGGTCTCTCAGAGGCTGTCGCCGAAATCGGCCTTGAACTTCGCCACCAGCTTTTCCTGCCAATCCGACACCGGCGCCAGACGCCCGTAGAAGAAGCGCAGGATCTCGGGTTCCTCGACGAATTTCAGCCCGCCGACCAGTGCGCGGTTCTGGTAAAGCCAGTCGATCCGGTCGATGGCGTATTTCACCTGGGACAGCGTGAACACCCGCCGCGGCAGCGCCAGACGCACCAGTTCCATATTGGCCAGCGGCTCGGTGCCGTCGGGGTTGCGCTGTTCCGACAGCGTGCCGCGTTCCATCCCGCGGATGCCCGACACGATGTAAAGCGCCGAGGCCAGCGCGCCCGCGGAATATTGCGCCTGCGGCACATGGTCGAGGAAGCGCATGACGTCGATATGGCAGCCCAGCCCGCCCGCGGGCGTGATGACCGGGATGCCGCGGCGGTCCAGTTCGTTGACCATATATTCGATGAAGATCGGCCCCTGCGAGATCATGTCCTCGTCCATGGTCTCTTCCAGGCCCACGGTCAGCGCCTCGATCTCGCGCACCGACATGCCGCCATAGGTCAGGAAGCCTTCGTAAAGCGGCACCAGCCCGCGCATCTTCTGGTACATCTGTTCGTCGCGGATGCAGATCGCGCCGCCCCGGGCACAGCCCAGCTTGCGTGCCGAGAAATAGATGATGTCGCACAGATCGGCGATCCTGCGGGTGATCTCGCGGATCGACAGATCCTTGCAGGCGTCCTCGCGCTGCTTGAGGAAGTAGAGGTTGTCGGCCATCAGGCTGGCGTCATAGACCAGCGTCAGCCCGTGCCGGTCGCAGACCGCGCGCACTTCGGCCATGTTCGCCAGCGAGACCGGCTGGCCGCCGATCAGGTTGGTGCCTGCCTCGATCCGGACAAAGGCGATCTTTTCCGCGCCATGCTCTGCCACCAGCCGTTCCAGCGCGGCCACATCCATGTCGCCCTTGAAGGGTTCCGAGGATGTCACCTGCAAGCCCTTTTCGCAGATGATTTCCTCGACCGAACCGCCGTTCAGCACGATATGCGCCTTGGTGGTGGTGAAGTGATAGTTCATCGGCACGATCGAGCCCGGCGTGACCAGCACCTGCGCCAGGATGTTCTCGCAGGCGCGGCCCTGGTGGGTGGGCAGGATCCAGTGCATGCCGAACAGATCGCGCAGCTTGGCCTCGAGCCGGGTGTAGGTGGCCGAGCCCGCATAGCTGTCATCGGCCACCATCATCGCGGCAACCTGCTGATCGCTCATCGCGTTCACGCCGCTATCGGTCAGCATGTCCATGAACACGTCCTTGTTCTGCAACAGGAACGTGTTGTTGCCGGCCTCGGTGGCGGCGGCCAGGCGCGCCTCGATCGGCGGCAGGTTCAGCTTCTGGACGACGCGGACCTTGTGCATCTCGAGAGGCACGGTCTCGCCGCTGAAGAAACGGACGTTGGGCATGGCGGATTCCTCCCTTGCCGGATTTGCATCGCTTGAGTGACCCGCAGACTTGTCGCGTCCCGGGGGCCTCTTGGCACTGCGTCAAACTGGCATCTGGGCGGATTCCTGACCCTTGTCTGGGATCAGTACGACTCGGGCAGGCCGGTTCGGGCGGTCAGGGCGTTGCGGCCAGCGCGTCCATCCGGCGGGCCAGTTCCACATCGCGCGCGCTCAGCCCGCCCGCGTCATGGGTCGTCAGCACCACCTCGACGCGGCAATAGACATTGCGCCATTCGGGATGGTGATCCAGCTTCTCGGCCCAGAGCGCGACCCGCGCCATGAACCCGAACGCCTCGATGAAATTCCTGAATTCATAGGTCTTTTCGATGGCGTCCCAGCCTTCGGCCAGCGCCCATCCCGCCGCCAGCAGCGGCGCCAGAGCCTGCGTGCGTGCGTCCCCGGTCAGTGTCTCGGTCATGTCTCCTCCGCCATGGTCCTGCGAAACGGTCCATACTCGGTCAGCACCTCGATCTCCTCCTCGACGGCATCGCGTTCGGCCCGCAGGTATTTCGCAATCGCCCCCCGCAACCCCGGATCCCCGATCCAGTGCAAGGAATGGGTCGCTACCGGCAGATACCCCCGCGCCAGCTTGTGCGCCCCCTGCGCGCCCGCCTCGACGGTGGCAAGGCCATGGGAAATGGCGTGGTCGATGGCCTGGTAATAGCACAGCTCGAAATGCAGGCAGGGGTGATCCTCGATGCAGCCCCAGTAGCGGCCGTAAAGGCGGTTGCGGCCGATGAAGTTCAGCGCCCCCGCCACTGGTCGGCCGTCGCGTTCGGCCAGCACCAGCAGCATGTCCTCGCGCAGCGTTTCCTGGGCGCGGTCGAAGAAGGCGCGCGTCAGGTAGGGGGTGCCCCATTTGCGCGCGCCGGTATCCTGATAGAACCGCCAGAAGGCATCCCAATGCGCGGGCCGCAGCATGTCGCCCGTATGGTGGCGGATGACCCCGCCAAAGCCCTGCGCCGCGGCGCGTTCCTTGCGGATGGCCTTGCGCTTGCGTGAGGACAGATCGGCAAGGAAGGCGTCGAAATCGACGTAACCGCGGTTTTCCCAATGGAATTGCTGGGTGACGCGGTGCATCAGGCCCATATCGGCCCCGGCCTTCGCCTCGGCCTCGGTGCAGAAGGTGACATGGACCGAGGACAGCCGGTTGCGCGCGGCGATCTCGACCGCGCCCTGAACCAGCGCCGCGATGCCGGTCACCTCGGCCCCGGGCCTTGCCAGAAAGCGCCGCCCGGTCGCGGGCGTGAACGGGACCGCGATCTGAAGCTTGGGATAATAGCGCCCGCCCGCGCGCTCATAGGCATGGCCCCAGTTGTGGTCGAAAATGTATTCGCCCTGGCTATGGGTCTTGGCGTAAAGCGGTGCGACCCCGATGGTTGCGCCGCGCTGCCGGGCTACCAGATATTGCGGATGCCAGCCGGTGCCCGGGCCGACCGAGCCGCTGTCTTCCAGCGCCATCAGGAAGCGGTGCGTGGTGAACGGATCCTCGGGGCGGCCGCCATCCGCGGTTTCGGGGCAGGCGCAGGCATCCCATTCGGCGGCCGATATCTGCGAAAGCGAGGTCAGGATCTCGACCTCGATCCGGTCCGCCCCGGCCGTCACGCTGTCAAGCTGCCCTTCGGCCATGCGCGCCCTCCTGTCCGACCGATCAGATGGGCCGGGCCGGGCGCTGGTCAAGCGGCGGGGTGGGGCGCGGCATAGCCTTCGAAGGTGACGTTCTGCGCGATCGCCCGCGCGATGGCCTCGTCCCTTGGGCTGCGGATCGTCCAGCACAGGATCGTCGCGCCATGATCGCGCAATTCGGCCACGCGCGGCCGGGCCAGATCCGACCAGCGATGCGAGATGAAGCAGGCGCCGACCCGGTCATAATCGGGAATTCCGCGCAGCAACCCGCGGACCGGGGCGGGCAGGCCGGGCCAGTTCGGCCGCGCATAGGCGCAGGTGGTGATTCCGCGGGGAATGTCGGGCGCGGCCTCGGCCAGCGCGGCGACCGAATGGGGGTTGAAGGACATCACCGCCACCGGCCCGTCATAGCCCGCCAGCGCGCGCGCCACGGCGCGTTCCAGCGCGCCCACCTCGCGGCCCATGGCGCCATCCTGATCCTTGATCTCGATCAGCACGGGCACCCGGCCTGCAACCTCATCCAGCGCCTCGTCCAGCGTGGGGATCGCGCTGGCGCCGCCCAGCAGCGGGAAGTCGCGCAGCTCGGCCCGGCTGCGCTGGCAGATCGGGCCGGTGCCGCCGGTCAGCCGCTTGAGGTCATAGTCATGGAACACCATCGCCGCGCCGTCCGAGGAGGGCTGGATGTCGATCTCGATGCCATAGCCCGCCGCCAGTGCGGCGCGCACGGCCTCCATCGAGTTTTCGGGCCGGCCCGCGGCGCGGTCGTGGAACGCACGATGGGCAATGGGCGTGTCCAGGAACGCGCGCGGCAACCCGGTCATCGGATCTGGAAGATCCCCTCGATCTCGACCGCGACGCCGAAGGGCAGGGACGCCGCGCTGACCGCCGAACGGGAATGGCGCCCGGCCTCGCCCAGCGCCTCGACCAGGAAATCCGAGGCGCCGTTGATGACCTTGGGCTGATCCCCGAATTCGGCGGTGGAATTGACGAAGCCGGTCAGCTTGACCACCCGCACCAGCCGGTCGAGATCGCCGCCGCAGGCCGCCTTGAGCTGGGCCAGAAGGCCGATGGCACAGGTCCGCGCCGCCGCAGCCCCCGCCGCCACATCCATGTCGGCGCCCAGCTTGCCGGTGATGAAGGCGCCATCCGCCATCGAGATCTGGCCCGACACGAAGACCAGATCGCCCGAGACCACGTAAGGAACGTAATTCGCCGCGGGCGCCGGGGCCTCGGGCAGGGTGACGCCAAGCTCGGCCAGCCGGGCTTCGAATTTTCCGCTCATGCGCAGTCTCCGGATCGTCTGTTTCCTGGGCGGTGACGCTACAGCCGTGCCCGGATGGGCGAAACCGAAAAATGAACACATGCCTGCGCGGGCTTGGCCCTTGTGATCGCCGGCGTGGCATGGTTCGGTAACCAAATTCGTTCATCTGTTGCGGATGCTGACCTTGTCCCCCTTCGCCAAGCCCCTGTTCCGCCGGTTGCTGCCCGCGGCCGCTCTGGTCCTTCTGGCCGGATGTGCCGCGCCGATCCCCAGCGGCATTTCCGACCCCTACGAGGCGCAGAACCGCGCCGTGCATCGGGGCAATGTCGCGCTTGATCGGTCTGTGGTCCGCCCCACCTCCATGGCCTATGGCCACACGTTACCGGGGCCGGTGCGCACCGGCATCAGCAATTTCGCCTCGAACCTGTCGCTGCCTGCCGCGGTCGTGAACAGCCTGTTGCAGCTTCGCCCCGGCGATGCGGCGCAGAACACCACGCGCTTCCTGATCAATACGACGATCGGGGTTGGCGGTCTTCTGGATCCGGCGACGCCGATGGGGGCGACGCAGATTGAAACCGGGTTCGGCGAGACGCTGCATGTCTGGGGCGTGGCCGAAGGCAATTATGTGGAACTGCCGCTCCTCGGGCCATCGACCGGGCGGGATGCGGTGGGGACCGTCGTCGATGTGGCGCTCAGCCCGACCGTGGTTCTGCTTCGGGCAGAGCGGCTGCGGGCAGCGGTGGGAACCGGCATCCTGTCGCAACTGGGCAGACGCTTCGACCGCTCGAATCTTGTCGATCCGCTCCTATATGAAAGCGCGGACAGCTACGCGCAGAGCCGCCAGATCTATCTGGACAACCGCCGCTTCCGGCTGCGCCGTGGCGCCGAACCGGACTATTTCGACCCCTACGAGGATCCTTATGACGACCCCTCTGCCCAGTGACCCCGCCCGCCGCGCCCTGCTGACCAGCTGCCTTGCCGCGGCTGCCGCACTGACATTGCCCGGACGGGCGCAGGCGCTGACCCAGGCCGAGGCGGCGCGGCTGATCGACCAGGTGGTGGGCGACATCAACCGGGTGATCAATTCCGGCCGGTCGGAAGCGCAGATGCTGCCCGAGTTCGAGCGGATATTCGCCCGCTATGCCGATGTGCCGATCATCGCGCGGTCGGCGCTGGGCGTGGCGGCGCGGTCGGCCAGCGCAGCGCAGTTGCGCGCCTTTACCGAGGCGTTCCAAGGCTATATCTCGCGCAAATATGGCCGCCGCTTCCGCGAGTTCATCGGCGGCGAACTCAAGGTGCGCGAGGCGCGCCCGTTCCGCGATTTCTACGAGGTCAGGACAACGGCCGTTCTGCGCGGGCAGGCGCCGTTCGAGGTGGTGTTCCTGGTCTCGGACCGCTCGGGGCGCAACCTGTTCTTCAACATCTTCATCGAAGGCGTGAACATGCTGGCGACCGAGCGCACCGAGATCGGCGCGCTTCTGGACCAGCGCCGCGGCAATTTGGATACGCTGATCGCCGATCTGCGCCGGATGGGCTGAGGCGGCGCGCGCCTCAGTTCCGGCTGCCGCCCAGGATCGAGCCCAGTACTTCCAGCAGGATGCGTTCGGCCACATCGCCGCTGCTTTCGCGCTGTTGCTGTTGCTGTTGCGGCACCGGCGTCGGCTGTGCCTGCTGGCCATGGCTTTCGCCCGCGGAATAGGTCTCGCCCGGATAATAATAGTCCGGTGTCGGCGGGGCAGGGGGCTCGGGCACCAGCATCGGCAGCGGCCGCGGCGTCAGGCCCTCATGCACCCGCACCATCACTTCGCGCCAGATTTCGGCAGGCAGCCCGCCGCCTGTCACGCCGGTCATCGGCGTGTTGTCGTCATAGCCCATCCAGACGCCCGCGACGTAATCGGCGGTGAAGCCGATGAACCAGGCATCGCGCACCGCCGAGGTTGTGCCGGTCTTGCCCGCCGCCTGCCAGCCGGGAACCTTGGCGCGCTGTCCGGTGCCGGATTCGATCACCTGATGCATCATGTAGACAAGGCTTTGCGCCGCGCGCTCTGAAATCACCCGCTCGCCCATGCCGCCTGCCATGCCCATCAGGGCATCGCGCTCGCCCTTCAGCCGCAGATCCAGAAGGCCGTAGGGGGTCACGCTGGATCCGCCGTTCAGGATGCCCGCATAGGCGCCGGTCATCTCGATCAGCGTCGATTCCGAAGCCCCCAGCGCCAGCGCCGGACCAAGCGCGAGGCTGCTTTCCAGCCCGAAATCGGCAGCGATCCGGCGCACCTTGTCCCGGCCCATCTCTTCGGACACCTTGACCGCGGGCACGTTGTAGGAATGCTTAAGCGCCTCGGTCAGGGTGACGCGGCCGTGAAAGCGGCGGTCGAAATTCTCGGGCGAATAGGGCCCTGACCCGGGCACCCGGATCGTGATGGGTTCGTCCACCACCGTCGCGTTGGGCGTATAGCCAAGGTCCAGCGCCGCAGCATAGACGAAGGGCTTGAAGGCCGAGCCGGTCTGCCGCAGCGCCATGGTGGCGCGGTTGAACCCGCCGATGGTGTTCTGCCGCCCGCCGACCATCGCGCGCACCGCGCCATCGGCCGACATCACCACGATCGCCGCCTCGGCCTTGGAGCCGGGCTTGAGCTTGGTCTCGAACACCACCTTCAGCGCGTCCTCGGCAGCCTTTTGCAGGCGCGGGTCGAATGTGGTGCGGATGATCACATCCTCGGTGGTGTTGTGGGTCAGGAAATCGGGGCCCGTGGACATCACCCAATCGGCGAAATACCCGCCCGAGCGGGCATTCGCGGCCTCGGACAGCCGCGCGGGGTTGGCGCGGGCATCGGCGGCCTCGCGCGCGGTCAGGAAGTCCTGTTCCTCCATCAGGCCCAGGATCAGGTTCGCCCGGTTGCGCGACCGTTCAAGGTTGTTGGTCGGCGCATAGACCGTCGGCGCCTTCAGAAGCCCGGCCAGCATCGCCGCCTCGGCGGGCGTGACCTGGTTTGCAGACTTGCCGAAATAGCGCTGCGCCGCCGCCTCGAAGCCGCGCGCGCCCGCGCCCAGATAGGCCCGGTTGAGATAGATCGTCAGGATCTCTTCCTTGGTATAGCGCGCCTCCATCGCCAGGGCATAGACCGCCTCTTTCAGCTTGCGGCCCAGCGTGGTGCGGCGGCAATCGGCTTCATAGGCCGATTCGGATTTCCACTGGCTCGCGTCATAGGGCACGCCCAGGCACAGAAGTTTCGCGGTCTGCTGGGTGATGGTCGAGCCGCCATTGCCCGAGAACGGCCCGCGCCCCTCGGACATGTTGATGCGGACCGCGCCCACGATGCCGATCGGGTCAAGCCCCGGATGAAGATAGAAGCGCCGGTCCTCGGTGGCGATCACCGCGTTCCGCAGCGCTGGCGCCACGGTCGAGGCGCTGATCTGCCCGCCGAATTGTTCGCCGCGCCAGGCAAAGACCTGGTTATCGCGGTCCAGAAGCGTGACAGAACCGCGGTTGCGTCCGTCCAGCAGCGCCGAGACGGGGGGTAGCTGCACGTAGAAATATAGAACCGCAAGGCCCAGCACGACTGCGCCTGTCAGCGCGATCCGCGATCCGATCTTCCAGAACAGCCCCACGATCCAGCCGATGATCCCCGCGAAGAACGCCACCACCGGGTTGCTGCTGCGGCGCGACCTGCGACGCCCCCCGCCGCCCGACTTGCGCCGGGCCGGGGCGGGTTTCTTCGCCGCCGGCTTGCGTGTGGTACGCCGATCCGCCACCAGCGGCGGTTTTCTCCGGCCCGTGCTGCTCATGTCCATTCCGATTGTTCTGCCTGCCTCGCCGCACCATACCCCGGCGGCCGGGGAATGTGGAGTTCCCTGGCGCTCACGTTACGCCTTTCTTGATAGCCCAAGAAATAGGCATGTTGCCCATTCTGTGCAATAATTGTGCAAGCTTTCCTGCCTCGGGCGCGCCGAAGGACGGCGATTCCTTGTCTCCCCCGCGCCATCGGATCCTCCTTGCCGCATTACTCCCGCAGGGCCTCCTGCCAAACCGGAAGGGTCATGACGTGAAACTCATCATTGCTGCAATCAAGCCGTTCAAGCTGGAGGAGGTGAGGGAAGCGCTCACCGCCATCGGCGTGCGCGGCATGATGGTGACCGAGATCAAGGGCTTCGGCTCTCAGTCCGGCCACACGGAAATCTATCGCGGCGCGGAATACGCCGTGAACTTCGTCCCCAAGGTCAAGCTCGAGATCGTCGTGCCGTCGGCAATGACCGACCAGGTTGTCGAAACGATCGCCAAGACCGCCAAGACCGACAAGATCGGCGACGGGAAGATTTTCGTCCTCGACGTGAACCAGGCCGTCCGCGTGCGCACGGGCGAAACCAACGAAGACGCGATCTGAGCGCCAAGACGATCCTCACGAAAGGACCATAGAGACATGAAACCGACGAAACTGATCCCCCTTGCGGCGATCGCGGCGGCGCTGATGCCCGGGCTGGGCCTGGCACAGGACGCGGTGGCCGAAGTGGCCGAGGTCGCCGAAGCGGTCGAGGCCGTGGCCGAGGCCGTTTCCGGCGCGCCCGGCGAACAGACCGCCTATATCTTCACGACGCTGCTGTTCCTGTTCGGCGGCGTACTGGTGTTCTGGATGGCCGCGGGCTTTGCCATGCTCGAGGCCGGGCTTGTGCGCTCCAAGAACGTCACCATGCAGCTGACCAAGAATATCGGACTCTTCTCGGTCGCGGCGATCATGTATTACCTGATCGGCTTCGGCCTGATGTATCCCGGCGAGTGGTGGATCGAGGGCTGGCTTGGCCCGCTTTTCGCAGTCACCTCGCTTGAACCCGTGGGCCTGTCGCCCGAGGATGCGGATCTGGCCTATGCCTCGGCCGGTTCGGACTTCTTCTTCCAGCTGATGTTCTGCGCCACCACCGCCTCGATCGTGTCGGGTGCGCTGGCGGAACGCATCAAGCTCTGGCCGTTCCTGCTGTTTGTGGTCGTGCTGACCGGCATCATCTACCCGATCGAGGCGTCCTGGCAGTGGGGCGGTGGCTGGCTGTCCGAAATGGGCTTCTCCGATTTCGCCGGTTCGACGATCGTGCACGCGGCGGGCGGCTTCGCGGCGCTGGCCGGGGCCATCGTGCTGGGCGCGCGCAAGGGCAAGTATGGCAAGGACGGCTCTGTTCATCCGATCCCGGGCTCGAACCTTGCGCTGGCCACTCTGGGGACGTTCATCCTGTGGCTGGGCTGGTTCGGCTTCAACGGAGGCTCACAGCTGGCCATGGGCACGATCTCTGACGTCGCCGATGTCAGCCGGATCTTTGCCAACACAAATGGCGCTGCTGCGGCCGGTGCGCTGGCCGCGCTGATCCTGACGCAGCTTGTCTATGGCAAGGTCGACCTGACGATGGTGCTGAACGGCGCGCTGGCCGGTCTGGTCTCGATCACCGCCGAGCCGTTGGCACCCTCGCTGACCGAGTCGACGCTGATCGGTGCCGTGGGTGGCGTGATCGTGGTCTTCGCTGTGCCGCTTCTGGACAAGCTCAAGATCGACGACGTCGTGGGCGCCATCCCGGTGCACCTGTTCGCGGGTCTGTGGGGCACGTTCATCGTGGCCTGGTCGAACGATGACGCAAGCTACCTGACCCAGATCATCGGGTTCCTGGCCATCGGCGCCTTCGTCTTCGGCGTCAGCCTGGTCTGCTTCGCGCTCATCAAGGCGGTGATCGGCCTGCGGGTCAGCGAGGAAGCCGAGTACAAGGGCCTCGATGTCAGCGAACTGGGCATGGAAGCCTATCCGGAATTCGGCAAGTCCTGAGTTCCGACCCCCTGAAAAACCGAAGGCCCGGGCGATCCGCCCGGGCCTTTTGGTTCCGCCGTCGCCCTGTGTCAGAGACCGGCGGCCAGCATCGCCCGGGCCACGCGCGGGATGTTCGCCTCGGACAAGCCGGCCACGTTCATCCGCCCGTCGCCGATCACATAGACCCCATGCGCATCGCGCATCACGGCCACCTGATCGGGTGTTGCGCCGATCAGCGAGAACATGCCCTTCTGCGCGGCCAGATAGGCGAAGCGGTCCGAGCCACTGATCTCGCGCAGCGTGTCGGCAAGGCTTGCGCGCAAGCCCTCCATCCGGGTGCGCATCGCGTCGAGTTCGGCCAGCCAGTCGGCGCGCAGTTCCGCATCGGTCAGGATGCCGGTGACCACGCGCGCGCCGTGATCGGGCGGGAAGGCATAGGTCTGGCGGTTCAGGTTCGACAGGTTGCCGCGTGCCAGCGTTGCGGTCGCCGCATCGCCCGCCACGGCCAGAATCGCGCCGACCCGTTCGCGGTAAAGGCCGAAATTCTTGGACCCGCTGACCGCGACCAGCATCTCTGGCAGCCGCGCGGCCAGCATCCGCAGCCCCTCCGCATCCGCCTCGACCCCGGCACCGAAGCCCTGATAGGCCAGATCGACCAGCGCCAGCGCGCCGGTCCGTTCCAGAACGGCCGCCACATCCGCCCAGTCGGCCGCGGTCAGGTCGGCGCCGGTGGGGTTGTGGCAGCAGCCATGCAGGATCACCACATCGCCCGGCCCCGCGCCGCCCAGATCGGCAAGCATCCCATCGCGGTCGAGCCCCCGCAAGGCGGCGTCGTAATAGCGGTACTCGACCTGTTCTAGCCCCAGATGGCCGACGATGGCGGCATGGTTCGGCCAGCTCGGATCGGGCAGGAAGACCCGCGCAGCGGGATTGGCCAGCCGCACGAGGTCAAGCGCGATCCGCACCGCGCCGGTCCCCCCCGGTGTGCCGATGGCGGCCACCCGCTCGGCGGCGACCGCATCGGCCAGAACCAGTCCGCGCACCGCCTCAAGGAATTCGGGATCGCCCTCGATCGCGACATAGCCCTTGGTCTGCTGGCTCTGCCACAACTGTTCCTCGGCCGCCTTGACCGCGCGCATCACCGGCGTTGCGCCCGCCGCGTCGCGATAGACGCCCACGCCCAGGTCGATCTTGTCGGGCCGGGGATCGGCGCGGAAAGCCTGCATCAGGCCGATGATCTTGTCGGGGGCCTGCGGTGAAAGTCTGCTCAGCATCATGCACCTCCCGTTGCGACCGGCAGATCGCCATACATGCCCCATTCGGTCCATGACCCGTCATAAAGCGCGTGGTCGCGATGGCCGATCCGTTCCAGCGCAAGGTTGATGACCGCCGCCGTGACGCCGGTGCCGCAGGACGTGATCGCGGGTTTGCCCAGATCCACCCCCGCCGCGGCAAGGACCGCGCGCAGGTCGTCGGGCGATTTCATCGTGCCGTCGGGGTTCAGCAGCGTCTGGAAGAAGATGTTGCGCGCGCCCGGGATATGGCCGCCGCGCAGGCCGGGGCGCGGCTCGGGGTCGGTGCCGGCAAATCGGCCGGGGCTGCGGGCGTCGAGGATTTCGCTGTCGCCCAGCTTCGAGGCCGCCGCGACCTGGGTAACATCCTTGATCAGATGGGCTTGGCGCTGGACCGTCATGTGCCGGTCGCGCAGCACGGGTGGCATGTCCTCGACCGGATGCCCCTCGGCCCGCCATTTCGGCAGGCCGCCATCCAGCACCGCCACATCGCTCTTGCCCATAAGGCGAAAGGTCCACCACACCCGCGGCGCCGAAAAGATGCCTGCGCCGTCATAGATCACCACCTGATGCCCGTCGCCGACCCCCATCGCGCGCATCCGGGCGATGAACTTTTCCACGGGCGGCGCCATGTGCGGCAGGTCCGAGCGCAGATCCGCGATTTCGTCGATGTCGAAGAAGCGGGCGCCGGGGATATGGGCGGCCTCGTACTCGGCGCGCGGGTCGCGCCCGGCACCGGGCAGATACCACGAGGCATCGAGGATGCGCAGGTCCGGGTCTTTCAGATGCGCCGTCAGCCATTCGGTCGAGACCAGCGTCTTCGGATCGTCACAGGCCATCAACCCCTCCGCCTCGCGCAGCACCGAATTCCCTTAGAACGGCGCCGCGCGGCTGGCAAGGCGGTCAGCCGCGCTCCTTGAGAAGGCGCTGTTTTTGCCGCTGCCAGTCGCGCTTGGCCTCGGTTTCGCGCTTGTCCTGTGTCTTCTTGCCCTTGGCGATGCCGATCTTCAGCTTGGCCACGCCCTTGTGGTTGAAATACAAGACCAGCGGCACCAGCGTATAGCCCTTGCGCTGGGTGTCGGACCACAACCGCGCCAGTTCCTTGCGGCTGACCAGCAGCTTGCGGCGGCGCCGTTCCTCATGGCCCCAGGTCTTGGCCTGTTCATAGGGCGGGATGTAGCCGTTGATCAGCCACAGTTCGCCATTCTCGACGCTGGCATAGCTTTCGGCGATGTTGGCGCCGTTCTCGCGCAGCGACTTGACCTCGGATCCTTGCAGGATGATCCCGCATTCCAGATCGTCCTCGATCGCGTAATCGTAACGCGCCCGCCGGTTCTCGGCGATCACCTTGTAGTTCGGATCGGATTTCGCATTGGCCATGGTGCAGCGCATATAGGCGAAACCGTCAGGCGGGGGAAGCGTCCCGGATGTGCGGCCTTGGCGGTGAGTTGCGAAACGACCCGGACAAGAGGCCGCGTGCCTGCCGGATAGGCCGCCGTGGCAAGGAAAATTCAGCGGAAACGGTTTGTTTCCATCTTGCGAACAATCGAAAGATGGCCGGATGGCCTTGATCCATTGTTCGTGCGCAGGAAACGAAAGCGCGGGTTTCGGCGGGTCGCGGCGGGAAAGCAGCGGTCTGTCGGCGCGACTGTCGCCCACTCCTGGACAATGCGCGAAACCCCTTCCGGCCTTTGTGGACGCTGTGTCACCAAAGCTCCACAAAGGCGCAGCACTCTACCCGAGAATTGACCCATTCGGCGCGCCTATTGAGTCCCGGGCCGGATACGTCCGGTCCTGTGTAAGGGCCTTTCGGGGCCAGTAACCAGTGGTGTGGTTGCTTGGGGTGCCCGGGATATCGGGTTTTTCGGGCCCGGTGCACCCCAACGCAACCTGCCGCCCGCCATCACGGGGCAGCGGCAGGGGCAAGGCAGCCCGCCCGTAAGGACCGGCGATGACTGACCCGTCTTCGATCAGGGGCTTTCGGGATTGCGCGACGCCGCCGGGCGGGTCGCGGGGCTGGGCCTTGCCGGGCTTCGGGCCGATGACCCGGATCACCACCGATTTCGGCGACTTCCCGGCGCAGACCCTGCGCGTCGGTGACCGGGTACGAACGCGCCGCGGCCCGTTCAAGCGCATCGCCTGGCTGGACCGCGTGCTTCTTGACGAGGGATTCCTTGCGCTACATCCCGAGGCGCTGCCCGTTCTGATCCGCCCCAGTGCCTTTGGTGCGGGCCTGCCGGCGCGCGATGTCGTCGTCTCGCCCGGCCAGCGCATCCATGGCCCCCGCATGCAGCCCGGTGCCCGGCCGCAGGCGGCAGGCCAGCTGACATCGGGGCCGCGGATCATGCGCAAGCCCGAGCTGGTCTTTACCTATACGCTGTTTCACTGCGACGAACTGGTGGACATCCATGTCGAGGGGCTGTGGATGCCGATCCCGCCCCGCGCGCCGCTGCCCTCAGCCGAGGATTGAAGGCAGGGCGCGGCGGTCTACCCTCTTGCGGATGGCGGCCCCGGCTGCGGGCCGCCTTGTGTCGCCGTCAGACAGGGAGGAGTCCGACCATGACCGCTGTTTCGTTCGCCCGTTCCGCCAGCCTTGCCCTGGGGGCCGTTCTGGCCCTGCCCGCCATGGCCCAGGACCGCACCCCGGCGCCCGAGGGCGCGCGCGTCTACATCATCGCGCCCGAGGACGGCGCGACCTTATCGAACCCGGTGACGATCCGCTTCGGCCTGGAGGGGATGGGCGTGGCCCCTGCCGGGGTCGATCAGGCGGGGACGGGGCATCACCATCTGATGATCAATGTCCCGCAGGAAGGGTTCGATTTCTCGGCAGCGGTGCCGGCGGATGAAAACCACATCCATTTCGGAGGCGGCCAGACCCAGGTCACGCTGGACCTGCCCGCAGGCACGCACAGCCTTTGGCTGCTGCTGGGCGATGCCGCGCATCTGCCGCATGAGCCGCCGATCCTGTCCGACCCGGTCAGCGTGACGGTGGAGTGACGGGTTCCGCACGGCCGGGGCGCATCGCGACAGGCGTCTATCCCGCGTCGCCGGGCGGCATGTCGATGGTGGCGAGCCACGGCTTGATATCGAGAAGCGGCGTGCCGTCGAAGCAGTCGATGGCGTCGATCCCGAATGTCGCGCGCAGGGGGTCGAGCGCGGTGATCCGCACCGTTGACTGGGAAATCATGTTTGGCCGGTTCGGCGAGCGCAGCGCAAAGGTGCCGCGCGGCGCCTCGACATGGCGCGGCGCCTGGGTCAGCAGATCGCGCCGCGCCCGGTCCATCCAGTAAACCCGCGATATTCACCGGCCGGCTGACATTGGAGCCAAGGTGCTGCTTTCGGGCGGGTCGAGGGCGTCCTGAGGGCCC
>NZ_WJPO01000002.1 GCF_009649175.1 Rhodovulum strictum | reverse complement strand
AAGACCTTCCTTTCCGCCATCGCCCTCGCCGCAACCGTCCTGTTCTGGCTTTGACGATCAATGAGTCTGGAGCCTAGGCCCGGCGCATCCTCAGTTCAACTGGAATTGCAGCGGGTAATGGCCATCCTCGAACTCGCCGAACAGATCGGAGAGGTCGGGATGGTCCACCGGCTCGCCGGTGTCGTCGGGCACAAGGTTCTGTTCCGAGACATAGGCGACGTAATAGCTGTGATCGTTCTCGGCCAGCAGATGGTAGAACGGCTGGTCCTTGGCGGGGCGGCTGTCCTCGGGGATGGCGTCGTACCATTCCTGGGTGTTCGAGAACATCGCATCGACATCGAACACGACTCCTCGGAAGGGGTGCTTGCGATGCCGCACCACCTGGCCGAGACTGTATTTCGCGCGTGTCGTTCGCATACTCATGCAACCCTCATAAGGTCACAATACTGCCGCAGCCGGGCCAGAGTCCATGCGACAGCGCGCGGCGCGCGGAAACAGATTGTGAAGCCCGGCCCCACAGTGCCGCGCCGCCTCGCGCTTTTCTGATCCGGGCGCGACGCTTGGGCGTTTTCCCCCGCTGCGAATTGGCATATGGTGGCGCCAACAACAAAGATAACGAGGCCGGGGCAGATGAGCAGGGTCCTTCTCGTGGTGGTCATTCTTGCGCTTGCAGGCTGCGGGGGGAACTATTCCGCCCCGCGCGAGCTTGACAATGCCTGCGGGATTGCGCGCGAGCGTCCGAACTATGTCCGCGCGATGGAGCGGACCGAACGACGCTGGGGCGTTCCCGTCCATGTGCAGATGGCGGTGATGCACCAGGAAAGCAAGTTCGTGGGCGATGCCCGCACACCGCATCAATTCGTGTTGGGGATCATCCCGATGGGCCGGCAAAGCTCGGCCTATGGCTATGCCCAGGCGATCGATTCCACTTGGGAAGACTACACCCGCGCCACCGGAAAGCGCGGCGCGCGGCGCGACAACATCAATGACGCGACCGATTTCATGGGCTGGTACATGACGCGAACGCGCGACATGCTGGGCATCCCGCTTCATGACGCGCGCAACCAGTACCTTGCCTATCACGAGGGGCGGGCGGGTTTTGCGCGGCAAAGCTACATGGCCAAACCCTGGCTCATCAAGGTGTCGGACCGGGTGGCGGATCGCTCGGAGCTTTATCGCGGCCAGCTGGCGCGCTGCCGCCGCTAGGGGGCGGTCAGTCGAGCCGTCGCGCCTCGTCCACCAGCATGATCGGGATGCCGCCCCGGATCGGAAAGGCAAGCCCGGCCGCCCGCGACACCAGTTCCTGCCGCTCGGCGTCATAGGCCAGCGGCGCATGGGTCACGGGGCAGACCAGCGCCTCCAGCATCTTGCGGTCGGGGTGAAAGGTCTCGGTCATTGCATCGTCTCCTCGTCGGTGCCGCTGCGCAGCGCGAATTCGATCAGCGTGACCAGCGTTTCGCGCCGCGTGCTCAGCGAAGGCGCTTCAAGCAGCGCCTGCTTGTCCTCGGGCGCAAAGGGGCAGAGCATGGAAAGCGAGTTGATCAGCAACTCGTCCTCGGCCTCCTTCATGCTGTCCCAGTCGGTCGCAAGGCCCCGGCTGGCGAAGTAGCGGCGCAACAGGTCCATCAGCGTCTTGCGGTCGAACCGGTTGTCATTCTCGCCGGGTCCAAGATCGCGGGCAAAACCGTCCCAGGACACGTCCGCGCGCAGATAGGGGGTGAACCCCGCCTGCTCGCGCGTGATCCGGTAGCGCGAGATGCCCGACAGCGTTATCATGTAGCGTCCGTCCTCGGTTTCCGAGAAGGCGGTCACGCGGCCTGCGCAGCCGATGGCATGCAGCTTGCGCTCGGCCCCGCCGGGCACCTCGCGCGGCTGGATCATGCCGATCAGCCGGTGCGGCGTCTTGAGCGTGTCGTCGAGCATCGCCAGATAGCGCGGCTCGAAGATGTGCAGGGGCAGCCGCGCCCGGGGCAGCAGAAGCGCCCCGGGAAGCGGGAAGACGGGGATGGTGTCGGGAAGATCGGCCGCTGAAAACATACCGGGCAAGCTAGGCCGCGACACCGGTCAGGCAAATATCATCGACGAGAGTTTCCGCCGCCCCTTCAGCACGATGGGATCCTGCGGTTTCAGCGCGTCGAAGATGGTGAAAAGCTGGGTCTTGGCCGCGCCCTCGTTCCACTCGCGGTCGCGGCGGAACAGTTCCAGCAATTCGTCAACCGCGTCCTCGACCTGACCGGCGGCATGCAGCGCCTTGGCCAGATCGAACCGCGCCTGGTGGTCGTCGGGGTCATGCTCGACCGCGGCGCGCAACTCGGCCACGGGCCCCGCCTCGGCCGCCTGCCGGGCCAGCGCCAGTTGCGCGCGCGCCGCCTCTATCTCGGGGGCCTTTGCGATCTCGGCCGGGACCGCAGCCAGCAGGCTCTCGGCCTGGTCGATCTCCTTCAGCGCCAGATGCGCCCGGACCAGCCCGCCATAGGCGCCCGCATGCGTCGGTTCCTCGCCCAGAATGGCGGCAAAGGTCTGCGCGGCATCGACCACCGCGCCCTCGGCCAGCATCTGTTCGGCCGCCTCGATCGCCTCGGAAAGCCCGCCATCGCCCGCCACGGCGGCAACCCGCTGGACAAAGGCCCGGATCTCGGATTGCGGCAGCGCGCCCTGGAACCCGTCCAGCGGCTGGCCCTGGAAAAAGGCATAGACCGTCGGGATCGACTGGATACGCAACTGCGCGGCGATCTGCTGGTTCTCGTCGACATTCATCTTGACCATGCGCACCTTGCCGCCCGCCGCGGTCACGGCCGCCTCCAGCATCGGGCCCAGCGTCTTGCACGGCCCGCACCAGGGCGCCCAGAAATCGACGATCACGGGCACCTCGCGGGACGCCTCGATCACGTCCTGCATGAAGGTCGCTTCCGAGATTTCCTTGATCAGGTCGCCCTGCGGCGCGACACCGCGCGCATTGCCGCCAAATTCCAGCATGGTCATCGTCTCCGCATGTCGTCGGTTTTGCGCCTTATATGAGCTTCCCGGGGCAAAACCCAAGGGCGAACTCCTACAGATCGAAGCTTGCCAGCACCGGCGCGTGGTCCGAGGGCTGCTCCCAGCCGCGCACGGCCCGCAGGATGCGGCTGCCATGCGCAGCGCCCGCGATGTCGGACGAGGCCCAGATGTGATCCAGCCGCCGCCCCTTGTCGGCGGCATCCCAGTCGCGGGCGCGGTAGGACCACCAGGAATACAGCTTTCCTGCGGGAATATCGGCACGGGTGACATCGACCCAGCCGCCCGCCTCCTGCGCCTGGCCCAGATGGTCGACCTCGACCGGGGTGTGGCTGACCACGTTCAGAAGCTGCTTGTGGCTCCACACGTCATCCTCGCGCGGCGCGATGTTCAGATCGCCCACCAGGATCGCGCGGTCCGGCCGATTGTCGCTAAACCAGTCGCGCATCTCCGAGACGAAATCGAGCTTCTGGCCGAATTTCTCGTTCACCATGCGATCAGGCACATCGCCGCCCGCGGGAACATAGACATTGTGGATCGTGACCCCGTTTTCCAGCCGCGCGGCAACGTGGCGGGCATGGCCGAGCGCCGCGAAATCCATGTCGCCCGCGTCTTCCAGCGGCAGCTTCGACAGGATCGCGACGCCGTTATAGCCTTTTTGCCCGCGCGCGACGACATGGCCGTAGCCCAGCGCCCGAAAGGTCGCCAGCGGCATCTTCTCGACCGGGCTCTTGCATTCCTGAAGGCACAGGATGTCCGGCGCCTCCTCGGTCAGAAGCCGTTTCACCAGCCCCTCGCGCAGGCGGATCGAGTTGATGTTCCAGGTGGCCAGTGTGAAGGGCATGCGCGCGTTTCTCTGTTGCGGGTCAATCCGGCGCCACCCTAGGCCGCCGCCCGAACGGCCTCAAGCCCCGGCCCGGCAGACCGCGGCGCTAGTCCTCGGTCGGGATACGGCCGCGCAGGGCCTTGACCTCGCCGCGCTCCTTCTTGGCCTGCACGCGGCGCCGTTTCGAGCCCAGCGTGGGCCGCGTCGGCACCCGGCGTTTCGGCGGTTCCAGCGCCGTGCGGATCAGATCGGCCAGCCGTTCGCGGGCAATCTCGCGGTTGCGGGCCTGGCTGCGGGTATCCTCGACCCGGATCAGCACCGCGCCCTCCAGCGTCCAGCGCCGCCCGGCCAGCCGTTTCAGCCGCGCCTTGACCGGTTCCGACAGGTTCGGCGAGCGCGCGGCCTCGAAGCGCAGGTCGACCGCGGTCGAGACCTTGTTGACGTTCTGCCCGCCCGGCCCGGACGACCGGGAAAAGACCTCGGTCAGTTCCCAGTCCTCGATGATGATCGTATCGGTGATGCGCAGCATGGGAACCGGCGGGACAAAAGGGAAAGGGCCGCCCGATGAAGGCGGCCCCGAGAGCTACGGAGATGGGCCGGTTAGAGCAATAGGCCCAATCGGGGATGTTCGGCCTTCGGGGCTGCCCTCAGGCCACGGCCCCCCCGACTGTTCCAACACCTCTCTCCAATATCACTCTAGACACTGGACCACCTCCTTTCTGCTGTTGCCGTTGGGGTCAGCCTGCCACAGATTTGGTGTATGTCCAGTTAATTCACGCAACCTGTGCCGTGAGCCGCCCAACAATAAGGCGAAACGGGACCAGCGCGATCAAGGCGAGGGCAAGTTTGACAGCCCAATCCGCCACCGCAAGCGACACCCAGAGCGGAACGACCGGCCCAAGCCCCAGCAACGGCAGCGCCTCGTTCGCCCAAGACACGTCGTTTGCGGGCTCGATCACGCTCAGCCAGGCCGAGAAGGCGATGGTAAAGAACAGCGCCGTATCGACGGTCGAGCCGATCAGCGTCGAGGCCAGCGGCGCCCGCCACCAGCGCCCCTCGCGCAGCCGGTCGAACACCGCCACGTCCAGAAGCTGCGCGGTCAGGAAGGCCAGCCCCGAGCCCAGCGCGATTCGCAGCGTCACCAGCGGGCCGAACTCGCCCATGATCTGCGTGCCCACGAAAGAACAGGCCACCCCCACCACGAACCCCGCGAACACCACGCGCCGCGCCGCCGCGGTCCCGTAGACGCGGTTCATCACGTCGGTCACCAGAAAGGCCAGCGGATAGGTAAAGGCACCCCAGGTCAGCCATTGGCCGAACAGGAACTGCACAAGGATGTTCGAGGCCACCACGATGGCGGCCATGGCAAGGATGCCGGGAAGCAGGCGGGTCATGGGCATGTGTTCCGTTTTGGCAAGGTCGCGGAGACTTGGCCCGCCGATCTGCGGCGGACGCGGTTTCCTAGCCCTCTGCGGCCGAACTGACAACCCGATATTCGACAAGCTCGTTGCGTTGCAGGGCAAGGCCGTTGTCGTCGGCCACCATCGTCAGCCGGATCGCGCCCGCGTCATCCTGCCAGACTGATATCCCCTCCAGATTGCCGTGCCGCCCGACCGGGGTTTCCAGCAGCACCGTTTCATCGCGTGGCCCGTCCGGTCCGATCTCGAAGCGGCGCACCCGGCTGCGGAACCCGATGGGCGCCATGAAATCGCGTTCGAGCAGATAGAACCGGCCGTCCGGCCCGAAATCGGCACCGACCGGCCTGAACCGGCCCCGCGCGGGCAGGCTGAAGGCCCGGGACCACCGGGTAGAGGCATAATGATCGGCCGGGGTGCCATCGCTGCGAATCTGCGGCGGGGGCAGGGGGAACCGATAGACCGGCACGCCCGCCGCATCGACAAGCGCCTCGGGCAGGGCATAAAGCGCCCCGTCGGGACCAAGCGCCAGCGCCTCGATCCCGCTATTCGGGCGCAGACGGTCGATATCGGGCAGGTCGGGCATCCAGGTCGCAGGTTCATGGATGTCGCGCCAGGACCGGACCCTGTGAAACACCTCGAACGAGACAAAGACCCGCCCATCGGGCGCGACTGCCAGCCCCTCGGCATCGCGCTCATGGCTGCGCATCCGGTGTCCCTGCATGTTCAGCATGAAGACCCTCGGTCCGTCCGGCTGAAACGCGACCGGGCGGCCATCCTCGCGTTCGATGCGGCCGGTCAGGAACCAGCCCCTGTCCGAGATCGCGACGAAGCGCTCTCCGTCCGGCGAAAGGTCGATCCCCGACAGGCCGACGAAATCGGGGGCTTTCGGGATGCCCAGGGTGGCGACATGCACCGCCTCGTCCGCCAGTGCGGGCAGGGCAAGGATCAGGCCCGCAATAAACGCGATCAGTCGGCGGCCAGGACGTTTCGGCACTGGGCGGGCAGGTCGGCCAGGGTGAATTCGCGCGGATGCCGCTCTTTCGGCGCGGGGGGCGGTTTCGTGCCGGGACGCGCCTTGGGCGGGTCGAGATACTCTGTCACCCACCATGTCAGCGTCTCGTCGCAGCCGTTCCCGCCCTTGGACAGGTCCGCTACCGTAGGCCGCTGCGTTTCGCAATGCCGATCGCCCGCGGGGCATTTCAGGCGGACGTGGAAATGCGTGTCATGCCCGTAAAGCGGCCGGATCTTCTGAAGCCAGGGGGTATCGGCCCGGGTCGCGGACTTGCACAACTCGATCTTGACAGGGGGTGTCACGAAGATGCGGTCCACCGCCGGATCCATCGCCGCCGCCCGCAGGATCGCCGCATGGGCACGGGTGTAATTGCCGCTGACCCGACGCTGGTCCTGACTGCGCACCGAGATCGAGGATATCTTCTCGCGCTCGGCCCGGCTCAGGTTCAGTCGCTGGGGCGGCAGCATCCAGATGTCGATATCCAGCCCGATCTGATGCGAGGAATGGCCCGAGATCATCGGCCCCCCGCGCGGCTGGCTGATATCGCCGATATAGAGCCCCGGCCAGCCGTAGCGCGTGACCTCGGCGCTGAACCGGCGG
This sequence comes from Rhodovulum strictum, assembly GCF_009649175.1. Lineage (GTDB taxonomy): Bacteria > Pseudomonadota > Alphaproteobacteria > Rhodobacterales > Rhodobacteraceae > Rhodovulum > Rhodovulum strictum. The sequence goes on along the minus strand of NZ_WJPO01000002.1, from coordinate 256,641 downwards.
ACAAAGGCGATGGCGTCGGGATGGCCCCAGTTGCGGTTGCGCGACAGCCGCATCGCCTGCCATGTGGGCCCGGTCTCGGGCAGTTCGACCAGCCCTGCCGCACAGCCCCGCGCATAGCTGCCGATTGCGGCAGGCTGCTGGGCCGAAGGCGCACGCTTGGCACCGAACAGCGCGCTTGCATTGGTCTCGGCCGCGGCCGGGGCGGCCAGCGCCAGACCCAGCCCCAGGATCAGCCCGGTCAAGATGCGCGCCATCTCTCCTCCCGTTCGCCATCTGCCCGCACGAAGACTAGCAGACCAAGGCCGATCAGGAAAAGCACAACCAGGGGTGTAATGCCCGCCTGCTGGCTGCCGGTCAGATCCGTCGTGATCCCGATGGCCAGCGGCGCTACAAAAGCCGTCGCCTTGCCCGCCAGCGCATAAAGGCCGAAGGCTTCGGTCATCCGCGCGGGGTTGGCCTGTCGCACCATCATCGTGCGGCTGGCCGTCTGCAACGCCCCGCCCGCCGCGCCGATGGTCGCGCCCAGCACATAGAACGCGATATCGGGCAGGTTCGAGCCGGGCGGCACCGCCATGCCGAACACGCTGTCGCGCGAGATGAAGATCACCCCGACAGCGACCAGCGTCAGCAGGATGACGTTGAACGCGATCACGGGCTTCGGCCCGAAACGGTTGTCGGCCAGCCCCCCCACCCACGAGAACACCGCGCTGGCGATCACGGCCAGAATGCCGAAGATGCCGACATCCACGACCGACCAGCCCAGCACACCCGCCGCATAGATGCCGCCGAACACATACATCCCGTTCAGCGCATCGCGATAGAACATCGACGAGCCCAGATAGGCCAGAAGGCTGGGGGTGCGGGGCAGGCGCATCAGCGTTGCGCGCAACTCGGGCAGGCAGGTGGCAAGCGCGCCGCGGGTGGTGGCCACGGGCGGTATGCGCGGCACCCGCACCCACAGGAAGAAGGGCAGCATGAACAGCACATACCACAGTGCCACGAACGGCCCGACAAAGCGCGTCCCCTCGCGCGTGTCGGGGTCAAGCCCCAGCACGGGGGCCAGACCGATCAGCGTCCGGCCTTCGGCATTCTCGGCGAAAAGCGCCAGCATCGCCACCAGCGCGATCACCCCGCCGACATAGCCAAACGCCATGCCGGTGCCCGAGATGCGGCCAAGCTGACTGCGCGGCCCCAGATCGGGCAGCAGCGCGTTGGTGAAGATCGTCGCGAACTCCATCCCGACCAGGCCAAGGCCGAACAGGAACAGGATCAGCGGCAGGCTGAACGTCTCCGGATGGGCCAGCCAAAGCCCCCCCGCGCCCAGGACATAACAGGCCGAGAATAGCACGATCCATGCCATCCGGTGCCCGCTCTTGTCGGCGACCGCGCCCAGGATCGGGGCCAGAACCGCGATCACGATGCCCGCCGCGCCGACGCCATAGCCCCATGCGGCCTGTGCCGCGCTGCCGTCGCCCAGCAATTCCTTGACATAGGGTGCAAAGATGAAAGTAAGCAGCAGCGTCGCATAGGGCTGCGACGCCCAGTCGAAGAACCACCAGCCCCAGATCCGCCGCCTGCCTGCCCCCGTCCTGCGGTTTTACCCATAAGACAGGGGAATTGACGCGGGTGCAACTCTGCTGCGGGTTGCCTCAGCCAGCCATCGGCGGCCAGGGACGGTGCGCCTCGGCGGCGATCCACTCGGCCACCCAACCCGGCAGCGGCGGCGAGGCGGTCGTCCGCCGCATCGCCTCCATCACGCGCACGGGCGCCACGATGCCGTTCGCATCCGTCACGGCCGAGCGGTAAAGCGCGTGATTGCAACACTCCTCGCCGCGCCACATGCCCTGTTCGATATAGATGAACCGCGCATCCCAACCGACGCAGCGGCTGCGGATCTGGAAGCGGTCGAACATCCGGACACGCCGCCGGTAGCGCACCGTCACCCCCGCCATGGTCAGCCCCCAGCCCTGTTCGCGCAGCGCCCCGATCAGCCCGACCCGCTTCGCCAGCGGCAGCCGCCCCAAATCCAGCAGCGTCAGCGTGCGCCCGTTGTTCAACTCCATCCACAGGTCCAGATCCCAGGGCCAGCACATGTGATGCGAGACATGGGTTCCGGTCAGCGGCAGCGGCGCGGCGTTGCGGTGGACGTGGAATTCCTTGGCAAGACGCAGGAAAGGATACATCGGCAGGCTCCGGTCGGGCGGGAGTTGCCTCGCGCGACGGGCGCCGGGCGTCAAGGGAAAACGCGGCGTCATGGCGGTTGCACCGCGCCCCGGCCCGGATTACCTGTCGGAAAACCTGATCCGGAAGGCTGATGACATGATGATGGCGATCTTTGCGTTGTTGAAACTGATCCTGGACGTCGTGTTCTTCATCATGATCGTCCACATCATCCTGAGCTGGCTGATCTCGTTTCAGGTGCTCAACACCCGCCAGCCGCTGGTGATGCAGATCTGGGACGGGCTGTCGCGCCTGCTAGAGCCGGTCTATGGCCCGATCCGGCGCATCCTGCCCAATACCGGCGCGCTCGACCTGTCGCCGCTGGTGGTCTTCGTGATCGTGATCGCGCTGCGCGACATCCTGCTGCCCACGCTCGCCTCGGCCTTCTATTAAGGCCGCGCTACGCCCTTTGGCTTGTCCCGGCTGCCCCGCTATGGGATGGTCGGGCAAAACCGAGCGGTAATCCGGACATCCCAAGGGGACAATGGCCTCAGCCCACGACCTTCTGTCGTCCGTCTTCGGATTCGACGCCTTCCGGCCGGGCCAGCAAGAGATCGTGGCCGCCGTCGCGGCGGGGCGGAACACGCTGGCGATCATGCCCACGGGGGGCGGCAAGTCGCTGTGCTTCCAGTTGCCCGCGCTGATGCGCGCGGGCGTGACGGTGGTCATCTCGCCGCTGATCGCATTGATGCGCGACCAGGTGCGCGGGCTGGCCGAGGCGGGCGTGGCCGCGGGCGCGCTGACCTCCGGCAATACCGAAGACGAAACGCGCGAGGTATTTGCCGCGCTGGATGCGGGGGCGCTGAAGCTTCTTTACATGGCGCCCGAGCGGCTGGCCTCGGCCGGGACGCTGACCCTGTTGCGGCGGATCGGCGTGGGCCTGATCGCGGTGGACGAGGCGCATTGCGTCAGCCAGTGGGGCCATGATTTCCGCCCCGATTATCTGCGCATCGGCGAATTGCGCCGGGCGCTGAACGTGCCGCTGGCGGCCTTTACCGCGACGGCGGATGCCGAAACCCGCGACGAGATCGTGGCGCGGCTGTTCGACGGGGTTGCACCGCAAACCTTCCTGCGCGGGTTCGACCGGCCGAACATCCACCTTGCCTTTGCCCCCAAGGACCAGCCGCGCCGCCAGATCCTGGCCTTCGCCGCCGCGCGCAAGGGCCAGTCGGGCATCGTCTATTGCGCGACCCGCGCCAAGACCGAGAGCCTGGCCGCCGCGCTGGCCGAGGCGGGGCATGCCGCCTGCGCCTATCATGGCGGGATGGAGGCCGGGCCGCGCCGGGATGTCGAGGCGCGGTTCCAGACCGAGGACGGGTTGATCGTGGTCGCCACGGTGGCCTTTGGCATGGGCATCGACAAGCCCGATATCCGCTGGGTCGCCCATGCCGACCTGCCGAAATCCATCGAGTCCTATTATCAGGAAATCGGCCGGGCGGGCCGCGACGGCGCCCCGGCCGAGACGCTGACGCTCTATGGCGCCGACGACATCCGCCTGCGTCGTGCCCAGATCGACGAAAGCCCCGCGCCGCCCGAACGCCGCGCCGCCGATCATGCCCGGCTGAACGCGCTTCTGGGTCTGGCCGAGGCGCCGTGCTGCCGCCGCCAGACGCTGCTGCGCTATTTCGGCGAGACCGCGCCCGACCCCTGCGGCCATTGCGATCTGTGCGACAGCCCGCCCGAGCGGTTCGACGCCACCGAAGCGGTGCGCAAGGCGCTGTCGGCGATGCTGCGCACCGGCGAAAGCTTTGGCACCCAGCACCTGATCGACATCCTGACCGGCACCGCGACCGACAAGATCCGCGCCCGCGGCCATGACCGGCTGCCCACGTTCGGCGTGGGGCGCGAGTTCGACCGGCGCGGCTGGCAGGCCGTCTTTCGCCAGATGATGGGGCGCGATCTGGTCCGCCCCGATCCCGAACGCCACGGCGCGCTGCGCATGATGGACGCTGCCCGCCCGATCCTGAAGGGCGAGGCCGCAATCGAGTTGCGCCGCGACACCATCGCCGCCGAGAAATCGCGCCCCGTGGTCAAGGCGCTGGTCTCCGACGAGGATGCGCCGCTGCTGTCGGCCCTCAAGGCGAAGCGCCGCGCGCTGGCCGAGGCCGCGGGCGTGCCCGCCTATATCATCTTCACCGACCGCACCCTGATCGAGATGGCCGAAACGCGACCCGAAACGCTGGACCAGATGGCGCGGATCGGCGGCGTGGGGGCAACCAAGCTCGACCGCTACGGCGCGGCATTCCTTGAGGTGATCGCCGGGGCGGCCGAACGGCCCCATCCGGCACGGCTGCGGCTGGCGGGGCGCGAAGCGGGCGAAATCTTCGACCGGCTGATGGAGGTTCAGCGCGATCTGAGCCGCGGCGAGGACGGCACCGGGAAATTCCTGTCCTGCCCCCACACCACGCTGCGCCACATCGCCGAGCGCCGCCCCGCCAGCATCGAGGACATGGCCCGCCTGCCCGGCATGGGCCCGGCCAAGGCCGACCGCTTCGGCCCCGCCTTCCTTCAGGTGCTGGCCGGGGAGTAGGGCTGGACGGCCCGGGGCGGTCTGCTATCTGTGCCGCCGGTTTCGGAAAAGGCTTCTCATGATCGTCGTCATTTCGCCCGCGAAACGGCTGGACCCTGCCCCGGTCGGGGGCATCAAACCCACGGCGCCCGCCTTTCAGGAGGACGCGGTGCATCTGGCCGGTGTTGCATCTGCGCTGAGCCCGGCCGATCTGACGAAACTGATGCATATCAGCGACAAGCTCGCGCGCCTGAATGCCGAGCGGTTCCGCGATTTCGCCGCCGCGCCCGCGCCCGAAGCGGTCAAGCCCGCGGTCCTGCTGTTCGCGGGTGACACCTATGCCGGGTTCGAGGCCGCCTCGCTGGACGCGGACGATCTGCGCTTTGCCCAGGACCGGCTGCGTATCCTGTCGGGGCTTTACGGGCTGCTGCGCCCGCTTGATGCGATCCAGCCGCACCGGCTGGAAATGGGGTCCAGGCTGAAAACCGGGAAGGGCGACACCCTTTATGCCTATTGGGGCGACAGGCTGGCATGCGCGCTGAACGCGGCGGCCGAGGCGGCGGGCACCGATATCCTGGTGAACTGCGCCAGCCAGGAATATTTCGGCGCGGTCGATCCAGCGGCGCTGCGCCTGCGGGTCATCACGCCGGTCTTTCTCGAGGACCGGCCGGGCGGGCCCAGGATCGTCAGCTTCTACGCCAAGAAGGCCCGCGGCGCGATGGCCCGCTTCATCGTCGAGCGGCGGCTGACCGATCCCGATGCGCTGCTGGACTTCGACGCGGGCGGCTATGCCCATGTCCCCGAGATGTCCGAGCCGGATCGCCCCGTCTTTCTGCGCGGCGCGGCCGAGGACTGAGCCGGTCGCCGCTCAGATCGCGCGCAGCCGCGGCAGGGTCTCGGCCGTGTCACCCGCAACGGAAGCGGCGGGATCGAGCGGCGCGCAATCGGCGGGGTGATGCGCCTCGATGGCGGCCAGGATGTCGCTCTTGCGCAGGGGCTTGGTCAGGCAGGCATCCAGCCCCGCAGCCAGGATATCCTCGGCATCGCCTTGCAGCGCATGCGCGGTCAGCGCGACGATGGGCACCGGCAGCGCAGCGGTTTCGCGTTCGATCCGCCGGATCGCGCCGGTGGCCTCCTTGCCGTCGCATTCGGGCATCGAGATATCCATGAAGATCAGGTCGGGCCGCACCTCGCGAAAGGCGGCGACTGCCTCATTGCCGTTGTCGGCAAAGCGCATGTCGACATTCAGCCCCTCGACCATCTTGCCCAGCACCAGACGGTTCGTGCGGTTGTCCTCGGCGGCCAGAACGCGCATGGGCCGACGCGGCGATGCGGGCCCGGGACCGGCCGCGGCCACAGAACCGGCCTGCACCGAGGGCGCAAGGGTCGAAATCGCCTCGTAGAGCGCGCGGCGCAGCACGGGTTTCTGCAACACAAGGTCGATGCCCGATTCCGAGTTGCGCCCGGTCTTGCCCAGGCAGGCGGGGTTCGAGGTCAGCATCAGGATCGGACCGGAATAGCCAGACCGTCGCAGTTCGCGGGCAAAGGTGAACCCGTCCATGCCGGGCATCCGGTGGTCGGTAATGACCAGATCGGTACTGTCGGCGACGCCCAGCGCGGTCTCGGCGGTCACATGACAGGTGACTTCAAGGCCCAGCTGGGACAGCTGGCGTTCCAGGATCGTGCGGTTCACCTCCTGATCGTCCACGACCAGCACATGCCGCACCGAGGCGGTTTCCGGGGCAGGCAGCGGCTCGCGTTCCTCGGCAACCGGCAGGGTCAGGCTGAAACCGAAACAGGCGCCCTCGCCCTTTTCGGATTCCAGCCAGATCTCGCCGCCCATCATCCCGATCAGCCGCCTTGTGATCGCCAGGCCCAGCCCGGTCCCCTCGAACTTGCGGTTCTGCTGGTCCTCGACCTGGTTGAACTCGCCGAAGATGTGGTCCTGCATGTCGCGGGAAATGCCGATGCCGGTATCCTCGACGGTGACGTTGATCTGCTGAAGCGCCCCTTCCTCGGCCTCGAAGCCGACGACACGGACCAGCACATGACCGCGCTCGGTGAACTTGATCGCATTGCCGACGAGATTGGTGAAGATCTGCCGGATGCGGCCGCGATCGCCGACGAAGCGGGTGGGCAGGAACAGGTCGTAGTCGATCAGGACATCCAGGTTCTTGTCCCGCGCGGGGGCCTGCAACAGCATCACGATCTCGTAGATCGTGCGCTCCAGATCAAACGGCTCGGGGTGAAGTTGCAGCTTGTCGGCCTCGATCTTGGAATAGTCGAGCACGTCGTTCAGCAGGCTCAGCAGCGCCTCGCCCGATTCCCGGATCGTGTGGGCGTAAAGCCGCTGTTCCTCGGAAAGCTCGGTCTCGCACAACAGTTCGGCCATGCCGACCACGCCGTTCATCGGTGTGCGCAACTCGTGGCTCATGTTGGCGAGGAAGGCGGACTTGGCGCGGTTGGCTGCCTCGGCGGCAACGCGGGCGCGGTCCAGCGCCATCTGCTGGCGCTTCTGTTCGGTGATGTCGACACGCAGCCCGACAAGCCCGCCATCAGGGGTGCGTTCCTCTAGGATGCGCAGCCAGCGGCCATCGGGCAAACGCTGCTCGATCATGCCCTCGGGGCGCTGGTGGCGGTTCATCCGCTCGGTCAGCCAGTCCTCTTCACGGCCCAGCGCCTCGGGATACTGGCCATTGCCCAGGCCGTAGCGCAGAATCTCCTCGAAACTGTTGCCCGGCTTCATGATCGGGGCGCTGTCGGCGTAGAAATCGCGGTAGCGGTCGTTGCACATCACCAGCCGGTCGTCATGGTCATACAGCACGAAACCGTCGGGGATCGCCTCGACCGCGGCCCACATGCGCATCATGTCGGTGATGTTCATCGAAAGGCAGACCATGTCGCCCGAGGGCGTGCGCCGATCCACGAGCTTGATGTAATCGCCGCTCCACAGCCGGACCACGCGGGTCGGCACCGGGTTCTGGTGCCAGCGCGTCAGGAATTCCTCGATCCAGTCCGAAGCCGCGCGCGCGCCGATATCGACGATCCCTTCCTCGACGCTCAGGCGCACGATCTCGTCATAGCGGATGCCGGGAACGACCGCCTCCAGCCCGTCGAACACCGACAGATAGGCCCGGTTGGCGATCACCAGCCGGTTCTGCGCGTCGAACAGTGCAAAGCCGTCCTTGACGGTTTCCAGCGAATCCCACAGCCGCTGCTTGGCCACATCGGCCTCGAGCGAGACCTCGGCAAGCTCGGACAGCACCTGGGTATTCTGCCCGCGCAGATCCTCGGCGGTCTGGCGGGTCTCGATGATCTCGTCGGACAGGGTCAGGGCATGCTGCGACAGCCGGCGGTTCGCCTCGAACAGCTCGCGGCTTTTCTGGTCGAGCAGGCGTTCGGCGGCAAGGCGCTTGCGCCGCTCGGTCGCCAGTCTCTCGGTCATGTCCATGCGCGGGGTCTCCACGGGGTTTCCGCAGTCTGGTCGGATCAGGGTGAACAGCCGATTAACGCAAACGGAGGAATCGTTGCCATTCGCCGCCGGGCCGTGCCAGCATCCCGTCGCGAGGCGACGTGCAGAAGGAGACCGCGATGCGCCGGTTTGCCGCCCTTTTCTGTCTGATCTTCCTTGCCCTTCCCGCGCTGGCCCAGCCCATGCCCGGCCCGGTTCCCGACACGCGGCTGGCGATATCGCGCGATGTGGATTTCCCCGGCGGCGATCTGCGCAACCTGTTCGATTCGGATTTCGAGGCCTGCGCGCGCGCCTGCCTGACCGATCCCGCCTGCACCGCGCTGACCTTCAACACCCGCTCGAATGCCTGTTTCCCCAAGGCCGCCGCCACTGCCAGCCTGCCCTATCAGGGCGCCCTGTCGGCCCGCGTTCTGCGCACCGATCCGACGATTCTGGGCGGCGTGGCCGCGCGGGTGGCCGAACTGGATTTCCTGCGGCCCGAGGATCTGTCAGCCGCGCGAACCGCGGCCGAGGCCCTGTCGCGGCGCCATCATGTGAATGAACGACCGCTGGAAGACTGGCTTCAGGCCGCCGCCGAGGCCCGCGCCGCAGGCCAGATCGCCGAGACGCTGGGCCATACCGGCGCGGCGCTGGTGCTGGCCGATACCGGCGCGCTCTGGATCGAATATGCCAGCCTCACGCTGGCCCAGCCCACCCAGAACGCCGAGGCGCGGCGCAATGCGCAGAACCGTGCGCTGTCGGCCGCGATCAACGCCCATCTGCGCAGCCCCGCGCCTGCGACCCGCGCGCAGGCGCTGGTCGTGATGGCCGAGGCGCTGGAGGCCGTGGGCCGCGGGCGCGAAACGGTTCCGGCCCTGCGGCTGGCCCAGACGCTGGCCCCGCGCGACGACATCGCCGAACGGCTGGACGCAGCGATTGCGAAACACGGCTTCCGCGTGGTCGAGACCGACGTGGAAAGCGACGCCCCCAGCCCGCGCATCTGTACCCGCTTTTCCGAACCGCTTGCCCGTGGCGCGGATTTCGCGCCCTTCGTCCAGCTTCCCCAGCCCGGTCTTGCCGTCACGGCCGAGGATGACCGGCTCTGCGTCGCGGGCCTGCGTCATGGCGAAAGCTACCGACTGATGCTGCGCCCGGGCCTGCCCGCCCAAAGCGGCGAGGTTCTGGCCCACCCGGTGGAACTGACCCAGTATGTCCGCGACCGCAGCCCCGCCGTGCGCTTTCCCGGCCGGGCCTATGTACTGCCCCGCACGGGCGAGGCCGCGCTGCCGGTGGTCACCGTGAACACCGACCGGCTGGACTTGCGGCTGCACCGGATGTCCGACCGAAACCTGCTGCGCGCGATCCAGGACGGCTATTTCGGCCGCCCGCTTTCGCCCTGGCAGGAGGATGCGTTCTCGGCCGACATGGCCGAACAGGTCTGGACCGGCACCGGCGAGGTCGGGATGGAGCTGAACCGCGACGTCACCACGCGCCTGCCGCTGGACGAGGCGATCGCCGGGTTGCCTGCGGGGGTCTATGCGCTGCATGCGGCGATACCGGGGGCCGATCCCTATGATCGTCCGGCCGCGACGCAATGGTTCGTGCTGTCCGATCTGGGGCTGGCCACGATGGCGGGGACGGACGGGCTGCATGTCTTCGTCCGCTCGCTGGCCAGCGCCGAGGCCAAGGCGGGGGTCACGGTATCGCTGATGTCGCGGGCGAACCGGGTTCTGGGAACGGCGGTGACCGATGCGGCGGGCCATGCGACCTTTGCGGCGGGGCTGATGCGCGGACAGGCCGGGGCGGCCCCCGCGCTGGTGACGGCCGAGGAGGGAGAGGCCGATCTGGCCTTCCTGTCGCTGACCGAGCCCGAATTCGATCTGTCCGACCGCGGCGTAGAGGGGCGCCCGCCCGCGCCGCCCGTCGACATCTTCGTGACGACCGAGCGCGGCGCCTATCGCGCGGGCGAGATAGTGCGCGCCACCGCACTGGCCCGCGACGGGCGGGCCGAGGCGGTCGAGGGGCTGCCGCTGACCGCGATCCTGACCCGGCCCGACGGGGTGGAACACACCCGCGCGCTGTCGCCGGGCGGCGTGGCGGGCGGGCATGTCTTTGCCCTTGGTATCGCCGCAACCGCCCCGCGCGGCACCTGGACACTGGCCATCCATGCCGAACCCGATGCCCCGCCGCTGGCCACGCAAAAGCTGCTGGTCGAGGATTTCCTGCCCGAGCGGATCGACTTCGACCTGTCGCTGGCAGAGGGGCCGCTGCGCCTGTCGGACCGGCCGGTTCTGGGCATCGCGGCGCGCTATCTTTTCGGCGCGGCCGGGGCCGATCTGGCCATCGAGGGCGAGGTTCGGCTGGCGGCGGTGGACAGCCTGCCCGCCCATCCCGGTTTCCGCTTCGGCCGCCATGACAGCCGCATCGCGCCAGAGCTTGCGGTGATCGAGGGCGCACCCCGCACCGATGCCGAGGGCCGCGCCGCACTGCCGCTGGCCTTCCCCGGGATCGAGGCCGAGGGCAAGCCGCTGGAGACCGAGATCGTGGTGCGGCTGGCCGAGGGCTCGGCCCGCCCGGTCGAACGCCGGCTGACCCGCACGCTGGCGCCCGATGCGCCGCTGATCGGCATCAGGCCGCTTTTCGACGGCGTCGTGGGCGAGGGGACAGAGGCCGGGTTCGAATTGCTCGGACTAGGCCCGGACGGGACACCGCAGGAGATGCGCATCGACTGGGCGCTGAACCGGGTCGAGACGCGCTATCAATGGTACCAGATGCATGGCGACTGGGCGTGGGAGCCGGTGACCACCCGCAACCGCGTCACCAGCGGCGCGGCGGTGCTTGCGGGCGGGCGGCTGTCGCTGGACCTGCCGGTTCAGTGGGGCCACTACGAACTGGTCGTCACGCGCACGGACGGCCCCTTTGCCGAGGCATCGGCCGAATTCTTTGCGGGCTGGTATGCCCCCGCCGATACCAGCCGCACCCCCGACATGCTTGAGGTCGCGCTGGACAAGCCCGCCTATGCGCCGGGCGAGACCGCAACGCTCAGGATCGTGCCGCGGGCGCCGGGCAAGGGGCTGGTCACGGTCATGTCGAACCGGCTGATCGACATGGTGCCGGTCGATCTGGTCGCGGGCGAGAATACCGTTGCCCTGACCGTAACCGAGGAATGGGGCGCGGGCGCCTATGTCGCCGCGACGCTGATCCGGCCGATGGACGCCCCGGCGGGCCAGAACCCGGCCCGCGCGCTGGGGTTGGCCCATGCCACGGTCGATCCCGGCCCGCGCCGCCTGCGCGCAGATTTCGAGATGCCGGCCGAGGCCCGACCGCGCGCCCCGCTTGAGGTCGCGCTGAAGGTCGAGGGCCTCCAGCCGGGCGACACCGCCCATGCCACGATTGCCGCTGTCGATCTGGGCATCCTGAACCTGACGGGCTTTGCCAGCCCCGATCCCGATGGCCATTATTTCGGCCAGCGGCGGCTGGGGATGGGCCTGCGCGATGTCTATGGCCGCCTGATCGACGGGATGAGCGGCGAGATGGGCCGCGTCCGTTCGGGTGGCGATGCCGGGGCCGGGCTGCGGATGCAGGCACCGCCCCCGACCGAAGACCTTGTCGCGCTGTTCGCGGGGCCGGTTCAGGTGGGGCCGGACGGGTATGCCCGCGCCCGGTTCGACCTGCCCGCCTTCAACGGCACCCTGCGGCTGATGGCGGTCGCGTGGTCCAGGACCGGGCTGGGGCAGGCCGAGGCCGATATCCTTGTGCGCGATCCGGTCGTGGTGACCGCCAGCCTGCCGCGCTTTCTCGCCCCCGGCGACCGCAGCCGGTTGCTGCTGGAAATCGTGCATGCCACCGGTCCGGCGGGGCGGATGGGGCTGTCGGTGACGGGCTCGGGCGTGGCGCTTGATGCGGCGGCGATCCCGCCGGAGCTTGATCTGGCCGAGGGGGGCAAGGCCACGCTGTCGATCCCCGTGATGGCCGGCGACCCCGGACTTGCCGGGATCGACGTGACGCTGACCACCCCCGATGGCCAGGCACTGAGCCGGCGACTGGCGCTGCCGGTCGAGGTAACCGACCCCGAGGTGCTGCGAAGCTCGCGCTTCACGCTGGCCGATGGCGACCGTTTCACCGCCGATCAGGCGATATTCACCGGCTTCCAGCCCGGCACGGGGCGCGCGACGCTGGCCATCGGCCCCATCGCACGGCTGGATGCGCCGGGGCTTCTGGCCGCGCTTGACCGCTATCCCTATGGCTGCACGGAACAACTGGCCTCGGCCGCGCTGCCGCTTGTCTATCTGGATGAGATCGCGGTGGCGATGGGGCTGGGGGCACGCGACGACCTGCGCGCCCGCGTGGATCAGGCCATCGCGGCAGTGCTGGCCAATCAGGCGCCGAATGGCAGTTTCGGGCTCTGGCGGCCCGAGGCGGGGGATTTCTGGCTTGATGCCTATGTCACCGATTTCCTGAGCCGCGCCCGCGTGCAGGGCTTTGCGGTTCCCGCCCATGCCTTCCGCGCGGCGCTGGACAATCTGCGCAACCGGATCGCCTATGCCCCCGATTTCGACGAGGGCGGCGAGGATATCGCCTATGCGCTGATGGTGCTGGCGCGCGAGGGGGCCGCGGCGATGGCGGACCTGCGCTACTATGCCGATGTCAAGGGCCGCGCCTTTGCGACCCCGCTGGCGGCCGGGCAACTGGGCGCGGCGCTGGCGGCTTACGGCGATCCGGTGCGGGCCGAGGCGATGTTCACCCATGCCGCGGGCCGGATGGGCGCGCGGATGGGCGCCGACGAACCACCCCTCTGGCGCACCGATTACGGCACCGACCTGCGCGATGCCGCCGGACTTCTGGCACTGGCGGCCGAGGCTGGCAGCGCGGCGGTCAATCGCACGGTTCTGGCCGATTACGTCGCCGCGCCAGGCCGGACACGCTCGACCCAGGAGGCGGTCTGGACGCTTCTGGCCGCGCATGCGCTGATCGACCGGCCGGGGGCGGCGGGCTTTACCCTGAACGGTGCGCCGCTTGACGGGCCGCTGGTGCGGCTCTTGCGCGACAGCGATGCCCCGGCGGTGATCGGCAACGGCAGCGGCGCGGACGAGGTCCTGACGCTGACCACCTTCGGCGTGCCCGACACGCCCGAGCCCGCAGGCGGCAACGGTTTTGCCATCACGCGCCGACACTACACGCTGGATGGCACGCCCGCGACGCTGGACGCCGTCCCCGCGGGAACGCGGCTCGTCACGGTGATCGAGGTCACGCCCTTCACCCCGACCGAGGCGCGCCTGATGGTGGCCGACCCGCTGCCCGCAGGCTTCGAGATCGACAACCCGAACCTGATCCGCGCGGGCGATATCCGGGCGCTCGACTGGCTGGACGTGACCGAAGACGCCGCCCATACCGAGGCGCGGCAGGACCGGTTCCTGGCCGCGGTCGATCTGCGATCGGATGCGCCGATCCGGCTGGCCTATATCCTGCGCGCCACCGCGCCGGGCAGCTATCGTCACCCCGCCGCCAGCGTCGAGGACATGTATCGCCCCGACCGCCGCGCCTGGACCGATACGGGCCGCGCCTCGGTCAGCGAATGAGGCGGCTGCCGCTGGTCCTTGTCGCGGCGCTGTTCATCGGCGCGGCGGCGCGGGATGCAACGGATCGCTGGATCGCGGCAACCGATCTGCCGGTGCTGGTGGCCGAAAGCTCGGCCGAGGTGCTGGACCGCAACGGGGTGCTTCTGCGCGCCTATACGGCTGCGGATGGGCGCTGGCGGCTAGCGACCAGCCTTGATGCCGTGGATCCCGGCTATCTGGCGATGCTGATCGCGCGCGAGGATCGCCGCTTCTACCGCCATCCGGGCATCGACCCGCTGGCGCTGGCGCGCGCGGCGGGGCAGGCGCTGCGCCATGGCCGCGTCGTCTCGGGCGGCTCGACGCTGACGATGCAGGTCGCACGGCTGCTGGAGGACAGCGGCACCGGGCATTGGGGCGGCAAGCTGCGCCAGATGCGGGTGGCGCTGGCGCTGGAACGACGGCTGGACAAGGACGAGATCCTGACGCTGTACCTGAACCGCGCGCCGTTCGGGGGCAATCTCGAAGGGCTGCGCGCGGGCAGCCTGGCCTGGTTCGGCAAGCCGCCGCGGCGGCTGAGCCCCGCCGAGGCCGCCCTGCTGGTCGCCCTGCCCCAGGCGCCCGAGGACCGCCGCCCCGACCGCAATCCTGCCGCCGCGCGCGCCGGGCGCGACCGGGTGCTGGCGCGGATGGCACAGGCGGGCCTGCTGGGGGCCGGGGATCTGGCCGCCACCACCCGCGCCCCGGTGCCCGAGACCCGCCACCCCTTCCCCGCGCTGGCCCCGCATCTTGCCGACCGCGCCCGCGCCGCCGATCCGGGCGCGGCGCTGCACCACCTGACGCTGGAGGCCGGGTTGCAGGCGCGGCTGGAGCCGCTGTTGCGCCGCACGGTCGCCCCGCTTGGCCCCGGCCTGTCGGCGGCGCTGATCGTCGCCGACCACCGCACGGGCGAGATCCTCGCCCATCTCGGCAGCCCCGATTTCACCGACAGCGCGCGGGCGGGCTATGTCGACATGACCATCGCGCCCCGCTCGCCCGGTTCGACCCTGAAGCCGCTGGTCTATGGCCTTGCCTTCGCCGAGGGGCTGGCCCATCCCGAAACGCTGATCGAGGATCGCCCGGCCACTTTCGGCAGCTACCGGCCGTCCAATTTCGACGGCACCTTCCGCGGCACGATCACGGCGCGCGCGGCGCTGCAATCCTCGCGCAACATTCCCGTCGTGGCGCTGGCCGAGGCGCTGGGGCCTGCGCGGCTGGTCGCCGGGCTGGAACGCGCCGGAATCACGCCTGCGATTCCCGGCGGGGTGCCGGGTCTTGCCGTCGCGCTGGGGGGGCTGGGCGTGACACTCGAAGACCTTGCCCGTCTCTATGCGGGGATCGCGAATGGCGGGCGCGCGGTCGGGCTGCACTGGCAGACCGCAGACGCACAAACCACCCCCGGCCCCGCCATCCTGCCGTCCGAAGCCGCCTGGCAGGTGGCCGACATCCTGCGCGGCACGCCTGCGCCGCCTGCCGCGGCCCAGGGGCGGATCGCCTTCAAGACCGGCACCTCCTATGGCCACCGCGATGCCTGGGCGGTGGGCTTCGACGGCGCGCATGTGATCGCGGTCTGGATCGGCCGCCCGGACGGGACGCCTGTGCCGGGCGCCTTTGGTGCCGACAGTGCCGCGCCGCTGCTGTTCGAGGCTTTCGCGCGGCTGAAACCCGCCCCCCACCCGCTGCCGCCCCCGCCGCCCGGCACGCTGATCGCGGCCAATGCCGACCTGCCCCAGCCGCTGCGCCGCTTTGCCCCTGCGCAAGCCACCGGGCCGCGGCTGGCCTTTCCGCCGGATGGCGCCACGCTGGCGCCGGGGCTCGGCCTGCTGCCGGTGCGGCTGGACGGCGGCACGCCGCCCTTCACCCTGCTTCTGGACGGTGCCCCGGTCGTCACCGGATTACGGCTAAGGGAAACGCATCTGCCCGCTCCCGGCCCGGGCTTTGCAACCCTGTCGGTGATCGATGCCACCGGTCAGGGCGCACGCGCCAGCATCCAGTTCGCGCCCTGATCTTCTTCTTGGAAAAAATACCCATGTCGGTCGGCCCGCAAACCGCAATACGGTCGGGGTGACTCGTCATTCTCCGCTCAGGGCCGCTCCAGCGCCAGGGCAATCCCCTGTCCGCCGCCGATGCACATGGTGACAAGCGCCCGCCGGCCGCCGATGCGGGCAAGCTCGTGGATCGCCTTGACCGTGATGATCGCCCCCGTCGCGCCCACCGGATGGCCCAGCGCGATGGCGCCGCCATTTGGGTTGACCCGGGCCGGATCGAGCCCGAGCGCGCGGGTGACCGCGATGGCCTGCGCCGCAAAGGCCTCGTTGCTTTCGACCACGTCGAAATCCCCGGCGCGCAACCCCGTCCTGGCCAGCAGCGCCTCGACCGCCGGAACCGGCCCGATACCCATCACCTCGGGCGCGACCCCGGCATGGGCATAGCCGACCAGACGGGCAATCGGCTCCAGCCCCGCCGCCCGGGCGGCGTCTTCACGCGCCAGGACCAGTGCGGCCGCGCCGTCATTGATGCCGCTTGCATTGCCCGCGGTCACCGTGCCGTCGCGCTGAAACGCGGGGCGCAGCGCCGCCAGCGCCCCGGGCGTCGTCTGCTTGGGATGCTCGTCCACGGCAAAGCCGCGGGTCTCGCGCCGGATTGTGACCTCGACAGGCACGATCTCGGCCGTGAACCGCCCCTCGGCGATGGCGCAGGCGGCGCGGGTCTGGCTTTCCAGCGCAAAGGCGTCCTGATCGGCGCGCGACACGCCATGCGCGGCGGCCACGTTCTCGGCCGTCACGCCCATATGGCCGGTGCCGAACGGGCAATTCAGCGCGCCCAGCATCATGTCCACCGCGCCCGCATCGCCCATCTTCTGACCCCAGCGCGCGGCGGGCAGAAGATAGGGCGCACGGCTCATGCTTTCGGCGCCGCCAGCCAGCCCGAAATCGGCCTCGCCCAGCATCAGCGCCTGCGCGACCGAGACGATGGCCTGCGCCCCCGAGCCGCACAGCCGGTTGACGTTCATCGCCGGGGTCGTGTCGGGGATACCGGCCTCCAGCGCCGCGACGCGCGACAGATACATGTCCCGCGGCTCGGTATTGATGACATGGCCAAAGGCGACATGGCCGATGCGCGCGCCCTCGATCCCCGCCCGGTCCAGCGCGGCGCGGGCGACATGGGCGCCCAGCGCGGTCGGCGGCACGGCGGCAAGGCTGCCGCCAAAGGCGCCGATGGCGGTGCGCGCGCCGCTCAGGATGACGATGCCGGTCATGTGTTCTTCCTCCCCACTGATCCGGCATCCTTGATAGCGCAGCCCGCCGCGCGACGCGCAGCGTGACGTAGCGTCGGGGCGTCCTTGACCCTTTGGCACATGCGGCAGGCCGCCGCTCTGGCGGACACAATCCGGCCGCCAGACCGGGATTCGACGACGATCCCGATACCGGGATGCTTCCCGGCCCGCCTGCTCTGCGCTGCCTATAAAAAAAGCGGTTGCAGAGGGCCGCAGGGTGGCAGAGGTTAACGGCCGGGTGGCGGGCCGGATCGACGACCCCTGTGGGAGAGTGCCATGGGCAACAACCCCCGCCCTTGGCCCTGCCAGCACGGCGACCTGCCGCGCGCGCGCAGGCCAGGCCGGGCAACAGCGGACCGGCGCGGCGGGAGGCGGCGCAATGGCCTATGACTACAAACGCTTTGCCTATGTCCCCCCGCCGGGCCTGAGCATGTCCGAACCGCGGCACAAGGCGATCATCGTCGGGGCGGGGCCGGTCGGGCTGGCGATGGCGCTGGAACTGGCGAACCGGGGGGTGGCCTCGGTCCTGCTGGATGACAGTGACGTGGTCTCGACCGGTTCGCGCGCGATGTGCTGGTCCAAGCGCAGCCTCGAACTGTTCGACCGGCTGGGCATCGCCGACAAGGTTCTGCAAATGGGCATGAGCTGGAGCGTCGGCCGCGTCTGCCATGGCGATGACGAGATCTTCAGCTTCGATCTTGCGGCCGAGCCCGGCCACCGGATGCCGCCTTTCGTGAACCTCCAGCAATATCATGTCGAACAATTGCTGGCCGAACGCGCGCTGGCCGAGCCGCAGATCGACCTGCGGTTCCGCAACCGGGTTACCGGGCTCGATCAGGACGATGCGGGCGCGCATGTCACGGTCAGGACGCCGGACGGAACCTATGGGCTGAGCGCCGATTACCTGATCGCCTGCGACGGCGCGCGCTCGACGATCCGGGCGATGCTGGATCTCGATTTCGAGGGCGATCTGTTCGAGGAACGCTTCCTGATCGCCGATATCGAGATGGAGGCCGATTTCCCGCCGGAACGCTGGTTCTGGTTCCAGCCCAGCTTCCATGACGGGCAATCGGCACTGCTGCACCGGCAGGCAGACAACATCTACCGGATCGACCTGCAATTGGGCCCCCATGCCGATCCCGGGCACGAGTGCAAGCCCGAGACGGTGATCCCCCGGATCGAAAAGGTCGTCGGCCCCGATTTCGAACTGGATTGGGTCAGCATCTTCAGCTTTCAGTGCCGGCGGCTGCGCGACTTCGTTCATGGCCGGGTGATCTTTGCCGGCGACAGCGCCCATGTCGTCGCGCCCTTCGGTGCACGGGGCGGGAATAGCGGGTTGCAGGATGTCGACAATCTGGGCTGGAAGCTGGCGGCGGTGCTGCATGGCGATGCGCCCGCCAGCCTGATCGACAGCTACAATCGCGAGCGGGTGCAGGCCGCGGACGAGAACCTGCTGCACTCCAGCCGCGCGACCCGGTTCATAACCCCGGCAAACGGCGCAGAACGGCTGTTCCGCGATCAGGTTCTGGCGCTGGCGCGCAAGGCGCCCTTTGCCCGGGGCTGGGTCAATGCCGGGCGGCTGTCGACGCCCTGCATCTATGCCACCAGCGCCCCCGACGACGCGCGCCTGCCCGAAATCTCGTGCCCCGGTGCGGTGGCGCCCGATGCGCCGCAGGGCGAGGGCTGGCTGCTGACTGCGCTTGGCCGCGGGGTTGTGCTGCTGGCGGTCAATTGCGAGCCGCCGACCGGACTGGACCTGCCGGTTCTGGTGGCCGAGGTGAATGATCTGGTGGCAGAGCGGTATCTGGGGCGGGCGGGGCGGGCGCTGTACCTTGTCCGGCCGGATCAGGTGATCGCCGCGCGCTGGGTCGAGGCCGATGCACGGCAGATCAGAAAGGCACTGGCGGCGCTGTGGGAGGGACGGCCGTGACGCTGATCGACACCCCCAATCTGGACGATCCCGACGGCTTTCTTGCCGAACTTCTGGCCGCCCATCGCGGCCTGACCGAGTCGCAAAGCCACGCGCTGAACGCCCAGCTGATCCTGATCCTGGCCAACCATATCGGCGACCGCGCCGTGCTGCGCGCGGCGCTGGATCTGGCGCGCAAGGTGTGACGCGCCAGACCTTGGTTCGACGCTAGGCGCCGCGGGCGCCCGACGGGCCGCCGACAAGCAGGGGCAGCATGTCGGTTGCGCCGGGCAGCGCGATCTGCGGGGCGGGGGCGCGTTTCCAGCCCAGCGTGTCGAAGCCGTGGCAGCGGGTGCAGACCGGCACCCAGGTTTCATGCGCGGCACCGCAACTGTCACAGACCCATTGCGAGCCCCGCGGCGCGCTGAGCGCGCGGGCCAGATAGCCGCGCACCAGGCTGTCATCGGCCCCCATGCCGCGCTCGATTGCGGCCATCAGCGTCAGGCCGCGCGCGGTCGGATCGGTCTCGACCAGATCACCCAGCGCCTTGCGGGCGGCGGGGAAATCCTCGGCGGCGATGTGCAACTCGGCCATCAGCATCCGGGTCTCGGGATCGTCGGGCTTGCCCGCGACAAGGGTCTCGAACCGCGCGATCCGCTCGGCCGGGGTTTCGTCGGGCGCAAGCTCGGCAAAGGCGGCGGCGAGGTCGGGATGGGGCTGGACGTCCCAGGCGCGTTTCAGAACCTTGACCGCCTGTTTCGGCTTGTCCTGTTCGTTCAGCGCGCGGGCCGCCAGCGCCGCGGCGGGGATCAGGTCGGGCGACAGCCGGTTCGCGTCGATCGCCATGTCGCGCGCCCGCGGACCTTCGCCATCGACCATCAGATCGCGCGCCTCGCACAGGGCAAGGATCGCGTCGCGCCGCTTGTGCACGTCACGCGGCAGCGAACCATGGCGCAGCTTGGCGTTCAGGGTCTGGCGCGCGCCCTTCCAGTCCTCGGCCCGGGCCTGCAACTGCAACAGCGTGTCCTGCGTTTCCTCGTGCCGGGGCTTCAGCGCAAAGGCCTTTTCGGCAAGCTGCATCGCGGTGTCGGTATCGCCATCGGAAAGCTTCTGCTTCATCAGCCCGCGGATGCCGACAAAGCGGGTGCGGTCATCCTGAAGCAGTTTCTTGTAGATCTCGGTCGCGCGGGCGCGGTCGCCGGTCATCTCGGCGGCCTGCGCGCTCAGCAGGTTGGTCAGTTCGGGGCGGCGCAGGTAGCGTTCGGCCTTGGCGGCGTTCGACATTGCCAGCCGTGCCTCGCCCGAGGCCAGCGCCAGCATCCCGTCGGCCAGCGCCTGAAAGCCGCGCCGTTCCCGCGAGCGGCTGAAATAGCGCGAGATCGCGGTTTCGTCGCCATTCAGAAAGCGCAGGAGAGCAACCAGAAAACCCGCCAGCTTGAGCACCAGCCAGACCACGGCCACCAAGAGCAGCGCAAGGATCACGGCCTGAAGCGGGCCAAGGGCAAATTCGACATCGGCCACCGCGATATGCAGGCCCGGCGCGTTTTCCATCAGGATGCCTGCGCCATAGGTCAGACCCGCGACGATCGCGACGAAAATGAGGATCTTGAGAAGGGACCAGAGCATGTGTCGCGCGTCCTTACTGGTTCAGGCTTCGCTCGAGCGCCCGGGTGGCCTCGACGGCATCGGCGCGGTTGGTGGCGGCCGCGATCCAGCCTGCCATCTGGGCCATGGCGGGCTCGGGCAGGGCGTCCAGCTCGGCCAGCGTGGCGCGCAGGTCGCCGTCACGCAGCGCCGCCTCGGCGCGCGACAGGACGGCATCGGCATCGCCCCCCGCGCGCGGCGCGAGCGAGCGCAGGCCAAGCTGGCTGCGCAGGAAGGCATTGAAGCGGTCGCCAGCGCTGGCCCCGGCCTCGACCGGCAGCGCGGCATCCAGCGCGGCGCGCGCGGCATGCGGGAAATCGCGTTGCAGCGCGGCAAGCGTGGGCACGCCGCGGTCGGCGACCCGGGTCAGTCCCTCGGGCAGGTCGATCCCGCCGAACTGGCCCAGCGCGGTGTCGAAGGGCGCACCATTGGCCAGCGCCGCGTCGATCCGCATCAGCGCGGCGCGCGCCTCGATCTGGACAGCACGGCCGATTGCGGCGTCGATCTCGGCCTCGGCCTGATTGGCGACGGCGGCAACGGACTCGGCCAACCTTGCGTTCTGGTCGCGCTGGCTGAAAAGTTCGTCGCGCATCGCCGCGATTTCCCGCTCATAGGCGGACAGGGCGGCGGCGGCCTCTTCGGTCACGACAGCCAGTTGCGCCTTGGCCAGTTCCTCGACCCGGGTATCGAGCGCGGCGAGCCGGTCGCCGAGATCCGCAGCCTGACCCGACAGCGCAGCCATGTCCGCACTCAGCGCGGCGATCTGCGGGGAAAAGTCCTGGGCCGGGGCGTTGTCGGTTTCGGCCAGCGCGGCGATCCGGACCTGAAGTTCGGCAACCTGCGCCTGCGTCTCGGCCAGCCGCGCATCGGACGCAGCAAGCGCCGAGCGGACCTCTGGCCCGACACCCGCGACCGCGCCGGGGAAGGGCCAGCCCTCGGGCTTGATGACATTGGCGGCGGCATAGCCAAGCCCCGCGGCCAGCACGCCGCCGAACAGCGGGACCAGGAAGCCGCCCCTGGCCTGGGGCGCGGGGGCCGGCTTGGCGGGTTTCGGCGGGGCGGCCGCAGGCTTGGGTTCCTCCCAGGCTGCGGTTGCCTCGTCGATGGTGTCGGCCAGATCTCGCGGCTCGGGCGGCGTGTCGTCCTGCGCGGCGGGGGTCGGCTCGGCGTCGGGCCCGGGCTGCGCGAGCTTGCCGGGGTCCACGGGTTCCTTGTCGTCTTGGGTATTGGCCACGGAAAACCGCCTTTCGATTCGCTTCGCCTTGGGCCGCGCTGCGCGACGGGGCGACCTTACTGGCTCGCCCGAACCGCCTCAAGGCGCGGGGAATGCGTCAATCAACCGGGAAAGCGCATCAAGCATCGCATCGGCATCGGGCCGCTCGGCCTGGGCCTGCGCAAGCGGCGCGGGCCCGGTCCAGGCGGCAGCGACCGCCGGGCTCATCGGCACCAGTGCAAACCGGCCGGGGCTGTCGTGCAATTCGGCCCCCACCAACCGGGCAGAGCGCGGCGAGAAAAGCGGCAGCAAGGTCAGCGGTGCCTGCGCCACGCGGGCCAGAACATCCGTGCCGAAGGGCAGCGCGGCCTGCCGATAGACCACCCGCTTCTCGATCTCAAAGCCAAGCGCGGCCAGATCACCCTTTACATCGCCTGCGGCATGTTCGCCCCTGAGATGCAGCAGCTTGCCCTTCGGCCCCGCCGCCGCAAGATCGCGCACAAGGGTTTCAGCGGTGCCTTCGGACGCGGTGGCGGTGAAACCGGCCGCGCGCGCCGCATCGGCAGTTCGCTCGCCCACGCACCAGGCATGAAGCGAGCGGTCGGGCTGAACGGCTGCAAAGGCGGCGACCCCGTTTTCCGAGGTGAAGATCAGCGCCGAAACCCCGTCCAGCGGGATCGGATCACGCTCGGGCAGGATTTCCATCGCGGGCGCGGTCAGGATGTCGAAGCCGGTGCCGAAGCGCGCGACGAAATCCGCGGCAAAGCGGGCCGATTGCGCGCGGGGGCGGGTCAGCAGCAGAAGGGGGCGTTCATGGGGCAAGGCGGGCCTCGCGGGATTGTGCCGGTCGTCGGGCTGGTGTTACCTGCCCCGGTCAGACGAGGCAACGGCAGAGCCATGGGCGACACCCTTACGGTGCTGGGACTGGAAAGCAGCTGCGACGATACCGCCGCAGCCGTGGTGCGCCAGCGTGCGGGCGGACCGCCCGAAATCCTGTCCTCGGTCGTGCGGGGGCAGACGGCGCTGCATGCACCCTTTGGCGGTGTGGTGCCCGAGATCGCGGCCCGCGCGCATGCCGAAAAGATCGACCTGTGCGTGGACGACGCGCTGGCCGCGGCCGGTCTGGGTCTGGGCGATCTGGACGCGGTGGCGGTGACGGCGGGGCCGGGGCTGATCGGCGGCGTGCTGGCGGGTGTGATGTGCGCCAAGGGGATCGCGGCGGCGACCGGGCTGCCGCTGGTGGGCGTCAACCACCTTGCGGGTCACGCGCTGACGCCGCGGCTGACGGATGGGCTGGACTTTCCCTATCTGATGCTGCTGGCCTCGGGCGGGCATTGCCAGTTCCTGTCGGTCGAGGGGGTCGAGGATTTTACCCGGCTGGGGGGCACGATCGACGATGCGCCGGGCGAGGCCTTCGACAAGACGGCAAAGCTGTTGGGGCTGCCCCAGCCGGGCGGACCCGAGGTCGAACGCGCGGCGATGGCGGGCGATCCGGCGCGCTTCGCCTTTCCCCGCCCGCTGATGGACCGGCCGGGCTGCGACATGTCGTTTTCCGGGCTGAAGACGGCGCTGCTGCGGGCGCGGGACGCGCTGATCGCGGAAAAGGGCGGGATCACGCTGCAGGATCGCGCCGATCTGTGCGCGGCGTTTCAGGCTGCCGTGCGCGACGTGCTGGCGGGCAAGGCGGCGCGGGCGATTGCCGCGGCCCCCGGCGCAACCGCGCTGGCCGTGGCGGGGGGCGTGGCGGCGAACCGCACGATCCGCGCGGCGCTGGAACAGGTGGCCGCCGATGCGGGGCTGCGCTTTGTCGCGCCGCCGCTTGCATTATGCACCGACAATGCGGCGATGATCGCCTGGGCGGGGCTGGAGCGGTTCCGGCTGGGCGGGCGCGACGGGATGGACCTGGT
Source organism: Rhodovulum strictum (assembly GCF_009649175.1). Taxonomy (GTDB): domain Bacteria; phylum Pseudomonadota; class Alphaproteobacteria; order Rhodobacterales; family Rhodobacteraceae; genus Rhodovulum; species Rhodovulum strictum. The sequence continues at coordinate 232,917 of NZ_WJPO01000002.1, read as the reverse complement.
CGCCCGGCCGCGCTGGCCGCTGGACGAGACACAACCCGCCCTGATCGGCGCGGGCAAGAAAGGAGCCAAGGCATGAGCGTGATCGGGATTGCAGGCGCAGGCGCCTTCGGCACGGCAATGGGCGTCGTGCTGGCCGAGGCCGGGCGCGATGTGGCGATCTGGGCGCATGAAGAACCGTTTGCCGAGGAAATCCGGCAGCGTAACGAAAACCCGCGCCTGCCCGGCGTACAACTGCCGCCGAATGTGGCGATCACGTCCGATATCGACGCGATCGGCGGTTCGGAACTGGTTCTGCTGGCAACGCCCATGCAGGTGCTGGCAAGCGTTCTGGAAACCTATGGTCCGCGGCTGCGGGCCCGGGCGATGGTGGCCTGCTGCAAGGGGGTCGATCTGGCGACGGGGCGGGGGCCGGTGGCGATCATCGCCGAGAATTGCCCCGAGACGGTGCCCGCGGTGCTGACCGGACCCAGCTTTGCCGCCGACATCGCGCGCGGGCTACCGACCGCGCTGACGCTGGCCTGCGCCGATCCCGCAATGGGCGTCTCGTTGCAGGAACGACTGTCCACACCGACGCTGCGGCTTTATCGCACCACCGACACGGTGGGGGCGGAACTGGGTGGCGCGCTGAAGAACGTGATGGCGATTGCCGCGGGCATCGTGATCGGCACCGGGCTCGGCGAAAGCGCGCGGGCCGCGCTGATCACCCGCGGCTTTGCCGAGATGCAGCGCTTTGCGCGGGCCTATGGCGCTGACCCCGAAACGCTGGCGGGGCTGTCGGGCTTTGGCGATCTGGTGCTGACCTGCACCTCGGCGCAGTCGCGCAATTTCAGCTTTGGTGTGGCGCTGGGCAAGGGCCAGTATTTCGACCCCGAGGTGACGGTCGAGGGTGCGGCCACCGCCCGCGCCGTTGCCGCCATCGCCACCGCGCGCGGCATCGACATGCCCGTGACCCATAGCGTCGCCCATGTGATCGACGGCCGGCGCAGCATATCCGAGGCGGTCAAGATCCTCTTGAGCCGCCCCCTGAAGGAGGAATGAGCATGCCGCTTTTCGCGCTGATCTGCCGGGACAGGCCCGGCCATCTGCAAACCCGCCTGGACAACCGCGCCGCCCATCTGGGCTATATCGAGCAATCCGGCGCAGTGGCGCAGGCCGGACCGTTTCTGGACGGTGCCGGGCAGATGTGCGGCTCGCTGGTGATCCTGGACGTCGCCAACCGCGCGGCGGCCGAGGCTTGGGCGGCGGGCGACCCCTATGCGCAGGCGGGGCTGTTCGACAGCGTCACGATCGAGGAATGGAAACGGGTGATCGGCTGATGGCGTACTGGCTGTTCAAGTCCGAGCCCAACACCTGGAGCTGGGACCAGCAGGTGGCCCGCGGCGCCGCGGGCGAGGAATGGGACGGCGTGCGCAATTATCAGGCGCGCAACAACATGCGGGCGATGAAGCCGGGGGATCGAGGGTTCTTCTACCACTCGCTCAGCGAAAAGGCGGTCGTGGGCATCGTCGAGGTGATCGCCGAAGCCCATCCCGACAGCAAGGCCGACGATCCGCGCTGGGAATGTGTGGACATCAAGGCGGTTCAGCCGCTGCCCCGTCCCGTGACGCTGGAGATGTGCAAGGCCGATCCGCGGCTGGCGGACATGGTGCTGGTCAACAACTCGCGGCTGTCGGTGCAGCCCGTGACGGACGAGGAATGGCGGATCATCTGCGAGATGGGCGGGCTGTAACGGCCCGGCGCCTGCGTCCCGGCAGGGCATGGGACGGATCCCCAGCCGCGAATAAAGGATGGGGGGCCCTGCCAGATGCAGAACCCCCCATCACCACGTGCACCCGGTCGCACCACACGTGAACTGAATCTGGAGGGCCATGCCTTACTGGCGGCCATAAGGAAACAGTACCCCGGCGGGCGGATCGGCGCAAAGACCAAGTACCGATCATTTGAGACGATTGTTTCCGAACGCGAAAGGGCGCCCGTCGGGGGCGCCCCCGGTCCGCGGCTGCAAGGATCAGCCGTAGATCTGTTCCTTGCCGAAATGCTTGGTCAGCATGTAGTAGACCACCGCGCGATACTTGTTGCGCTCGGACTTGCCGTAGGTCTCGATCACCGCATGGATCGCCTCGGTCAGTTCGGGTCCATCGGGCAGGCCCAGCTTCTTGATCAGGAAGTTGGTCCGGACCGTCTCGATCTCGCCGGGTTGGGTGGCGGCGACCGTCGACGCATCGGCGTCATAGATCGCAGGACCGCAGCCGATGGTGACCTTGGTCAGCAAATCCATGTCCGGCTCGATCCCGCATTTGGTGCGCAGATCCTCGGCATATCTGGCGATCAGGTCTTCGCGCTTTCCCATGTCAACTCCTCCCGCTTGAAGAATGGGTCCTCACCATGAGCAAACCCTAGGCACAAAGGCTGACCGGACAAAATGAAAAGAGCCCCAAGCCTGCGCGCGGCCCTGCGATGTGGCGCTTTCACGCCTTGAGGCCGCTGCCTGCGCGCTGTCATATCGGCGCCAGTCACGTCCAGGAGGAAACGAGATGGCGTCCTATCTTAAGACCACGCCGACGCGGGATGGATGGTTCGGGGACTATGGCGGCGCGATGCTGCCGCCGCCGCTGGAGCCGCATTTCAAGGAGATCCGCGACGCCTATGACCGGATATCCAAGTCGGCCGAGTTCATCCGCGAACTGCGCTACATCCGCAAGCATTTCCAGGGTCGGCCGACACCGGTTTCGCATCTGAAGAACCTGTCGGCCATGTGCGGCGGCGCGCAGATCTATGCCAAGCGCGAGGACCTGAACCATACCGGCGCGCACAAGCTGAACCACTGCATGGCCGAGGGTCTGCTGGCGCGTTTCATGGGCAAGACCAAGCTGATGGCCGAAACCGGCGCGGGCCAGCATGGCGTGGCGCTGGCCACGGCGGCGGCCTATTTCGGCATGAAGTGCGAAATCCACATGGGCGAGATCGACATCGCCAAGGAGGCGCCGAACGTCACCCGCATGAAACTGCTGGGCGCGACGGTGGTGCCGGTGGGCTTTGGCGGGCGGTCGCTGAAAGAGGCGGTAGACAGTTGCTTCCAGAGCTATCTGGGACAGGCCGACACGGCGCTGTTCGCCATCGGATCCGTGGTGGGGCCGCATCCCTTTCCGATGATGGTGCGGAACTTCCAGCATGTGGTGGGCGTCGAGGCGCGCGAGCAGTTTCTGGAACTGACGGGCGAGCTGCCCGACATGGTGGCGGCCTGTGTCGGTGGGGGATCGAACGCGATGGGCCTGTTCTCGGGGTTCATTGACGATGACGTGGCGCTTTTCGGGGTCGAGCCGCTGGGCACCTCGTCCAGGCTGGGCGATCACGCGGCGACGATCACCTATGGCGAGGATGGCGATATCCACGGCTTCCGCACGATGGTCCTGAAGGATGCAGACGGCAACCCGGCGCCGGTGCATACGGTGGCCTCGGGGCTCGACTATCCGGGCGTGGGGCCGGAACATGCGCATCTGCATCGCACCGGGCGGGTCACCTACACGGCGGCCGACGACAAGGAGGCGCTGGCGGCCTTCTTTGCACTGTCGCGCCACGAGGGGATCATCCCGGCGCTGGAAAGCGCGCATGCGGTGGCCTTTGCCATGCGCGAGGCGCAGAACCATCCGGGCAAGTCGATCCTGATCAACCTGTCGGGGCGGGGCGACAAGGATATCGACTATGTCACCCAGACCTATGGGTTCGGCGAAACGCCCTGAACGGAAGGGCTCCGCCCCGGGCTCGTTCCGGGGCTTCCTGCCGGTCGGCGCCAATGATGGACGGGCGTATCGATTCCGTCCGTCTCTGCCCTGACCGGCAAGCGGAGTGCGCCGCCCAAGACCGTTTGGGGAATCTGCCTTTCCGATGTATCGTCATCGCAGGCAGTGGACGGCGTCCGTCCCTGTCGGCAACTGGGGGTATAAAAATGAGTGATTTTTCCGTTCGCGCCGGACTGGCAGCGCTGGCTCTTGCAGTGCTTCCGTCCCTTGGGTCGGCTGCCACGGTGATCGTGAATGCCGACGAATGGGCGACCACGGATACGGGGTTCGCACAGGCAGGCGCGGCAAATGTCGATCGGTTCGTGGCGAACCTCGTGAGCGAGTTCGGCACCAAGATCCACGCCTACTCCACGAACTTCGCCTACACGGGCGCTTCTCTCGCCGCGTCGATGGCGGCGGCTGGGGCAACCTACACGACCGGGCTGGGAATCACCTTCGACTTGCCCACGCTCAGCACCTTTGACGCGATCCTGTTGGGCGGCAACTATCTGGACGGCACACAGCTGGCAACGCTGTCGAGCTATGTCACCGGCGGCGGCAATGTCTATATCTCGGCCGGGACGGGCGTTGGCGGCGCGGCAGCCGAAGCGGCGGCCTGGAACCCGTTCCTGAGCGCCTACAACCTGCAACTTGTGGGTAACTATGTCGGGCCGACCGGCAATGTGGCGATGTCCGGCGACACGATCTTCGACGGGGTGTCGCAGCTTTACTTCAACAACGCCAACGGGATGACCGTCACGGGCAACGTGGTCTGCTGTGCGGACCAGGCGCTGTTCGGCGTCAGCCGCACGGACATATCCGCCGTACCGCTGCCGGCAAGCGGCCTGCTGCTTGGCGCCGCATTGGCCGGGGCGGGACTCGCCGCACGTCGGCGCCGGGACCGCTGAAAGGCCGCTTGACCTGAAAACGGACGGGGGCTGCGGCACAATCGCCGCAGCCCCCGATGCAAAAGGTTACCGCGTCAGTAGCGGTAGTGTTCCGGCTTGAACGGGCCTTCGGGCGTGACGCCGATATAGGCGGCCTGTTCGGGCGAAAGCTGGGTCAGCTTGACGCCGATCCTGTCCAGATGCAGGCGGGCGACCTTTTCATCCAGATGCTTGGGCAGGATGTAGACGCCCGGCTGATACTGGTCGCCCTTGGTCCACAGCTCGATCTGCGCCAGCACCTGGTTGGTGAAGCTGGCCGACATCACGAAGGACGGATGGCCGGTGGCATTGCCGAGGTTCAGCAGGCGACCTTCGGACAGCAGGATGATGCGGGCGCCCGAGGGCATCTCGATCATGTCCACCTGGTCCTTGATGTTGGTCCATTTGTGGTTCTTCAGCGCGGCGACCTGAATCTCGTTGTCGAAATGGCCGATATTGCCGACGATCGCCATGTCCTTCATCTCGCGCATATGCTCGATGCGGATCACGTCCTTGTTGCCGGTGGTGGTGATGAAGATGTCGGCGGTCGAAACCACATCCTCCAGCAGAACGACCTCGAACCCGTCCATCGCGGCCTGAAGCGCGCAGATCGGATCGACCTCGGTCACCTTGACGCGCGCCCCGGCACCGCGCAGCGAAGCGGCAGAGCCCTTGCCGACATCGCCATAGCCGCAGACCACGGCGACCTTGCCCGCCATCATCGTGTCAGTGGCGCGGCGGATGCCGTCGACCAGCGATTCCTTGCAGCCATACTTGTTGTCGAATTTCGACTTGGTGACGCTGTCATTCACGTTGATCGCCGGGAAGGGCAACAGGCCCTTGGCGTGCAGTTCGTAAAGCCGGTGAACGCCGGTGGTGGTTTCCTCGGACACGCCGCGGATCGCCTCGCGCTGGCGGGTGAACCAGCCGGGCGTTTCGGCCATGCGCTTGCGGATCTGGGCAAACAGCGCCTCTTCCTCTTCGGAATGGGGCACGGCGATCAGGTCGGCCTCGCCATTCTCGACGCGGGCGCCGAGCAGGACGTAAAGCGTGGCATCCCCGCCATCGTCGAGGATCATGTTGGCGGTGCCGTCCGCGAACTGGAAGATCTTGTCGGTATAGGCCCAGTAGTCGACCAGCGTTTCGCCCTTGATGGCGAAGACGGGCACGCCCGCCTGGGCGATGGCGGCGGCGGCGTGATCCTGGGTCGAGAAAATGTTGCACGACGCCCAGCGCACATCGGCGCCAAGGGCCACAAGCGTCTCGATCAGCACGGCGGTCTGGATCGTCATGTGCAGGCTGCCCGCGATCCGCGCGCCCGCAAGCGGTTTCGCTTCGCCGAATTCCGCGCGCAGCGCCATCAGGCCCGGCATCTCGGTTTCGGCAATGTCCAGTTCCTTGCGGCCGAACGCGGCCAGAGAAATATCCTTGACGATATAGTCCTGCGCCATCGCGCGTTCTCCTCGTGTATCAAAGGTTGCGCCGCACATAGCACCACAGGCCCCTGTCGACAATGCGCGCGGGGCGTGGCAATCGGACGGAAAAAAGAGGAATGCCGATGAAGCAACCGCGCGCATGGCAACGGATGCTGTCGGGGCGGCGGCTGGACCTGCTGGACCCGACGCCCGTGGATATCGAGATCGAGGACATCGCCCACGGCCTGGCCTTCGTTGCACGCTGGAACGGTCAGACGCATGGCGACTGGCCCTATTCGGTGGCCGAACACTCGCTGCTGGTCGAGGCGATCTTTGCCCGGCTGGTGCCCGAGGCGGCGGTGAAATGGCGGCTGGCGGCATTGCTGCACGACGCGCCGGAATATGTGATCGGGGACATGATCTCGCCGGTCAAGGCGGCGGTGGGGCCGGCCTATGGCGAGCTTGACAAGCGGCTGGCGGCGGCGATCCATATCCGCTTCGGCCTGCCGGTCGAGGTGCCCAAATCGATCAAGGCGCAGATCAAGAAGGCCGATCAGGTCTCGGCCTGGCTGGAGGCGACGCAGCTTGCCGGGTTCTCGGCGACGGAAGCCGACCGCTTCTTCGGGGCGCCGAAACCAGAGGTAATTGCCGGGCTTTGCCTGCATCTGCGCCCGCCGGTCGAGGTGCGCGCGGCCTACAAGGCGCGGCATGCGGAATTGCTGGCGCAGCTTTAGGCGCAGGTCTGCCCCGCTGCCGCCCCGGCCTGCCGCCAGCCGACGAACTGTTCGCGGGTGAAACTCAGGACAAGATCGTCCCAGGCCAGTTGCCGCACAATCCCCGGCGGGCAGGCGGTCAGCGGCACGGCGCGGGGTGGCCCCAATTCGCGCGTGAGCGGCGCGATCACGCCGTCGGGCGCGCGGCCGAAATCGACGCGCAGGGGGCTGCCGGAAACGGCAAGACCCCCGGCATCGGGCAGGAACAGGGTCGAAACCCGGTCCTGCGGCGGGGCCGCGACGCAGCCAGCCGCCACAAGGGCAAGCGCAACTGCGCCCGCCCTCACCTCGGGCTGCGCTTGGCGAGGATGCGTTGCAGCGTCCGGCGGTGCATGTTCAACCGCCGCGCGGTTTCCGACACGTTGCGGTCGCATTGCTCATAGACGCGCTGGATATGCTCCCACCGCACGCGATCGGCCGACATCGGGTTTTCGGGCGGGGGCGGCAGCGCCTCGCCATCCGACAGCAGCGCGGCGGTGACATCGTTGGCGTCGGCCGGTTTCGACAGGTAATCTGTCGCACCGATCTTGACCGCGGCAACGGCGGTCGCGATGGCGCCATAGCCGGTCAGCACCACGATCTTGGCGTCGGGGCGCTTTTCGCGCAGCACCTCGACCACGTCGAGCCCATTGCCATCCTCAAGCCGCAGGTCGACCACCGCATAGGCCGGGGGCCGGGCAGTGGCGATGGCCTTTCCGGCCGCGACGGAATCCGCGGTCTCGGTCAGGAAGCCCCGCTTTTCCATGGCCTTGGCGAGACGCCGCAGGAACGGTTCGTCGTCATCCACGATAAGCAGGGTCGGATCCGGGCCGAGATCCTTCAGTTCGCCGTCGGCCATAGGGCAACCTCCTGATGGGGCCAGACATTTTCGCCTTTGTAAGACGTTAACGCGGGTGGGTCAATTTCACTCAGACCGAATCGACGAAACAGGCAACCCGATCCGCCATTTCCTCGGGCGTCATGTCCCGCCCGAACACCTCGACCACGCCAAGCCCCGGAAAGGCGAGGTAGGTGAAGGTGGAATGGTCGATCAGGTAATAGGGATCGCCCGTATCCTGCACGCTGTAGAAGGTGCGATAGGCGCGGCTGGCGGCACGCACCTGTTCGGGCGTTCCGGTCAGGCCCAGCATGCGGGGATGCATGTAGCCGGTGAACTCGGCCAGCAATTCGGGCGTGTCGCGTTCGGGATCGACCGAGATGAAGACCGGCAGCACCTGATAGCCCCTCTCGTCCAGCAGATACACCGCCTCCGCGTTGCGGGCGTTGTCCAGCGGGCAGACATCTGGGCAGAAGGTGTAGCCGAAATAGATCAGCGTCGGCCCGGTGATGACGTCCCCATCGGTCACGGTGGCGCCAGTCTGGTCGATCAGGGTGAACGGCCCGCCCAAGTGCGCCGGATCGCCGCCGATGCGACCGCTGCGGCACTGGGCGAACCGGTCGTCGCCCGGCCCTTTCTGTATCACGTAAAGCCCGCCGCCGACAAAGCCTGCAAGGGCAAGCGCGGCGATTGTGGCAAGGGCAATGCGGTTCATGGCGGTCCTCCCGATGCGGCCCGTTGAACATTGATCGGCCTTCCGGCGCGGATTAACAAGGGCCAAGCCCGCAACAGGACAGACCATGCCCGAGCCCGTTTCCGCCCCCGGCCTCATGCCGCCCGCCGAGCGCAGCAACTGGATCCGCCTCAGGACGCTGATCCTGTTGCGCTGGGCCGCGATTGCCGGACAGGCGATCGCGATTGCCGTTGCCGAGGTCTATTTCCAGATCCAGCTTGATCTGGGGCTCTGCCTGCTTGTGGTCGGCACCGCGGTTCTGGCCAATATCATTGCGGTTTCCGTCTTCCCCGAGAACAGGCGCCTGTCTGAAACCGAGACGATGCTGACGCTGCTGTTCGACATCGTGCAGCTTGCCGCGCTGCTCTATCTGACCGGGGGGCTGAATAACCCGTTTGCGCTGCTGATCCTGACGCCGGTCACGATCTCGGCCACGGCACTCAGCCAGCGTTCGACCCTGTTCCTGGCCCATGTGGCCTTTGCGCTGATCACGGTTCTGGCCTTCTACCACATGCCGCTGGTAACGGCGGATGGCAGCATGCAGAGCCTGCCGCCGATCTTCCTGTTCGGGTTCTGGGCGGCGCTGGTGATCGGGATCTCGTTCCTGGGGCTTTATGCCGAGCGGGTGATTTCAGAGATGAACAAGATGTCGGATGCGCTTCTGGCGACACAGATGGCGCTGGCGCGCGAACAGAAGCTGACCGATCTGGGGGGCGTGGTGGCGGCGGCGGCGCATGAGCTGGGCACGCCGCTGGCCACGATCAAGCTGGTCAGTTCCGAGATGATCGACGAGCTTTCCGACCGCCCCGAACTGCGCGAGGACATGGAGCTGATCCGCGATCAGGCCGACCGCTGCCGCGACATCATGCGGTCAATGGGCCGGGCCGGGAAGGATGACCTGCACATGCGCACCGCGCCGCTGGAGGCGATCGTCGAAGAAGCCGCAGAGCCGCATGTGAACCGCGGCAAGGAACTGATCTTCCGGTCCGAGCCGATCCATGGCGGCGCGCCGCGCATGCCCATGGTCCATCGCCGGCCCGAGATCATCCACGGGCTGCGCAACCTGATCCAGAACGCCGTCGATTTCGCCGATGCGCGGGTCTGGGTGCTGGCGCAATGGACGCCCGCCGAGATCACCATACGCATCATGGATGACGGGCCGGGCTATCCGCCGCACCTTCTGGGCCGGATCGGCGATCCGTTCCTGCGCCAGCGCAAGAACCCGCTGCATCAGAAGAAGCGGCCGGAATACGAAGGGATGGGGCTTGGCCTGTTCATCGCCAAGACGCTTCTGGAACGCTCGGGCGCGCAGGTGATCTTTGCCAACGGGTCCGATCCGTTCCTGACCGATGCCGACAGGTCGGACCCGCGCGGCGCGGTGGTCGAGGTGAAATGGCCGATCTCGGCCATCGGTGTCAGCGCGGAATCCCAACTGGCGGCGCTGGGCGAGAACATGCCCATCGAGGCCTGACGTCGCGCGCACACGACGCATTAACCTGACATTAACATTAATGTCAAAAACATGATCCGCAGGCGACGGGTTGCGGGACAGAACATGACGTTCGACTGGGTTTTTGCGCTGATCCTCGGGGTGACGTCGGTGGCAACGGCGGCGCTGTCGCTGGCTCTTTTGCCGCTTGTTCCCCGGCTGGGCCGCGCGGCAAAGGCGGCGCGCAGCGATATCGACATGGTCTTTCTGTTCGACGGGGAACAACTTGTCGATGCCACGCCCGAGGCGCGGCGCTTTCTTGCGGGCGGTCCTTCGGGGCTTTCGGACTGGCATCGGCTCTGCGCGCTGGTCGGACCCCGGTTTCCGGAATTCCGTGACAGGATTGCACGGCTCGACCGCGACGGCAGCACCTTGATGACCGAGGCGGGCGGGCGGGCGCAGATCTTTGCGAAATGGCTTGACGGCGTAGTGCGCCTGTCGCTGCACCTGCCCGAAGAAGAACGCGCGCTGGACGCGCCCGATCCGCAAAGCCTGGCGGCGATGGCGGCGGAACTGACCACCCTGCGCGATGTTGTCGAGGCGATGCCCACCCCCGCCTGGCAAGAGGACGAGGAGGGGGCCGTTGCCTGGGCGAACAGCGCCTATCTTGGGCTTGTCCGTCAATGTCAGGGCGAGGGCACGCAACTGAACTGGCCGCTGCCCGCGCTGTTCTCGCCCCCCGACGAGGGCGGGCACGCGCCCCATCGCGACGTGATCCAGACACGCGACGGGGCCGAGCGCTGGTTCGATTGCGTTTCGGTCATGGCCGATGGCGCGCGGCTGCGGTTCGCCCTGCCCGCCGATGCCGCCGTGCGCGCCGAAACCGCGCTGCGCAACTTCGTCCAGACCCTGACCAAGACCTTTGCCGAACTGCCCATCGGCCTGGCGGTGTTCAACCGGGCGCGCGAACTGGTGCTGTTCAACCCGGCCATGCTGGATCTGTTCAACCTGGAACCCGAATTCCTGACCGCCCGGCCCACGCTGGTTGCCGTGCTCGACCGGCTGCGCGAAACGCGGATGATGCCCGAGCCAAAGGATTACCGCACCTGGCGGGAACAGATCGTGCGGCTGGAGCGCGACGCCCAGAACGGGGTCTATGCCGATACCTGGACGCTGCCCTCCGGCCATGTCTACCGCGTGACCGGGCGACCCCACCCCGATGGCGCGGTCGCGTTCCTGTTCGAGGATATCAGCGCCGAGATGTCCCTGACCCGCCGCTTCCGGGGCGAGATCGAGACCGGGCAGGCGGTGATCGACAGTCTGGACGAGGCCATTGCCGTATTCTCGGGCGCCGGGCTGCTGACCATGTCCAACGCCGCCTATGCCGAGCTTTGGGGCGAGGATCCGATGCTGGTGATGGGCACCACCGACATCGCCGGGGCGACCGCGATCTGGCAACAGAACTGCATGCCCGAGGAAACCGGCACCGCGGTCGAGCTTTCCCGCCTGATCCGGCAAAGGAAGCCCTGGGCGGGCAGCATGGTGCATCGCGACGGGCGCAGGCTGGCCTGCCGTCTTCGGCCGGTCGGCGGCGGGGCCGTTCTGGTCGGCTTTCGGCCCGACTGCCTGGCCCCCAGCATCGAGTCCCCGGTTTCGCGCGCGGCGGGCTGATCCGCCCTTGCGGGCAGCGGCGGTGGGCGTAAGACTGCGCCCATGCCGCAACCGCCCGACCCCTTTGCCATTCACCTGAGCCTTGGCTCCGAGGCCGAGACCCGCGCCCTTGCCGACCGCATGGCCGGGCTGCTGGGTACGGGCGACACGATCCTGCTGGACGGTCCGATCGGGGCGGGCAAGACCGCCTTTGCCCGGGCACTGATCGGGGCGATGCGGTCGCGCGCCGGGTTGCCGCCCGAGGATGTGCCCTCGCCGACATTCACGCTGGTTCAGGTCTATCAGGCCGGGCCGGTCGAGATCTGGCACGCCGATCTGTACCGGCTGTCCCATCCTGACGAGGTGATCGAGCTTGGCCTTGACGAGGCTTTCGGCACCGCGCTCTGCCTGATCGAATGGCCCGACCGGCTGGGCGATCTGGCACCCCAGGGCGCGTTGCGGCTGGCCCTTGCGCCCGGCGCGGCCGACGATAGCCGCGAGGCCGTGCTGTCCTTTGCCGATCCGGCCTGGTCGGCCCGCCTGACGACGGCCCTTGCCGAAATGGCCGCCGATGCCTGAGCGTGCCGAGGTGATCGCCGCCTTCCTGTCGGGTGCTGGCTGGGGCGATGCAACGCGCCGTCCGCTGGCGGGCGATGCCTCGAACCGCCGCTATGAACGGCTGACCGACGGGCTGCGATCCGCCGTGCTGATGGACGCGCCCGCCGAGCGGGGCGAGGATGTGCGCCCCTTCCTCGCCATCGCGCGGCACCTGTCGGGACTGGGCCTGTCGGCGCCCGCGATCCTGGCCGAGGATCCCGGGACGGGCCTGTTGCTGCTGGAGGATCTGGGCGACGATCTGTTCGCCCGCGTTGCCGCCCGCGATCCGGCGCAGGAAGAAACGCTTTACGCCGCTGCGGTCGATCTGCTGGCCGACCTGCACCGCGCGCCGCCCCCTTCGGGACTTGGCGCCTATGACGCGCCGATCATGGCCCGGCTCGCCCGCCTGCCCTTCGACTGGTATCTGCCCGGCATCGACGCCCCCGCGCCCGATGGCGCGGCAGCGGCGTTTCGGGCCGGAATAGAGACTGTTCTGGCCGAACACGCGCCGCCCTCTGTGCTGATCCTGCGTGACTATCATGCCGAGAACCTGATCTGGCTGCCCGACCGCCAGGGCGCCGCGCGCGTGGGTCTTCTGGACTTTCAGGACGCGCTGTGCGGGCACCCGGCCTATGATCTGGTATCCCTGCTGGAAGACGCGCGGCGCGATGTGGACGAGGGGCTGCAAGCGCGGATGCGCACGCGCTATGTGGCGGCGACCGGCACGGCACCAGACAGCTTTGATCGCGCCTATGCGCTGCTGGGCGCACAGCGAAACCTGCGCATCCTGGGCGTCTTTGCCCGACTCTGCCTGCGCGACGGCAAGCCCGGTTATCTGCCGCTGCTGCCACGGGTCTGGGGCCACCTGATGCGCGACCTGTCCCATCCCGACCTTGCCCCCCTTCGGGCGCAGGTGCTGGACCTGATCCCGCCGCCCGAGCCCGACCACCTTGACCGGATCGCCCGAAAATGCCCGGCGCGCTGATGCTGTTCGCCGCCGGGTTCGGCACGCGGATGGGCGCGCTGACCGCTGACCGGCCGAAACCCCTGATCGAAATCGCAGGCCGCGCGCTGATCGACCATGCGCTGGACCTGGCAACGGATGCCGGGATCGCCCGGATCGTCGTCAACACCCATTACCGGGCCGAGCAGCTTCACGCGCATCTGTCGGGCCGCGGCGTCGCGATCTCGCACGAGGCGGGCGCGATCCTCGACACCGGCGGGGGGCTGCGCAAGGCGCTGCCGCTCTTGGGCTCGGACACCGTTTTCACGCTGAACAGTGACGCAATCTGGACCGGCCCGAACCCGCTGGCCCGCCTGGCCGAGGCATGGGATCCGGGCCGCATGGACGCGCTGTTGCTGCTGGTCGCGGCCGACGCGGCGCGCGGCTATCGCGGCACGGGCGATTTTGCGCTGGACGCCGAAGGCCGGATCAGCCGCGCGGGACCATCGGTCTATACCGGGGCGCAGATCGTCAGGACGCATCTGCTGGACGGCATCGCCGAAGACGCATTCTCGCTCAACCGCGTCTGGGACCGCGCGATTGCCGCGGGGCGGCTGTTCGGCGTCCTGCATGCGGGCGGCTGGTGCGATGTCGGCCATCCGGGCGGCATCGCCGAAGCAGAAGCAATGCTGGCCGGGGCGCACGATGGCTGACAGCGGACCCCGCCTGTTCGGCCTGCCGCCGGGCGCCGATTTCCCGGCCGCCTTTCTGGCCGGCCTTGGGAACCGGATGGCCGACGCCCCGCCCGATGCCTGGGCGCGGATGGAAATCTGGGTGAACACCCAGCGCATGCGGCGGCGGTTGCAGGATCTGCTGGCCGCCGGGCCGCCGCGGCTTTGGCCCCGCATCCGGCTGGTGGCCGAACTGGGCAGCCATCCGGTGCTGGCCGACCTGCCCACGCCCCCCTCGCCGCTGCGCCGCAGGCTGGAACTTGCGACGCTTGTGGGCAAACTGCTTGAGATCGAACCGGATCTCGCGCCGCGCAGTTCGATCTTCGACCTTGCCGACAGCCTGGCGCGGCTGATGGACGAGATGCTGGCCGAGGGCGTGGATCCGCAGGCGCTGGACCGTCTCGACATGGGCGATCTGTCGGCGCATTGGGCGCGGTCGCGGCGGTTTCTGGGTCTGGTCGATGCCTATCTCGGCCCCGATCCGACCGCGCGCGGCAATGACGGCGCGCGCCAGCGGATGGCGGCGGAACGGCTGGCCGCGCGGTGGCGGACCGATCCGCCCGAACATCCGGTGATCGTTGCGGGCAGCACCGGGTCGCGGGGCGCGACGGCGCTGTTCATGGCAGCGGTGGCGCGGCTGCCCCGGGGCGCGGTGGTGCTGCCCGGCTTCGATTTCGACATGCCCGGCGCGACCTGGGCCAGCCTGGACGATGCGCTGGCGGCCGAGGATCATCCGCAATACCGCTTTCGCCGACTGCTGGACGCGCTGGAGATGGACGCGGCGGCGGTGCAGCCCTGGGATGCCGATGCCCAGCCGCCAAGCCCGGCGCGCAACCGGCTTGTCTCGCTCGCGCTGCGGCCTGCGCCGGTGACGGATCAATGGATGGACGAAGGCCCGCGCCTGACCGATCTGGAGGAGGCCACCGCCTGCATGTCGCTGATCGAGGCGCCCTCGCCGCGGGCCGAGGCGCTGGTGGTTGCGCTGCGATTGCGCGCGGCGGCCGAGGCGGGGCGCACGGCGGCGCTTATCACCCCGGATCGGACGCTGACCCGGCAGGTCGCCGCCGCGCTCGACCGCTGGGGCATCCTGCCCGACGATAGCGGGGGCATGCCGCTGCCACTGTCGCCGCCGGGCCGGTTCCTGCGGCAGGTGGCGGCGCTGTTCGGCCAGCGGCTGACGGTGGCGGGGCTGCTGGCGCTGCTCAAGCATCCGCTGACCGCCTCAGGCCTGGGGCAGCGGGCGCAGCATCTGCTTTGGACGCGCGAGCTTGAGTTGCATCTGCGCCGCAACGGCCCGGCCTTTCCCGATGGCACCGCGCTGGGCGACTGGGCGGGCAAGGGACGCGCGGATGGGCGGGTGGCCTGGGCCGCATGGCTTGGCGCGGCGCTTGACGGGCTGGATCGGGCCGGAACAGAGCCTTTATCGCCCCATGTCGCGCGCCATCTGGCTTTGGCCGAGGCACTGGCCGGCGGACATGACGGCACCAACAGCGGCGCGCTTTGGGCCGAGGCTGCGGGCGAGGTTGCGCTTGCCGCGTGCGACACCCTGCGGGCCGAGGCCGACGCCGGGGGCGAGATGTCGCCCGCCGATTACGCTGCCCTGTTCGACGCCATCTTGCGCGAGCACGAGGTCCGTTCGGCCCCCGAACCGCATCCCGGCATCATGATCTGGGGCACGCTCGAAGCGCGGGTTCAGGGGGCCGATCTGGTGATCCTGGCCGGTCTGAACGAGGGATCCTGGCCAGAGGCGCCCGCGCCCGATCCATGGCTCAACCGGCAGATGCGGGCGCAGCTTGGCCTGTTGCTGCCCGAACGCCGGATCGGGTTGGCCGCGCATGATTTCCAGCAGGCGATCTGTGCCCCCGAAGTCGTGCTGAGCCGCGCGGTTCGCGATGCCGAGGCGCAAACGGTCCCCGCACGCTGGCTGAACCGGCTGACCAACCTGCTGGAGGGACTAAAGGCCAATGGCGGCCAGGTGGCGCTGAAGGCGATGCAGGACCGCGGCGCAAATTGGCTGCGCCTTGCCGACGCGCTGGAACGGCCCGATGCGCCGGCGCCTGCCGCCCCGCGCCCCTCGCCCCGACCGCCTGTCGCGGACCGGCCCAGGCAATTGTCGGTGACCGCGGTCGAGCGGCTGATCCGCGATCCCTATGCCGTCTATGCCCGCCACATCCTGCGCCTGAAAGCGCTTGATCCGCTGATCCATCGCGCGGATGCGCCATTGCGCGGCACGGTTCTGCACAGGGTTCTGGAACGCTTCCTGGCCGAACCTCTCGACCCCGATCCGACGCAGGCCGAGGCGCACCTGATGGCGCTGGCCGATGCCGTGCTGGCCGAGGACGCGCCCTGGCCCGCGGCGCGCGCATTGTGGCGGGCGCGGCTGGGCCGGGTGGCGCCTGTATTCGTGCGGGACGAGGCCCTGCGGCGGGCCGCGGCGCACTGCATCGCCCGCGAACGCGCGGGGGCGGTCACGCTGGCAGACGGGTTCCGCCTGACCGCGAATGCCGACCGGATCGACCTGCGCGATGACGGGCGGCTGGTGATCTACGACTACAAGACCGGCACGCCGCCCAGCCAGAAGGCGATGGAGGTGTTCGACAAGCAATTGCTGCTGGAAGCCTGTATCGCCGAGCGCGGCGGGTTCGAGGGCATCGCCGCCGCCCCCGTGCATGAGGTCAGTTATCTGGGCCTGGGCAATCCGCCGAAAACCGTGACGAACCCGCTTGAAAACGGGCTTGTGGATCGCACCTGGGCCGAGCTTGGCCGGTTGATCGCACATTACGCGCGGGCCGGGCAGGGCTATACGGCGCGCAGCCGATTGCAGAAGCGCACGGATCGCAGCGATTACGACCTGCTGTCGCGCTTCGGCGAGTGGGACGAGACCAGCCCGCCCGTCGCGATGGAGGTGGGCGAATGACGCGCCATGATGCGACCGAGCGGCAGGTTCAGGCGGCGGATCCGGCGAACTCGACCTGGCTGGGGGCGAATGCCGGGTCGGGCAAGACGCGGGTGCTGACCGACCGGGTGGCGCGGCTGTTGCTGAACCGGGTTCCGCCGCAGCGCATCCTGTGCCTGACCTATACCAAGGCCGCCGCCAGCGAGATGCAGAACCGCCTGTTCGACCGGCTGGGCGGCTGGGCGATGCTGGGCGATGCCGATCTGCGGCACGCGCTGCGCGAGTTGGGCGTGGACGGCCCGATCGAGACGGCGCTGCTGCGCGAGGCGCGGCGGCTTTTCGCACGCGCAATCGAGACGCCCGGCGGGCTGAAGATCCAGACGATCCATTCGTTCTGCGCGTCCTTGTTGCGCCGCTTCCCGCTTGAGGCCGGTGTCTCGCCGCAATTCACCGAGATGGACGACCGCGCGGCGCGGCGTCTGCGGGCCGAGATTGTCGAGGAACTGGCCGACGGCCCCGAGTCCGCTGTCTTTGCCGGGCTCGCGCGCTTCCATACGGACGAAGACCTTGACGCGCTGACCGCCGAGATCGCGGGGCAGCGCGACCGCTTTTCCGGGGCAGGGGATGCGGATGCGATCTGGCGGCAGTTCGGTCTGGCGCCGGGCTTTGATGCTGCGGCGTTGATGGCGCAGGTTCTGACGGGGACCGAGGGCGATCTGATGGCGAGGCTGCTGCCCGCCCTGCGGGCGGGAAGCTCGAACGATCAGAAGGATGCGGTGCGCCTTGGCGCGCTGGACCTGACCCGGCGCGATCCGGCGCTTCTGGCGGGGCTTGAGGCTGTTTTTCTGAACGGTTCAGGCGCCAAGCAGCCCTTTGCGGCAAAGATCGGCGCCTTTCCCACCAAGGCGACGCAGGCCGCCCTTGGCCCTGCGCTGGACGATCTGCACGCGCTGATGGCCAGGGTAGAGGCCGCGCGCCCGCACCGCGTCGCGCTGGCCGCGGCCGAACGGACGCTGGCGCTGCATCGGTTTGCCGCCGCGTTCCTGCCGCGCTATGCGCAGCGCAAACAGGCCCATGGCTGGCTCGATTTCGACGACCTGATCCTGAAGGCGCGCGCACTGCTGACCGATCCGGGCGTCGCGCAATGGGTGCTGTTCCGGCTGGATGGCGGGCTGGACCACATCCTGGTGGACGAGGCGCAGGACACCAGCCCCGCGCAATGGGCGGTGATCGAGTTGCTGGCGCAGGAGTTCACCGCCGGGCGCGGCGCGCGCGAAGGGGTCGAGCGGACGATCTTTGTCGTCGGCGACAAGAAACAGTCGATCTATTCCTTCCAAGGCGCCGATCCGGGCGGGTTCGACCGGATGAAGGCCGCCTTTGGCGAGCGGTTGCGCGGGATCGACCGCGCGCTGGTCGATCTGACGCTGGACTATTCGTTCCGGTCCTCGCCCGCGATCCTGAACGTGGTCGATCTGACCTTTCCCGAAGGCGCGCGGCAGGGGCTGGACCGCGACATGCTGCACCGGGCGTTCCATGCCGATCTGCCCGGGCGCGTGGATCTGTGGCCCGTGGTCGAGGACAGCGAGAAACCCGAGACAGGCGATTGGGCCGACCCTGTCGATGCGCTGGCCGAGGAACATCACACTGTCCGGCTGGCCCGGCAGGTGGCCGCGTCGATCCGCGCGATGATCGACCGGGGCGAGACGATTGCGGTCAAGACGCAGGGCGGCTTTACCCGGCGCAAGCTGCGCGAGGGCGATGTCCTGATCCTGGTGCAGCGGCGGTCGGATCTGTTTCACGAGATCATTCGCGCCTGCAAGGCCGAGGGGCTGGAGGTCGCGGGCGCCGACCGGCTGAAGATCGGCGGCGAACTGGCGGTGCGCGATCTGACCGCGCTTCTGTCCTTCCTCGCGCTGCCAGAGGACGACCTGTCGCTGGCCTGCGCGCTGCGCTCGCCTCTGTTCGGCTGGGACGAGGCGGCGCTTTACCGGCTGGCGGCCTATCGCGGCCATGCCTGGCTGTGGGAGGCGCTTAGATCCGCGGATTGGGCCGGGACAGAGACGAAACTGACGCTGACCGCCCTGCGCGACGAGGCCGATTTCCTGCGGCCCTACGAATTGCTCGAACGCATCCTGACCCGCCATGACGGCCGCCGCCGCCTGATTGCCCGGCTTGGCGACGAGGCCGAAGACGGCATCGACGCGCTGCTGGCCCAGGCGCTGGCCTATGAGCGGACCGAGGTGCCCTCGCTGACCGGGTTCCTTGGCTGGCTTGAAAGCGACGAGGTCGAGATCAAGCGCCAGCTCGATTCCGCGGGAAACCGGCTGCGGGTGATGACGGTGCATGGCGCCAAGGGGCTGGAGGCGCCAGTGGTGATCCTGCCCGACACGGCCGCGCGACAGGTGCGCATCCACGACCAGCTTTATCCGCTGGAAAACGGCATCATCGCCTGGAAAACCCCGGCCGAGGACCGCCCGCCCGCGCTGGCGGCAGCGCATGAGGCGCGGGTCCGGCGCGAGGAGGAGGAGCGCGCAAGGCTGCTTTATGTTGCGATGACGCGGGCCGAGCAATGGCTGATCGTCGCGGCGGCGGGCAAGCTGACCAGGGATGGCAGCGACTGGTACAGCCGGATCGCGGCGGGGCTGGACCGCGCGGGGCCAGTGGCCTGCGATTTCGGCTTCGCAACCGGGCTGCGCTACGAATTGGGCAATTGGGGCGGTGCAGCGGCCGACGCGCGCCCGGCGCCGGCGCCGACCCTGGCGCTGCCCGATTGGGCAAAGCGCGAGGCCCAGCGCCCGGCCCGCCCGCCGCAGCCGCTGTCGCCGTCCGATCTGGGCGGGGCCAAGGTGATGCCGGGCGAGGCAGGGGGGATGGCGGCCGAGGCGGCGATGGCGCGGGGCACCTGGCTGCATCTGCTGCTGGAACATCTGCCCGACGCCCCGCCCGCCAACCGCCCGGCGCTGGCCCGCGCGCTGCTGTCCCGCTGCGATCCGCCCACCCCCGAGGCCGAGATCGACAGCCTGCGCGCCGAGGCCGAGGCGCTGCTGGCCGATCCACGGCTTGCCCCCGTCTTTGCCCCCGGCACGCTGGCCGAGGTGCCGTTTTCCGCCGACCTGAACGGCCGCCCCCTGCGCGGCACCATCGACCGGCTGATCGTCACCGCCGATCACGTTTGCGCGGTCGATTTCAAGACCAACGCGCTGATCCCCGACCGGCCCGAGGATGTGCCCGAGGGGCTTTTGCGGCAGATGGGCGCCTATGGTCATGCTTTGGCAGCGATCCATCCCGGGAAACGGATCGAAACCGCGATCCTCTGGACGCGGACGGGGCGGCTGATGGACATCCCCGCCACCCTCAGCAAAGCGGCGCTGGCCCGCGCGCCCCTGCCTTGACGCCCCAAGGCCCGCTTCTTACTGTCCGGCAACGATCGCAGGTTCCAAGGAGAGACCCGATGCCGACCCATTCCGTCACCGACGACACCTTCGACGCCGAGGTGCGCCAGTCCGACATTCCCGTGGTGGTGGATTTCTGGGCCGAGTGGTGCGGACCCTGCAAGCAGATCGGCCCCGCGCTGGAAGAACTGGCGGACGAGTACGAGGGCAAGGTCAAGATCGTCAAGGTCAACGTGGACGACAACCCCAACACCCCCGCCCAGATGGGCGTGCGCGGCATCCCGGCGCTGTTCCTGTTCAAGGACGGGCAAGTGGTGTCCAACAAGATCGGCGCCGCCCCCAAGGCCGCGCTGAAAGGCTGGATCGAAGAGTCGGTCTGATTTCGACCGCCCGGGGCTGAGACAAAGGGGCGCTGCGGCGCCCCTTTCTGTTGCGCGCCTTGTGGGGCAGCATCGGGCACATATATGCGCCGAAGCGCGAGGCACGGAGGGCGCCCATGGCAAGAGACGAGTTTCCCGGCTGGCACGGCACGACGATCATCGGCGTCAAGCGTGGCGGGCAGGTGGTGATTGCGGGCGACGGGCAGGTGAGCCTGGGCCAGACCGTCATCAAGGGCACCGCGCGCAAGGTGCGCCGCCTGTCGCCCGGCGGCTTTGACGTGGTGGCGGGGTTCGCGGGCTCGACCGCGGATGCCTTTACCCTGCTCGAACGGCTGGAGGCCAAGCTGGAAGCAACCCCCGGCCAGTTGCAGCGCGCGGCGGTCGAACTGGCCAAGGACTGGCGCACCGACAAGTATCTGCAAAAGCTCGAAGCCATGCTGATCGTCAGCGACGGCACCGAGATCTATGTCGTGACCGGTGCGGGCGATGTCCTGTCACCCGAACATGACGTGGCGGCCATCGGCTCGGGCGGGAATTACGCGCTGGCCGCCGCCCGCGGGCTGATCGAGAACACCCAGCTTTCGGCCGAGGAGATCGCCCGCAGGGCCATGGCGATCGCCGCGGATATCTGCGTCTACACGAATGGCAACCTGACGGTGGAGACGATTTCGAAATGACCGACCTGACCCCCCGCGAGATCGTCTCGGAACTGGATCGCTTCATCATCGGGCAGAACGACGCCAAGCGCGCCGTGGCGGTCGCGCTGCGCAATCGCTGGCGGCGCAAGCAATTGTCCGACGACCTGCGCGAAGAGGTGTATCCCAAGAACATCCTGATGATCGGCCCCACCGGCGTCGGCAAGACCGAGATCTCGCGCCGCCTTGCGCGGCTGGCACGTGCGCCCTTCATCAAGGTCGAGGCGACCAAGTTTACCGAAGTCGGCTATGTCGGGCGCGACGTGGAACAGATCATCCGCGATCTGGTGGACAGCGCCATTGCCCAGACCCGGGACTGGATGCGCGACGAGGTCAAGGCCGCGGCGCATCAGGCCGCCGAGGAACGGGTGATCGAGGCCATCGCCGGGACCGATGCCCGCCAGCAGACGCGCGAGATGTTCCGCGGCAAGCTGAAGCGCGGCGAACTTGACGAGACGATGATCGAGCTTGAGGTGGCCGATACCTCGAACCCGCTGCCGATGATGGAGATCCCCGGCATGCCGCCCGGCCAGGGCGGGGGGATGATGTCGCTGGGCGATCTGTTCGGCAAGGCATTCGGCGGGCGGCGGGTCCGGCGCCGGATGACGGTGCGCGACAGCTACGAGATCCTGATCTCGGAAGAGGCCGACAAGCTTCTGGATGACGAGGCGGTGACGCGCACCGCGCTGGAGGCGGTGCAGGAAAACGGCATCGTGTTCCTGGACGAGATCGACAAGGTCTGTGCCCGGTCCGACACGCGCGGCGCCGATGTCAGCCGCGAGGGCGTGCAGCGCGACCTGCTGCCGCTGATCGAGGGCACGACGGTTTCCACCAAGCACGGCCCGGTCAAGACCGACCATATCCTGTTCATCGCCTCGGGCGCCTTCCACATCGCCAAACCGTCCGACCTTTTGCCTGAATTGCAGGGGCGGTTGCCGATCCGGGTGGAATTGCGCGCGCTGACCGAGGCCGATTTCGTGCGCATCCTGACCGAGACCGAAAACGCGCTGACCCGGCAATATGCCGCGCTGATGGAAACCGAGAAGGTCAACGTCACCTTCACCGAGGATGGCATCGCGGCGCTGGCGCGGATCGCGGCCGAGGTGAATGAAAGCGTCGAGAATATCGGCGCGCGGCGGCTTTACACGGTGATGGAGCGGGTGTTCGAGGAGCTGAGCTTCACCGCCCCGGATCGCGGCGGCGACGCGGTCGTGGTGGATGCCGCCTTCGTCGAGAAGAACCTGGGTGCGCTGACACGTTCGATGGATGTGACCCGCTACATTCTGTAGGAATTGCCGCAGGGGCCGCCCGTGCTGCGACAGATCGCGTTCCTTCTGTGCCTTGTCGCGCTGGCGGGTTGTGCGGCGCGGGGCACGTTGGCCGTCATGCGCGAACCGGCGACGGGTGCGGTCGAACGTCAGGTCTTTGTCGGAACGACGCGCGAGCGGACCCCGGGCGGATTGTTCGGCAATACGCGCTCGGAAACGGTCGGTTTCGGGGCGTTCACGGTGGCAGTTCCGCCCGACCGCGCGCCCGGGGAAATCGCCTATCCCAAGGGGCAGCCCGATCCCGGGCGCCAGTTCGTGATGACCTCGGCCCGGCTGTTCGACCGCGCGCCGACCTTTACCGCTGCACTGGCGCGCGATCTTGCTGCGCGGCCCCGCGGCAAGCGGGCGGCGGTCATCTTTGTCCACGGCTTCAACACCAATTTCACCGAAGGTCTGTACCGATCCGCCCAGCTTGCCCATGATTTCGGGATCGAGGGCGTCGCGCTGCATTATTCCTGGCCCAGCGCGGCCAGCCCCTTTGGCTATGCCCATGACCGCGACAGCGCGCTGTTCGCCCGCAAGGGATTTACCGAATTGCTGGACGCGGTCATCGCGGCCCGGCCCGACGAGGTGCTGATCGTGGCCCATTCGATGGGCGCACTGCTCAGCATGGAAGCCCTGCGCCAGATGGCGCTGACCAGCCCCGGCCGCGTTGCGCGCGAGATTGACGGGCTGATCCTGTTGTCGCCCGATATCGACGTCGATGTGTTCCGCGCGCAGGTGCGCGATATCGGTGCGATGCCGCCGAATGTGGTTGTCTTCACCTCGCAACGCGACCGGGCGCTGCTGCTGTCGGCGCGGCTGTCGGGCCAGCGCGAGCGGCTGGGCAATATCCAGAGCGTCGGCGAACTGGCCGATCTCAGGGTCACGGTGCTGGATGTGACGGGGTTTTCGACGGGCATGGGCCATTTCACCGCCGGAAGCTCGCCCGACCTGATCCGGCTGTTGCGCAACGTGCCGACCCTGCAACAATCCTTTGACGAGGGTGCGGCCGGGCGGCCGGGGCTTTTGCCGGGCACGGTCATCACCGTGCAGAACGCAACCGGCATCATCCTGTCGCCGCTGACGGCGCTGGCGGGGCAATGACCGCTCAGCGCGGGCGGCGCAGATAGATGTAAAGCGCGCCTTCGCCGCCATGCCGGCGATGCGCCTGGGCAACCTGCAACACGGCAGCGGCCAGCGGCGGCTGGTGCAGCCAGTGCGGCACCTGGCGTTTCAGGACGCCGCGCCGTTCCGGGATCGGCCCGTCGCCATCCGGCCCCGCGCCCTTGCCGGTGATGACCAGCACCAGCCGCCGCCCCTCGGACTGGGCGCGCAGGACAAAGCGGATCAGCGCGGGATGCGCCTCGGCCAGGGTCATGCCGTGCAGGTCGATGCGCGCCTCGGGTGACAGCTTGCCGCCCTTGAGCCGGGTATGGGCCTTGCGGTCCATGCGGATCTCGGCGCCGGGGTCGGGGGCAGGGATGGCGGCGCCGTTGGCGCGCGATCCGATGCGGAAGGGGGCGATGGGCGTGGTGGGCGGCGGCGCGATCTGGGGCGGGGTGGGCGGCGGTTCCGGTTCCGGCTGGGGCAAGGGCCGCTTGCCCGGCAGGGGCCGGATGCGCCGGGCAACGTTATCCCAGAGCGCGCGGTCTTCGCCCGTCAACTGGCCGGAACGGCGACGGGGCATCGGCCTAGCCCTCGGGCAGCATGGCAAGCGCGGTTTCGATCGGCAGAAGCACGACCATGCGCCCGCGGTCACGGATGCGCCCGGCCTTTTCGCCCGCCGCCTTGCCCGTTCCATAAAAGATGTCGGCCCGCTGCGCCCCCTTGATCGCAGAACCGGTGTCCTGCGCCACCATCAGCCTGTGCAGCGGCGCGCGGCCGCCCTTTTCGATCCAGACCGGCGCGCCCAGCGGCACAAAGGCGGGATCGACGGCAATGGTGCGCATCGCCGTGATCGAGCGGTTCATCGCCCCCAGCGGCCCCTTGTCGGCGGGCAGGTCGTCCAGTTCGCGGAAGAACACGAAGGAGGGGTTGTGATGCAGCAGCGCGCGCCCTTCCTCGGGGTTGCGGCGCACCCAGGACCGGATCACCTGGGCCGATACCTGATGCGGTTCATAGACGCCGCGGCGCACCAGTTCCTGCCCGATCGAGCGGTACTGATGGCCGTTCTTGCCGCCATAGCCGATCCGCAGCGTCGCCCCATCGTTCAGCCGGATGCGGCCCGAGCCCTGCACCTGAAGGAAGAACACATCCACCGGATCGTCGAGCCAGGCGATTTCAAGCCCGCGACCGCGCAGGATGCCGTCTTCCTCGATCTCGCGGCGGGAATGCCACGGCTCGCCGGACACCAGATCGGGCGGGGTGCGGTAGACCGGAAAGCGGAAACGCCCGTCGGGGCGGCGCGCGCCGTCCAGTTCAGGCTCGAAATAGCCGGTGAACAGCGCCGGGTTGTTGCCGCCGATCAGGACAGGGCGGAAGAACAGCTCGAAAAAGCGGCGCGCATCCTGCTGGTGCATGGCCACCGCACAAAGCGAGGACCAGACCGGATCGGGCAGATCGGTGCAGGTTTCGCGAAAGACGGCCAGCGCGGTGGCGTGGTCGTCCTTGTCCCAGCCCTTGAGGTCGGAAAAGCGCAGGATTTCGACAGTCGTATCGGGCTGCGCCTGTCCGGCGCCCATCACCAGCGCCAGGCAGGCCGCAGCGCCGAGCCCACGGATCATTCGCCCGTGGCGACGAGCTGCCAGTTCGGATCGTCGACCCCCATCCGGCGGGCAAAGGTCCAGACATCGCGCTGGCGCTTGATCTCGTTCGGGCTGCCCTCGACCACATCACCCTCGGCATTGCGCACCACAGAGGTCAGTTCGCCGACAAATTTCACCGTCAGCTCGGCCTCGCCGGTATCGCGGTCGAAGGTCGCGTCCTTCAGCGCCAGTTCGCGCACGCCGACGAAATTGGCCTCGACCGTCAGGCCCTGATCGTCGCGCAGCGCGACCACCTCGGCAAAGCTGTCCTGCACCTCGGGCGCAAGGAAGTCCTCGACTTCCTCAAGCTCGCCGCGCTCGAACGCCATCAGGATCATCTCATAGGCACCGCGGGCGCCATGCAGGAACTCGCCCACCGAAAAGCCCGGCTCGGCCATCTTCATGGCGGCAAGCGCCTTGGCCGCGGGGCTGCCATCGGGGACATGGTCGGTGATGTCGCTGTCAACACCGCCCTGGATCACCTCGAATTCGCGGCGGGCGTCGGACCGGCGCGATGCCGGGTCGGGCATCGACAAGGGCGGCTTCTCGAAACCCTCGCGCGTGCCGAGCACCGATCGCAGGCGCAGGATCAGGAACACGGCAATTCCCGCGAGAACCAGAAGTTGGATTATGGCAGAGCCCATGTAGACCTCGCAGCGTGCCGTCAGGCTTTGTATCGTATCGTTTCCGGACATATGTAAGGCACGTGCCGGGTCAAGTCCACCTGCCCGGTCCGGCTGTTCGAGGTTTCGCCATGTGGCTCTTTCTGATCTTTCTTGCCGTCCCGCTGATCGAGATCGCCCTGTTCATTCAGGTCGGCGGCCTGATCGGGCTGTGGCCGACGCTGGGAATCGTGCTTCTGACCGCGGCCATCGGCACCTGGCTGATCCGGCTGCAAGGCGCACTGGCGCTGTCGCAGCTCAGGAATTCGTTCAGGGAATTGCGCGATCCGGCCGAACCGCTGGCCCATGGCGCGATGATTCTCTTTGCCGGGGCGCTGCTGCTGACACCCGGATTCTTTACCGATGCGGTGGGTTTCGCGCTGCTGATGCCGCCGGTGCGCGCCACGGCTTACCGCTGGCTTGCGAAACGGATTGTCGTTCAGGGCATGAGCTATGGACCCGACCCTTACGCCCGGACGCGCAGGAACACAGATGCGCAATCCGAGGTGATCGAAGGCGATTTCGAGGAGATCGCGCCACAGGGCAACCCGCGCCCCGGCAGCTCCGGCTGGACGCGCCATTGAGCCCGAGCGCCCAAGCTGATAAGTCGCTTTTCAACACAACATTCGCCAGGAGCACAGCATGAGCGAGACCGAAGGCAACGGCGCGGGTGCGCAGCAACCGCCGCAGGTGCGGATGCAGATCCTCGGCCAGTACATCCGGGACCTGTCGTTCGAGAACATCCTTGTCCAGAAGGGCGTTCAGGGAGAGGTGACGCCCGATATCAGCGTTCAGGTCGGGCTGGACGCGCGCAAGCGTGCCGTCGAACATCAGTACGAGATCATCTGCAAGTTCACGATCAACTCGAAGAACAAGAATGACGGCGCGTCGATGTTCCTGCTGGAACTCGATTACGGCGGGGTGTTCCATGTCGAGAACGTGCCCGAAGACCAGCTTCACCCGTTCCTTCTGATCGAATGCCCGCGGATGCTGTTCCCCTTCATCCGCCGCATCGTATCCGACATGACCCGCGATGGCGGTTTCCCGCCGCTGAACCTAGAGCCGGTCGATTTCGTGGCGCTTTACCGTCAGGAAATCGCGCGCCGCGCCCAGGAAGGTGCGCTGAAACAGCCCGGCAACGGCGGAACCGCCTGAGATTTCAGGTGAAGCGGTTCCAAAGGGCCGCTTCGCCCAACCCCGCGACGAAGGCGGCATGCGCCGCCGCCTCGTCTTCGGTCAGGCGGGGGGGCAGCGGATTGGCCCGGGGGCGGGGGCGCCACGGCTCATCTGCCCCGCCAGCGGCGGACCCGGCGCCCGCCGGATGCGCGGACAGAACCAGATCCGGTTGCCGCCCGCCGATCAGTTCCAGATAAACCTCTGCCAGGATCTCGGAGTCCAGCAGCGCCCCGTGCTTTTCGCGCGCCGAGTTGTCGACCCCGAACCGGCGGCACAGCGCGTCAAGCGAGGCGGGCGAGCCGGGAAACTTCTTCCGGGCCATAGCCAGCGTGTCGATGGCGCGTTCCCACGGGATCAGTGGCAGGCCGATCCAGCCCAGTTCGGCATTGAGAAACTTCATGTCGAAGGCGGCATTGTGGATCACCAGCCGCGCATCGGCGACAAATTCGACGAATTCGGCAGCCACCAGCCGGAACACCGGCTTGTCGCGCAGGAAGTCGTCGCCCAACCCGTGTACCTCGAACGCCTCGGGCGGCATGGGGCGTTCGGGGTTGATGTATTGGTGATAGGTCCGGCCCGTGGGCAGGTGGTTCCACAGTTCGACCGCACCGATCTCGACGATCCGATGGCCTTCGGTCGGCTCGAAGCCGGTGGTCTCGGTATCCAGAACGATCTCACGCATGGGCGGCCCTCAGCTTGTCGACCAAGGCTTGCACCGCGGCCCGGGTCTGTTCAAGGCTGCATGTCTCGATGACATGATCGGCGCGGGCGCGCTTTTCGGCGTCGGGCATCTGCTTGGCCAGAAGCATCTGGAACTGCGCTTCGGTCATACCCGGGCGGGACAGGACGCGGGTGCGCTGCGCCTCGGGCGGGGCGGTGACGACAAGCACGGCGTCAAGCCACGCCTCGGCGCCGGTCTCGAACAGAAGCGGGATGTCCAGCAGCAGAAGCGGGGCGTCAGGTTGCGCGGCGATGAACTCCGCCCGGTCGGCGGCAACCAGCGGATGAACCGCGGCCTCGATACGGGCCAGCGCCGTCGGATCACGCGCGATCCAGGCTTTCAGCGCGGCGCGGTCCACGCCATCCACCCCAACCGCCTCGGGGCAGAGCGCGGCAATCGCAGGCATGGCGGCACCGCCGGGCGCATAAAGCCGGTGAACCGCCGCATCGGCATCCCAGACCGGCACGCCCAGCGCGCGAAACATCTCGGCGGTTGTCGATTTGCCCATCCCGATCGAGCCGGTCAGGCCCAGCAGAAACGGCTGCCCGGTCATCCGGCCAGCAACACGGCGCGCGCGGCATGGTCCACTTCGGGGCGGCGGCCGAACCAGCGTTCGAAACCGGGCGCTGCCTGATGCAGCAGCATCCCCAACCCGTCGACCGCGATGCAGCCCCGCGCGCGCGCCTCGGCCAGAAAGGCGGTTTCAAGCGGCGTATAGACCAGATCGGACACCACCATGCCGGGGCGCAGGGCATCAAGCGGCACGCGAAATTCGGACTTGCCCACCATGCCCAGCGACGTTGTGTTCACCACGGTCGCCGCGCCCTCGATCATGCCGCCCGCCTGTACCCAGTCATGTACGACGATCTTGGGCCCGAACTCGGCCCGCAGCGCCTCGGCACGCGAACGGGTGCGGTTGCTGACCCGGATCTCGCGCACACCCTGTTCGGACAGCGCCGCGATCACCGCCCGCGCCGCGCCACCGGCCCCCAGAACCGCCGCAGGCCCCGCCGCCGGATCCCAGCCCGGCGCACCCTGGCGCAGGTTCTCGATGAAGCCGATGCCGTCTGTATTGTCGGCATGCACCTTGCCATCGGCTCGGAAGATCAGCGTATTCGCCGCCCCGATCAGCGCCGCCCGGTCGGAAACCAGATCGGCAAGGCCAAGGATCGTCTCCTTGTGCGGGATGGTCACGTTCACGCCGACGAACCCCATGCGCGGCAGCGCGGCCAGCACCGATTTCAGATCGACCTGCGCGACATCCATCGGGACATAATAGCCACGGATGCCGTAACGCTCCAGCCAGTGCCGGTGCAGCAGCGGCGACTTGGAATGTGCGACCGGCGAGCCGATCACCCCGGCCAGCGGTATCTTTTCACTCATGCCATCAACGCTCCGCGGGTGGTCAGAAAGGTCAGAAGCGGCAGAAGGGGCAGCCCCAGGATATCGAAATAGTCCCCCTCGATGCCCGAGAACAGGCGGATCCCCTCGTCCTCGATCTTGTAGGCGCCGACGGCATCGCGCACGCTCTCCCAGTTCCGGTCAAGATAATCGTCCAGAAAGGCATCGGAAAAAGAGCGCATGGTCAGCGTCACCTTGCCGACATGGCGCCAGAGCGGCTTGAGATCGTCATAGACGACGACGGCCGACAACAGCTCGTGCGGCCCCCCACGCAAGGCCCGCAACTGCGCGCGCGCCTCGTCCGGCGAGCCGGGTTTGCCCAGCACCCGGCCGCGATGCGCCAGAACCTGATCGCAGCCGATCACCAGCGCATCGGGCGCCTTGGCCGCCGCGCGCTCGGCCTTGAAGGCGGCCAGTGTCTCGGCAATCTCGTCTGGCGGGGCGCGCTCGGCCTCCAGCCCGGCCCGGATCGCGGCCTCGTCCACGGCGACCGGCATCACCTCGAAGACCAGACCGGCCCGTTCGAGCAGCTCTCGCCGGATCGGCGAGCCGGAAGCAAGGATCACACGTTCATTCATACGGGCAGAACCCTGTGGAAAAGCGGGGGTACAGCTTTCGCATGTGGTGGAACAAGCCGCGCCAGAGCCCCCGGGGTGCCGGTCAGTGGGGAAAAAGTCAAGTCAGGGCACATCCCCCTCCACGGTGGATCGTCGCATCCCGGGGCTGTGCGGGACTCGGCTCTGGCGAAATCATCCCCGGCCATCCACAGGCCGCAACCCGGCGACGCCCGGACAAGACACTGAAAGCAAATGCGTTTCTGACGGCCTGCCGGATATTCGAAGGATTCCAACACAATTATCAACATCGGCCGCCCTGTGGAGAAAACCGGGGACGGACCGATAATCCCCATGATCCACAGCCCCCACAAACAACATCATCTTTTCTTTTCTTTCCTTAATCTCTTAGAAGGAGCCCAAGATCGATCCTGCGCTGGAGTGGAAAGAATGGGTGAGTTCCTCGCGTCCTACTATTTCTGGACGAAGTCGCTGCACATCATCGCGGTGCTGACCTGGATGGCTGGCATCTTCTACCTCCCGCGGATCTTCGTCTATCATGCCGAGCGCGCGGCGGTGGGCAGCGAGACGGACGAGATCTTCAAGGTCATGGAGATGAAGCTTTACCGCTACATAATGAACCCCTCGATCATCCTGGTCTGGGTGTTCGGCCTTGCGCTGGTCTTCACGCCCGGGATCGTGGACTGGGGTCTGGTCTGGCCCTATGCCAAGGCCGCCGCGGTGATCGCGATGACCTGGTTTCACATGTGGCTTGGCCTGCGTCGAAAGGAATTTCTGGCGGGGCTCAATACCCGGTCCGGGCGCAGCTACCGGATGATGAACGAAGTCCCCACGCTTCTGATGCTTGTCATCGTCTTCGCGGTCGTCCTGAAATTCTGAACGATTGACTCACGCGGTCCGTGGGCTTATGAGCCGCGCTAGCGGGCCGTCCGGCCATGCGCGCTCCCCCTTTTTGCAGGCCGCACCCGCCGGGTGCCATTTATGCGATATTCCCCATGACCCAGGAAAGCCTCAACCTCGCCGATCTCAAGGCCAAGAGCCCCAAGGATCTTCTCGCCATGGCCGAGGAGCTGGAGATCGAGAACGCCTCGACCATGCGCAAGGGCGAGATGATGTTCTCGATCCTGAAGGAGCGGGCCGAGGAAGGGTGGGAGATCGCGGGCCAGGGCGTGCTGGAGGTGTTGCAGGACGGGTTCGGTTTCCTCCGCTCGCCCGAGGCAAACTATCTGCCCGGCCCGGACGACATCTATGTGTCGCCCGACATGATCCGGATGCATTCCTTGCGCACCGGCGACACGGTCGACGGGGTGATGGTCGCCCCGCGCGAGAACGAACGCTACTTTGCGATCACCAAGGTCACGCGGATCAATTTCGAGGATCCCGACCGGGCGCGGCACAAGATCAACTTCGACAACCTGACGCCGCTTTATCCTGACGAGCGGCTGAAGATGGAAATCGAGGATCCGACGATCAAGGACCGTTCGGCCCGGATCATCGATCTGGTGGCGCCCATTGGCAAGGGCCAGCGCGCGCTGATCGTCGCGCCGCCGCGAACCGGCAAGACGGTCCTGTTGCAGAACATCGCCCATTCGATCGAGACCAACCATCCCGAATGCTACCTGATCGTGCTGCTGATCGACGAGCGCCCCGAAGAGGTGACCGACATGCAGCGCAGCGTGAAGGGCGAGGTGATTTCCTCGACCTTCGACGAACCGGCAACCCGGCACGTCGCGGTGGCCGAGATGGTAATCGAAAAGGCCAAGCGGCTGGTCGAGCACAAGCGAGATGTTGTGATCCTTCTTGACTCGATCACAAGACTTGGGCGAGCATACAATACCGTGGTGCCGTCCTCGGGCAAGGTGCTGACCGGTGGTGTCGATGCCAACGCCCTGCAACGGCCCAAGCGGTTCTTCGGCGCCGCCCGGAACATCGAGGAAGGGGGGTCGCTGACCATCATCGCGACCGCCCTGATCGACACCGGCAGCCGGATGGACGAGGTGATCTTCGAAGAATTCAAGGGCACGGGTAACTCGGAACTCGTGCTCGACCGCAAGGTGGCGGACAAGCGGGTCTTCCCGGCCATGGACATCCTGAAATCCGGCACGCGGAAAGAGGATCTGCTGGTCGATCAGAAGGATCTGCAAAAGACCTTTGTCCTGCGCCGCATCCTGAACCCGATGGGCACCACCGATGCCATCGAGTTCCTGATTTCCAAGCTCAAGCAGACCAAGACCAATTCCGAATTCTTCGATTCGATGAACACCTGAGGGCCGCGCCCGGAGGTGAGCCGTGGACACGATCTTCGCCCTCGCGACGGCGCGCGGAAAAGCGGGCGTTGCTGTCGTCCGCATCTCCGGCCCGAAAGCCGTTGAAGCAGGGGCTGCGCTGACGGGCGTTCTGCCGCCGCCGCGTCGCGCCGGGTTGCGTCGGCTGAAAGAAAGCGGCGGCGAGGTGCTGGACGAGGCGCTGGTTCTGCGCTTCGAAAAGGGCGCCAGCTTCACCGGCGAAGACGTGGTCGAACTGCATTGCCATGGCAGCCCCGCGACGGTGACCGCACTGCTGCGAACGCTCGGCGACATCGACGGTTTGCGCCTGGCCGAGCCCGGCGAATTCACCCGCCGCGCGCTGGAAAACGGGGTGCTGGATCTTGCGCAGGTCGAAGGTCTGGGCGACCTGCTGGAGGCCGAGACCGAAGCCCAGCGGCGGCAGGCCCTGCGCGTTCTGTCCGGTGCGCTGGGTGCTAGGGCCGAAGAATGGCGATCCGCCCTGATCCGCGCCGCGGCGCTGCTGGAGGCGGTGATCGACTTCGCCGACGAGGATGTGCCGGTCGATGTGACGCCCGAGGTCGCCGATCTGTTGCAGGGGGTCGCCCGGTCGCTGGAGGCGGAAATCGCCGGGGTCGCGGCGGCCGAACGTATCCGCGAGGGCTTCGAGGTTGCCATCGTCGGCCCGCCGAATGCAGGGAAATCGACGCTTCTCAACCACTTGGCGGGGCGCGAGGCCGCGATCACCTCGGAACACGCGGGAACCACGCGCGACGTGATCGAGGTCCGGATGGACCTGCACGGCCTGCCCGTGACCATCCTCGACACCGCCGGGCTGCGCGAAAGCGGGGACGCGGTCGAGACCATCGGCATCGAACGCGCGATTGCGCGGGCGCGGTCGGCCGATCTGCGGGTGTTCCTGCTGGACGCGACCGGGCAGACCCTGGGGCTGGAACCGGCGCCAGAGGATATCGTCGTTCGGGGCAAGGCGGATATCGGCGGGAAAGCGGAATTCGCCGTTTCGGGCAAGACCGGGGAAGGGGTGGCCGAGCTGGTGGCGCGGATCACCGCGCGTCTTGAAACCAGGGCCGCGCGGGCCGAAACCGCCACGCGCGAGCGGCACCGGCTGGCGATGATCCGGGCGCAGGCGGCTATCGCCGAGGCGCAGAATCGGCTATCGCTGGGCCTAGAGGCGGCGGAACTGGCTGCCGAGGAGCTGCGCAGCGCGATCCGGGCCCTTGATTCCCTTGTCGGCCGTGTCGATGTGGAGCATGTGCTGGACGAAATCTTTGCGCGGTTCTGCCTGGGCAAGTGAGGAGTGTTTCACGTGAAACATCGCGACTTTGATGTTGTCGTGGTGGGCGGCGGCCATGCAGGGGCCGAGGCCGCGCACGCCGCCGCGCGCCTTGGCGTCCGCGTCGCGCTGATCACGTTGCGGCGGGATGCAATCGGCGTGATGTCCTGCAACCCGGCCATCGGCGGGCTGGGCAAGGGCCATCTGGTGCGCGAGGTCGATGCGCTGGATGGCGTCATGGGGCAGGCGACGGATCGGGCGGGCATCCAGTTTCGGCTGTTGAACCGGCGCAAGGGCCCCGCCGTGCAGGGGCCGCGCGCCCAGGCCGACCGCCGCGCCTATCGCGAAGCGGTTCAGGCGGCGCTGGCGACGGTTCCCAATCTGACGATCATCGAGGCCGAAGTGGCCGACCTGATCGAGACCGCCGGGCAGATCACCGGCCTGCGGCTCTCCGATGGAGCCGAGATTGCCGCCGGTGCCGTGGTGCTGACCGCCGGTACCTTCCTGCGCGGGGTGATCCATATCGGCGACCGGCAATTCCCCGGGGGCCGGATGGGCGACCGGCCGTCCGTGGCGCTGGCCGAGCGGATCGACGGATTCGGCCTTCCGCTGGGTCGGCTCAAGACCGGCACGCCGCCGCGCCTGGATGGCCGCACCATCGACTGGGACCGGCTGGAGCGTCAGCCCGGCGACGACGACCCCGTTCTTTTCTCGTTTCTTTCCAATGGCCTGCACCTTCCGCAGATCGCCTGCGGGATCACCCACACCAATCCCGCGACGCACGAGATCATCCGCCAGAACCTGTCGCGCTCGGCGATGTATGGCGGGCATATCGAAGGCGTCGGGCCGCGCTATTGCCCCTCGATCGAGGACAAGATCGTGCGATTCGCCGACAAGGACTCGCACCAGATCTTCCTCGAACCCGAGGGGCTGGATGATCCGACCGTGTATCCCAACGGCATCTCGACCTCGTTGCCCGAGGAGGTGCAGCATGCCTATGTGCGGTCGATCACCGGCCTTGAGAATGTCGCGATCCTGCAACCCGGCTACGCGATCGAATATGATTACGTCGATCCCCGCGCGCTGCGCAGCACGCTGGAATTGCGCGATGTGCCGGGCCTGTTCCTTGCCGGGCAGATCAACGGCACCACGGGCTATGAAGAGGCTGCCGCGCAGGGGCTGGTTGCCGGGCTGAACGCGGCGCTTCAGGTGCGCGGCGAGGGGCCTGCGCAATTCACCCGCACGAGCAGCTATATCGGCGTGATGATCGACGATCTTGTAACTCGGGGCGTCAGCGAACCCTACAGGATGTTCACCTCGCGCGCCGAGTTCCGCCTGTCGCTGCGGGCCGACAACGCGGATCAGCGCCTGACCTCGATGGGGCTGGACCTTGGCTGCGTCGGGACAGAGCGCGCGCGGGTGTTCGCCGACAAGATGGACCGGATGGCCCGGGCCCGGGCGCGGCTGGACGCCATGTCCCTGACTCCGCGCGAGATTTCGGCAGCCGGGATCAGGGTGAACGCCGATGGCACCCGGCGCAGCGGCTTTGACCTGCTGGCCTTTCCCGACGTGACTTTCCCCGATCTTGTGCCGCTTGACCCTCATCTGGCCGAGGTCGACCCGGAGGTTTCCGCCCAGCTCGAACGCGACGCGCTTTATGCGAATTACATTCGTCGGCAGGAACAGGATGTGCAGGCGATGCGCCGGGACGAGGCGCAGGCTTTGCCGGCGGATTTCCCCTATGCGCGAATCGAGGGGTTGTCGAACGAGTTGAAAGCCAAGCTCGCCGCCGCGCGCCCGGAAACGTTGGCGCAGGCCGCGCGAATCGAGGGCATGACGCCCGCGGCCCTGACGCTGATCCTTGCCCGGCTGCGGCAGGCCGAGCGGCGCCTGGCATGACGTCTTCGACCGGGGTATTTGCGGATGTTTCACGTGAAACATCCGAGCGTCTTGCGGGCTTCGCGGCGCTGCTGCGAAAGTGGAATCCCGTGATCAATCTGGTTGCGCGCTCGACTCTCGACGCGCTTGAGGAGCGACATCTCGTTGATTCCGCGCAACTTTTCCAGCATTTGCCGCCGTCCGCCCGGCGCTGGGCCGATCTGGGCAGCGGCGGCGGTTTTCCGGGTCTGGTCATCGCCATTCTGGCCGCCGAACAAGCGCCGGATCTGACGGTCGAGCTGATCGAAAGCGACCAGCGCAAGGCCACCTTCCTGCGCACGGCCGCACGGGAGCTTGGTCTCGGCAATGTCACCGTGCTTGCCGAGCGAATCGAATCGCTGCCGCCGCGGCACGCCGATGTGATCTCGGCCCGCGCGCTCGCGCCGCTGACCGAGCTTCTGGACCATGCGGAACGCCATCTTGCCGAAGACGGCATCGCACTTTTCCCCAAGGGCGCCCGGCATGGCGAAGAACTGGACGCGGCGCTTGCATCCTGGCGGTTCGACGTTCAGAAGATTCCCAGCACGACCGACCCCCAGGCCGTCATCCTGAAAATCGGAGGCATCGCCCGTGTCTGACCCCACGCGACCCAAAGGCCCGAAGATCATCGCCGTGGCCAACCAGAAGGGCGGCGTCGGCAAGACCACGACCGCGATCAACCTGGCCGCCGCCCTGGTCGAGGAGGGGCGCAAGGTTCTGATCGTCGATATCGACCCCCAGGGCAATGCCTCGACCGGGCTGGGGATCGAGGCCGAACGGCGGACGCGCACCACCTATGACCTGCTGCTGGAAGAAGCGCCGCTGAACGAGATCGTGCTTGAGACCAGCATCGACGGGCTGCTGATCGCCCCCGGAACGACCGATCTCAGCTCGGCCGATATCGAGATGGTCTCGAACGAAAAGCGCAGTTTCCTGCTGCATGACGCGCTGCGCCAGCCCGCGATCGACGCGTTCGGGTTGGATTTCGTGCTGATCGACTGCCCGCCCTCGCTGAACCTGCTGACCGTCAACGCGATGGTCGCGGCTCATTCGGTGCTGGTGCCGCTGCAAAGCGAGTTCTTTGCGCTTGAGGGGTTGTCGCAACTGATGCTGACGATTCGCGAGCTTCGCCAGACCGCCAACCCCGCGCTGCGAATCGAGGGCGTGGTGTTGACGATGACCGACCGGCGCAACAACCTGTCCCAGCAGGTCGAGAAT
The DNA here is from genome assembly GCF_009649175.1 of Rhodovulum strictum. Classification (GTDB taxonomy): domain Bacteria; phylum Pseudomonadota; class Alphaproteobacteria; order Rhodobacterales; family Rhodobacteraceae; genus Rhodovulum; species Rhodovulum strictum. The sequence goes on along the minus strand of NZ_WJPO01000002.1, from coordinate 196,479 downwards.
GATGCGCGTGCCTATCTGGGCGAGCTGGTGTTCCAGACCGTCATTCCGCGCAACGTTCGGGTCAGCGAGGCACCGTCCTATGCGATGCCGGTGCTGGACTACGATCCGATGTCGAAAGGCGCCCAGGCGTATCGGGCCTTGGCACGCGAGATGTTGGGATCTAAACCTGCCATGACCGCATGATGTTGGGAGGATGCCGATGACCCTGAAGAACACGGGCAAGCGTGGCCTCGGCCGGGGGCTATCGGCGCTGATGGCGGATGTGCAGATCGAATCGGTCCCCGAGCGGGGGGAGGCGCCGCGCGGAAAGCCCGACCAGATCGTGACGCTCGACCTGCTGGAGCCGAATCCCGATCAGCCGCGGCGGCAATTCTCGGACGAGGCGTTGCAGGAACTGGCGGCCTCGATTCGCGAAAAGGGCGTGATTCAGCCGCTTATCGTCCGGCCCAGCAAGCGGACCGAGGGGCGATTCGAGATCGTGGCGGGCGAACGGCGCTGGCGGGCCTGCCAGATGGCGCAGACCCACGAGGTTCCGGTGATCGTGCGCGATCTCGACGATATCGAGGTGCTGGAAATCGCGATCATCGAGAACATCCAGCGCGCGGATCTGAACGCCGTCGAAGAGGCGATGGGCTATCGGCAGTTGATGGATCGGTTCGGCCACACCCAGGACAAGGTGGCCGAGGCATTGGGCAAGAGCCGCAGCCATATCGCCAACCTGTTGCGGCTGCTGCAACTGCCCGACGAGGTTCTGGACCATGTGCGGCAGGGGCGGTTGAGCGCGGGTCATGCGCGGGCGCTGATCACGACCGAGGATCCGGCGCGGATGGCGCGCGAGGTGATCGCCGGCGCGATGTCGGTACGCGAGACCGAGAAGCTGGCGAAACGCGCGACCGAACCGCGCGCTGCGCCGCGCAAGGCGGGCGGCGCGGCGGAAAAGGATGCCGATACTCGCGCGCTGGAACAGGATCTGTCGGCCAATCTGGGGATGAAGGTGTCCATCGAGCATTCCGCCGACGGATCGGGGCGGCTGGTGATCGGCTATCGCAATCTCGACGATCTGGACCGGCTTTGCGGGGCGCTGAGTTCGGCGCGCGGAAGCGATTTCGAATAGGGCAGGTCAGTCGGGCAGAAGATCGCGGATCACCGCGTTCAGCACCGCTCGCCCGGCATCGGTGGCGCGCAGAATGTCACCGTCGCGGCGGATCAGCCCAAGCCCTTCCATCTCCGCAATCGCCCCGCGATCCAGGTGCCGCCCGGCAAGGTGCTGATAGCGCACAAGGGATAGCCCCTCTGTCAGCCGCAACCCCATCATGAGGTATTCGGTTGCCTGTTCCTGCGGCGAAAGCGCGGTCCGCGCCGCCTCGCCATTTCCGTCGCGGGCAACCCGCGCCAGCCAGTCCGTGGGGGATAACGGCGTTTCTGTCGCAAGGCGCCGCCCGCCCAGCGTCAGCCGCCCATGCGCGCCGGGGCCGATCCCGGCATAATCGCCATAGCGCCAATAGATCAGGTTGTGCCGCGATTCCGCGCCGGGGCGGGCGTGGTTCGACACCTCATAGGCGGGCATCCCGGCGGCGGCGCAGATCTCCTGCGTTGCCAGATACATGTCGGCGGCGCGGTCGTCATCCGGCAGGCCGCGCAATCCGCCCCGTGCATGGCGGTCGCCAAAGGCAGTGCCGGGCTCGATGGTCAGTTGATAAAGCGACAGGTGATCGACTGCCATCGCCAGCGCCTGACCAAGTTCGGCCTGCCAATCGGCCAGCGACTGGTCCTGCCTTGCATAGATCAGGTCGAAACTGACCCGCTCGAAGGTATTGCGCGCGATGTCGAATGCGGCGCGCGCCTCGGCGGCGGAATGCAGGCGGCCCAGGCGGCGCAGGTCGGCATCGTTCAGCGCCTGAACGCCCAGCGAAACCCGTGTCACGCCCGCATCGCGATAGCCGGCGAAGCGGCCCGCCTCGACCGAACCTGGATTGGCCTCCAGCGTCACTTCCATGTCGTTCGCGCAGGGCCATGTCGCGCGCACGGTTTCCAGGATCGCGGCCACCAGATCCGGCGCCATCAGGCTGGGCGTGCCGCCGCCGAAAAAGACACTGTTCAGGCTGCGCGGGCCTGTTTCTGCGCCGATGCGGCGGATTTCGGACAGGTAGGCGCGCTGCCATGCGCCCATGTCGATGCTGGCCGCGACATGGGAATTGAAGTCGCAATAGGGGCATTTCGACAGGCAGAACGGCCAGTGGACGTAAAGCCCGAAACCGCCTGCCTGCCAGTCCTCAATCGCCAATGGCCTGCACCAGCTTTTCAAAGGCGCGGCCGCGATGGCTGATCCGGTTCTTTTCCCAGCGGTCCATCTGGGCAAACGTCACGTCGAACCCGTCCGGCTGAAAGATCGGGTCATAGCCGTGGCCCTGATCGCCGCGGCCCGGCCAGACGATGCGGCCGGGGACTTCGCCCACGAATACCTCGTCATGCCCGTCGGGCCAGGCGAGGACGAAGGTACAGGAAAACCGCGCGGAGTAGGGCGCTGGCGTCCCGGTTGCCTGAAGCTCGCGCCAGACCCGTTCCATCGCCATCCCGAAGTCGCGACCAGACCCTGTTTCGGCCCAATCCGCCGTATGCACCCCCGGCGCACCGCCCAGCGCATCGACCGACAGCCCGCTGTCGTCGGCCAGGGCGGGCAGGGCGGTTGCCCTGGCGGCGGCATGGGCCTTGATCCGGGCATTGCCGACGAAACTGTCCTCGGTCTCGTCGGGTTCGGGCAGGGACATCTCGGCCGCGCCGACCACGGAAATGCCGTGCGGCGCCAGCAGATGCGCGATTTCGTCCAGCTTGCCCCGGTTATGGGTCGCCACCAGAAGCCGGTCGCCCGTGAAGCGGCGCATCGCTCAGCCCCCGATCGCGGCCCTTTGCGCCGCCACCAGATCGGCAACGCCGCGTTCGGCCAGACCCAGCAGTTTTTCCATCTGCTCGCGCGAGAAGGTGGCACCCTCGGCCGACATCTGCACCTCGATCAGCCGGCCCGAGCCGGTCATCACGAAATTCCCGTCAACGCCCGCCTCGCTGTCCTCGGGATAGTCCAGATCCAGCACCGGTTGCCCGGCATAGATCCCGCAGGACACCGCCGCGACCGGATCGGTCATCGGGTCCGAGATGACCTCGCCGGTCTTCATCAGCTTGTTCACCGCCAGCCGCAGCGCGACCCAGCCGCCGGTGATCGCCGCGCAGCGGGTGCCGCCATCGGCCTGGATCACATCGCAATCGACGGTGATCTGCCGCTCGCCCAGCGCCACGCGGTCTACGCCCGCCCGCAGGCTGCGCCCGATCAGCCGCTGGATTTCGACGGTGCGCCCGCCTTGCTTGCCCGCCGATGCCTCGCGCCGCATCCGGGTCGTGGTCGCGCGCGGCAGCATCCCGTATTCCGCCGTCACCCAGCCAAGGCCCGAATTCTTCAGAAACGGCGGCACACGCTCTTCCAGCGAGGCGGTGCACAGGACATGGGTATCGCCGATCCGGATCAGGCACGAGCCTTCGGCATGTTTCGTCACCCCGGTCTCGATTGAAACGGGGCGCATTTCGCTTACATCACGGCCAGACGGGCGCATGGGATGTCCTTTCATCGGTTTGGCGCCTAGCTCACATGAGAGGGGCCTTGATGCAAGCCCGATTGACGCCGAGCCGACCTGTCCTGTAATTGCTCCGCCCCGCAGGAGATCTGCCGAATTGACCCAAACCCAGAGCCTGTTCGACGAGATGAACGACCGCTCGCGCGAGGTGTTCCGCCGGGTGGTCGAGGGCTATCTGGAAACCGGCGATCCGGTCGGCTCGCGCACGCTGACCCGAACCATGACCGAAAAGGTCAGCGCGGCCACCATCCGCAACGTGATGCAGGATCTGGAATTCCTGGGCCTGCTGGACAGCCCGCATGTCTCGGCCGGGCGGGTGCCGACGCAGCTTGGCCTGCGCATGTTCGTCGATGGCCTGCTGGAAATGCGCGAGCTCGAGACCGAGGACCGAGAAAAGATCGACGCGACGCTGGGCAGCAATGAACGCGATGTCGGCGTGATGCTGGACCGGATCGGGGCGGCGCTGTCGGGTGTGACGCGGGGGGCCTCGCTTGTTCTGGCGCCCAAGCACGAGGCGCCGATCAAGCATATCGAGTTCGTCAGCCTTGCCCCGGACCGCGCCCTGACGGTTCTGGTCTTTGCCGATGGCCATGTCGAGAACCGCATCTTCCAGCCCGCGCCGGGTCAGACGCCCTCCTCCATGCGCGAGGCGGCGAATTTCCTGAACGCCCTGGCTGCGGGCAAGACGCTCAGCGAATTGCGCGAGGTGATGCAGGTCGAGATCGCGCGTCGCCGCCGCGAGCTGAACGAACTGGCCCGCACCATGGTCGAGGCCGGGCTGGCCGTCTGGGAGAATGCGGGCGAGCCGCATGAGCGGCTGATCGTGCGCGGCCGGGCGAACCTGCTGGCCGACAGCGCCGAGGCCGAGGAACTGGACCGCATCCGCACGCTGTTCGACGATCTGGAACGCAAGCGCGACATCATCGAGTTCCTGCACCTCGCCGAAGAAGGCGAGGGCGTGCGCATCTTCATCGGATCCGAAAACAAGCTTTTTTCACTTTCGGGTTCCTCTCTGGTTGTCTCTCCATATATGAACGCTGACCGGAAGATCATCGGCGCCGTTGGCGTGATCGGGCCGACCCGGCTGAACTACGGGCGGATCGTGCCCATCGTGGATTATACGGCACAGCTGGTCGGAAAGCTGATTTCCGATCGGGGCAAGGGATAAGGCATGGCTGAAGCAGAGAAGACCGAAATCGAGATCGACGAGACCCCCGAGAGCGGCGCGGCCGGGACGCTGTCGCCCGAGGCCGAGATCGAGGCCCTGCGCGCCGAGCGCGACGAGTTGCGCGACCGCTTCATGCGCGCCTTGGCGGATGCCGAGAATTCGCGCAAGCGTGCCGACCGCGACCGGCGCGAGGCCGAGAATTACGGGGGCGCCAAGTTCGCCCGCGACATCCTGCCGGTCTATGACCACCTGTCGCGCGCGCTGGATATCGTGACCGAGGAACAGCGCGAGGCGCAGAAGGCTTTCCTTGAAGGGGTCGAACTGACGCTGCGCGAGCTTTCGAACGTGTTTTCCAAGCACGGGATCGAGCGTATCGCGCCCGAACCCGGCGACATGTTCGACCCGCAGCAGCATCAGGCCATGTTCGAGGCGCCGGTGCCGGGCACAAAGGCGGGCGAGATCATTCAGGTGATGACCGTCGGCTTCATGCTGCATGACCGGCTGTTGCGTCCGGCGCAGGTCGGCGTGTCCTCTACGCCCGCGTCCTAATCGCCGCGGGCCAGCGCCTTCAGTTCGTAGATCAGCTCCAGCGCCTGTTTCGGTGTCAGCTCGTCGGGATGTACCCCGGCGAGCTTTTCTTCGAGGGGCGAGGGGCCTTTCGGGGCAGCAGCGGGTGGCGCGCTGCGCATGGCCGAGAACAGCGGCAGATCGTCGATCAGCGCCTTCTGCGGCCGCCCGCCCTCCCGCTCGCCGCGTTCCAGCGTGTCCAGCACGGTGCGGGCGCGCTCGATCACGGCTTCGGGCAGCCCGGCCAGGCGCGCGACCTGCACGCCATAGGACCGGTCCGCCGCGCCCTTGCGGACCTCGTGCAGGAAGATCACATCCCCCTGCCATTCCTTGACCGCCACGGTCGCATTCTCGACCCCGGCCAGCCGATGCGCCAGCGCGGTCAGTTCATGGTAATGCGTCGCGAAAAGCGCGCGGCAGCGGTTCGCGTCATGCAGATGTTCCAGCGTGGCCCAGGCGATCGACAGCCCGTCCCAGGTCGCGGTGCCGCGGCCGATCTCGTCCAGGATCACCAGCGCGCGGTCATCGGCCTGGTTCAGGATCGCCGCGGTTTCCACCATCTCGACCATGAAGGTCGACCGCCCCCGCGCCAGATCGTCCGAGGCGCCCACCCGGCTGAACAGTTGCGAGACAAGCCCGATATGGGCGCGCACGGCAGGGACGAAACTGCCCGCCTGCGCCAACAGGGCGATCAGTGCGTTCTGGCGCAGGAAGGTCGATTTCCCCGCCATGTTCGGCCCGGTCAGCAGCCAGATCGCCGCGCCCCCCGCGCCGTCCGAAAGCGCGCAATCATTGGCCACGAAGGGCGCACCGCCCTGACGGCGCAGGGCACGTTCCACGACCGGATGGCGCCCGCCCGCGATCTCGAAGGCGCGGCTGTCGTCCACCTTGGGCTCGCACCAGTCCTCGCCCCGGGCAAGATCGGCCAGCGCCGCCGCAAGGTCGATCTCGGCCAGCGCTGCGGCGGCCTGACCGACGGGCCCGGCCTTGGCCAGAATGGCGGCTTTCAGGCCGTCATAGAGCCTTTTCTCGATCTCCAGCGCCCGGTTGCCCGAATTCAGGATCCGCGTTTCCAGTTCGGACAGCGCGACCGTCGTGAAACGCACCGCGTTCGCCGTGGTCTGGCGGTGGATGAAACGGTCCGACAGGGGCGGCGACAGCATCCGCTCGGCATGGGTGGCGGTCACCTCGATGAAATAGCCCAGCACATTGTTGTGCCGGACCTTCAGCGATCCGATGCCGGTTTCGCGTACGAAATCGGCCTGCATCGCCGCGATCACCCCGCGTCCCTCGTCGCGCAGCCGGCGCGCGTCGTCCAGTTCGGCATCATGGCCGGGCGCGATGAAGCCCCCATCGCGGGCCAGCAGCGGCGGTTCGGCGACAAGCGCTGCGTCCAGCAGATCGTGCAGCGCGTCATGGCCCAGAAGCGCCGCCCGCGCCCCGGCCAGCAACCCCGGCAGCTCCCCTGACAGGTGCCCGGCCACCGCCCCGGCCTGGGCCAACCCGTTGCGGATCGCCGCCAGATCGCGCGGGCCGCCCCGGTCCAGCGCAAGGCGCGACAGCGCGCGGTCCATGTCGGGACATTTCCGCAGCGCATCGCGCAGCGCATTGCAAAGCCCCGCATCATCGACCAGCGCCCGCAGCGCCGCCAGCCGGGCGTGGATCGTCGTCAGATCGCGCGAGGGGCTGGAAATGCGGCGTTCCAGCAGCCGCGCGCCGGGGGCGGTCACGGTGCGGTCGATGGCGTGCAGCAGGCTGCCGTCGCGCCCGCCCGACAGGCTGGCCGTCAGTTCCAGGTTGCGCCGCGTCGCCGCGTCGATCTGGACGCTGCCGCCCGCGGTTTCACGCACCGGCGGGCGCAGCAGGGGCAGCTTGCCCTTTTGCGTGATCTCCAGATAGTCGACCAGCGCCCCCATCGCCGACAATTCGGCCCGGCCAAAGCTGCCAAAGCCGTCCAGCGTATCCACCCCGAACAGCGCCGCCAGCCGCTTTTCGGCCGACATGCTGTCAAAGCTCGCGCGTGAGAGCGGCGTCAGCGCGGCGCCGGATTCAGTCACTATCTCGGCCCAACCCGGCTCGAACGGATCGCTCAACAGCACCTCGCGGGGGGCCAGCCGGGCCAGTTCCGGACCCAACCGGACAGGGGGGCAGTCCGTCACCCGGAAGGCGCCGGTCGAGATGTCCACCCAAGCCAGCGCGCCCGCATCGCGCACCCCGGCAAAGGCGGCAAGAAAGTTGTGCCGCCGCGCTTCCAGCAGCGACTCTTCGGTCAGCGTGCCGGGCGTGACCAGCCGCACCACGTCGCGTTTCACGACGGCCTTGGACCCTCGCTTCTTCGCCTCGGCCGGATCCTCCAGTTGCTCGCAGACCGCCACGCGAAACCCCTTGCGGATCAGTGTCAGCAGGTAGTTTTCCGACGAATGGACCGGCACCCCGCACATCGGGATATCCTGTCCCTGATGCTTGCCGCGTTTGGTCAGCGCGATATCCAGCGCCTCGGCCGCGGCCACGGCATCGTCAAAGAACATCTCGTAGAAATCGCCCATCCGGTAGAACAGCAGCGCCCCGGGATGGGCGGCCTTGATTTCCAGATATTGCGCCATCATCGGCGTGACGGTTTCGGCCTCTGCGCTCACCTTGTCCCCCGGTCTGTCGAACCCGGACCTTACAAACCCCGCCCCCGCCACGAAAGCCGGAAAACCTCGTCTATTGAGACGCGGCCCGCAGAGGGATAAGAGGCAGAACCAGCAGGAGGAGACGCCCGGAATGGCCGAGAAGTCGAAGATCACCCCCGAAGAGGCGCTGAGCTACCATATCGAGCCCGTTCCGGGAAAATACGAGATCGTGGCCACCAAGCCGATGACCACGCAGCGCGATCTGAGCCTGGCCTATTCCCCCGGCGTCGCGGTGCCGGTGCAGGCGATCGCGGACGCGCCCGGAACCGCCTATGACTACACCACCAAGGGCAACATGGTGGCGGTGATCTCGAACGGGACGGCGATCCTTGGCATGGGCAATCTGGGCGCGCTGGCCGCCAAGCCCGTGATGGAGGGCAAGGCGGTCCTGTTCAAGCGGTTCGCCGACGTGAACGCCATCGACATCGAACTGGACAGCGAAGACCCCGAGGAACTGATCCGCGCCATCAAGCTGATGGGGCCGACCTTTGGCGGGATCAACCTCGAGGATATCAAGGCGCCGGAATGCTTCATCATCGAGCAGCGGCTCAAGGAAGAGATGGATATCCCCGTCTTCCATGACGACCAGCATGGAACGGCGGTGATCTGTGCGGCGGGGCTGATCAACGCGCTGCACCTGACCGGCAAGAAGCTGGAAGACTGCAAGATCGTGCTGAACGGGGCAGGTGCGGCCGGGATCGCCTGTCTGGAACTGATCAAGGCGATGGGGGCCAGGCACGACAACTGCATCGCCTGCGACACCAAGGGCGTGATCTGGCAGGGCCGCACCGAGGGCATGAACCAGTGGAAATCGGCCCATGCCGCCCGCACCGAGGCCCGCACGCTGGAAGAGGCGATGGTGGGCGCCGATGTCTTCCTGGGCGTCAGCGTCAAGGGTGCGGTCACGCCCGAGATGCTGGCCGCGATGGCCGACAACCCGGTGATCTTCGCCATGGCGAACCCCGATCCCGAGATCACGCCCGAAGAGGCGCACGCGATCCGGCCCGATGCCATCGTGGCCACAGGGCGGTCCGACTATCCCAACCAGGTGAACAACGTCCTGGGCTTTCCCTATCTTTTCCGCGGTGCGCTGGACATCCATGCCCGCGCCATCAATGACGAGATGAAGATCGCCTGCGCCGAGGCGCTGGCAGAACTCGCCCGCGAGGATGTGCCCGACGAGGTTGCCATGGCCTATGGCAAGAAGCTCAGCTTTGGCCGCGACTACATCATCCCGACGCCTTTCGATCCGCGGCTGATCTACACCATCCCGCCTGCGGTGGCCCGTGCGGGTATGGATACCGGCGCCGCGCGGCGGCCGATCGTGGACATGGACGCCTATCGCCACAACCTCAAGGCGCGGATGGATCCGACCGCGTCGGTGCTGTCGGGCATCGCAGCACGGGCCAAGGCGGCGCAGGCGCGGATGATCTTTGCCGAGGGCGATGACGAGCGCGTGCTGCGCGCCGCCGTCAGCTATCAGCGCGCGGGCTATGGCAAGGCGCTGGTCGTGGGCCGCGAAAGCGATGTGAAGGAAAAGCTGGAACAGGCCGGGCTGGGTGACGCCTATCGCGAGCTTGAGATCGTGAACGCCGCCAATACCCGCCACCTGGAGGCCTATCGTTCGTTCCTGTACCAGCGGCTGCAACGCAAGGGTTTCGACGTTCACGACATCAACAGGCTGGCCCAGCGCGACCGGCACGTGTTCTCGGCGCTGATGCTGGCGCATGGCCATGGCGATGCGCTGGTCACGGGCGCGACGCGGAAATCGGCCCATGTGCTGAACCTCATCAACCATGTCTTCGACGCAAGGGCCGAGGATGGTGCGGTCGGCGTGACCGCGCTGTTGAACAAGGGCAAGATCGTCTTCGTCGCCGATACGCTGGTGCATGAATGGCCCGAGGAAGAGGAACTGGCCACCATCGCCGAACGCGCCGTCGGGGTCGCTCGCAGCCTGGGGCTGGAGCCGCGCGTGGCCTTCCTGTCCTTCTCGACCTTTGGCTATCCGGTGTCGGAACGGGCGACCAAGATGCACCTTGCGGCGCGGGTTCTGGACCGGCGCGGGGTGGATTTCGAGTATGATGGCGAGATGACCGTGGATGTCGCGCTGAACCCGGCGGCGATGGCGAAATACCCGTTCTGCCGTCTTTCCGGCCCGGCCAATATCCTGGTCGTGCCCGCGCGGCATTCGGCCTCGATCTCGGTCAAGCTGATGCAGGAAATGGCGGGGGCCACGGTGATCGGCCCGATCCTTGCGGGTGTCGACAAGCCGATCCAGATCTGTTCGACCGGCTCGACGGTGAACGACATCCTGAACATGGCGCTGCTGGCGGCCTGCGAGGTCGGCTAGTGACACTCTATTGCCTGGGCTCGATCAATGCGGACCATGTCTATGCGGTCCCGCATCTGCCCGCGCCCGGCGAAACCCTTGCCGCCACCGGCCTGACGCGCGGGCTGGGCGGCAAGGGCGCGAACCAGTCCGTCGCCGCAGCACGGGCGGGCGCTCGGGTGGTCCATATCGGCGCGGTCGGCGCGGATGGCGGCTGGGCGGTGCAGCGGCTGGCGGGCTTCGGGGTCGAAACGGATCACATCGCGACCTGCGATGCGCCGACGGGCCATGCGATCATCAATGTTGCACCCGATGGCGAGAATGCCATCGTGATCCTGCCCGGCGCGAACATCTGTCAGGATCCGGACCGGATCGCCGCCGCGCTGGCAGGCGCGGGGCCGGGCGACACGCTGTTGCTTCAGAACGAGACCTCGCATCAGGCCGAGGCGGCGGCGCTTGCGTCAGCACGCGGGTTGCGCGTGATCTACTCGGCCGCGCCCTTCGCGCTTGATGCGCTGCGTGCCGTGCTGCCGCATGTCTCGCTTGTCGCCCTGAACGCGGTCGAGGCCGCGCAGATGCGCGCCGCGCTGGGCAGCGTCGGGGGGGCCGAACTGGTCGTGACCGATGGCGCCCGGGGCGCGGTCTGGCATCACGGCGGGCAAAGCCTGTCGGTTGCCGCCTTTCCGGTGGTCCCGGTCGATACCACCGGCGCGGGCGATTGTTTCATCGGGTCGCTTGCGGCAGCGCTTGACCGCGGGCTTTCGCGCCAGGACGCGCTGCGCTATGCCGCCGCCGCTGCCGCGTTGCAGGTCACCCGGCCCGGCACTGCCGATGCAATGCCCTCCCGCGCGCAGGTCGAGGCGCTGCTTGCCGGGTCGCTGCCCTAGATGCGCATCGCCATGTGGTCCGGGCCGCGCAACCTGTCGACGGCGATGATGTATGCCTTTGCCGCACGGGGCGATTGCGCGATCCGGGACGAGCCCTTTTACGCCGCCTATCTGGCGCGGACCGGGCTGGATCATCCGATGCGCGAGGCGATCATTGCGAGCGGCGAAACCGATCCTGCCCGCATCGCTGCGCGGCTGACCGGACCAGCGCCCGGGGGCAAGGCGCATTTCTACCAGAAGCACATGTGCCAGCACATGATCGAGGGGATCCCGCGCGGCTGGATGACGGGCGTCACCAATGTCTTCCTGATCCGCCACCCGGCGCGCGTTCTGGCAAGTTTTGCCGACAAGTACCGGAGCCCGACCCTTGCCGATCTGGGCTTCGTCCAGCAGGCCGAGCTGTTCGATCAGGTTGCCGCGGCGACAGGTGCCGCCCCGCTGGTGATCGACAGCGCTGATATCCGCACCAACCCCGAGGCCATGCTGCACCGGCTTTGCGCGGCGCTGGGCCTTGCCTTCACGCCCGCGATGCTGCGCTGGCCGCCGGGCGGGCATCCCGACGATGGCCCCTGGGCGCCGGTCTGGTATGGCGCGGTGCATCGCAGCACCGGGTTCGCCGGTCCAGAGGGGCCGCTGCCGGTGCTGCCTGACAGTCTGTCTGCCATCGCGGATGCCGCGCTGCCCCATTACCAGCGGCTGGCAAGCCATCGGCTGCTGCCCGATCCGGACATGCCCCGGCGCGGCTGAGCGGGCATCAGTCTTAACCGATGCTTAAGCCAACGCCGCTATCGCTGCAGAACCCCTTGCGGACAAAGGTGAGCAGCGCCGTGGAATTGTCCTTCGTGATCTATCGCAGCACGGCCCGCAAGGCGCTGGTCGAAACGACCGCCCTGGAAATCCTGGCCGAAAGCTTGCGCAACAATCCCAAAGAGGGGCTGACCGGCTTTCTGCATGTCGAGCGGGACTGCTTCCTGCAATATCTGGAAGGACCGCCCGGCCCGTTGCGGCGAACGCTCGTGCGTATCCAGAAGGATCGGCGCCACAAGGAATTCCTGATCCTTGCCGAAGGGTCGATCGACGAGCGGTTCTTTCCCGACTGGGACATGGGACAGATCCCGTGTGCGAATTTTCCGACCGACGGCATTCTGGCCGACAAGTCCTGGCTTCGGCCTGACCCCGATATCGACCCCTTGCCCCTGATCCGGGCATTCGCGGCCCATGCCCGGCAACAGGGCGGTTTCGATATCTCGGAAATCTGATAGGCTTTGGCTGATTGCGGCAGGTGTGCGTTCGCCCCGATGCCGCCCGTCCCGTGAACCCGCCCATTCGCAAAAGCGCAGAAAAGCCGGATGGACATGCGCCCTGCTATCCCCTAGACCGCCCGCTTTGGTGCGCCATGCCGGCGTGCCCGCCGATGGAAGTTTCCCGCATGATCCCGACCCTTTCCGAAGCCCTCGCCGAACGCGGGTTCGACACGCTGACCGAGGTCCAGCAGGCCGTGACGGCGCCAGAACTGGTTCAGGCCGATCTGCTGGTTTCGGCCCAGACCGGATCGGGCAAGACCGTGGGGTTCGGCCTTGCCATCGCGCCGACCCTGATGGGGTCCGAGGCGGCGCTGGGTCTGCCCGGTGCGCCGCTTGCGCTGGTCGTGGCGCCGACGCGGGAACTGGCCTTGCAGGTGCAGCGGGAACTGGCCTGGCTTTATGCACGGGCGGGCGCGCAGGTGGTGTCCTGCATCGGCGGCATGGATGCGCGCGATGAACGCCGGGCGCTGGAGCGCGGTGCGCATATCGTCGTGGGCACGCCGGGGCGGCTGCGCGATCACATCACCCGCGGCAGCCTGGACCTGACCGCCATCCGCGCCATCGTGCTGGACGAGGCCGACGAGATGCTGGATCTGGGCTTTCGCGAGGATCTGGAATTCATGCTGGGCGAGGCTCCGTCCGAACGGCGAACGCTGCTGTTCTCGGCCACTGTGCCGCCCGCCATCGCGGATCTGGCCAAGCAGTATCAGCGCGATGCGGTGCGCGTGACCACGCTGGGGCGCGGCACGCAGCATGCGGATATCGCCTATCAGGTGGTGCAGGTCGCCGCCGCCGATGCTGATCACGCCATCATCAACCTGTTGCGCTTTCACGATGCGCCCCGCGCCATCGTCTTTGCCAATACCCGCGCCGCGGTCGCGCGTCTGGCCGCGCGTCTGGCGAACCGCAGCCTGCCGGTGGTCAGCCTGTCGGGCGAGCTTAGCCAGGACGAACGCAGCCATGCGCTTCAGGCGATGCGCGACGGCCGGGCGCGGGTCTGCGTGGCGACCGATGTTGCGGCGCGCGGCATCGACCTGCCCAGTCTCGATCTCGTGATCCATGCCGATCTGCCCACCAATACCGAAACGCTCCTGCACCGTTCGGGCCGGACGGGGCGGGCCGGGCGCAAGGGGATCTCGGCGCTGATCGTGCCCGACAGGATCATGGCCAAGGCGTCGCGCCTGTTGAAATGGGCCAAGATCGAGGCCGAGTGGACCTTTGCCCCGACGCCGGAGGAGATCCTTGCGCTTGACGAAACCCGCCTGCTGGCCGATCCGGTCTGGCAGGCCGATCCGACCGAGGCCGAGGCCGGGTTCGTTGCGCGGCTGATCGCCGAGCATTCGCCCGAACGGATCGCGGCGGCCTGCCTGCGGCTTTACCGCTCGCGCCTGTCCGCCCCCGAGGAGGTGAACGCGCCCCAGGCCCGCACGCCCCGGGCGGAACGGGCGCCCTTTGGCCCCTCGGCCTGGGTCGAGCTGTCGATCGGACAGGACCGCCGGGCCGAGGCGCGCTGGCTCTTGCCGCTTCTGTGCCGCGCGGGGAACCTCGACAAGTCGCAGATCGGTCGGATACGGGTGCAGGCCGGAAAGACCTTTGTGGAAATCGCCGAGCCCGCGATGCCGGGTCTGCTGGCCCGTCTTGGCCCCGATGGCGTGCTGGAAGATGACATCACAGCGCGCAAGCTGGATGCAGAGCCCGAGGATCTGCGCCCGCCCCGCCCGCCGCGGCCCGAACGGCCCGAGCGTCCGCGTCTGGCGGCGAAACCGGCGGATAGCCCCAGACCGCCCCGCAAGCCGTCTGGCGATGGGCCCCGGCCCGCCCGGCCGCGCCCGGAGCGGGACAATGCGCCCGCCGCGCGCCCCCAGCGCCCGCCGAAACCCGCGCCCAAGCCTGTGGAACCCGCGCCGAAACCGGCAGCGTTCCAGCCCGCAGCAGCACCAAGGCCGAAGGATCCGGAGCAGAAATTCCCGCGCAAGCCGCGTCACGGCAAGGACAAGGCGGCATGGGCCCGGCCCAAGGACAAACCGCGTCCCGCCGGGGGCCCTGACAAGGTGGAAAGAGCGGAAAAGCCCGTCAGCAAGGGCCGTCCGGGCGCGAGCGATCCGTCCAGGCGCATGGACCGCCCGGGTGGCAAGCCGCAGCGCGGCCGCCCCTCCGGCGCCCCTCACAAGGGCGGCACCACGCCGCCCCGCCGCAAGGGTTAGGCACGACCGACACGCCCGACAGGCCGCCAAAGGCCCGTCGGGCGAGGTTTCTAGCTGCCCAGCCGCCGCTTGCGCATCGCGATCAGCCGCAGCCGCAGCGCGTTCAGCTTGATGAAGCCCTGCGCGTCCTTCTGGTCATAGGCGCCCGCGTCTTCCTCGAACGTGACGTGGCTTTCGGAATAGAGCGAGTGGTCCGACCAGCGGCCCACGGTCCGCACCGAACCCTTGTAAAGCTTCAGCCGCACGGTGCCGGTGACGTGTTCCTGCGACTTGTCGATCAGCGCCTGTAGCATCTCGCGTTCGGGGCTGAACCAGAAGCCGTTATAGATCAGCTCGGAATAACGCGGCATCAGCTCGTCCTTCAGATGCGCCGCGCCGCGATCCAGCGTGATCTGCTCGATGCCGCGATGCGCCTCCAGCAGGATCGTGCCGCCCGGCGTTTCATAGATGCCGCGCGATTTCATGCCGACAAAGCGCCCCTCGACCAGATCGAGACGGCCCACGCCATGCCGCCCGCCGATCTCGTTCAGCCGGGTCAGCAGGGCGGCGGGCGACAGCGCCTCGCCGTTGATCGCCACCGCATCGCCGCGCTCGAAGCTTACCTCGACATATTCCGGCGTATCGGGTGCCTTTTCGGGGTCGACGGTGCGCTGATAGACATAGTCGGGCGCCTCGACGGCCGGATCCTCCAGCACCTTGCCCTCGGACGAGGTGTGCAACAGGTTCGCATCGACCGAGAACGGCGCCTCGCCGCGCTTGTCCTTGGCGATCGGGATCTGGTTCTTTTCGGCGAAGTCGATCAGTTTCGTCCGGCTGGTCAGATCCCATTCCCGCCAGGGCGCGATCACCTTGATCTCGGGGTTCAGCGCATAGGCCGAAAGTTCGAACCGCACCTGGTCGTTGCCCTTGCCGGTCGCGCCATGGGCCACCGCGTCTGCCCCGGTCTCGGCTGCGATCTCGATCAGCCGCTTGGAGATCAGCGGCCGCGCGATGGACGTGCCCAGCAGGTAGAGCCCTTCGTAAAGCGCGTTCGCCCGGAACATCGGGAAGACGAAGTCGCGGACGAATTCCTCGCGCAGATCCTCGATATAGATGGCGGAGGCGCCCATCATCTCGGCCTTGGCGCGCGCCGGTTCCAGTTCCTCGCCCTGGCCCAGATCGGCGGTAAAGGTCACCACCTCGCAGCCATATTCGGTCTGGAGCCATTTCAGGATGATCGAGGTGTCGAGGCCGCCGGAATAGGCCAGGACGACTTTCTTGGGCGCGGACATGCGGAGAACTCCGTTGAGGGAAGTCCCGGCGGCGTTTATTGCGTTTCAGCCAAAGGGGCAAGGGCGGCCCGGGGCTTGCATCCGGCGGCCCTGTCGCGCCAGAGAAGGGCATGAGCGATTTCTTCACACGGGCCCGCGCTGCCGAATCGGCGCTTCGCGAGCTGTTCCCGCCGACGCCCTTGCAGGGCAATGTCCACCTGTCGGAACGCTATGGTGCCGAGATCCTGCTGAAACGCGAGGATCTGACGCCGGTGCGATCCTACAAGCTGCGGGGCGCATTCAACGCGATGCGCAAGGTTCTGGCCGCGCGGCCCGATCAGCGCGTCTTCGTCTGTGCCAGCGCGGGCAACCATGCCCAGGGCGTCGCCTTTGCCTGCCGTCATTTCGGGGTGCAGGGGGTCGTGTTCATGCCGGTCACGACGCCGCGGCAAAAGATCGACAAGACCCGCACCTTCGGCGGCGAGAATATCGAGATCCGGCTGACCGGCGATTATTTCGACGACACGCTGGCCGCCGCCCAGGCCTGGTGCGCCGAGGCGGGCGGGCATTTCCTGGCGCCCTTCGACGACGAAGACGTGATCGAGGGGCAGGCATCCGTCGCGGTGGAAATCCTGGATGCGCTGGAACGCGCGCCCGATCTGGTGATCCTGCCGGTGGGCGGTGGCGGGCTGGCCGCCGGTGTCGTCTCTGTCCTGCGCGAGGTGGCGCCTGAAACGCGCGTGAAATTCGTGGAACCGGCAGGCGGCATGTCGCTGGCCGCGGCCATGGCGGCGGGGGCGCCCGTGACGCTGCCCCGGGTCGATACCTTCGTCGATGGCGCCGCGGTTGCGCGGATCGGGACCACGACCTTCGGGGTGCTTGGGGGGATCGACGCGGCTGACGTTCTGGCCGCGCCCGAGGACCGGATCTGCACCACCATGCTCGAGATGCTGAATGTCGAGGGCATCGTTCTGGAACCCGCGGGCGCGCTGGCGGTCGATGTGCTGCCGGTGCTGGCCGATCAGATTGCGGGCAAGCGGGTGGTCTGCGTCACGTCGGGTGGGAATTTCGATTTCGAGCGGTTGCCCGAGGTCAAGGAACGCGCCCAGCGCTATTCGGGCGTGAAGAAGTATTTCATCCTGCGCCTGCCGCAGCGGCCCGGTGCGCTGCGCGATTTTCTCGACCTGCTGGGGCCGGATGACGACATCGCGCGGTTCGAATATCTCAAGAAATCGGCGCGGAACTTCGGCACGGTCCTGATCGGGATCGAGACATCGCGCGCCGAGAACTTCCCCGTGCTGTTCGCCCGGATGGGCGAGCGGGGCCTGGTGCATCGCGACATCACCGACGATGTGGTGCTGTCGGAATTCCTGATCTAGGCGACGCGCGAGCGGACCGTGGCGGACTGCATCAGCAACACGCGCGATTCGGCATAGCTGTCGAGCAGTGCGGACAGATCGACCGGCTCGCCCTGCGCCAGCCGGTGTTCCAGCCCGCGGCAGATCGCGCAGAATTCCTTGAGACCCAGATTCAGCGCCGAGCCCCGCACGAAATGCAGGTCCGCAGGCAGACAGGCGCGATCCGGCGCCTCGCGCAGCCGGTCCATGACCTCGTCCACTTCTTCGAGAAACAGATCCAGCACCTCGTCGAAGGCATCTTCGCCGACTTCGCCGCGCAGTTCCTCCACCCTGTTCCAGTCGATCATCGCACACGCCACCTCTGACAGACCCCCGCCTGCTCGGGAAAAGCTAGGGGAACGGGCTTAACGGTGGATGAGCCTCAAGGCGAAAAAAAGGTCGAAAACGATCTTTCACGGCCCGTTAAGGCGCAGGGGGCTATCCGGGTGCCAGAAAACCGCAAGGATGCCCGTGACCATCGCGATCGAACAGCCAGATACCCTGCCGGATCCGCCCTCGCGGGTGCGGCTTGTCCTGCTGGTCGATGACAGCCGCTTGCAGCGCCGTATCCTGCGCGCCTCGCTGGAACGCTGGGGCTATGCGGTCGAGGAATGCGGATCGGCCGAAGAGGCGCTGGGGATATGCGGTGACCGGCCTGTGGATCTGATCATCAGCGACTGGATGATGCCGGGCATGAACGGGCCGGAATTCTGCCGCGCCTTTCGTGCCCTGCCGCGCGACAGCTACGGCTATTTCATCCTGCTGACCTCGAAATCCGAAACCGGCGAGATGGTGCACGGGCTCGATGTCGGCGCCGACGAGTTCCTGACCAAGCCGGTCAATGCCAACGAGTTGCGCGCCCGAATCGCCTCGGGCGAACGCATCCTGCGCATGGAACACCAGTTGCGCGAACGGAACCGGCTGCTCAGTTCGACACTGGCCGAGCTGCGCGGTCTTTATGACGCCATCGACCGCGACCTGGTCGAGGCGCGCAAGTTGCAGCAATCGCTGGTGCGCGAACGCTCGCGCCGCTTTGGCGATTCGGCGGTTTCGCTGCTTCTGCGCCCCTGCGGTCATGTGGGCGGCGATCTGGTCGGGTTCTTCCCCGCGGGCGAGGGGCAGGTCGGCCTTTATTCGGTCGATGTCTCGGGCCACGGGATCAGTTCGGCGATGATCACCGCGCGCCTTGCCGGTTTGCTGTCATCGACTTCGGCCGAACAGAACCTGGCGCTGGACGAGGATGCCGACGGCACCATTCGCGTTCGCCCGCCCGAGGAGGTGGTGGAACACCTGAACCGGCTGTTCCACGAGGAACTGGAAACCGAGCATTACTTCACCATCCTGCTGGCCGTGGTCTCGCTGGACAGCGGTCTGGTGCGATTCGTGCAGGCGGGGCATCCCTATCCGGTGATCCAGCGCGCCGATGGCCGGGTCGAGCTGGTCGGTGCGGGCGGCTTGCCCGTGGGCCTGATCCCCGGCGCCAGCTTCGAGGCGGGCGAGGTGCGTCTTGCCCCCGGCGACCGCATCCTTCTGGCTTCGGACGGGATCACGGAATGTCCGTCCCCCTCGGGCGCGCAGCTTGACGACGCGGGGCTCTGCGCCCTCATGGAACGCAATGCCGCCGTGCGGGGCGAAGCCTTCCTCGAGGCGGTGATGGACGGGCTGATCGGCTTTGCCGGGCGCCCAGACCTGCCCGACGATATCTCGGCCGTGCTGTTCGAGTTCGGCTAGGCTGCGGCCGGGGCTACCGCGCAGCCCCCAGAAACCGCGCCACGAAATGCCGGTCGCCCGCATTGCCCAGCCGTTTCAGCGCCAGTTCGGGTTCCATCCAGATCGCGCTGTGCCCCGGTTCGCTGGGCTGGCCATGGGCGCGAACCGGTCGGGCCAGATAGATTGTGCAGAGCTTTTCCGCCCAGAGATCGTATTCCGGCATGTAGGTGAACCGCCGGAACGCCCCCAGCCGCCGCGTTATGTCGATGCGCCAGCCGGTTTCCTCGAACACTTCGCGATGCAGCGCCGGGATCGGCGATTCGCCCGGGTCGATGCCGCCGCCGGGCAACTGGTATTCGGGGATCGGTTCCTGCTGATGGGTGACCAGCAACGCCCCGTCGCGCACAAGCAGGGCATAGGCCCCCGGGCGCCGCCGGTAGCGTTGGCTTGCCTGTACCGCCTCGCCGAATCGCCGGATCATGCTCTCCCCCTTTGTGCTTGGGCCGCAGGCTCTATATAACGCCCCCGGGCCAAGGCCCAGAACCAGGGAAACGCCCATGTCCATCGGATCGCAGATTGCCTGGGACGATACCGTCCTGCCCTTCCAGCTTGACCGCAGCGATATTCGCGGGCGGGTCGCGCGGCTGGACGGTGTGCTGGATCAGGTTCTGGCCCAGCATCGCTATCCGCCCGAGATCGACGCGCTGGTGACCGAGGCCGTCTTGCTGACCGCCCTGATCGGCCAGACCATCAAGCTGCGCTGGAAGCTGTCCTTGCAGGTGCGCGGCGATGGCCCGGCCCGGCTGATCGCAACCGATTACTACGCCCCCACCGAGCCCGGCGCACCGGCCCGGATCCGCGCCTATGCCAGTTTCGACGCCGCGCGGCTGACCCCGGGCGTCGTGCCCTTCAGCCTGATCGGGCAGGGCTATTTCGCCATGCTGATCGACCAGGGCCGCGACATGCAGCCCTATCAGGGGATCACGCCGATTGCCGGCGGCTCGCTTTCGGCCTGTGCCGAGACCTATTTCGCCCAGTCCGAGCAATTGCCCACCCGGTTCGCGCTGGGCTTCGGCCGGGCGCGGCTGCCCGGCCAGCCCGAACGCTGGCGCGCGGGTGGCGTGATGCTGCAACTGATGCCCGCGGCCTCGATCACTGCACCGGCCGAGGGCGGCAGCGGGACGGACGGGCTGTTGCAGGCAGGCGACATCCTTGGCGGCGACGAGGCCGAGGCCTGGACCCGTGCCAACCTGCTGCTCGACACGGTCGAGGACATGGAACTGATCGGCCCCGCGGTGCAGCCGACCGAAATGCTGGTGCGGCTCTTTCACGAGGAAAGCCCCCGCGTCTTTGACGCCCAGCCGGTGCAGTTCGGCTGTACCTGTTCCGAAGACAAGGTGCGGCAAAGCCTGTCGATCTATTCGGCCAAGGATATCGGCCACATGACCACCGACGAGGGGATCGTCACCGCCGATTGCCAGTTCTGCGGCGCCCATTACGAGCTTGACCCGGCGACCCTGGGATTCGAGGCGGAACAGGGGCGCGATGCCGGGGCGTGATCCGCTTGGCACGCTGCGGGGGGCGCTGTCCCGGCCGGGCGGCGAAACCTCGGATCACGACCTGAACCCCGATTTCATAATGCCCGAGGGCCGCGTGCTGCGCCCCGCCGCCGTGCTGGTGCCGATCCTGTCCGGCCCGGCGGGGTTGCGGGTGATCCTGACCAAGCGATCTTCGCGGCTGGCGCATCACCCCGGCCAGATCGCCTTTCCCGGCGGCAAGCTCGATGCCTGCGACGATGGCCCCATCGCCGCCGCGCTTCGGGAATCGCATGAGGAAATCGGCCTGCCCCCCGATCTGGTCGAGGTGCTGGGCACGCTGCCGCCGCATGAAACCGTCACGGGGTTCACCGTGACCCCCGTTCTGGGCCATGTCAGAGACTGTTTCGACCCGCGCCCCGAGGCCGGAGAGGTGGACGAGGTGTTCAACGCGCCATTTGCCCAGGTGATGGATCCCGCGCGGTTCGTCATCCAGTCGCGGTTCTGGCACGGCCAGCGGCGGTATTATTACACCGTCCCCTACGGCCCCTATTACATCTGGGGCGCGACCGCGCGCATACTGCGGGCGCTGGCCGACCGGGTGGCGCGATGATCCGGGTGCGCGGTGAATGGTTCTTTGCCGACCATACCCAGGCGGTCTGCCACATGCTGACCGCGGCGGGCCATCAGGCGCTGTTCGTCGGGGGCTGCGTGCGCAACGCGCTGCTGGGCGTGCCGGTTTCCGATATCGACATCGCCACCGATGCGCGCCCCGAGCGGGTGATCGCCCTGGCCGAGGCGGCGGGGCTAAGGCCCGTGCCGACCGGGCTGGATCACGGCACGATCACCGTGGTCGCGGGGCATCTGCCGCATGAGGTCACGACCTTCCGCCGCGACGTGGAAACCTTCGGGCGGCATGCCGTGGTGGCCTTTGCCGATACCGCCGACGAGGATGCGCATCGCCGCGATTTCACGATGAACGCGCTTTACGCCACGCCCGCGGGCGAGGTGATCGACCCGCTGGGCGGCCTGCCCGACCTGATCGCGCGGCGGGTGCGGTTCATCGACGATGCCGATGCCCGCATCCGCGAGGATTACCTGCGCATTCTGCGCTTCTTCCGCTTTCATGCCTGGTATGGCGATGCCGATGGCGGGCTGGATGCCGACGGGCTTGCGGCCTGTGCCGCGCATGTCGACGGGCTTGCCCGCCTCTCGCGCGAACGGGTGGGGGCCGAGATCGCCAAGCTGCTTTCGGCCGCCGATCCCTGTCAAAGCGTGGCGGCCATGGCGCAGGCGGGTGTGCTGGCGCAGGTGCTGCCGGGTGCCGCGGCAAGCCTGCTGCCGGTGCTGGTGCATCACGAGGCGGCGCAGGGGCTGGCGCCCGACCCGATCCGGCGGCTTGCCGTGCTGGGCGGCGCAGATCATGCCGAGCGGTTGCGCCTGAGCAAGGCCGACGCGCGCAGGCTGGCCCGGTTACGCACCGCCATGGCCAGCCCCGACACGCCCGGCGCGCTGGCCTATCGGCTGGGCGCGGCAGAGGCGCGCGATGCGGTCCTGCTGCGCGCCGCCGCGACCGGGATGCCCCTTCCGGCCGATCTGGCGGACCGGATCGCCGAGGGTGCCGCCGCCTGCTTTCCGGTCACGGCGCGCGATCTGATGCCCGCGCTGACCGGGCCTGCGCTGGGCGCGCAGCTCGATGCGCTGGAGGCGCGCTGGATCGCGTCGGGCTTTTCGCTGAGCCGGGCAGAGCTTTTGCACCCGGAAAACGACGTTTCGGGCCGGAACAGAGACGCATAAGGCCGATTTTCGCGCCATGGTGGCCCTTGGCATCGCGCCGGTCTATAGTTCAGGTCCAACCCGCGCGAAGGCCCCGAATTGTTCCGCTTCTTCGAAAACCTGGTCGATCCCTATACGGCCTACCGCCAGACCGACACCCCGCCGCAACGGCTGGCCCCGTTCCTGTGGGATTATGCCCGGCCCTTTCGCAAGGTCTTTGTCGCGGCCATCGTTCTGGCCATCATCGTGGCCGCGGTCGAGGTCTGGCTGATCCATGCGATGGGGCAGGTCGTCGATATCCTGTCCTCGGGCACGCCCGAACAGGTCTGGGACGATTACGGTCTGACCCTGATCGTGCTGGCCCTGTTCATCCTGATCCTGCGTCCCGTGATGCAGGGGCTGGACGTGGCGATCCTGAACAATGCGATCATGCCGAATTTCGGCGCGCTGATCCGCTGGCGGGCGCATGCGCAGGTGCTGCGCCAGTCGGTCGGCTGGTTCGAGAATGATTTCGCGGGCCGGATCGCAAACCGCATCATGCAGACACCCCCCGCGGCGGGCGAGGCGGTTTTCCAGATCTTCGACGCCATCGCCTTTGCCGCGGCCTATACGGTGGGTGCGCTGATCCTGCTGGGACAGGCCGATCCGCGGCTGGCGGTGCCGCTGGTGATCTGGCTTGTGTTCTATGCCGCGCTGGTGCGCTGGACGATGAAGCGGGTCGGCCCGGCGTCCAAGGCGGCGTCGGATGCGCGCAGCGCGGTGACGGGGCGGGTGGTCGATGCCTATACCAACATCCATGCGGTCAAGCTGTTCGCCCATCACGACCGTGAACTGGCCTATGCGAAAGAGGCGATCGACCGCTCGCGCGAGACCTTTGCCGCCGAAATGCGCATCTTTACCAAGATGGACATCGCGCTGACCGCGCTGAACGGGTTTCTCATCGTGGGCGTAGTGGGCTGGGCGATCCTGCTGTGGATGCAGGGCACGGCCAGCGTGGGCGTGGTTGCGGCGGCGACGGCACTGACCTTGCGGCTGAACGCGATGACCGGCTGGATCATGTGGGCGGTGTCCAGTTTCTTCCGTTCGCTCGGCGTGGTGGCCGAGGGGATGGAGACCATTGCCCAGCCGATCACCCTGACCGATGCGAAGGACGCGAAGCCGCTGGACCTGCGCGCCGGGGAAATCGCGATTCAGTCCCTGACTCACCACTATGGGCGCGGATCGGGTGGGCTGGACCGCGTCGATCTGACGATCCGGCCGGGCGAAAAGGTCGGGCTGGTGGGGCGCTCGGGGGCGGGCAAGTCGACCCTGGTCAAGCTCTTGCTGCGGTTCTACGATGCCGAGGGCGGGCGCATCCTGATCGACGGGCAGGACATCGCACAGGTCACGCAGGAATCCCTGCGCCGCCAGATCGGCATGGTCAGCCAGGACGCCAGCCTGATGCACCGTTCGGTGCGCGACAACATCCTTTACGGCCGCCCCGAGGCCAGCGAAGCCGAGATGATCGAGGCGGCAAGCCGGGCCGAGGCGCATGGCTTCATCCTGGACCTGGCCGATCCCGAGGGGCGCGCGGGCTATGATGCGCAGGTGGGCGAGCGGGGCGTGAAACTGTCGGGCGGACAGCGCCAGCGCGTGGCGCTTGCCCGCGCGATCCTAAAGGACGCGCCGATCCTCGTGCTGGACGAGGCGACTTCGGCCCTAGATTCCGAGGTCGAGGCGGCGATCCAGGACACGCTTTACAACGTGATGGAGGGCAAGACCGTGATCGCCATCGCGCACAGGCTGTCGACCATCGCGCATATGGACAGGATCGTGGTGCTGGATCAGGGCCGCATCGTCGAACAGGGCAGTCACCGCGAATTGCTGGCCCAGAACGGCCTTTATGCCCGGTTCTGGGCACGCCAGTCGGGCGGCTTCATCGGTACCGAGGCGGCGGAATGAGCCTGGTGATCGACCGGCTGTCCCTGCGTGGCGAAGGGGTCACGGCCGAAGGTGTGACCGTCGCGCTGGCGTTGCCCGGTGAGGTAGTCGAGGGCGAGATTGCCGAAGGCCGCATCGCCCGGCCGCGCATCCTGACGCCCGTTGCCGACCGCGTGCGCCCGCCCTGTCCGCATTTCGCCAATTGCGGGGGCTGCGCGCTGCAACATGCCAGCGACGATTTCGTGGCGTGCTGGAAGACGGACGTGGTCGAAACCGCGCTGGGGGGCCAAGGGCTGAAAGCGGTGCTGGACCCGATCCACAGCTCGCCCCCGGCCAGCCGCAGGCGCGCGACGCTGGCGGGCCGGCGCACGAAGAAGGGCGTTCTGATCGGCTTTCACGGGCGGGCCAGCGATCAGATCGTCGCGATCCCCGATTGCCGGTTGCTGCATCCCGACCTGATGGCCGCCCTGCCCGGATGCGAGGCGCTGGTGGCGCTGGGCGCCTCGCGCAGCGGCGAGGTGGCGCTGACCCTGACCCGATCGGAGGATGGGGTGGATCTGGCCGTCGCGGGCGTCAAACAGGCGGCTGCCGCCGGGCTTGCCGCACTTGCCGAACGCCACGATCTGGCCCGGCTGACCTGGAATGGCGAGGTGATCGCCACCCGTCGCCCACCGCGCCAGCGGCTGGGCCGTGCCCATGTCGTCCCGCCGCCCGGGGCGTTTCTTCAGGCGACCGAAGACGGGCAGGCGGCGCTGACCGATGCGGTGCGTCGTGCGCTGGACGGGGCGCAGCGGGTGGCCGACCTGTTCGCGGGCTGCGGCACCTTTGCCCTGCCGCTGGCCGAGGCGGCCGAGGTGCATGCGGTCGAGGGCGACGGCGCGATGCTGGCCGCGCTGGATCGGGGCTGGCGCGGGGCGCCGGGGCTGAAACGGGTGACGCATGAGGCGCGCGACCTGTTTCGCCGTCCGCTGCGCCCGGACGAACTGGCCCGGTTCGATGCCGCCGTGATCGACCCCCCGCGCGCGGGCGCCGAGGCGCAGGTGGACCAGATCGCGGCCTCGCCCTTGGCCCGACTCGCCTATGTCTCGTGCAACCCCGTCACCTTTGCGCGGGATGCGAAAAGGCTCTGTTCCGCCGGATTCCGGCTGGAGCGGGTGCAGGTTGTCGACCAGTTCCGCTGGTCGGCCCATGTTGAGCTTGTCGCCACATTCACGCGGTCCCATATCGCCTGACAAAGCGGAATCCCGATTCGAGTGGAGCAATGAGGGACAGACTGGCCCAGGCGCTGGAGCGCCCCGTCACACGCAACGCCATCATGGGCGTGATCCTGTTCAATGCCGTGCTGCTGGGGATGGAGACGTCCGACAGCATCATGGCCGAGGCAGGCCCACTGATCCTTCTGCTGGACCAGCTGTGCCTTGCGATCTTCGTCGCGGAAATCGCGGCCAAGCTGATCGCCTATCGCCTGTCCTTTTTCCGCGCGGGCTGGAACATCTTCGATTTCGTGATCGTCGGCATCTCGCTGGTGCCCGGTGCGCAGACGCTCAGCGTGCTGCGGGCGCTGCGCATCCTGCGTCTGTTGCGCGTGATCTCGGTCGCGCCCAGCCTGCGCCGGGTGGTCGAGGGGTTCATCAACGCGCTGCCGGGCATGGGCTCGGTCTTTCTGCTGATGGGGATGATCTTCTATATCGGCGCGGTGATGGCGACCAAGCTTTTCGGCGACGCCTTTCCCGACTGGTTCGGCACGCTGGGCCTGTCAGCCTATTCGCTGTTCCAGGTGATGACGCTGGAAAGCTGGTCCATGGGCATCGTCCGCCCGGTGATGGAGGTTTTCCCCTATGCCTGGGCGTTCTTCGTGCCGTTCATCATGGTCACGACCTTTGCGGTGGTGAACCTTCTGGTCGGTCTCATCGTGAACTCGATGCAGGACGCCCATCACGAGGAGGACACGCAGAAGACTGATGCCTATCGCGACGAGGTGCTGTCGCGGCTGGCGGCGATCGAGGCCCGGCTGCCGGTGCCGGATACCGGCAGCGATGCGCGTTTGCGGGATGAATCCGCCCGAAAGATCGCGTA
Organism: Rhodovulum strictum; assembly: GCF_009649175.1. GTDB lineage: Bacteria > Pseudomonadota > Alphaproteobacteria > Rhodobacterales > Rhodobacteraceae > Rhodovulum > Rhodovulum strictum. The sequence goes on along the minus strand of NZ_WJPO01000002.1, from coordinate 170,058 downwards.
TGATCGCCCCTAGGCAAGAACCCGGAACGAGCGGACAAGGCGGGAATGATCGGACGACGTGCTTTCTTGGCGGCGGGGGCGTGTCTTGCGCTGTCCGCCTGCGGATCGAAATTCAGAACCTATAACGGCCCCGAGGTCACCCGGGTCGTGGTGTTCAAGGACAAGCGGCGGATGTATCTGCTGCACCATGACAAGGTGCTCAAGGGGTTCGATGTCGGGCTGGGGTTCCAGCCGAGCGGGCACAAGCTGCACGAGGGCGACGGGCGCACGCCCGAAGGGCGCTACCTGATCGACCGGCGCAATCCGAACAGCAATTTCCACCTGTCGATCGGCATTTCCTACCCGAACGAACGCGATGTCGAGGTGGCGCGCGCGCTGGGCCTCAGCCCGGGCGGGGATATCTTCATCCATGGCCGCGCGGGCAAGCACAAGGGCAAGCGTCGCGACTGGACGGCGGGCTGCATCGCGGTTTCAGACCGCGAGATCGAGCAAATCTATGCCATGGTGCGCGACGGCACCGTGATCGACATCCTGCCCTGAGGCCGGTCAGAGCGCCGAGGCCATCCGTGTGGACCGCGAGCCGGTGATCAGCGTCCACCAGATCTTGCCGTTCGGTTCCTGGTAATAGGCAAAGCCGAGATCGGTGAGGTTCGGCACCAGCAACGCCTCGCGCTTTTCGGGATCCTCCAGCCACGCGGCCAGAATCTCGAGTTCGGTCTCGTAGGTCTCGGCGATCAGCTCGACACCGACACCCCCCTGGTAGCCCGCGCGCGCCACCCGGTCGAGGGTCGAGGATCCGTCCGAGCCGAAATTCCAGGGCCTGTTCTGCACCGACATGTCGCGCGAATGGGTGGCGGCGGCGGCGGTCAGGCGCGCGTCAAGTTCAAGCAACTGCACGCCGCGGGCCTGGCGCAGGGCGTTCACCGCGTCCAGCATCCGGTACTGGATGCGCGCCCGGTCCGCCTGCGAGATGCGGTAGACCTGCGGCAGGGGCCGGCCGTCGGGCCCAAGCTGGACGGGGGTGGTAGGGGTGCATGCCGAGACGGCAAGGGCGATCGCAAGTACCGGGACCAGAGCTTTCATCGGGGCGTCCTGTTCGATTTCGCCGATGTCTAGCCGCTCTGCGCGGCAGGTTCAAATCCCCAAAGCGCTGACGGGTCTTTGAATTGCTGGACCCGCCCTGCGCGCTTATATAAAGGCGATATGTTGAACCAATCCAGGAACGGAGCGAAAGGTGAGCAGCAAGTCCCCCTTTACCCCATGTAGCGTGACGCGCCGGCGATTCGTGGGCGGATCGGCCGTGCTGCTGGGCGGGCTGGCCGCGCCCGCTGTCCTCGCCGAAACCACCGAGATGGAACAGCCGGTCGCGCAGGCCCGTCGCAACACGTCGATGTTCCGCGCGCTGGACTGGCAGCCCTATTTCTCGGACCTGCGCAACGGCGCCGTTCTGGTCGATATCTCGTCGCGCGCACTGCATTTCTGGTCCGAGGATCGGTCGGTCTACAAGGTCTATCCGACCTCGGTGCCGATGTCCGACGACCTGACCCGCCGCGGGCGAACCTCGATCATCCGCAAGGTCGAAGGCCCCGACTGGCGCCCCACCCCGGCGATGAAGCAGCGCAATCCCGAATGGCCGGACTATGTTCCGCCGGGGCCCGACAACCCGCTGGGCACCCACGCGCTTCACCTGAGCTGGACCTATTACCGGATCCACGGCACCCACGACACGCGCAAGATCGGCCGGCGGTCGTCGAATGGCTGCGTCGGCCTTTACAACGAGCATATCGCCGAACTGTTCGATCTGGCCAAGGTCGGGACGCAGGTGTTGCTTATTTGACGACAATTCGCGGAGTTAAGGGGCAAGATCCTCTCTCCGATTGAAAAAATCGCGAGTCGTGGACTAGACAAGGTCTACATGCCTTGGATGCATGCGAGGGGCGGAGCGATCCGTCTCGAGCTGTTGTAGGAGAGACCCATGAAGAAGATTGCCCTTGCCGCCGCTGTTTCGGTCGCCGCCACTGCCGGTTTCGCCGGCAACATGGCGCCGCCCGTGATGGAACCCGAAGTCATCGTTCAGGACACCTCGTCCTCGGCCGGTGGCATCATCGTTCCGATCCTGGCCCTGATCCTGCTCGCGGCCGTGATCGCGGACTGATCCCCGGACAGTGAAACGAAAGAAGGCGGTGGTTTCCCACCGCCTTTTTCTTTGCCGTCCGGAAATCCGGCAGGCGCGGTTTCAGTCCACCCAGCCGCGCAGATGGGTGCGGATCACCTCGCACAGAGCGCGGATATGCGCCTCGTCGTCGTTCAGGCAGGGGATATAGGTGAATTCCTCGCCGCCCGCCTCTTCGAAGCTTTCGCGGATTTCCTCGTTGATCTCTTCCAGCGTCTCGATGCAATCGGCCGAGAAGGCGGGCGCGATCACCGCGATCCGCTTCTTGCCGTGCTCGGCCAGCCGGGCGACTTCCTCGACGGTATAGGGTTGCAGCCATTCCTCGGGGCCGAATCGCGACTGGAAGGTGGTCGTGATCCGGTCATCGGCCCAGCCCAGCCGTTCCTTCAGCAGGCGCGTCGTTTTCAGGCACTGGCAATGATAGGGGTCGCCCTCGGTCAGGTAGCGCGTCGGTACCCCGTGATAGGAACAGACCAGCACATCGGGCTTGTGCTCCAGCGCCGCATAGGCCCGCTCGACCGAGGAGGCCAGCGCGTCGACATAAACCGGATTGTCGAAATAGGCGGGAACGGTGCGGACCTGCGGCTGCCATTTCTCCTCCATCAGGGCGCGGAAGAAATGGTCGTTCGCGGTGGCCGAGGTGGTGCCCGAATATTGCGGGTAAAGCGGGAAGAACAGGATCTTGCGGCAGCCCTTGTCGACCATCTCGCGCACCTTGGACTTGGTCGAGGGGCTGCCATAGCGCATGCAGAAATCGACCACGACCTCGTTGCCGAAGCTGGCTTCCAGCGCCTCGCGGACCTTGATCGTCTGCGACCGGGTGATGGTCATCAGCGGGCTTTCCCCCGCCTCGTGATTCCAGATCGATTTGTACGCCTCGCCCGAGGCGAAGGGGCGCTTGGTCAGCACCACAAGTTGCAGGATCGGCTGCCAGACCCAGGCGGAATAGTCGATCACGCGCTTGTCCGACAGGAACTCGTTCAGATAGCGCCGCATCGACCAGTAGTCGTAATTGTCCGGCGTGCCCAGATTCGCCAGCAGGATGCCCACCTTTTCGGGCGGGATCCGCGGGTGGTCGGCGGGGGCGTGGGCCGGGCGTTCGGCTGTCGCAACGGACAGGCCGACCTTGCTCCGGTCTTGCTTGGAGTCGAACATCACATGTTTTCCGGGGTCTTTGTCGGACTTCAACTTGGAATACCTCAAGCACATAAACGTATTTCGGCGGGGGTCAATCTGATCCCCGGTCCCCCGGACCGAAGACCCCGCGCTCGATCGTCCCCAGCGCATCGGCCAGCCGGGTACTGGCAGACCCGGGGGGCAAGGGCCTGGGTTGCGTGTCGGCCGGTGCCCACCCTGCAAGGTAGATCATCTCGGCGGTCGCGGGGATGCGGCCATCCGGCCCGGCATGGGCCTGGGCATAGCGCCGGGCGGCCTCGGCAAACAGCGCGCGGGAGGGGATGCAGCGGTGGCGCGCGGCCAGGGCGTTGGTCTCGCCCATCGCGCGCAAGTCGCGCATCAGGTGGACGGGGGTTTCGTAACTGACGGTATGGCGGGCGGAATCGGCCACCGGCAGGGCATATCCGGCGCGCTGCAACAGCGCCCCCAGATCGCGGATCTCGCCCATCGGCAGCACCCGGGGCGACAGGCCCCCGGTCAGCGCCACCTCGGCCTCGGCCAGCGCGGATCGCAATTCATGCAGGCTGCGCCCGCCGAACAGCACCGCCAGGAACAGCCCGTCGGGGCGCAGCGCACGGCGGCACTGCACCAATTGCCCCACGGGATCGTTCGCCCAATGCAGGCACAGCGCATGGATCACAAGATCGTGTGTGCCGGGCTCCAGCTCCAGCGTTTCGCAATCTTCAACAACACGCGCCCGGGGAAAGCATTGGCGCCACATCTCGGGAAAACCCGTGACGATGGCCGGGGCCGTAAAGCTTCTGTTAACCTCGGTGAGCCTTTCCTGAATCTCGTCAGCCGCCAGCCCGTGCAGGAACAGCGCGGGCGCGCGGCGGGCGCGGGCGCGGTGGCGGATCAGCGCCGCGCGGTCGGTCAGGTCGGGTGGGCTCTGCATCGGGTCTCCGCCAATCGAAGGGCGAATGTAGGGGCGGGGCCGGATGTTTCAAAGCGCATTGCGACTGATCTATCCACCCCGCTGCGTCTCTTGCGGCGAGATGGTGGACCGCGACTTCGCCCTGTGCGCCGCCTGCTGGGGCCAGATGGATTTCATCGCCGGGCTGGTCTGCGATTGCTGCGGCACGCCGCTGCCGGGCGAGGATAGCGGTACGCCCGAATATTGCGACGATTGTCTTGCCCGGCCGCGGCCCTGGTCGCACGGGCGCGCGGCGCTGCTGTATCGCGACAAGGCGCGCAAGATGGTTCTGTCCTTCAAGCATGCCGACCGGACCGAACTGGCGCGTCCCGCCGCCGAATGGATGCTGCGTGCTGGCCGGCCGATCCTGACACCCGGGATGGTGGTCGCGCCGGTGCCGCTGCATCGCTGGCGGCTTTTGCGGCGGCGCTACAACCAGGCCGCGCTGTTGTCGGCAGGCGTGGCCGAGGGGGCGGGCTTTGTGCATTGGCCCGACCTTCTGATCCGGCCGCGCAAGACCCGCGTGCAGGAGGGCATGGGCGCGGAGGAACGCTTTGCCAACCTGTCGGGCGCGATTGCCGTCCACCCGCGCTATCGCGAACGGCTGCGCGGCCGCACGGTGCTGCTGGTCGACGATGTGATGACCTCTGGCGCGACGCTGTCGGTGGCGGCCGAAGCCTGTCTGGCCGCCGGGGCCGAAGACGTGCGCGTGCTGGTTCTGGCCCGCGTTGCGAAAGCGCCGTGATCGCCTATAGTGCGGCCGAGACAAGGAAAACGGACCATGCAACCGGTTGAAATCTACACAGCGCCGCTATGCGGCTATTGCCACGCCGCCAAGCGGCTGTTGCAGCAAAAGGGCGTCAGCTATTCGGAAATCGACGTCGGCGCCGAACCCGCGCTGCGCCAGCAGATGATGGCCCGCGCACAGGGCAGGCATACGGTGCCGCAGATCTTCATCGGCGAGATCCATGTGGGCGGCTGCGACGATCTTTATGCGCTGGACCGGGCGGGCAAGCTCGATCCTCTGCTGGCGGGGTGACGGCAATGCGGGTGGCCCTGATCCAGATGACATCGGGCGACGTGCCCGAGGACAATATCGCCCCGGCCTGCGAAATGGTGCGCGAGGCGGCCGCGGGCGGCGCGGGTTTCGTGCTGACGCCCGAGGTCACGAACTGCCTGTCGTCCAGCCGGGCGCAGCAGCAGCGCGTTCTGTCCCACGAGGAAGACGACGCGATGCTGTCGGCCCTGCGCCAGGAGGCGGTCAATGCCCGTATCTGGCTGTTGATCGGCTCGCTTGGGCTGCGGACCCATGACGCGGATGGCCGCTTTGCCAACCGGTCCTTCCTGATCGCGCCGGATGGGTCCATCGCCGCGCATTACGACAAGATCCACATGTTCGACGTGCAGATCACCGAGACCGAGAGCTATCGCGAATCGGATGCCTTCCGGCCCGGCGACCGCGCCGTTCTGGCCCGGACACCGTTCGGCACTGTCGGGATGTCGATCTGCTACGACCTGCGATTCCCCCATCTTTACCGCGCGCTTGCCAAGGGCGGGGCCGAGATCCTGACCATTCCGGCCGCCTTCTCGCCGGTCACCGGCGTTGCCCATTGGGAAACCCTGCTCCGGGCGCGCGCGATCGAGACGGGCTGTTACGTTCTGGCGCCCGCGCAATGCGGGTTGCACCCCGCGACCGAGGGACGCCCGCGCCGCACCCATGGCCATTCGCTGGCCGTGGCGCCCTGGGGCGAGGTGCTGGCCGATGGCGGCACCGCGCCGGGCATCACCTATGTCCAGATCGACCGTCAGGAGGTGGCGCGCGCCCGGGCCCGTGTGCCCTCGATCACGCATGACCGGCCCTTTGCGCCGCCGACGTGACCGAGATCGGCGACAATCTGGCCGTGACGCTGTTCAGCGAGATCTTCATGGCCGACCAGCTTGCGCGCAACCGCATTTCCCGGGCCTTGCCCAAGGGGATGGAACTCAGCCATTTTTCGGTCCTGAACCATCTGGCGCATCTGAACGTGGAACGCAGCCCGGCGCAGCTGGCCGCTGCCTTTCACGTCACCCGCGGCGCGATGACCAACACGCTGAACCGGCTGGACTGGGCGGGGCATGTGCATATCCGCCCCGACTGGGACGATGCGCGGCGCAAGATGGTCTCGATCAGCCCGTCGGGCCGGGCCGCGCGCGATGCGGCGATCCAGGTGATGACCCCGATCCTGGCCGAGGCCGTTGCCGATATCGGCGAGGACCGCCTGCGCGCCGCGCTGCCCGTACTGCGCATGCTGCGCCAGAAGCTGGAAGGCCCGCGTTAGGCCGGTTTCACCGAGGCCGTGACATAGTTCACGCTCAGATCCCGGCTCGACAGCGACCAGCCCCAGGTGATCGGGTTGAACACGAATCCGGTGCGGTCCACCGGTTTCAGCCCGGCCTGTTCCAGCAGGCGGCACAACTCGTCCGGGGTGATGAACTTGGACCATTCATGCGTGCCCTTGGGCAGCCAGCGCATGACATATTCCGCCCCGACAATCGCCATCGCAAAGCTTTTCGGATTGCGGTTGATGGTCGAACACAGATGCAGCCCGCCGGGTTTCAGGAGCTTCCGGCAGGCGGTCAGATAGGCCAGCGGGTCGGACACATGCTCGACCACTTCCATGTTCAGCACCACGTCGAACTGCTCGCCCGCCTCGGCCAGCGCCTCGGCGGTGGTGTGGCGATAGTCGATCTCCAGCCCCGATTGTTCGGCATGGATGCGCGCGACGGGAATGTTGCGCGCGGCCGCATCCGCGCCCACGACCGTCGCCCCCAGACGCGCCATCGGTTCGGACAGAAGCCCGCCGCCGCAGCCGATATCCAGCAGCCTGAGCCCCTTGAACGGCATCTCGCCCGCCAGGTCGCGGTCGAATTCCGCGGCGATCTGCCGCGTGATGTAGTCCAGCCGGCAGGGGTTGAGCATGTGGAGCGGCTTGAACTTGCCGTTCGGATCCCACCATTCGGCGGCCATCGCCTCGAATTTGGCGACTTCCGTGGGGTCGACGGTTGTTTCGGCTCCTTGCATCGGGCGCTCCGTTCCTGTCTTCTGTCTCAACGCCCTTGGGGCGGGCGGCTGAGGCGTTATATAGTCGGCGCATGGACAAATCCGCAGGCCAAAAGCGCGCATCGCAACTTCTTTACCCGCCGCTCGATCCGTTCGACCAGCGGATGCTGGATGTTGGCGACGGGCATCGCATCTATGTCGAGCAATGCGGCCATCCCAAGGGGATCCCGGTTGTGGTGCTGCATGGCGGTCCGGGCGGCGGGTGCAGCCCGGCGATGCGGCGCTATTTCGACCCCGAGGAATTCCGCGTCATCCTGTTCGACCAGCGCGGCTGCGGCCGGTCGCGGCCCCATGCCAGCGTCACGGCCAACACCACCTGGCATCTGGTGCAGGATATCGAGACGATCCGCACGGCGCTGGGCATCGACCGCTGGATCCTGTTCGGCGGCAGCTGGGGGGCCACGCTTGCGCTGATCTACGCCCAGACGCATCCCGACCGCGTGGCCTATCTGGCGCTGCGCGGCGTGTTCCTGATGACGCAGGCCGAACTTGACTGGTTCTATGGCGGCGGCGCGGGGCAGTTCTGGCCCGATCTCTGGGCGCGTTTTGCCGAGATGATCCCGATGGACGAGCGCGGCGACATGATCGAGGCCTATCACCGCCGGCTGTTCTCGGGCGACCTGATGCTGGAAACCCGTTATGCGCGCGCCTGGGCGTCGTGGGAAAACGCGCTGGCCTCGATCGACCATGACGGCCCGCTGGGCGAGGCACCGGCCGATTACGCCCGGGCCTTTGCGCGGCTCGAGAATCACTATTTCCGCAACCGCGGCTTTCTGGACCGCGACGGGCAGCTTTTGCAGGACATCCCGCTGATCGCGCATATCCCGGCGACCATCGTGCAGGGCCGCTATGACATGGTCTGCCCGCCCGCCTCGGCCTGGGCTCTGGCCGAGCGGTGGGGCCGGGCGGATCTGCGGATGGTGCCGCTGGCCGGGCATGCGCTGTCCGAACCCGGGATCAGCGCCGAACTGGTGCGCACCATGCGCGGCGTGCAGCGGCAAGCGGCGGCATTGGGACTGTGAGCATCAATATCCGCTTCTGGGACAGGATCGCGCCGCGCTATGCGCGCATGAAGCTGCGCGACCCGGACAGCTATGAACGCAAGCTGGCGATGACCCGCGCCTACCTGGCCCCCGGCGCGCGGGTGTTCGAGCTTGGCTGCGGCACCGGCACGACCGCGCTGAACCACGCGCCCCATGCGGGCCATGTCACCGCCATCGACTGTTCCGCCAACATGATCGCGATTGCGCGCGACAAGGCCGCGGCCGAAGGGATCGGCAATGTCACCTTCGAAGTTGCCAGCCTCGAGGACATGCCCGACACGCCCGGCGCCTGGGACATGGTGATGGCGCATAACGTGCTGCACCTGCTGCCCGATCGCCCCGGCGCGCTGGCGCGCATCCACCGCATGCTGAAACCCGGCGGCGCGTTCGTCTCGTCCACCGCCTGCGCAGCGCGCGCGCCCGTGCTGTTCCGCGCCATTGTCCGCACGGGCCACGCGCTGCGCCTGCTGCCGCTGTTCAACTTCCTGACCGAAGACCAGCTTCGCGCCGATATCCGCGCCGCCGGGTTCGAGATCGTCGAGGACTGGCTGCCCCCCGGCGGGCGTTCCGCGCTGTTTCTGATCGCGCGCAAGCAGAGCTGATCCGCCCGCGACACAATCTCCTTGCAGGTTGCGGCCATTGCGCCTATATCCACTTCAACAACGGCGGTTCGGCCTCCACACCCGATCCTCCACCGGTGAGTTTCGCACGGGCCGTTGGCCCGTTTTTTTGTGTCTGGAACTGCCATGTCCGACCTTATCGCCAAGACGGCCATTGACCGGCGCCTCGCCGGGATCCTGACCCCCGTGATCGAGGGGCTGGGGTTCGAGTTGGTGCGCATCCGGCTGATGGGCGGCAAGACCAAGACCCTTCAGATCATGGCCGAACGCCCCGAGGGCGGGATCGAGGTGGACGAATGCGCCCGCATCTTGACCGCCGTCTCGGCCGTGCTGGATGTCGAGGATCCGCTGGAGGATGCCTATACGCTGGAAGTGTCCAGCCCCGGCATCGACCGGCCCTTGACCCGGCTCAAGGATTTCGAAGCCTGGGAAGGGTATGAGGCAAAGATCGAGACGACCGAGATGATCGACGGCCGCCGCCGCTTCAAGGGCGTGCTGGCCGGTGTCGAGGATGGCGAGGTGCTGATCGAGATCGACGGCCCCGAGGGCGAGCCGGTGACCATCGGGCTGGACTACGAGTGGTTGTCGGACGCCAAGCTGGTGCTGACCGACGAGCTGATCCGCGAGATGCTGCGCGCCCGCAAGGCCGCCGGTATCATCGACGAGAGCGCATTTGACGAGATCGAGACGGACGAGGGTTCCGTCCCGCAGGAGGACTGAGACATGGCGATTACCTCTGCCAACCAGCTTGAACTGCTTCAGACCGCCGAAGCGGTGGCGCGCGAGAAGATGATCGACCCCGATCTGGTCGTTCAGGCGATGGAGGAAAGCCTCGCCCGGGCCGCCAAGTCGCGCTACGGCTCGGAAATGGACATCCGCGTGTCGATTGACCGCAAGACCGGCCGCGCGACCTTTACCCGGGTGCGCACCGTCGTCGCCGATGAAGAGGTCGAGAATTACCAGGCCCAGCTGACCGTCGCGCAGGCCAAGCAGTATCTCGACAATCCGCAGATCGGCGACACCATCGTGGATGAGGTGCCGCCGGTGGAAATGGGCCGGATCGCCGCGCAAAGCGCCAAGCAGGTGATCCTGCAAAAGGTGCGCGAGGCCGAGCGCGACCGGCAATACGAGGAATTCAAGGACCGCGCCGGGACGATCATCAACGGTGTCGTCAAGCGCGAGGAATACGGCAACGTCATCGTCGATATCGGCCGGGGCGAGGGCATCCTGCGCCGGAACGAAAAGATCGGCCGCGAAAGCTATCGCCCGAACGACCGCGTGCGCTGCTACATCAAGGATGTCCGCCGCGAGACGCGCGGCCCGCAGGTGTTCCTGTCGCGCACCGCGCCCGAGTTCATGGCGGAACTGTTCAAGATGGAAGTGCCGGAAATCTATGACGGCATCATCGAGATCAAGGCCGTCGCCCGCGACCCCGGCTCGCGCGCCAAGATCGCCGTGATTTCCTATGACAACTCGATCGACCCGGTCGGCGCCTGCGTCGGCATGCGCGGCAGCCGCGTGCAGGCCGTTGTGAACGAGTTGCAGGGCGAAAAGATCGACATCATCCCGTGGAACGAGGATCAGGCCACCTTCCTCGTGAACGCGCTGCAACCCGCCGAGGTCACCAAGGTCGTGATCGACGAGGAGGCGGGCAAGATCGACGTTGTGGTGCCGGACGAGCAGCTTTCGCTGGCCATCGGCCGTCGCGGCCAGAACGTGCGGCTGGCCAGCCAGCTGACCGGGCTTGACATCGACATCATGACCGAGGCCGAGGAAAGCCAGCGCCGTCAGGCCGAGTTCGAGGAACGCACGCGGCTGTTCATGGACACGCTCGATCTGGACGAGTTCTTTGCCCAGCTTCTGGTCTCCGAGGGCTTCACCAATCTCGAAGAGGTCGCCTATGTCGATCTGGACGAGCTTCTGGTGATCGAGGGCGTCGACGAAAGCACCGCAAGCGAGCTTCAGGCCCGCGCCCGCGACCATCTGGAAGAACAGAACCGCAAGGCGCTGGAACATGCGCGCGAACTGGGCGTCGAGGACAGCCTGATCGAGTTCGAGGGCCTGACGCCCCAGATGATCGAGGCGCTGGCCGAGGACGGGGTCAAGACGCTGGAAGATTTCGCCACCTGCGCCGATTGGGAACTGGCCGGCGGCTGGACCACCGTCGATGGCGAGCGGGTCAAGGACGAGGGCCTGCTTGAAAAGTTCGACGTCTCTCTCGAAGAGGCGCAGAATCTGGTGATGACCGCGCGTGTCATGCTGGGCTGGGTCGATCCCACCGAGCTTGAGGGCGAGGACGAAGACGGCGAAGAGGAGGCCGGGGCCTGATCCCAGGCCCGGGATGGGTGACATGGGCCGAGCAGGCGCGCGGACAGCCGCGACCGAGCCGGAACGGCGCTGCATCGCCACCGGCGAGGTTCAGCTCAAGGCGGGGCTGATCCGCTTTGTCGTGGGCCCCGATGACGGGATCGTGCCAGACCTTGCGGGCAAGCTGCCCGGCCGGGGCATCTGGGTCGCGGCGGACCGGGCGGCGCTGGAGCTGGCGATCCAGAAGCGGCTGTTCGCACGGGCGGCAAAGCGGCAGGTCACCCTGCCCGAAGGTCTGGTCGATCTGGTCGAGGCGGGGCTGTTGCGCCGCGTGGTCGAGGGGCTGTCGCTGGCGCGCAAGGCCGGGCAGGCGGTGGCCGGATACGAGAAGGTCAAGGGCTGGCTTGACAGCGGCCAGGCCGCGGTTCTGGTCCAGGCCAGCGACGGGTCCGAGCGGGGCAAGACGAAGCTCAGGCCCCCGCGACGCGAGGGCGCATATATCGGCTGTCTGACGGCCGGGGAAATCGGTTTGGCTTTCGGCCGCGAACATGTGATACATGGCGCGCTTGCGGCTGGCGGACTCACGGAACGTGTAGTAGAGGATGCAGCCAAGCTTTCGGGCATCCGCACGAAGATCGGGGGCGAGGCCCCCGGAAAGGGTTGAAGGCCTTATGGACGATACTGACGGCAAGAAGACACTGGGGTTGCGCGGCGGCTCGCGATCCGGCCAGGTGAAGCAGAGCTTCAGCCACGGCCGGACCAAAAGCGTTGTCGTCGAGACGAAGCGCAAGCGCGTCGTCGTGCCCAAGCCCGGTGCCGCGAAATCCGGTGCGGGTTCTCCCGCGGGCGTGTCGGGTGGCGACCCGGCCAAGCGCCCGGCCGGGATTTCCGATGCCGAGATGGAGCGCCGTCTGAAGGCCCTTCAGGCCGCCAGGGCGCGCGAGGCCGAAGAAGCCGCGCAGCGTCTGGCCGACGAGCGCCAGCGCGAGGAAGAGCGCCAGCGCCGCCGCGATGAGGCCGAGGCCAAGGAACGCGAACAGCGCGAGATCGAGGAAGCCGCCCGCCGCAAGGCCGAGGAGGAAGAGAACGAGCGCCGTCGCAAGGACGCGGACAAGGCCGCCAAGGCCGCCAAGGCCGCCGCTCCGGCACCTGCGCCCGCTGCCGCTCCTCCGGCTGCCGTTGTCGAGACCGATCCGGCCAAGGCCGCCGCCGCGGCCGCCAAGGCGGCTTCGGCCCCGCGCAAGACCGACCGCGAGCGCGAGCGCACTGACGACCGTCAGGCCCGCACCAAGGCCAAGGATGACAGCCGCCGCGCCGGCAAGCTGACGCTGAACCAGGCGCTGGATGGCGGCGAAGGCGGCCGCCAGCGGTCGCTGGCCGCGATGAAGCGCAAGCAGGAACGGATGCGCCAGAAGGCGATGGGCCGCGGCGACACGCGCGAAAAGGTCGTGCGCGATGTCCAGCTGCCCGAACAGATCGTGGTTTCCGAGCTTGCCAACCGCATGGCAGAGCGCGTGGCCGATGTGGTCAAGGCGCTGATGCAGAACGGCATGATGGTCACCCAGAACCAGACCATCGACGCCGATACCGCGGAACTCATCATCGAGGAATTCGGCCACCGCGTTCAGCGGGTGTCGGATGCCGATGTCGAGGACGTGATCGACTCGCTGGAAGACAATCCCGAGGATCTGCTGCCGCGTCCGCCGGTCATCACGATCATGGGTCACGTCGACCACGGCAAGACCTCGCTGCTGGACGCGATCCGAAATGCCAAGGTCGTCGCCTCCGAAGCGGGCGGCATCACCCAGCATATCGGTGCCTATCAGGTGCTGACCGATGGCGGCGCCAGGCTGACCTTCCTCGACACGCCGGGCCACGCGGCCTTTACCTCGATGCGGGCGCGCGGGGCGCAGGTCACCGATATCGTGGTGCTTGTCGTTGCGGCCGATGACGCGGTGATGCCGCAGACGGTCGAGGCGATCAACCACGCCAAGGCCGCCAAGGTGCCGATGATCGTGGCGATCAACAAGATCGACAAGCCCTCGGCCAACCCGACCAAGGTGCGCACCGACCTGTTGCAGCACGAGGTCGTGGTCGAGCAGATGTCGGGCGAGGTGCAGGATGTCGAGGTTTCGGCGCTGACCGGCCAGGGGCTGGACGAGTTGCTGGAGGCGATTGCCCTTCAGGCCGAGATCCTTGAACTCAAGGCGAATCCGAACCGCGCGGCCGAAGGTGCGGTGATCGAGGCGCAGCTTGACGTGGGCCGTGGCCCGGTCGCGACCGTTCTGGTCCAGAAGGGCACGCTGAAACGCGGCGATATCTTTGTCGTGGGCGAGCAATGGGGCAAGGTCCGCGCGCTGATCAACGACAAGGGCGAGCGCGTCGAGGAAGCCGGACCCTCGGTGCCGGTCGAGGTGCTGGGCCTGAACGGCACGCCCGAGGCGGGCGATGTTCTGAACGTGGTCGAGACCGAGGCCCAGGCGCGCGAGATCGCCGAATACCGCGAGTCGAAGGCCAAGGAAAAGCGCGCTGCCGCCGGGGCTGCCACGACGCTGGAACAGCTCATGGCCAAGGCCAAGGACGACGCGAACGTTGCCGAGCTGCCCATTCTGGTCAAGGCCGACGTTCAGGGCTCGGCCGAGGCGATCGTGCAGGCGATGGAGAAGATCGGCAACGAGGAAGTGCGCGTGCGCGTGCTGCATGCCGGTGTCGGCGCGATCACCGAGACCGATGTGGGTCTGGCCGAGGCGTCGGGTGCCCCGATCATGGGCTTCAACGTCCGCGCCAACACGCCCGCGCGGAACGCCGCCAACCAGAAAGGCGTCGAGATCCGCTATTACAGCGTGATCTACGATCTGGTGGATGATGTGAAGGCTGCGGCAAGCGGGCTTCTGTCGGCCGAGATCCGCGAGACCTTTATCGGCTACGCCCAGATCCGCGAGGTCTTCAAGGTGTCGAATGTCGGCAAGGTTGCTGGCTGCCTGGTCACCGAAGGGGTGGCGCGCCGGTCCGCGGGCGTGCGTCTGCTGCGCGACAACGTGGTGATCCACCAGGGCACGCTGAAGACGCTGAAACGCTTCAAGGACGAGGTGTCCGAGGTCCAGTCCGGCCAGGAATGCGGCATGGCCTTCGAGAATTACGACGATGTCCGCCAGGGCGACATCATCGAGATCTTCGAGCGTCAGGAGGTCGAGCGCACGCTCGTTTGATCCTTTTGCCATGCCAACGCGAAAAGGGGCGTCCACAGGGCGCCCCTTGTTTGTTGGATCACCGAGGAATGGTGCCTCAGGCGGCCTTGTTGACCGGCTTGCCCGTGAAAAGCCGATTGCCGACACGAACAACGATGCGACCGTCCGGCTGACGCGCCACAAATGAACCTTGAACCGACACGCACGAGCCCAGCACAATTGTCAGGATCATCAGTCCGTCCTTCATTCGGATACAATTCTGTCGTAACTTGGGCGACTCTCTTAAAGAAATTTAATTTCGTCGCAGGGGTCGCGGATGCGCGGATTTCCGCTTGTCCCCGGCGCGCTGCTGGCTCAGAGCCAGTCGCGCAGGATCGGGATCAGCGGCAGGTCGGCGGGCGGCATCGGGTAGCTGCGCAGGTCATTGGCGCGGACCCAGGCCAGCGCCTGTCCCTCGTGCCCATGCGGCTGGCCCTGCCATTTGCGGCAGATGAACAGCGGCATCAGCAGGTGGAAATCCTCGTAGCTGTGACTGGCGAAGGTCAGCGGGGCCAGGCAACTGGCCCAGGTGTCGATGCCCAGTTCTTCCTTCAACTCGCGCATCAGCGCCGCCTCGGGCGTTTCGCCGGGCTCGACCTTGCCGCCGGGAAATTCCCAGAGCCCCGCCATCGACTTGCCCTCGGGGCGCTGCGCGAGCAGCACGCGGCCGTCTGCATCCACCAGCGCGACGGCCGCGACCAGCACCAGTTTCATGAGCGGTAATCGGCGTTGATGTCGATATAGCGATGCGTCAGATCGCAGGTCCAGACCGTCGCCGCGCCCGTGCCGACGCCCAGATCCACGCCGATCACCAACTCGTCGCGGCGCATGTAGGCGGCGCCCGCTTCCTCGGCATAGCCTTCGGAGACCCAGCCGTTTTCGGCTACAAGGATGTCGCCGAAGCGGATCGACAGCCGGTCGCGGTCGGCCTTGGCGCCGGATTTGCCCACGGCCATCACGATCCGGCCCCAGTTCGGATCCTCGCCCGCGAGCGCGGTCTTGACCAGCGGCGAATTGGCAATCGCCATGGCGGCCTTTTTCGCGTCGGTGGCACTGGCTGCGCCGGTGACCGCGATCTCGACGAATTTCGTCGCGCCCTCGCCGTCGCGCACTACCTGTTGCGCCAGATCCAGCATCACGCCGCGCAATGCGTCCTGAAAGATTCGGGCCGAGGCGCTGCGCAGGTCGGTGATCGCGGGCGCCCTGGATTTGCCCGTGGCCGCCAGCAAGAGCGTGTCCGAGGTCGAGGTGTCGCCATCGACCGTGATGCAGTTGAAGGTTTCATCGGTCAGCTTGCTCAGCATCCGCTGCAACGGTACCTGCGCGATCTGGGCATCGGTGAAGATGTAGACCAGCATCGTCGCCATGTCGGGCGCGATCATGCCCGAACCCTTGGCAATGCCCGCGATCCTGACCTCTTGCCCGTCGATCTCGACCGTGGCGCTGGCGCCCTTGGGGAAGGTGTCGGTCGTCATGATCGCGCGCGCCGCCAGCGCCAGCCCCTCGGGCGAAAGCCGCGCGGT
This sequence comes from Rhodovulum strictum, assembly GCF_009649175.1. GTDB lineage: Bacteria > Pseudomonadota > Alphaproteobacteria > Rhodobacterales > Rhodobacteraceae > Rhodovulum > Rhodovulum strictum. The sequence continues at coordinate 153,976 of NZ_WJPO01000002.1, read as the reverse complement.
CAGATCGTCCAGGACTGCCGTGATCTTCTCATGCGGCAGCGGTTCGCCGATCACGCCGGTCGAGCTGGTGAAGACGCGCGCCTCGGGCACGCCTGCGGCCTGTGCCACACCGGCGCAGATCGCCAGCACGGAATCGACGCCGCGCGCGCCGGTGAACGCATTGGAATTGCCCGAATTCACCAGAATCGCCGCGCCTTGCCGCGGCCCGGCCTTGGCGCCGATCTTGGCCTCGCAATCAAGCACCGGCGCCGAGCGCGTGGCCGAGCGGGTGAAGGCCCCCGCGATCGTCGTGCCGGGCGCAAGGCGGGCCAGCATCACGTCCAGCCGCTCCTTGTAGCGCACGCCCGCCTCGGCCGCGGCGAATTCCGCGCCCGCGATCACCGGCAGGGCGGGAAAGCCGCCCGCGGGTGCCAGCGGCGACAGCGATGCGGCGCGCACCGGCGCTGCGGCCGGGGCCGATGCCGATTCCAGTTCCTGACGCAGCCGGGCAAGCTCGCGCTTCAGCGGCTTGACCTTGGCTTTGGTGATCTTCTTCTCGATCTTCTTTTTCGACTTGGCCATCGCCGTCCCTCTGCTGCGCCTGCGGATCAGTCTTCGACCAGCTCGCGATTCTTCAGGATCGCGGGGTCGATCTCCAGTTCGGTGCGGATGACCTTTGCCTCGGCGGTGTGCCGCTCCAGCGCCGCCTCCATCGCATCGCGCTGGATCTGCTGGATGATGCCGTCGCGCACCTCGTCCAGCGGCGGGGCGTCCTTGAGCCGGGATTCGTGCAGCTTGACCAGGTGCCAGCCGAATTGCGTCTCGAACGGGCCGGACACGGTGCCCGGTTGCATCGCGACCACGGCATCCTCGAAGGATTGCACCATCATGCCCTTGGTAAACCAGCCCAACTCGCCCCCCATCGGTCCCGAACTGTCGATCGAGGTTTCCTTGGCGACCTCGCCGAAATCGTTGCCCTCCCTGACCTTGGCAAGGGCGGCCTGAGCTTCTTCCTCGGTCTCGACCAGGATATGGGCGGCGCGGTATTCGGTCGTGGGCTCGGCCCCGGAATAGGCGGCGTCATAGGCGGCCTGAATCGCCTCGTCGGTCGCGGCCTCGCGGGCAATCCGCGCAAGCGCCTCGCCGGCCAGGAAGGACCGCCGCTCGTTCTCAAGCGCAAGCCGCGCCCCCAGCGACAGCCGGTCGCCGACCTGTTCGGCCACGGCGCTCTGGCGGACAAGCTGATCGAGGATCGCCTCGTAGAGCACGTCATCGGGCAGCGACTGATACTCGAACGGCAGTTGCGAGCGCATGACGATCATGTGGCCCAGCGTGATCTCGGTTGCGCCGACACGGGCCACGACGGTTTCGGGGCCGATGTCGTCCGCTGCGGCGGGGAAGGCCAGCCCGGCCATCAGGGCCAGCGCAAGCAGCGGTTTCAGGGCTCTGGGCATAGGGGCAACTCCTTTCGTGCCGCGTGCTCGGGCGACGTTGACACCATTCTGGCCGCCCCTTACATCGCAGGTGGTCCTTGGGGCCGGTCCTCTGACTCTGGCCACTTCTATTGCCGCATCGACAGGCGGGCAAGGCGTCCGTCGAACACCATCGCTTGAGACAGGCAGCCGCCGCGGAGAGAACATGCTGGGCATCGGAACAGTCACCCGTAAGGTCTTTGGCACCAGGAACGACCGCATGGTCAAGAAGGTGCGCCCGCTGGTGGCCCGCGTCAACGAGCTGGAGCCCGAGTTCCAGGCGCTGACCGACGAGGGCATCAAGGACAAGACCCGGGAACTGATGCGGCGCTGCGCCGATGGCGAGGATCTGGACGATCTGCTGCCCGAAGCCTTTGCCAATTGCCGCGAGGCCGCGCGCCGGGCGCTGGGCCTGCGCGCCTTTGACGTGCAGCTTGTCGGCGGCATCTTCCTGCATCGCGGCAACATCGCCGAGATGAAGACCGGCGAGGGCAAGACGCTGGTCGCAACCTTCCCGGCCTATCTGAACGCGCTGACCGGAAAGGGCGTGCATATCGTCACGGTCAACGACTATCTGGCCAAGCGCGACGCCGAATGGATGGGCAAGGTCTTTGCCCATCTCGGCATGACGACGGGCGTGGTCTATCCTTGGCAGCCCGAAGAGGAGAAGCGCGCCGCCTATCGTGCCGACATCACCTATGGCACCAACAACGAGCTTGGCTTCGACTATCTGCGCGACAACATGAAGGCCGAGCTGAAGGACATGTCCCAGCGCGGCCACCATTTCGCGATCGTCGACGAGGTCGACTCGATCCTGATCGACGAGGCGCGCACGCCGCTGATCATCTCGGGGCCCAGCCAGGACCGGTCCGAACTGTATGTCGCGATGGACAAGGTGGTGCCCGACCTGACCGAAGAGCATTACAAGCTCGACGAAAAGACCCGGATCGTGACCTTCACCGAGGAAGGCAACGAGTTCATGGAAGAACGCCTGCACGAGGTGGGCATCCTTCCCGAGGGCCAGTCGCTTTACGATCCCGAAAGCACGACCATCGTCCACCATGCGACCCAGGCGCTGAAGGCGCACAAGCTGTTCCTCAAGGACAAGGACTATATCGTTCGCGACGGCGAGGTGATGCTGATCGACGAGTTCACCGGCCGGATGATGCGCGGCCGCCGCCTGTCCGAGGGTCTGCACCAGGCCATCGAGGCCAAGGAAGGCGTCAAGATCCAGCCCGAGAACGTGACGTTGGCCTCGGTCACCTTCCAGAACTATTTCCGCCTTTACGAGAAACTGGCGGGCATGACCGGCACCGCGGCCACCGAAGCCGAGGAATTCATGCAGATCTACGGCCTTGGCGTGGTCGAGATCCCCACTAACCGCCCCGTTGCCCGCAAGGACGAGCATGACGCCGTCTACCGCACCGCGCGCGAGAAGTTCGAAGCCATCGTCGCCTCGATCAAGCAGGCGAATGAGCGCGGCCAGCCGGTTCTGGTCGGCACCACCTCGATCGAGAAATCCGAGAAGCTGGCCGAGCTTCTGAAAAAGGACAAGATCCCCCACAACGTCCTGAACGCCCGCCACCACGAACAGGAAGCCAAGATCGTCGCCGAGGCCGGCCGCTTTGGCGCTGTGACCATCGCCACCAACATGGCCGGTCGCGGCACCGACATCCAGCTTGGCGGCAATGTCGAGATGAAGGTGATGGAGGCGCTGGCCGCCGACCCCGAGGCGCATCCCGACGAGATCCGCGCCCGGATCGAGGCCGAACATGCCGACGAGAAACAGAAGGTGCTGGAGGCGGGCGGTCTGTTCGTCCTGGGCACCGAGCGGCACGAATCGCGGCGCATCGACAACCAGTTGCGCGGCCGTTCGGGGCGGCAGGGCGATCCGGGGCTGTCGGCCTTCTTCCTGTCGCTCGAAGACGACCTGATGCGCATCTTCGGATCGGACCGGCTGGACAAGGTGCTGTCCACGCTGGGCATGAAGGAAGGCGAGGCCATCGTTCACCCCTGGGTGAACAAGTCGCTTGAAAAGGCCCAGGCCAAGGTCGAGGGCCGCAACTTCGACATCCGCAAGCAATTGCTCAAGTTCGACGACGTGATGAACGAGCAGCGCAAGGTCATCTTTGGCCAGCGGCTGGAAATCATGAAGGCGGCCGACCTGTCCGAGATCGTTCAGGACATGCGCCATCAGGTGATCGACGATCTGGTCGAAACCTACATGCCGCCGAAATCCTATGCCGACCAGTGGGATACCGAAGGTCTGCACGAGGCGGTTGTAGATCAGCTCAGCATCGACGTTCCGGTTGCCGCATGGGCCGACGAAGAGGGCGTGGACGACGAGGAAATCCGCGAACGGCTTTACGACGCCGCGGACGAGGCGATGGCGGCCAAGGCGGCGCAGTTCGGCCCCGATGTCATGCGCAACATCGAAAAGCAGGTTCTGTTGCAGACCATCGACACCAAATGGCGCGAACATCTGCTGACGCTGGAACATCTGCGCTCGGTCGTGGGCTTCCGCGGCTATGCCCAGCGCGACCCGCTGAACGAGTACAAGACCGAATCATTCACCCTGTTCGAATCGATGCTGAACGCGCTGCGCGAGGAGGTCAGCCGCAAGCTGGGCCAGATCCGGCCGCTGACCGAGGAAGAGCGCGGCGCGATGATGCGCCAGTTGGCCGAGCAGCAACAGCAGATGGCCGAGGCCGCAGAACAGGCGACCGCCCAGCATCCCCCTGCCCCCGGCGAAGCCCCACCGCCCGCCGAAGGCGCCATCGAGGGCTTTGACGAGACCCGGCCCGAGACCTGGGGCCGACCGGGGCGCAACGATGCCTGCCCCTGCGGTTCGGGACGCAAGTTCAAGCATTGCCACGGCCAGCTTGTCTGATCGGAACCCGGCGGGCGACGATCCGGTGTTGAAAAACCGGTCCCCGCACCGGAAACTCGCCGCCAACTGAGGCGGACAGGTTCCCTTGTGATGCGGTTCTTCGGATGCGCGGCGCTGACCGCCGCGCTGCTCTCCCTTCTCGGCGCCCCCGCCCGGGCACAGGATGTCACGCTGACCTCGCGCGATGGCGCGGTCGAGATCAGCGGCGTGCTGATCGGGTTCGACGGCGAATTCTATCGCGTCGACACGATCTATGGCCCGCTCACCCTCGATGGTCAGGGCGTTGTCTGCACCGGCCCCGGCTGCCCGGACATGGAAGCCCATGTCGCCCGCTTCCGCCTCTCGGGCACGCCCGTTCTGGGCGAGATGCTGATGCCTGCCCTGATCGAAACCTATGCCGACCAGCGCGGCCTGGCCGTCGCCAACGAGCATGACCTTTTCGTGCTCAGCGATCGCGAGACCGGCCACAGGGTTGCCGAGATCGCGCTGGGGCTGGTCAGCACCGAGGAGGGTTTCGCCGATCTGCTGGCGGATGCGGCCGATATCGTCATGGCCGCCCGCGAACCCCGCCCAGACGAGATCGAACGGCTGCGCGAGGCGGGATTCGGCGATCTGTCGGATCCGGCGCGACGCCATGTCGTGGCGCTGGATGCGATCGTGCCGGTGGTTGCGCCGGGGCATCCGGTGCAGCATCTGGCGATCGAGGCGGTGCTTGGCATCGTCACCGGCCAGATCACCGACTGGGCCGATCTGGGCGGCCCCGATGCGCCGGTGACGGTGCATCTGCTGGACCGCCAGAACGGGCTGCAACAGGCGATTGCCCTGCGGCTGCTTGACGGCGCGTCACCGACGCCCGCGGCGCGGCGCCACAAGGATGCGGCCGCGCTGTCTGCCGCGGTGGCTGCCGATCCGCTGGGCTTCGGGCTGACCCGGTTCTCGGCGCTGGGCGATGCGCAGCAATTGCCGCTGATCGGGACGTGCGGCTTGCGGCAGGTCGCCACCCGGCAATCGGTCAAGACCGAGGATTATCCGCTTGTCGCGCCCCTGTTCCTGTACACGCCCGCCCGCCGTCAGCCGCTTTTCGTTCGCGAATTCTTCGACTGGCTCGACACCGCGCCTGCGCAACTGGTGATCCGCCGCGCGGGGTTCGTTGACCAGTCGCGCGACACCATCCCCTTTGGCCGGCAGGGCGACCGGCTGGCCCAGGCCATTGCCCAGGCCGGTCCCGAGGTGCCGCTTTCGGAATTGCAACGCCTTGTCGCGGCGCTGGCCGGGGCGGAACGGCTGACCACCACCTTCCGCTTCCGCGAGGGCGGCTCGTCGGAACTGGACGCGCAGTCCTTCGGCAATGTCGGCGCGCTGGCCCGTGCGCTGGAGGCGGGGCTGTTCGACGGACGCACGCTGATCTTTGCAGGCTTTACCGATGGCGACGGCCCGGCCGAGGCCAATCTGGGCATCGCCCGGCTTCGGGCCGAGGCGGTGCGCGATGCCGTCGAGGCTGTCGCGACCGCCGCCGATCTGTCGCGCGTGACCCTGCGGGTCGAGGCGTTCGGCGAGGTGCTGCCGATCGCCTGCGACCAGAGCCCATGGGGCGGCGTCACCAACCGCCGGGTCGAGGTCTGGATCCGCTGATGCCCGCTCAGGCGACCAGCCGGTAGCCCCCCGACTCGGTCACCAGAAGCCGCGCGTTCGAGGGATCGGGCTCGATCTTCTGGCGCAGCCGGTAGATATGGGTCTCCAGCGTGTGCGTGGTGACACCCGCATTGTAGCCCCAGACCTCGTGCAGCAGCACATCGCGCGCCACAACGCCCTCAGAGGCCCGATACAGGAACTTGAGGATGTTGGTTTCCTTTTCGGTCAGCCGGATCTTGCGCTCGTCCTCGGTGATCAGCATCTTCATCGCGGGCTTGAAGGTATAGGGCCCAAGCTGGAAGATCGCGTCCTCGGACTGTTCGTGCTGGCGCAACTGCGCGCGGATGCGGGCCAGAAGCACGGGGAACTTGAACGGCTTGGTTACGTAATCGTTCGCCCCGGCATCAAGGCCAAGGATCGTGTCGGCATCGCTGTCATGCCCCGTCAGCATGATGATCGGGCATTTGACATTCTGCTTGCGCATCAGGCGGCACAACTCGCGCCCGTCGGTATCGGGCAGGCCGACATCCAGGATCACCAGATCGTAGATCGCCGCCTTGGCCTTTTCCAGCGCCTCGTGACCGCTGCCCGCCTCGAACACGTCGAAATCCTCGGTCATCACAAGCTGCTCGCTCAGCGCCTCGCGCAGGTCTTCGTCATCGTCGACCAGCAGGATTTTCTTCAGGTTGCTCATGGGTCTGCCTCCTCTGTCCATTTGCCGCTCAGATGTGGATGGCGGGCGCGGTCACAAGTTTTGCAACAGGTTGCTCACGTAAGCGTGTGGCGGGGAAGGGAATTGTTTCATATCTGTCGGCTTTGGCGCTACAGACGCGCAGGAAAGGATCGCCCATGCCGCTTGGCCCCGACAGCACCGAACGCATCGCGCGCGCCCGCGGCGATCTGCGCATGGGCGTGCCTGTGGTGGTGGGCGGGCTTGTGGTCGCCGCGGCCGAGACGCTGACCCCCGAACGGCTGGCGGCCTTGCGCGGGCTGGGGGATGCGGTGCTGGCGATCACCGCGCGGCGGGCGGCAACGCTCAAGGCGCGGCCCTATGATGGCGACATCGCGCGGCTGCGCCTGCCCGCCGATATCGGACCCGGCTGGGTGCAGGCGGTGGCCGATCCGGCGGATGATCTGCAAAACCCGCTGCTCGGGCCGTTCGTGTCGCTGCGGGACGGCGATGCGGCGTCACATCGCGCGGCCATCGGGCTGGCGAAATCCGCACGCCTCTTGCCCGCGGTGCTGGCGGTCGAGATCGCCGATCCCGCGGGGCTGGCCGCGGCGCAGGGCCTGACCCTTGTCACTCTGGCCGAGGCTGCGGCGGCGCTGGCGGATGAAACGCATCTTGCCGAGGTTGTCTCGGCCCGGGTGCCGCTTGCGGTTTCGCAGGCAACCCGGCTGCATGTCTTCCGCCCTGCCGATGGCAGCGAGGAACATTACGCGGTCGAGATCGGCACCCCCCCGCGCGGCGCGCCGGTGCTGGCGCGGCTGCATTCGGCCTGTTTCACCGGCGATCTGCTGGGCAGCCTGAAATGCGATTGCGGCGCGCAACTGAACGCCGCGCTGGCGCAGATGGGGGCCGAGGGCGCAGGCGTTCTGCTTTACCTGAACCAGGAGGGGCGCGGCATCGGGCTTGCCAACAAGATGCGCGCCTATTCGCTTCAGGATCAGGGCTTTGACACGGTCGAGGCGAACCACCGGCTCGGCTTCGAGGATGACGAGCGCGATTTCCGCCTCGGCGCGGCGATCCTGCGCGAGATGGGGTTTTCCGCCGTCCGGCTGATGACCAACAACCCCGCCAAGATCGAGATGATGCGCGCCAATGGCATCGACGTCGTCGGCCGCGTGCCGCTCAAGGTCGGGCACACGGCCGAGAATGCCCGCTACCTTGCGACCAAGGCCGAGAAGTCCGGGCATCTGCTGTAGCGCGGGGCCTGTCTCAGCCCTGATGCGGCGGGCGCATCTGGCGGATCGCCGATTCGATGGCGCGCCAGGTTTCGGCATCCGACTCCTCGCCGGCCGCCTCATGCGCGGCGGCCTTCTGCGCCGCCTCGGCCTGCGCCTTGTCGCCATGGGCTGCCAGGAGAGAGCGGGCGTATTCCATCACCTTGGCCGTTTCCATCTCGAACCTCCGTGTCATGGTTGCACCTGGGCAGGCCAGACGACCCGCCCGACGACTAGTTTACCATGATCCGCGCGACCGGGGCTTGATCGACCGCAAGACCCCTTCCCCTGACCGCCCCCTTCGGCCAGTCTGCCCGTCATGCGTGCAACCGACCTTGTCCTGACCCCGACCCATCTGCGCTTTGCCGGGCGCCGCTTTCCCCGATCCATCGGGCGCGGTGACATCACCAGTGACAAGCGCGAGGGTGACGGCGCGACGCCCCGGGGCATCCACCGAATCGTCGGCATGCTGTATCGCCCCGACCGGATGTTGCCGCCCGCGCCCTGGGCGGTGCCCATCGGACCCACTGACCTGTGGTCGGACGATCCCGGGCATGAGGATTACAACCTCATGGTCCGCGCGCCCTATAGCCACAGCCACGAAAGGCTGCGCCGGGCCGATCCGCTTTACGATCTGGTGCTGGTCACGGACTGGAACTGGCCCTTCGCCCAGCGCGGGCGCGGCTCCGCGATCTTTCTCCATCAATGGCGCAAGCCGAGGCACCCGACGGCGGGCTGCATCGCGCTGGCCCGCCATGACCTGCGCTGGATCGCGGAACGGCTGACGCCGGACAGCCGGTTGATCGTGCCTTAGCGGCGCGCGGCCTCAGTCATAGGCGCGCGAGCCAAAGATCGCCGAGCCGACCCGCACATGGGTCGCGCCGAAGGCGATGGCCTGTTCGAAATCGTCGCTCATCCCCATCGACAGGCCCGACAGCCCGTTGCGCGCCGCGATCCTTGCCAGCAATGCGAAATGCAGCGCGGGTGTTTCTTCCACGGGCGGGATGCACATCAGCCCCCGCACCGGCAGATCCAGCGCGCGGCATTCGACGATGAACCCATCCGCCTCGCCCGGCAGAACCCCCGCCTTCTGCGGTTCCTCGCCCGTGTTCACCTGGATGAACAGGTCGGGGCTGGCGCCGCGCTCCTGCGCGTGGTCGGCCAGGCGCTGGGCCAGCCTGATCCGGTCGAGTGAATGGATCGCGTCGAACAGCTCGACCGCCTGCCGGGTCTTGTTGCTTTGCAGCGGGCCGATCAGGTGCAGTTCGACGCCTGCGAAGCGGTCCATCAGCGCGGGCCATTTGCCTGCCGCCTCCTGAACGCGGTTCTCGCCAAAGACGCGCTGACCGGCCGCCAGCACGGCCTCGACCCGGTCGAGCGGCTGCACCTTGGATACCGCGATCAGCGTGACCGAGCCGGGCGCGCGCCCCGCGTCGGCCTCGGCCTGTGTTACCCTTGCGCGAATCTCGTCCAGGCTCATTCCGTTCCCCCTTGCTCGACCGCATCGCCCAGCGCCTCGATCAGCGGGGCAAGCTCATCCGCGTGGCGCTGCCAACCCTTCAGCGACGAGGCATAGATCGGCTGGCGCACCTGATGCAGGCTGAGTGTCGAGACCCGCCGCTCGGTCTTGTGGAAATCCAGGCAGCCGTCTTCCCAGTCAAGCCCGGCGGCTGCGATCAGGGCGCGGGCCTGGGGTTCGGGGTCGGCGATCAGATCCTCGTAGCGGATTTCGTGAAAGCCGCCGGGCAGCCTGTCGCGCCAGAAATCGACCAGTTCCAGGAACATCCGGGTGTAAAGCCCCAGGTCGCGCAGGTCATAGGCGTAGCGATGCGTGCCTTCGGCAAAGATGTTCTTGTAGATCGACAGGCAGGTGTCGCGCGGGTCGCGATGCACCACCACGATACGCGCATTGGGCAGCGCCAGCCGCACCAGCCCGGCGACCATATAGGTCTGGATCGACTTGTCGGTGACGATGTCGGCACCCGGCAGGCGCATGCGGAAATGCGCCTCGATGGCATGGCCGAACCCGGCGATTTCCTCGTCCGACAGCGCCGAAACGGGCCGCAGCCCGCCCGCCCCGTCCGATAGCAACCGCATTGCCTCGGGCATGACGAAGCCCAGTTCGCCGCCGCCGGTCACGCGCGAATGGCTGGCGATGATCTGTTCCACCAGTGTCGTGCCCGATCGCGGCATGCCGGTGACGAAGACCGGGGCGTAACCCGACGTGCCCGGCACGCGGCGGGCGGTGAAATCGGTATCGGCAAAGGCGGTCCTCACCGCGTCGATCTCGGCCCGGCGTTCGGCGATGTCATAGGGGTAAAGCTTGCGCATCAGCGCGTTGGCCTTGTGCAGATAGCCAAAGATGCGGTCGTCGCGGCGGATGTCCTCCATCGCCTTGGCAAGTGCAAAGCCCAGGTTCATCCGGCTGTGATCGCTCAGGTCCGGCCGCGCCCAGAGCGTTTCCATTTCCGCGATCAGCGGATCGTCGGGCGCCAGCTTGCGGCCCTTGACCATCAGCCGGTAGGGCTCGCCATCCCGGGGGTTCAGCGCGATGGCGCGGCGAAAGCCTGCATCGGCCTCGTCGAAGCGGCCCATCTGTTGCAGCAGGATCGCGCGGCGGCCATGGGTTTCGGGGCGGTCGGGGGCGGCGGAAACGGCGCGGTCATGGGCGGCAAGCGCGGCCTCGGTCTGGCCCGATCCGTCCAGCGCGCGGGCATGCGCGGTGTGGGTTTCGGCGCGGTTGTCGCCCAGCGCGATGGCCCGGCCAAACACGTCGGCGGCGGCGGCGAAATCCTTGGCGCGCAGCAGGGCCTGACCCAGCCGGACCTGCGGTTCGGCCGCGTCGGGCAGGGCCTGTGCGGCGCGGCGCAGCGCATCCAGCGTTTGGGCGGGCGTCGCCGCCGGGGGCGCCAACGCCTCTTGCAGGCGGGCAAGGACCGGGGCGGGCAGGCGTGCCGCCTTGGCCTTGCGCTGAAAGCTGCGGATGCGGGTGCGGTCGGCCAGCGCGGCCAGCGCCTGCGCCCAGGCCAGCCAGATCGCGGGCTCGGCCGGTTGGGCCTCGGCGGCGCGTTCGAAATGCTGGGCGGCGCGTTTCGGGGCGCCGCGGGTCATGGCGATCCGGCCCATCTGGAACAGCGCCTCGGCCTGACGCGGGCGGGCGGCCAGCACGTCGCGCAGCCGCGCCTCGGCGCCGTCAAGATCGCCTGCGGATTGCCGGGCAAGGGCCTCTCGGTACAGTCGGGCGATCTGGGCGGGGTCGGGGGGCTGCATGGGCACCGGGTCACAAGGCTTCGGTGCCGGACCTAGCATGGGCGGCGGCACTTGTCGAACCCGTGCCCCGCAACGAAAAAGAGCGGGCACAAGGCCCGCTCTTCCCCTATCGACAAGCCGGTAAGGCTTAGAACGACATCGCCACGCCGAACGACCAGGTCTCGACGTCGTCGGCGATCACGCCGGTCGGGCCGTCGGAGTCGCCATAGCCGAGATGGACCGAGGCACCGCCGCCCAGGTCATAGGCGACCGCCAGGCCGTAGCCCTTGATCTTGCCAACGGTGTCAACGTCAAACTGACCCCAGTTGACGCCGAACGACCAGGCGTTGATCGAGTAGCCCATCGACAGGCCGATGTGGTCGGCGTCGACCGCACCCGGGAAGTTCCAGTCCGAATAGGCCAGACCGGCGACGAAGCCGTTCTGGAAGTCGGCGGTCGCCGAAACGCCCCAGACATCGACATCGCCAGCGGCAAACGGGGTCGCGACGGTGAAGTTGTCGATGTTGCCGGGCAGGTAGGTGCCGTCCTGCTCGAAGGTCTGGTAGGCAAGGCCCAGGCCGATATCGACGCCGGTCATCGAGGTCTTGTAGCTGACGCCCAGGGCATAGCCGTCATCCAGCGCGCCGGTGTCGTCCAGCTCCATCGACGCCGAGAAGCCGAAATCGCCGAAATTGTAATCGTAGCGCAGGATCTGGTTGTCATAGGCACCGTCGCCATAGCCACCCAGGTAACCGGCGTGGATGGTTTCGTCGTCACCGATGGTGCCGGGGTTGCCGATGTTCTCGGTCAGGCGGAAGTCCATCGCGCCGTCGATTTCGCCCATCGTCAGGGTGCCGAACGCGCCCGAGATGAACATCGCGGTGTTGTCGGCCGCGAAGTTGCCGTTGGCTTCGCCTTCGGCTTTCTGGATCTCGGTGCTGACGCCGACGGTGATGCCCATGTCGGTCTCGGTCGTGGCCGAGAATTTCAGCATCAGGTCGTTGTGGAACTGGGTTTCGCCGTCGCTGAAACCGGTGCTGTTGTCACCGCCGCCCACGACACCCATTTCCCCGTAGCCCGAGAACGTGATCTCGGCGGCAGCGAAGCCGGCCGAAGCAACCAGCGCAGTGGTCGCGAAGAGAACCTTTTTCATGGTTTTCCCTCATTCGATTAAAGATGCACCTCAGGCCGGAGCATCCGATCTGAGTATGTTCCGGGTTTCGCTCTTGCCCCCCTCAAATGCAAGGAACACCGCCAGCCCCCCGGAACGCTGCCCCCGATTGATGCAGCAAAGCCACACACCCCCCGCGCCCAAGCGGACGTGGCGCAAGGGAAAAACCTTGTCCGCCCCGACCCGCTCCGGTAAAGACCGGCGAAGGACAACGAGGGCGCAGGCATGACCTTCCACCGCATCGCGCGCGGGGCACTGATCGGGACGATGGCTGTCGGACTGGCCGGCTGTGGCGGCGGGCTGTTCGGCCGCAGCGCCCCGTCCCCCGAACAGGACGCCGCCCGGATCGAGGCGCGCGAGGCCAATATCGCGCGGCAGTTCGAGAACACGCCCGCGGCCGAGATTCGGCGCGAACGCCAGGAGCGCGGCTCGATCTTCGACCTGTTCGGCAATGCCGACGACCCGAACACCACGGTCGAGGTGAACAAGTATCTCTGGCAAGCCTCGCTGGAGGTGCTGAACTTCCTGCCGATTCGGTCTGTCGATCCGTTTTCGGGCGTGATCGTCACGGGTTACGGCACGCCGCCCGGCGGCGGTCGGGCCTATCGCGCGACCGTCTATGTGCAGGATCCGGCGCTGGACGCACGCTCGCTCAAGGTGTCGCTGCACAGCCAGTCGGGCGCGGTCGATGCCGCCACCGTGCGCGCGGTCGAGGATGCGATCCTGACCCGCGCCCGCCAGATCCGCATCCGCGACAGCAAGCTCTGACGCCCCACTGGACGCCCCGCGCGGCGCCGATTATGCACGACGCCGGGCCACCCGCGCCCGGCGTTTGACTGAGGATTGCTGACATGGCGCGCTACACCCCGGCCGAGATCGAGCGGAAATGGCAGGACGCATGGGAGGCCGACGCCACGTTCCGCGCCTGCCACGACCCGGCCCGGCCGAAATACTATGTGCTGGAAATGTTCCCCTACCCGTCGGGGCGCATCCATATGGGGCATGTGCGCAACTACACCATGGGCGACGTCGTGGCGCGCTACAAATCGTCCTGCGGTTTCAGCGTGTTGCACCCGATGGGCTGGGACGCGTTCGGGATGCCCGCGGAAAACGCGGCGATGGAACGCGGCGGCCATCCCAAGGACTGGACCTATGGCAACATCGCCGACATGCGCGCGCAGATGAAGCCCCTGGGCCTGTCCATCGACTGGAGCCGCGAATTCGCCACCTGCGACCCGGAATATTACGGCCAGCAGCAGGCGATGTTCCTGGACATGCTGGCGGCGGGGCTGGTCTATCGCAAGAACGCCACCGTGAACTGGGATCCGGTGGACATGACGGTTCTGGCCAACGAGCAGGTGATCGAGGGCAAGGGCTGGCGGTCGGGGGCCCCGGTGGAACGGCGCGACCTGACGCAATGGTTCTTCCGCATTTCCGATTTCGCGGACGAGTTGCTGGCGGCGCTGGACGGGTTGGAGAACTGGCCCGAAAAGGTCAAGCTGATGCAGCGCAACTGGATCGGCAAGAGCCGCGGGTTGCAGATGGCGTTCGGGCTGGTGGACGGGCCCGAGGGATTCGACCGGATCGAGGTCTACACGACGCGCCCCGACACGCTGATGGGGGCGAGTTTCCTCGGCATTTCGCCCGACCACCGGCTGGCGAAGGCGCTGGAGGACGGCAACCCCGAGGTGGCCGCCTTCTGCGCCGAATGTCGCCGGATGGGGACCAGCGAGGAAGAGCTGGAAACAGCCGAGAAGAAGGGTTTCGACACCGGGCTGAGGGTGCGCCATCCGTTTGATCCGGAATGGGAACTGCCGGTCTACATCGCCAATTTCATCCTGATGGATTATGGCACCGGTGCGATCTTCGGCTGCCCGGCGCACGACCAGCGCGACCTGGATTTCGCGCGGAAATACGGGCTGCCTGTGACCGATACCTTCGTGGCGCTGGAGGGCGGCGAACCGGTTGGCGAGGTGGCCTTCGTGCCGCCCAAGACCGAAGCCGTGCGCTGGCTGAAAGCCTTTGGCTGGGACGAGGTGGCCACCGGCGAACAGGCCATCGACGCCGCGATTCGGTTCTGCGAGGAAAACGGCGTCGGCCATGGCGTGACCAAGTTCCGCCTGCGCGACTGGGGCATCTCGCGGCAACGCTATTGGGGCTGCCCGATCCCGGTGGTGCATTGCGAAGGCTGCGGCGTGGTGCCCGAGCGGAAGGAGAACCTGCCCGTCCGGCTGCCCGACGACGTGAGTTTCGACCAGCCGGGCAACCCGCTGGACCGGCACCCGACCTGGGCCAGTTGCACCTGCCCGAAATGCGGGGCCGCGGCGCGGCGCGAAACCGACACGATGGATACCTTCGTGGATTCGTCCTGGTACTACGCCCGCTTCACCGCGCCCCATTCGGCGACGCCCACCGATCTGGCCGAAGCGGACTACTGGATGAATGTCGACCAGTATATCGGCGGCATCGAGCACGCGATCCTGCACCTGCTCTATTCCCGGTTCTTCGCCCGCGCGATGCAGATCACCGGCCACCTGCCCGCCAAGGCGAAGGAGCCCTTCGATGCGCTGTTCACGCAAGGGATGGTGACGCACGAGATCTACATGACGCGCGACGCCGCGGGCCGGCCGGTCTATCACCTGCCCGAGGAGGTGGAGTTTCGAAATGGCAAGGCATATCTGAAGCGCCCACTGCAAGATCAGTCCGGAGACTTTCTTCAGGATTCGAGTGGGCGCCCATTGTTCGCAAATGATGTCGAGGTCATCCCCTCGGCCAAGATGTCGAAATCCAAGAAGAACGTGGTCGACCCGGTCAGCATCATCGAAAGCTTCGGCGCCGATACCGCGCGCTGGTTCGTGCTGTCGGACAGCCCGCCGGAACGCGACGTGGAATGGACCTCGGCCGGGGCCGAGGCGGCGCACCGGCACCTGGGCCGGGTCTGGCGCATCGCGAACGGCATCGCCGAGGAAATGGATCAGGGGGGCGGGATCGCCGTCTACGAGTCCGAAGGCCAGGGCGCGGCTTCGGGGGGTGGAGACGACCTGACCCTGCGCCGCGCCCTGCACAAGACGATCCATGATGTGACAATGGGGATCGAAAGCTTCGGCTTCAACACCTCGGTCGCGAAACTCTATGCCTTTACCAACACGCTGGCGAAATCGCAGGCCGCGCTGCCCGCGCGGCGCGAGGCGGCGATGGTCATGGCGCAGCTCATGGCGCCGATGACCCCGCATCTGGCCGAGGATATCTGGTCCATGCTGGGCGGTCAGGGCCTGATCGCCCGCGCCCCCTGGCCCAAACCCGACCCTGCGCTGCTGATCGAGGATACCGTCACGCTGCCGATCCAGATCAACGGCAAGCGCCGCTCGGAAATCGCGGTGCCGCGGGACATGGACGCCGCCGAGGTTGAAAAGCTGGTGCTGGCCGACGATGCTGTGCTCAAGGCGCTGGAGGGCGGCGCCCCGAAAAAGCTGATCGTCGTGCCGGGCCGCATCGTCAATGTCGTCGTCTGACCGCCGCACCCTTGTCCTTGGTCTTGCCGCGCTGGCGCTGGGCGGCTGCGGGTTCCGTCCCGCCTATGGGCCCGGGGGCGTGGCCAGCGACCTGCGCGGCGGCATCGCGATAGACCCGCCCGACACGCGCAACGCCTTTGCGCTGGTCGAACGGCTGGAGGATCGGCTGGGCCGGGCCGAGGCGCCGGTCTACCGGCTGGGCTATCGCATCGGTACAAGCCGCAAGGCGCTGGGAATCACCGGCGCGCAGGAAACCACGCGCTACACGATCGAGGGCGATCTGACCTTTGAGCTTGTCGAGATCGCGACCGGCCGTCTGGTGCAATCCGGCAATGTGACGGCGTTCTCCGCCTATTCCGCGACCGGCAGCACGGTGGCGACCCTTGCCGCCGAGCGCGATGCGGAACGGCGGCTGATGGTGATGCTGGCTGACCAGCTTGTGACGCGGCTGATCGCCACCGCCCCCGGCCGCGCGCGATGAAGCTTTCCCCCCGCGAGGCCGCGCGCTATTTCGCCCGGCCCGATCCCGACGGCGCGGGGCTGTTGCTTTATGGTGGCGACCCGATGCGCGTGGCGCTCAAGCGGCAAGAGGTGATCGCCCGGCTGCTGGGCCCCGGCGCCGAAGAGGAAATGCGCCTGACCCGGCTTTCCCCGGGCGATCTGCGCGGCGATCCCGCGGCGCTGGGCGATGCGCTCAAGGCGCGCGGCTTCTTTCCCGGCCCGCGGGTGGTGTTCCTGGACGAGGCGACCGATACGCTGGCCGACATGATCGAGGCGGCGCTGGCCGACTGGCAGCCGGGCGACGCGCAGCTTGTCGTCACCGCGCGCCAACTGACCCCGCGCTCGGCGCTGCGCAAGCTGTTCGAGGGGCATCGCACCGCCATCGCCATCGGCATCTATGACGACCCCCCGGGCCGGGACGAGATCGAGGCGATGCTGGCCGCAGCCGGACTGACCGGGCTTGACCGCGCCGCGATGGGGGCGCTGACCGATCTGGCGGGGGCGCTCGACCCGGGCGATTTCCGCCAGACGGTGGAAAAGCTTGCGCTGTTCAAGCTGGGCGATTCTGCCCCCGTCACCGCGGATGACGTGGCCATCTGCGCCCCCCGCTCGACCGAGGCGGATGCCGATGCGCTGATCCATCTGGTGGCCGAGGCGAAGGGCAACCAGATCGCCCCGATGCTGCGCCGGCTCGAAGCGCAGGGGGTAACCCCGGTGACGCTGTGCATCGCCGCAACCCGGCATTTCCGCGCGCTGCACGCCGCGGCCGCGGACCCGGGCGGTGCGGCGCAAGGCATTGCGCGCGCCCGCCCGCCGGTGCATTTCAAGGCGCGCGACCGCATGGTGCGGCAGGCGCAGGGCTGGGGCGTGCGGCGGCTGGAACAGGGGCTGGGCCTGTTGATCGACACCGATCTGCAATTGCGGTCGTCCAGCCGCGCGCCGCAGATGGCGGTGATGGAACGTTGCCTGATCCGGCTGGCCCATCTGGGTGCGTCGCGGTCTTGACGGCGCGCGCGATTGCTGGAACCCCTTGGGCAAGGTGGGGGGACGGCGATGTATCGTGTGATCGGCAGCGGCAACAGCCGCGCTCGGCGAGTACTCTGGATGCTGGAGGAGATGGGCCTGCCCTACGAGCATGTGCCCGCCCCGCCCCGTTCCGAGGATGTGATTGCGCTGAACCCCGCGGGCAAGGTGCCGGTCCTGATCGCCGACAATGTGCCGATCACCGATTCGACCGCGATCCTGAGCTTTCTGGCCGACCGGCACGGGCAGTTGACCTATCCCGCAGGCAGCATCGACCGCGCCCGGCAGGACAGCCTGACCCAGTTCCTGCTGGACGAGTTCGATTCGGCGCTGTGGATGGCGGCGCGGCACAGTTTCGTTCTGCCCGAGGCGCTGCGCCAGTCGGCGATCAAGGACAGCCTGAAATGGGAATTCGGCCGCAGCCAGAAGGTGCTGATGCAGCGGATGGGCCAAGGGCCGTTCCTGATGGGCGAGGTTATGACCGTGCCGGACATCATCCTGACCCATTGCGGCGACTGGGCCAGCGCCGCGTGCTTTCCGATCACCGAACCCGGTCTTGAGGATTATCTGGCCCGGATGCGGACGCGGCCCGCCTATCAGCGCGCGCAGGCTGTCTGAAGCCGCCGCGCCGCCGCCTGCCCGGCCCAGCGCCCGGTGGCCAGACATGCGGTCAGCAGATAGCCGCCGGTCGGGGCCTCCCAGTCCAGCATCTCGCCTGCAAGGAAGGTGCCGGGGCGGGTGCGCAGCATCAGGCTCTCGTCCAGCGCCGCCCAGCGCACGCCGCCCGCGGTCGAGATCGCCTCGTCGATGGGCCGCGGGCCTGCGTGGCGGATCGGCAGGGCCTTGACCAGCCCGGACAGCGCCGCGCCGTCGGGCAGCGGGCGGCCGAACTCCATCAGCAGCGCCAGCCGCGCCGGATCAAGCCCCAGCGCCTTGCGCAGATGGTTGGCAAGGCTTGCCTTGCCGCGCGGGCGGGCAAGCCGCTCGGCCACCCGGTCGGGCGTCCAGTCTGGCAACAGGTCGGCGACCAGCGGTGCGCCGTCGCGCAGCGGGCGGGACAGGGCATAGATCCCGCCGCCTTCAAGCCCGCGGGCCGAGATCACGAATTCGCCCCGCTGCCACGGCCCGTTGCCCGCGCGCAGCGCCACGCCCTTGACCGGCTGGCCGAACTGGCGGGCCATCGGCGCGGACCAGTTCACCCGCAGCCCGACATTCGCGGGCGCAAAGGGCGCAAGCGGCACGCCCGCCGCCGCAAGCGGCCCCGCCCAGGCGCCATCAGAGCCTAACCTTGCCCAACTCGCGCCCCCCAGCGCCAGGATCGTGACCCCGGCCATTACCGCGCGCGGTCCGTCCGGCGTGTCGAACGTGACCGCCTCACCCTCCCAGCCGGTCCAGCGCCAGCGCGGGCGCAGGCTCGCGCCGTAGCCCTCAAGCCGCCGCAACCAGGCGCGCAGGAGCGGCGAGGCTTTCATCGCCTTCGGGAATACCCGCCCGGTACTGCCGGTAAAGACCGGCTGGCCCAACCCCTCGGCCCAGGCGCAGACATGCTCGGGGCCGAACGCCGCGATCATCGGCCCAAGCGGCCCGGCGGCCTCGGCATAGGCGGAAAGAAAGCTGTCCGGCGGCTCGGCCCGGGTCAGGTTCAGCCCCGACTTGCCCGCCATCAGGAACTTGCGCGCGGGCGCGGCCTTGGCCTCGGCGATGACCGCGGGAATGCCCGCCGCGCCCAGCGCCTCGGCCGCCATCAGCCCCGCAGGCCCCGCCCCGATCACCAGCGCCCCGATCCGCTCCATTGCCTGCCTTCCCGATCGCTGCCCGTGCCTTGGTATCTGAACCGTTCGCCCTGCCCGGGCAAGGCGCGCTCTTGCCCGTCACTCGTCAAAGCGCAGAAGTGGCTGGCGGGGGTTGGTCCGGTCGATCCGGTAGCGCGCCCCGCCCGCCGGGCGAAGGTCAGCGAATGGGACGAACCGCTCGCGCCCATCGGCCCAGCGCCGGGTCCAGCCCAGCAACCGGCCATCGTCATCATGGCGCGCCTCGTCCGACCATGGGGCGGTCCAGTGCAGGATGGGGTCGAAATCGGCACCGCGCCCGGCCGCGTCATAGTCGATGGACACAAGCCGCGGCGTGTCCTCCGGCCCGGCGGGGCCATAGCTGCGCCGCTCATGCGCGGGAAAGGCGATCGAGACGAAACCGGGCGCGCTGTCCTGGGCGCCGTTATGGGCGAAGACGCCGATATCGACACGCGCATGGCGGCGGCTGTCATACTCCTCGCCTCCGCCGGGTGCGGGCAATGTCCAGGGGGCGTGCCAGTCGATGACGATCCGCGCGCGCCGCCCCGCGGGGTCGAGCGGTTCGATCCGCACGCGCCCGGGATCGCCCGCCAGAAGCCGCCATTCGAAGCGCAGCGGGCGGCCATTCGGATCCGCGGTCTCGTCGGCGCTGACGATCATCTCGCGCTGCCAGTCGAAATCGCGCCAGATCCGCGCAATCGCCGATGTCGTGTCGAACAGCCGTTCATCAAGCCCCGCCAGCCCCGCCGCTTGGCGGAACGATTCGTCGATCACGCGCAGCCGCACCATGGGCGGGATTTCGTCCGCTGGCAGGGCGGCGGCCTGGGCCACCATGCGCCCGATCCGGATCTGGCCGGGTTCGAAGGCGGCGGGATGGGTGCGGCCCGACAGGTAATCCTCGCGCGTGGCAACGGGGGCGAGGTTGCGGCGCAGGATCATCTGGACGGTCGGCGCCACAAGCCCGCGATCGCGCAACGCCGCCATCGTGTCGGCGGGAAAGGCGGCCAGCGTCATCGCCACCGCGATCAGGAACCGCCGGTCGGACCCCGACGAGCCCTGGCTGGTGATCGTATAGGGCCAGTTCGCGGGAAACAGATCCGCGGCGTCGTGGTCGCGATGCTCGGGATAGATGTAGACCGCATTGCGCTGGTAAAGCTCTGCGGCAAGGTGCGGCCCCATCGGCCGGGTCATGGCAAGGCGCACAAGGCTGCGCGGCGCCGGTCCGGCGGTCACCGCGGTCGAGGAATTGCCCAGCACGACCGCGGGCAGATGAATCTGACCCGCCAGACCGTAATCAAGCCCCGCCTCGACCAGATCGGGCGCATAGACCAGCCGGGTAAGGCGCGGGAACAGGTCGGGGCGCAGGGGGGCATGGCCGCGGTCGCGGTTGTCGTAAAGGAGGCCCGCAAAGCCGTTGATCCCGCCCCGCCCCGCCAGATGGCGCAACAGCCGCGTGCCGTCCTCGGTGTTCTGGTCGCCGACAATGGGCAGGGTCCGGTCCTCATCGGGCAGCACCAAGCCCGGGGCGGACCAGAGCCCGGGCGCGATCTCGGCCAGATCGGCGCGGGACAGGGTCACCTCGGCGGCGCCCGCCGCAAGGGGGAACAGCAGGGCCACAAGGGCAAGACATGGCAGGGTGCGCATGGGCCCGATCCTGACGCGGCGCTGCGCCCGCGTCCAGCGCAGCCGTCAGCTCATGCGGATCACGTCCTTGTCGATGGCCAGCATGTAGCCCCGCCGCGCGACGTTCTTGATCAGGAGTTCGCTGACCATCTGGTTGCCCAGTGCGTCGCGCAGCCGCTTGATCCGGGTGGCGCCTGCCGCCTCGTCGCAATCCTCGCTGCGCCGGCCCGAGATCATCGCCTCGATCTCGGCCCCCGAGAGCATGTCGTCATCCATCCGCGCCTCGGCCAGCACCGAGAGCGTCTCGATCGCGGCGGGCGTCAGCCTGAAGGCCATGCCGTTCAGGATCACCGTATTCTCGGCCCGGTTGATGGTCAGCGACGCAACGCGGATGCCCGCGCGCTCGATCTCGGACATCCGGCGGTTCAGGGTGATGATCGTCAGCAGGAACACCAGCGCCGCGATCAGCAGCGCGGTGGAAAAGACCAGCAGCACGAAGATCACCACCCGATACGAGGTCAGCACATCCGCAAAGGCGGTGCCGGATTGGGCAAGAATCTCCAGCAGCTTGATCTCGGCGCCCGAGGTCAGGTCGTCATTCTCGACGAAGATCCGCTCGACACGGATGTTGAAGGCGTCGGCATCGGGCAGGCTGAAGAACAGGACGCCCGCGGCGATCAGCAGGATCGCGACGATGGCGATCATGCCCGCGACGACGACGCGCCCGGCCTGAAGCGGGCGCGCGGGCGTCTCGGCGCCGGTCTGGGCGGCAGGTTGCACCGGTGGCATCAGAATCGCAGGAAGAACTGCCCGGCGCTTGCCTTGCGCTCGGCCAGCCCGTCCGCGCCGAAGATCGACATGACGTTCAGCAATTGCCAGCCGCTGCGGCCGATCCTGCGGTCGATCTCGCCCGCGGCATCGCCCCGGCTGCCGCAGGCCGCGGCGGGCAGTTCGATCACGCCGTAATGCAGCCGCAGGGGGTTGTCCTGCTTGGCCTTGTAATCGGCATAGCACTGGGCCGAGGCGGCCCCTGCCAGGAAGATCGCCGCCAGCGCGGCCAGGATGAGGCGATGCGTTTTCATGGGGCAGAGCATGGGCCAGCGCGCGGCGCTATTCAATATCACCCATGGCGCAAGGGGCTTCGGGGTGGCGGTTATCCGATAACAGGGGGGCGTTATTGCCTGTCAGCGCGGCCCGGCCGGATGGTCGATCCATCGCAAGGCCGGGCGGGCCGCGGTTCCGCCGACTCGCCCCGGCGCCAAAAGGAAAGGACCACGACCATGCCCCGCTTCTTCCTTGCCCCCCTGCTCGCGGCCTCCATCGCGCTGACGCCGGTCGCGGCCGCGCCAGCCCGTGCGGCGGACGATCTGGCCAAGATCCTGCTGGGTGCGGCGGCGGTCTATGTGATCGTCGACAAGCTGGAAAGCAACCGCCGCTCTGCGAACCGGGTCGAGACGAACCAGGCCGCAGGCTGGTACGGCCCGCGCGGCCATGACCGCCATCGGGTGATCCCGGCAAGCTGCGTGCGCAGTGTAGACACCCGCCGCGGGTCCGAGCGTATCGTCACCGAACGCTGCCTGCGCAACGAGGGCATCCGCCGCCTGCCCGACCGCTGCGAAATCTCGGTGCGCGGCCCGCGCGGCAGCGTCGATGCCTACAGGCTGAGCTGTCTTCAGAATGCCGGTTACCGGGTCGAGGGCCGGCGCCGCTGAGGCGACGGTTCGAGCAGGGCGCGGGGGATGAGGCCCCGCGCCGGGGGCGGAGGGACGAGCAGCCTCCGCCCCCTTTCGGTGACGGGGCCTGCCCTGCGGGCCGCCATCGCAGCGCCCTAGCGGCGGGCGTACCAGCTCGCGGACGCGAATTTGCGCGTGTAGAACTCGCCCATCAGGCCGATCATGATCAGCGCGAGGCTGACAAGCAACGGGTAGCTGATCGAGGTGAAATGCGGGCTGTAATTGATGAAGGTGAAGCCGCGCGCCTGGTCGATGCAGTGAAACAGCGGGTTCCAGTCGAACAAGGCCAGCATGTAGCCGGGCAGCATGTTGGCCACGAACATCTTGCCCGAGGCGATCATGTTCAGCCGCTGGAAGATCGTCGAGGCAAGCCCGACAAAGCCCGGCGCCCAGGGTTTCATCGCCAGGAACACCATCCCGATCGACAGCCCCGCGAACCAGGACAGAAGCACCATGGCCATCGCGCCAACCGGATCGTCGATGGTGATGGGGGTCACTGCTGCGTGGTAGATGAATCCGACCACGACCATCGACAGGATCTGGATGTAGAGTGTGCCGAACGCCGCCGATCCGATGGCCACGATGGTATTCATCGGCGCGTGCTGCATCATCGGCGAGGCCGGCCCCTCGGATGCGATCACCGCCCCCATCGTCTTGTTGAAGGTCATGAACAGGAAGATGCCGGACATCAGGTAGAGCAGGAAATCGCCCCGGATCGCGGCGCCGCGCATGCCCAGCAACTCGAACATCAGATAGAAGGCGGCGACGAAGATCACCGCCTGAAGGATATTCGTCACAAGACCGACCAGGGCGTTGCCGTGGCCCTTGCGCACATGGCGCACGCTGCCGTGATAGATCAGCGCCAGCAGGCGCAGCCCGCCCATGGTCCGGGTTCGCGGTGTCCTGTCCTGAAACATGGCCTTGTCCACAGGGCGCGGGCGCTGGCCGCCCTTGCCGTTCCCCGGAGAGCCAAGCATAAGGGCCTTGCGATTTCCTTACGATCCGCGCCCGAAGGAGCCTGGCTTGGACTATCACATGCTTCAAGACGTGATGCGGCGAACTGCGCTTCTGGCCGGGGAACGGATCATGGAGGTCTATGGCGCCGATGATTTCGAGGTCCGCGCCAAGTCCGATTCCAGCCCCGTGACCGAGGCCGACGAGGCCGCCGACGCGCTGATCTCGGCCGCGCTGGCCGAGGCGTTTCCCGGCGTGCTGATCGTGACCGAGGAACAGGCCGCAAGCCATGCCCTGACCGCGCGCGATTTCCTGATCGTCGATCCGCTGGACGGCACCAAGGAATTCGTCCAGCGCCGCGGCGATTTCACCGTCAACATCGCCTGGGTCGAGAACGGCGTCCCGGTGCGCGGCGTGGTCTATGCCCCGGCCAAGGGGCGGCTTTTCTACACCACCTCCGATGGCCGCGCGGTCGAGGAAACCGGGCCGTTCGATCTGGATGCAGCGGGGCCGCTGACGCCGCTTTCGGTTGCGGCGCCTGACAATGACGCGCTGATCGTGGTCGCCTCGAAATCCCATCGCGACCAGGCAACCGACGACTACATCGCCCATTACGCCGTCAAGTACATGACCAGCGCGGGATCGTCGTTGAAATTCTGCCTTTTGGCCTGTGGCGAGGCCGATCTTTACCCGCGGCTCGGCCGCACGATGGAATGGGACACCGCCGCGGGCCATGCGGTTTTGACGGGCGCGGGCGGGTGTGTGGTGCGCTTCGACGATCACAGCCCGCTGACCTATGGCAAGCCCGGCTACGCGAATCCCTTCTTCATCGCCCATGCGCCGGGCGTCGCGTTGCGGCCTGCCTGATGGCGGTTCTCGTCGTCATCCCCGCGCGCCATGCTTCCAGCCGCTATCCGGGCAAGCCGCTTGTCGCGCTCAGGGGTGCCTCGGGCGAAAGCCGCACGCTGATCGAGCGGTCCTGGCGGGCGGCGCAGGCGGTTGCGGGAATCGACCGGGTGGTGGTGGCAACCGATGATGCACGCATCCGCGATGCGGCCGAGGGATTCGGCGCCGAGGTGGTGATGACTTCGGAAAGCTGCGCCAACGGCACCGAACGGGTGGCCGAGGCGGTCGCGGTTCTGGGCGGCGGGTTCGAGATCGTGGTCAACCTGCAAGGCGACGCGCCGCTGACCCCGCCCTGGTTCATCGAGGCGCTGGTTGCCGGGCTTGCCGCCGATCCCGAGGCCGAGATTGCGACGCCGGTTCTGCGCTGCGACGGGCGCGCGCTGGCCGCACTGCTGGCCGACCGCCGCGCGGGCCGGGTGGGCGGCACCACCGCGGTCTTCGACCAGCAGGGGCATGGGCTGTATTTCTCGAAAGAGGTGATTCCCTTCACGGCCCAGAGCTATGGCGAGGACGATCCGACCCCGGTCTTTCACCATGTCGGCGTCTATGCCTACCGCCCCGCGGCGCTGGCCGCCTATCCGCACTGGCCGCCGGGGCCGCTGGAAACGCTTGAGGGGCTGGAACAGCTTCGCTTCCTCGAACGCGGGCGCCCGGTGCTCTGCGTCGAGGTCGAGGCGCGCGGCCGCGAGTTCTGGGAACTGAACAACCCCGAAGACGTGCCGCGGATCGAGGCGATGATGGCCCGGATGGGGCTGGACTGAGCGGGCGAAAGCCGAACTGTCCGTTTGGCCATGTTGCCCGGTTCGGCGGAATCCGGCCCAATACCCGGAAGATGAGGCATGCCTCCGCCGATCGGTGTCAGATACCGATATGCGGGCCGCCTTGTTTCCCTAGGGGAAGGGGGTATGCGTTCACGGCTCGTATAACCTTTCTGATACGATCTTGATGCATTACATTGGTCCGGTGGGAAGTGGGCCGTCGCGGACATGAGAAACCAAACCAGATAAGAGCGATTGAGCGAATGAAGCGTAAGGTAACCAAAGCCGTCTTCCCCGTTGCAGGGCTGGGGACGCGCTTTCTGCCCGCCACGAAGTCGATCCCGAAAGAGATCATGACCCTCGTGGACCGTCCCCTGATCCAGTACGCGATCGACGAGGCCCGCGCCGCCGGGATCAAGGAGTTCATCTTCGTCACCTCTCGCGGCAAGGGCGCGCTTGAGGATTACTTCGACCATTCGCCCACACTCGAAGAAGCGTTGCGCTCTGCCGGCAAGACCGACCTGCTGGCGCTGCTCAACAGCACCGACATGGAAAGCGGGGCGATCGCCTATATCCGCCAGCACAAGCCGATGGGGCTTGGCCATGCCGTCTGGTGCGCCCGCCGTCTGATCGCCAATGAACCCTTCGCCGTGATCCTGCCCGATGACGTGATCGCCGCCGAGACACCGTGCCTTGAACAGATGGTCGAGGCTTACGAGGAATCGGGCGGCAACATGGTCGCCACGATGGAAGTCCCGCGCGAGAAGACCAAGGCCTACGGGATCCTTGATGTCGGCCGCGACCTTGGCGACAGGGTGCTGGTCAAGGGCATGGTCGAGAAGCCCAAGGTCGAGGAGGCACCTTCGAACCTTGCCGTGATCGGCCGGTACATCCTGACGCCGCGCGTGCTGCACAATCTCGACCAGAATCTTCGGCACAACCGTCTGGGGGCTGGTGGCGAGCTTCAGTTGACCGACGCCATCGCCGCCGAGATCGACGGCCAGGGCGTCTATGGCTACCGCTTCAAGGGACAGCGCTTCGACTGCGGCTCGAAGGCGGGTTTCCTTCAGGCGACGGTTTCCTTTGCCATGGCCCGGCCCGAGCTTCGCGACGAGTTGATGGATTACCTCGTGGATCTCGTCGCCATGCGCGAGGCGGCGCAGTAGCCGCGGGGGCGCGTGCATCTCGCCGAGGTTCCGCTTGCCGCCGGAGGGGACGAGGCATCCCATGCCCCGTTCCCCGATCTGCGCGGTCTTTGGGCCGCCTGCCGCATGCGCTGGATGCGGCGGCGGCTGTTGTTCCGGGCGCTGCGCAAATGCGGGCAACTGGCCGCCGTGGCCGACCGCACCGGCGCGATCCGCCCGAACGACATCCTGTGCTTTGCCACCGTCCGCAACGAGGCAGAGCGGCTGCCCTATTTCCTGGACCACCACCGCGGGCAGGGCGTTGCGCATTTCCTGATCGTCGACAATGACAGCACGGACGGCACGCGCGACCTGCTGACCGCCCGGCCCGATGTCTCGCTCTGGCGGACAGGGCACAGCTACCGGCTTTCGCGATTCGGGATGGACTGGCTGGCCTGGCTGATGATTCGGCATGGTCATGGCCATTGGTGCCTGACGCTGGATGCCGATGAACTGCTGGTCTATCCCCACCATGACACGCGCGACCTGCGCGATCTGACCGCCTGGCTCGATGCCGCGCGCCGCCCGTCCTTCGGCGCGATCATGCTGGACCTCTACCCCAAGGGTCCGCTGGCGGATCGCAGCTATCAGCCCGGGCAGAACCCGCTTGACGTGATCGACTGGTTCGATGCGGGCAATATCGTCACCAAGTACCAGCCGCCGCAAAGAAACCTGCTGGTCCGTGGCGGCGTCCGGCGGCGTGTGTTCTTCGCCGCCGAGCCCGAGCGTGCGCCGACGCTGTCCAAGACCCCGCTGATCCGCTGGAACCGGCGCTATGTCTATGTCAGCTCGACCCATTCGGCGCTGCCGACCCATCTGAACCGGGTGCGCGGCCGCGCGGCGGGCGATGTGCCCTCGGGCGTGCTGCTGCACACCAAGTTCCTGCCCTCGATCGTCGCGAAATCCCGCGAGGAGAAGCGCCGCCGCGAGCATTTCGCCAACAGCTCGCTTTACGAGGACTATTACGACGCCCTCATCGGCAATCCCGATCTATGGTCCCCCACCTCGACCCGCTACCAGGGCTGGCGCCAGCTCGAGGCGCTGGGGATCATGTCGCGCGGCCGCTGGGACTAGTCGCATTTGTCCGCCTTAACCGTCGGTTAGCCGCTTTCCGCTAGGCAATGCACACCACCCCGAGGGGTGGACATTTGCCGGAGGCGGATTGGGCGCGCTGTCCTCATATCACATGCGCATCGAACGCAAGCTGTGGAAGCTGCGCGCGCGCCGCAGGCGCTGGCAATTGTCGCGCGTGGCCGACCGGACGGGCCGGATCGGGCCGTCGGACGTGCTGGCCTTTGTCGTCCTGCGCAACGAGGCGGTGCGCCTGCCCTATTTCCTGGATTATTACCGCCGCCACGGCATCGGCCATTTCCTGATCGTGGACAACGGTTCTGACGATGGCTCGCGTGAGTATCTGGCGGATCAGCCCGATGTTTCGGTCTGGTCGACGCGGGCCAGCTATCGCAAGGCTCATTTCGGCGTCGATTGGCTGAACTGGCTGCTGATGCGCCATGGGCATGGCCACTGGACGCTGAGCGTCGATGTCGACGAATTCCTTGTCTACCCGTTCTGCGACACCCGTTCGATCCCGGCGCTCTGCGACTGGCTCGACACCGCGGCGATCCGGTCCTTCGGGGCGATGCTGCTCGACATGTATCCCAAGGGTCCGATCGACGCGGTGCCCTATCGCCAGGGACAGAACCCGTTCGAAATCGCGTCCTGGTTCGACAGCGGTAACTACACGATTCACAGGAACGGCAGGTATCGCAACCTCTGGATTCAGGGCGGCCCACGCGCGCGCGTGTTCTTTGCCGACCGGCCGGATCGCGCCCCCGCGCTGAACAAGATCCCGCTGGTCCGCTGGCAGCGCGGCTATGTCTATACCAGTTCGACCCATATGCTGCTGCCGCGCGGGCTGAACCTGGTGCATGACGAATGGGGCGGCGAAAAGGCGTGCGGGGTTCTGCTGCATGCCAAGTTCCTGGATTGTTTTGTCGACAAGGCCGCCGAGGAAATGACCCGCCGCCAGCATTACGCGGGCGGTCACGAATACCGGGCCTATCACGCGCGGCTCAAGGATCATCCCGATCTGTGGTGCAAGTGGTCCGAGAAATACATGGGCTGGCGCCAGCTTGAAATCCTGGGCCTGATGTCCAAGGGCAACTGGGCATGAGCGTCGGGTTCGTCATGCTGGTCCACACCGCGCTGGATCGCGCCGCCGCGGTGGCGCGGCACTGGGCCGAACGCGATTGCCCCGTGGTGATCCATGTCGACCGCCGCGTGCCGCGTGCCGAGACCCGCGCCTTTGCAGCCGCGCTGACCGGGCTGGCCAATGTCCGGTTCTGCCGCCGCCACCGCTGCGAATGGGGCACATGGTCGATCGTGGCGGCCACGATCACGGGCACGCGGATGGCGTTGAACGAGTTTCCCGAACTCAGCCATGTCTTTCTTGTCTCGGGATCCTGCCTGCCGCTGCGCCCGGTCGACGAGTTGCGCAGCTATCTGGCCGAACGGCCGCGCACCGATTTCATCGAATCGGTCACCGCCGACGAGGTGGACTGGATCGTGGGAGGGCTGGGGCGCGAACGGTTCACCCTGCGCTTTCCCTTTGCCTGGAAGCGCCATCGCCGGTTGTTCGACGGCTATGTGCGGCTGCAACGGCAGGTCGGGTTTCGCCGCCGGATCCCCGTGGGGCTAGAGCCGCATCTTGGCTCGCAATGGTGGTGCCTGACGCGCCAGACCCTGACCGCTATCCTGAACGATCCCGCGCGGACCGGCCATATGCGCTACTTCCGCCGCGTCTGGATCCCGGACGAATGCTACTTCCAGACGCTGGTGCGCAGGCATTCCACCCGGATCGAAAGCCGCTCGCTGACGTTGTCTAAGTTCGATTTCCAGGGCAAGCCGCATATCTTCTACGACGATCACCTCGAATTGCTGCGACGTTCGGATTGTTTCGTCGCGCGCAAGGCCTGGCCCCAGGCAAACCTGCTTTACGATACCTTTCTCGGGCCGGGGACCGCCGGGATGAACCGGGCAGAGCCGAACCCGGCGCGCATAGACCGGCTGTTCTCCAAGGCGGTCGAGCGGCGCACCCGGGGCCGTGCGGGGCTTTACATGCAAAGCCGTTTCCCGCGCGAGGGATGGGAAAACGGCCCGACCTCGGCGCCCTATTCGGTCTTCGAAGGGTTCTCCGAGCTGTTCGAGGATTTCGAGGACTGGCTGGGCCGGATGGTGGGCGCGCGGGTGCATGGCCATCTGTTTCACCCCGAACGGGCCGAATTCGCGGATGGCGAGACGGTGTTCAATGGCGGGCTGTCCGACAGCGCCGCACTGCGCGATCACGCGCCCCGGGCCTTTCTGACCAACCTTGTCTGGAACACCCGCGGCGAGCGGCAATGCTTTCAGTTCGGCCCCGGCGACCGGCAGGAGATCGGCTGGTTCCTGGCCCGCGATCCGAACGCGCAGATCTCGGTCATAACTGGCGCCTGGGCGGTGCCGTTGTTCCACTCGCATCAAAGCTTTGTCGATCTGCGCAAGCGCGCAGCACTTCTGCAACGGACCGAGGCGCGGCATCTCGACATCCTGCGCGCGCCGCAGACCCGTGCGCGGGTGCGGATCTGGACGATGGCCGATTTCGTGCTCAACCCGATGGAGCCCTTGCAGATCCTGATCGACGAGATCGCGCCGCGCGCCCAGCGCCGCCTGACCGAAGCGCCGCGGCTGGCCGATCTGACGGGCTTCGGCCAGTTCCTTCAGACCCTTAAGAACCAGGGGATGAAACCCTATCTGATGGGCGATTTCCCCGCCGACGATGGCGTGCGCGCCGCCCCTGCCCGGCCGCGCAGGCCCTATCTGGTGCAGTAGCATGTGCGCCGCCGCCTCTTTCGACAGTTTCGTGGTTCTGGCCGAAATGCGCACCGGCTCCAACTTTCTCGAGGAGAACCTGAACGCGGTGCCGGGGCTGGCCTGTCATGGCGAGGCGTTCAACCCGCATTTCGTCGGCCACAAGGGGCGGCATGCACTGTTCGGCGTCGATCAGGCCGCGCGCGACCGCGATCCGGGCCGTCTGCTGGATGCGATGCGGCGGGAAAGTCCGGGGCTGGCGGGCTTTCGGTTTTTCCACGACCACGATCCGCGGGTGCTGGCGCGGGTGCTGGACGACCGGCGCTGCGCCAAGATCGTGCTGACCCGCAACCCGGCCGACAGCTATGTTTCGCGCAAGATTGCCGGGGAAACCGGACAGTGGCGGCTGACCGACGCGACCCATGCGCGCCGCGCCCGCGTGCGCTTTGACGCGGCCGAGTTCGCCGAATACCTTGACCGGCTTCAGGGTTTTCAGCTGCGGCTGTTGCGGGCGCTTCAGACCAGTGGGCAGACGGCGTTCCATCTGGCCTACGAGGATATCGGCGATGTCGCGGTGCTGAACGGGCTGTTGCGCTTTCTTGGCGTCGCGGCGCGGCTGGAGACCGTTTCGGACCGGCTGAAGAAACAGAACCCCGAGCCGCTTTCCGCCAAGGTCGTGAACTTCGCCGAGATGGAGGCCGCGCTGGGCCCGCTTGACCGGTTCGACCTGTCGCGTACCCCCTGTTTCGAGCCGCGCCGCGGCCCGGCGGTGCCCGGTCATGTCGCGGCGCCCGAAAGCCCGCTGTTGTTCCTGCCGATCCGGGGCGGGCCGGTGGCGCGGGTCGAGGCATGGCTGGCCGCGCTTGACGGTACGGGCACCGATGCGCTGCGCCGCGGCTTCACGCAGAAGACGCTGCGCCAGTGGCAGCGCCAGACACCCGGGCACCGCGCCTTTAGCGTCGTGTCGCATCCGCTGAGGCGCGCCCATGCGGCCTTTGTCGCGCATATCCTGCCGACCGGGCCGGGCAGTTTCCCGGTGATCCGTACCGCGCTGCGCGACAGCTACGGCGTGCCGCTGCCCGAAGCCGCGCCCGGGCCGGCTTTCGACGCGGCCGCGCACCGGGAGGCATTCCTGGGCTTTTTGCGGTTTCTCAAGGGCAATCTGGCGGGGCAGACCGGGCTGCGGGTCGATGCCAGCTGGGCCTCGCAGACGCGCGTGATCGAGGGCTTTGCCGAAACCGTTCTGCCCGACATGGTGCTGCGCGCAGAACGGCTGGAGGCCGATCTTGCCATGCTGGCCGCGCAAGTGGGGGCCACCGCCCCCGCCCTGCCCCCGCCAGAGACCGAGGATGGCCCCGTCCCGCTGTCAGCGATCTGCGATGCCGAGATCGAGGCCGCCGCCCGCGATGCCTATGCGCGGGAT
Source organism: Rhodovulum strictum (assembly GCF_009649175.1). GTDB lineage: Bacteria > Pseudomonadota > Alphaproteobacteria > Rhodobacterales > Rhodobacteraceae > Rhodovulum > Rhodovulum strictum. The sequence goes on along the minus strand of NZ_WJPO01000002.1, from coordinate 122,386 downwards.
TACGAGCGGCTTGGCTATGGTGCCTGGTCCGTCTAGCTCAGGCTGCCTGCGAGGCTTGGGCCTCGGTCAGCAGAACATGCAGTTTCGCCGGATCGGTATTGGCGCGCAGCTTGCCGCACACCGTCGCGTCGCGCAGCGTGCGCGAGACCAGCGCCAGCGCCTTGAGATGGTCGACGCCCGAATCCTGTGGCGCGAACAGCCCGAAGATCAGATCGACCGGCATCCGGTCGACCGCGCCGAAGTCGATCGGTTTCTCCAGCCGGATAAAGGCGCCCTGCACCTTGTCCAGCCCGGCGAGCCGGGCATGGGGCAGCGCAACGCCATGCCCCACGCCGGTCGGACCAAGGCTTTCGCGTTCCTGCAACGCGTCGACGACTTCGCTGGCCGACAGCCCGTAGACGGTATGCGCGACCTCGCCCAGTTCCTGAAACAGGCGCTTCTTGCTGGACATCGTTCCGAAGACGCGCACCGCCTCGGGTTTCAGGAGGGTCGAAAGCTGCATGTGCCTCTCGCTTCTGTAGTGCCGCGCCCGGCGCTGGGTGCGCCGGGCAGGCTGCGTCTTACGGGTCGATCCAGCCCACATTGCCGTCGTCGCGGGTATGCACGACGTTGATCTTGCCGGTCTTTTCGTTGCGGAAGACCAGCAGATCCTTGCCGGCCAGTTCCATCTGCATCACCGCCTCGCCGACTGACATCGAGGGGATCTGCGTCTCCATCTCGGCGATGATCATCGGTTGCAGGGTCTCGGGCTCGGCCTCGTCCTCATGCTCGGCGGCGGCCAGGATATAGGACGACGCCTGCATCAGCTCGATCGGCTCGGCGCGGTCGCGGTGGTGGTCCTTGAGCCGGCGCTTGTAGCGGCGCAGCTGCTTTTCCATCTTGTTGCAGCAGCTGTCGAAGGCGGCATAGATCTCGGTGGCGTGGGCCTTGGCCTGGGCGGTCAGGCCGGTCGACAGATGCACCGTGGCCTCGCACACATATTCATGTGCATTGCGCGAGAAGACCACATTCGCATCGGTCGGGCGCTCGGCATACTTCTTCACGGCCGCGTTCAGCTCGTCCTTGACGTGGGTTTGCAGCGCCTCGCCGATGTCGATCTGTTTGCCGCTGATCTGATACAGCATCTTGCCTCCTGAGATTGCCTGCCTGTCGCAGGGTTGCACCCCGTTAAAGCCGGGGCACCGCGGGGTCAACGGGGTTCGGGGCGGGCTTCATCCGCTGCGCCCCTTTCGCCTCCTGCGTTCGAAGGATGACGGAATGGTCAGGCATTGCCTGTATTTGGCGACAGTTCTCCGGGCGATGTCAACGCCCTCGCGTTGCAGCAACTCTGCGATCTCGGCGTCGGAAAGGATGCCGTCGGGGGGTTCGGTCTCGATCAGGCGACGGATGCGGCGCTGGGCGGCAAAGGCGGTGACCCCGCGCGCCCCGGTGGTGGGCAGCGCGGGCGAGACGAACAGCGACAGCGGATGCACCGCACCGCGAAAGGACAGCGCCTTGCCCGACAGCGCGCGGCCCACGGTCGAGGGGTGAAGCCCCAGCGCGCGCGCCATCTCGGCGCGGGTCATCGGCAACAGATGCTCGGGGCCATCGCTGAAGAAGCGGTGCTGGCAGGACAGGATCAGGCGGGCGACGGCCTCAAGCGTGCGTTCGCGAAAGCGCAGCGCCTGGATCAGCGCCTGGGCGCTTTCGCGCATCGGCGCGGCCCCGCGCCCCAGCCCCTGCACAAGGTCGGTGTCCAGTTCGGCCTGCGGCAGGGTGTGCCGGTCGAGGGTCACGCGGAACTGACCGTCCGGCCCGTCCTCGACCAGGATTTCCGGCACGGGCGGCAGCGGTTCGTCCCCGATCCCGTCGCCCGGCCGGGGGGTAAGGCCGGGCAGGGCGTCGGCCATGGCCCGCAGCACCGCAGCCCCGATCCCGGTCAGGGCGGCAAGTTCGTCCAGCCGCCGCTCGGCCAGCAGGTCAAGCCGGGCGCAGGCGGCGCGCGCCTCGTCCTCGTCGAAACCGCGCTCGCGCAATTGCAGGGCAAGGCATTCCTCCAGGCTGCGCGCCCCCACGCCCGCCGGTTCGCAGGATTGCAGCGCGGCGATTGCCGCCGCGGCCTGTTCGGGTGCTGCGCCCATCGCCTCGACATTGGCGGCGGCTTCGGCGTCGAGATAGCCGTGATCGTCGACATCCCCGGTCAGGAACCGGGCGATGGCGGCAATAGCCGAGTCCAGCGGCATCAGCGCGATCTGGCGGCGCAGCCTTTCGCCCAGCGGGTCGGGGGCGGCAAGCGTGTCGGCCCCGACCCAGCCCCCGGATCTGTCAGGCGCGTCCTCGGCCAGCCGGATCAGCGGGTTCTCGGCTGCGGCGCGGTGCAGTTCGGTGACCAGATCGGCCGCGGGCATCCGCAGAAGCGACAGGCTCGTGCGCAGCGCCGGGGTCAGGCGCAGGGTCTGTATCTGGCGCTGGGTGAGTGTGGTGCGGAGGTTCATTGTCCTGCCGTCACGAAATCCGGAAACTCTGGCCAAGATAGACGCGGCGCACATTCTCGTCGCGGACGACCTCCTGGGTGGTGCCGCTCATCAGCACCTTGCCGTCATGCAGGATATAGGCACGGTCCACGATTTCCAGCGTTTCGCGGACATTGTGATCGGTAATCAGAACGCCGATGCCGCGCGTCCGGAGATCGGCCACCAACGCGCGGATCTCGCCCACCGCAATCGGATCGACGCCCGCAAAGGGTTCGTCCAGCAACAGGTATTTCGGGTTCGCGGCCAGGCAGCGCGCAATTTCGACCCGTCGCCTTTCGCCGCCCGACAGCGACAGCGCCGAGGCCCGGCGCAGATGCTCGATCGAGAATTCCGACAGCAATTCCTCAAGCCGCTCGCGCCGCTTGTGGCGGTCGCTCTCGACCAGTTCGAGGATCGCGAGGATGTTGTCTTCGACGCTGAGCCCGCGAAAGATCGACACTTCCTGCGGCAGATAGCCGATCCCCAGCCGCGCGCGGCGATACATCGGCAGCCCGGTGACATCGCGCCCGTCGATGGTGACGCGCCCGCCCTCGGGCATCACAAGCCCCGCGATGGCGTAAAAGCAGGTGGTCTTGCCCGAGCCGTTCGGCCCCAGCAGCGCCACCACCTCGCCGCGGTCGAGCGTCAGGCTGACATCGCGGATCACCGGGCGGCGGCGGTAGTTCTTGCGCAGATCGCGCACGCGCAGCCCGGCCGCGCCTTCGGCAACGCTCAGATCGGTGCGCCCGATCATCGCGGGCTGCCGGGTTGCAGAACGGTGCGGACGCGACCCTCCATCGTGCCGGTGCCGCGGTCCAGATTGACCACCAGCCGCTCGCCCGAAATCGCGCTCTGGCCCTGGGTCAGCAGCACGCTGCCGGTCATCACGATGGTCCCCGCGTCGATGGTATAGACTGCCCGCTCGGCCTCGGCGGCCTCGTCGCCCAGCGCCAGCACGACCTTGCCCTGCGCCTCCATCCGCGCGATGCGCCCCGATGCCTCGGCCTCGGTGTCGTAGACCACCAGCACCTCGTCGGCCGAAAGCCGCATTTCGCCCTGCCCCACAAGAACGCCGCCGGAAAAGATCGCGGTGCCATCGGTCTGATCGACGGTCAGCCGGTCGGCGGTAACCTCGACGGGCTGGGACTGGTCATGGGCAAGCGTACCGAACGCGATCTCGGCGCCCTGGGACAGGGCCACCGACGCGCCACAGGCAAGGGCCATCGCGGCCAGGGCAACGCGAAACGACAAGAGCAAGACCTTTCCCCTAACGCTCCGGATCATATACCAGCCTGACGCCGTCCTTGAAAACCAGAACGTATCTGTCTTCGTTTCCGGGATCGGTGCTGAGCTGCATCGCTCCCGCCTCGATCCGGCCGGGCGGCCCCTCGGCGGTGACCGGCCCCTCGCCCAGCACATCGGTCCGTTCCAGCGCTGCGGTCAGGCGCATTGCGCGCACGGTGTAGCCGGTCGAAGTGTCGATCTGCGCCGCGCCATCCAGCACCGCGACCCCCGCGCCGGTATCGACGATGCCGCGCCGGGCAGCGATGTCGGCATGGCTGCCATCGGGCATGTCGAGCCGGGCACGCATCGCCTCGGCCGAGGCGCGGCCAGAGATGTCGGGATCGGGCCGCGCGGTTTCGGCCCGGAACGCGATGGCCGTGCCGTCCTGCGTGACGCCCGCATAGTTCGGCGTGCCGATCCGCTGTTCGCGGATCAGTTCGTCCACATCGACCTGCGAATAGGGCAGTTCGTCGCCCGATGGCGTATCGCGCGAGAACAGGAACAGCGTCGAGAGGATCCCCAGCGCGGCCAGCGGCAGCACGATCCTCGCCAGCGCGATGAACCGGGAATAGGCGTTGTCATACGAGGCCATGCCTCAGGCGATCCCGGCGCGCAGGCAGTCGTGGATATGCAGGATGCCCTGCGGTCGCCCCTCGGCGCCCACCACGAACAGGCAGGTGATCTTGCGCCCGTTCATCACGCCCAGCGCCTTTTCGGCCAGATCGTCGGGGCCGATGGTCAGCGGCGCGCGGGTCATCACCTGATCGACATTGCGTTCGAGCAGCCCCGCCATGTTCCGGCGCAGGTCGCCATCGGTGACAATGCCCGCCAGCCGGCCATCGGCATCGGTCACGCCCACCACGCCGAAGCTCTTGCCGCTCATGGTCAGCAGCGCCTCGGCCATCGGCGTGCCCAGCGGCACCAGCGGCAGATCGGCGCCGCCATGCATCAGATCGCCCACCTTGGACAGCCGCGCGCCCAGCTTGCCGCCCGGGTGAAAGGCGCGGAATGCCTCGGGGGTGAACTGGCGATGTTCCATCAGCGCCACGGCCAGCGCATCGCCCAGCGCCAGCGTCATCGTGGTCGAGGTGGTGGGCGCAAGGCCCATCGGGCAGGCCTCGTCGGCGGGCGGCAGCACCAGCGCCACATCGGACTGGCGCAACAGCGTGCTGTCCGCGCGCCCCGCCACCCCGATCAACGGAATCGCGAAGCGGCGGGTATGGGCGACGATATCGGCCAGTTCCGGCGTCTCGCCCGAATTCGACAGCACAAGGCAGACATCGCCCCGTGCCAGCATGCCCAGATCGCCATGGCTGGCCTCGGCGGGGTGGACGAAATGCGCGGGCGTGCCGGTCGAGGCGAAGGTGGCCGCGATCTTGCGCGCCACATGGCCCGATTTGCCCATGCCCGAGACGATCACCCGGCCCTCGGCGGCCAGGATCAGTTCGACCGCCGCCGCGAAACTGTCATCCAGGGCCTCGGACAGACTGGCCAGCGCCCTGGCCTCGCTGGTCAGAACCCGGCGGCCGATGGCTATGTAAGTGTCGCGGTTCATGGCTTGGCCTCAATGGGCAAAGATGTCGATCTCGGGCCAGCCTTCAAGATCCAGCCGTGCGCGCATCGGCAGAAAGCCGAAACAGGCCTGCGCCATGTCCGCCCGCCCCTCGCGTTCCAGCATCGCGTCCAGAATGGCCTTCAGCGCATGCAGGTGCAGCACGTCCGACGCTGCATAGTCAAGCTGCGCCGCACTCAGCTCGGCCGCGCCCCAGTCCGAGCTTTGCTGCTGTTTCGATATGTCGACGTTCAGCAATTCCTGAAGCAGGTATTTCAGCCCGTGCCGGTCGGTATAGGTGCGCACCAGTTTCGAGGCGATCTTGGTGCAATAGACCGGCGCCGTCACGACGCCAAAGGCATTGAACAGCGCGGCAATGTCGAACCGGCCGAAATGAAACAGCTTCAGCACCGCCGGATCGGCCAGCATCCGGGTCAGGTTCGGCGCCTCGGTCTGGCCCCTGGCGATCTGCACGATATGCGCATTGCCGTCCCCACCCGAAAGCTGCACCACGCACAGCCGGTCGCGATGCGGGTTCAGCCCCATCGTCTCGCAGTCGATGGCGACCATCGCGCCAAGGTCTAGGCCGTCAGGAAGGTCTCGGTCGTAAAGGAAATTCGCCACGTCGGCCCCTGATCCAGAGAGGTTGCTGCCCGGCAAGGGCAAAGGGTTGCCCGATGATCTGCCCCCCGGCGCAGGACGCGCGGGAACGTCAGGGGCTCTTGCGGTCCGGTCCTGTCGCCTGCCGGGCCTGTTCTATGCCCTGCCGCATGGCGCCGTCAACGCCACAGCAAGGCTCTGGCGCTAGGGTTTGCGCCCCTCGCACATCGCCTTGATCGCGGCCCGGTGCGCGCGCGTCGCGGCCAGCGGGGCCTGAGCCAGCTCGTCCGCCGCCTCCATCAGCCCGTCCGGCGGCACCAGCCGGTCCACCAGCCCGAAGCCCAGCGCCTCGTCGGCGCTGACCCTGGCGCCGCCCATCAGGATCAGCTTGGCCCGCGCCGGGCCGATCAGCGCCGCCAGCCGCCCGGGATCGGAGGGTTGCGGCAGGAAGCCGAGCTTCATCACCGGATAGAAGAATTTCGCCTCGGGCACGGCAATCCGCAGATCGCAGGCCAGCGCCATGCCAAAGGCGCCGCCCGCCAGCGTGCCGTTCAGCGCCGCCACCGTCAGAGCGTCCAGCGCCACGATCCGGCCCGAGACGCTTTCCCAGACCGGATCTGTGGCCAGTCCCGCCTTCGCCTCGTCCAGATCGGCGCCCGCGCTGAACACCTTGCCCGCGCCGGTGATGACCAGCGCCGCGATGCCCTCGCGCGCGGCTTCGGACAGAATGTCGTCCAGATCTCCCAGCATGGCGCGGGTCAGCGAATTGGCCTTGTCGGGCCGGTTCAGGGTCACAACCCAGCGCGCGCCGTCCTTGTCCAGCCCGATCACGAGGGCAACCCCGCGCGGCGGCGGATCGCGCGTTCGCGCAGCGACACCTCTTGGCCCAGGAACTCGTCTGCATCCGCGCTGCACATCCAGACCAGCGCGCGGGCGGGCCAGGCGGGGGGGACATGCTCGGCCCAGTCCAGACGGCTGACCGGGTTCACGCCGCTTTCGCGGATCGTCTTCTGCATGTCGGTCGCGACCGTGCCGGGCGACAGCGACAGCGCCCTGATGCCCTGCGCGCGGCCTTCTAGATCGGCGCAGCGGGTCAGCATCGCGGCCCCGGCCTTGGCGGTGCAATAGGCGCTCCAGCCCTCCATCGCGTTATGGGCCGCGCCCGAGCCGATGGTCAGGATCGTGCCGCCGCCTGCTGCCGCCATCACCGGCATCGCCGCGCGAAAGCCGTGGAAGACACCCTTGAGGTTGATGTCTATCGCCGCCGCCCAGTCGCCGGGATCGGCATCCTGCAAGCGCGCGATGGGTTCGATCACGGCGGCATTGTTCACCAGAATGTCGATCTGCCCGAAAGCCGTGACCGTGGTGCGCACCGCGTCCGCGACCTGCGCGAAATCGGCCACGTCGCAGGGCAGGGCGATGGCGCCGCCGCCGATCTCGCGCGCGATGCTGGCCATCGCCTGTTCGCTGCGCGCGGCCAGCGCCACCCTTGCCCCGGCTTCGGCAAAGGCGCGTGCGGCGGCGGCGCCGATGCCGCGGCTGGCCCCCGTGATCAGAACGCTCTTGCCCGACAATTCACCCATGTTACCCCTCATCGTCAGCACAATGCCTCGGGCCAAGTCCTAGCCCAGCCTCTGGCGGCAGACCAGAGCAACGTGGCGTTGACTCCCCCCGGCCAAGCACCGACATTCAGGTCTGACATCCTGCCATGAAAGGGAACACATGCTGCTGCGCATCTCGGCCTCTGCCGGGGCCATCGTCGCCGCGCTGGCCATCGCCGCGCCGGCCTGGGCTGATCTGACCGCCGCCGAGGTCTGGGCCTCGTGGAAGGCGCTGGCCGAGAGGTCCGGCCAGACCATTTCCGGCAGCGAAACGAAGTCGGGCGACACCCTGACCGTCCGTGACGTGACCATGGCGATGGAAACCGCCACCGGCTCGGCCTCGGGCGCGATGGGCGACATCGCCTTTACCGAGAACCGCGACGGGTCGGTGTCGATCCGCCTTGCGCCGGACTATCCGCTGGTCGTGTCATCGACATCCGAGACGGGCGAGCGCGTCGAGATGAAGATGACGCTGCGCCAGCGCGATCTCAGCATGACCGCCCGCGGCAATGCCAGCGCCATCGCCTATGAGTTCGCCGCGCCCGAGGCGTCGTTTACCCTCGACCAGATGCTGGTCGATGGCCAGCCGATGGACATGGCGATGCAGATGTCGGCGCGCGGGATTTCCGGCGGCTACACCATGGCCGAGGGCGCGACCGGCCGGATCGAGGGTGTGCTGAACGCCGCCACCGCGCGGCTTGACATGAATGCGACCAATCCCGAGGACGGGGCGCGTTTCAAGCTGGGCGGCGAGATGACCGATCTGGTCGCGTCCTCGGCCAGCACGGTGCCCGCGGCGATGCCGAGCACCGATCTGGGCGCGATGCTGGCGGCGGGTTTCGCCTCGACCGGCAAGATCGCCCATGGCGGCATGGCCTATGCCGTCGACATGGCGCAGGCGGGCGAGACCACGAATGTCGCGGCAACGCTTGGGCCCGGGACGCTGGATTTCGCGCTGGCCGATGGCGGCATGCTGTATGATGTGCGCTCGACCAAGGGGCAGATCGGGATTTCCGGTTCGGCGCTGCCGCTGCCCCGGATCGACGTCGCCTTTGACGACAGCGCCTTCAGCTTCCGCATGCCCATGGTCCAGAGCGCGGCGCCCTCTGATTTCGGGCTGCTGACCCGGATTGCCGGGCTGACGGTCAGCGACGGCATCTGGGCCATGTTCGACCCCTCGGGACAGTTGCCGCGCGATCCGGCGACGCTGGTGATCGACCTGGCGGGCAAGGTGCGGCTTCTGTCCGACCTGACCAACCCGGCGGTTGCCCAGTCACCCGAGGCGCCCGCCGAACTGCACGAGCTGAACGTCAAGGATCTGAAGCTCAGCCTTGCCGGGGTGGAACTGACCGGCAACGGAGCCTTTGTCTTCGACAATTCCGACAAGGTCACGTTTGACGGGATGCCCCGGCCCACCGGCGGGATCGCGCTGCGGCTTGCGGGGGGGAACACGCTGCTTGACCGGCTTGTGGCGATGGGGCTGGTCCCGCCGGATCAGGCAATGGGCATGCGCATGATGCTGGGCATGTTCGCCCGACCCACCGGCGAGGGCGACACGCTGAGTTCGCAGATCGAGGTCACGCCCGACGGTCAGGTGGTGGCGAACGGCCAGCGGCTGCGCTGAGCGCGCGGCTGCCCACCCCTCGCGCGGGCTTGCGCGGGGGGTGGGCGCGGCCTAACTGAACGCCACAGTCTTCGCCGGAGGCCCGATGCCAGACACAATCGAAACGCTGACCGCCGCGCTGCTGGATGCCGCGATCAAGGCCGGTGCCGACGCGGCGGATGCGCTGGCGGTTGCAGAGGCGTCGCTGTCGATCGACGTGCGCGGCGGGCGGCTGGAACAGGCCGAGCGCGCCGAAAGCACTGAGATCGGGCTGCGCGTGCTGATCGGGCGGCGGCAGGCTTGTGTCTCGGCCTCGGACACGCGGCCCGCGACGCTGGCCGAGATGGCCGAACGCGCCGTCGCCATGGCGCGCGAGGCGCCAGAGGATCCGACCGTGGGGCTGGCCGAGTCCGGCCAGATCGCCCGAGAGATCGACATCGCCGCGCTGGAACTGGCCGATCCCGCAGCCGAACCCGAACCCGGCACGCTGGAAGAGGATGCGCGCCGGGCCGAGGCCGCCGCGCGTGCCGTCCGGGGCATCACCCAGATCGAATCGGCGGGCGCGGGCTATCACCGGCAGCGGCTGTTTCTGGCCGCGACGAACGGCTTTGCGGGCGGATACGAGCGGACCATCCGCTCGACATCCTGCGTCGCGATCTGCGGCGAGGGCACGGGGATGGAACGCGACTGGTGCCACGAGGCGCGGGTCTTTCAGGCCGATCTGCCCGGCCCCGAAGAAATCGGCCGCATTGCCGGGGAACGCACGATCGAACGCGCCGCGCCGCGCAGACCCAGGACTGGCGCCTATCCGGTGCTGTTCGACGAGCGTGTGGCCGCATCGCTGATCGGGCATCTGCTGTCGGCGATCAACGGCACCGCCATCGTGCGCGGCGCCTCATGGGCGCGCGATCTGATGGGGCAGGCGGTGCTGCCCGCGGGCCTGTCGCTGATCGCCGAACCGCAGCGCCCGCGCATTTCAGGCTCGCGCCCCTTCGATGGCGAGGGGCTGGCGACCGCGCGGCGCGCGCTGGTCGCGGACGGTGTGCTGGCGGGATGGGTGCTGGATCTGGGCACCGCGCGCAAGCTGGGGCTGGAAAGCACCGCGAATGCCGCGCGCGGCGTCTCCTCGCCGCCGTCGCCCTCGGCGGGCAATGTCACGCTGACGCCGGGCACGCGCTCGCGCGACGACCTGATCGCCGAGATGGGCACCGGGCTGCTGGTGACCTCGATGATCGGCAGCACGATCAACCCGACCACGGGCGATTATTCGCGCGGCGCTGCGGGCTTCTGGGTCGAGAACGGGCAGATCGCCTGGCCGGTCAACGAATGCACCATCGCCGGCAGCCTGCCCGACATGCTGCGCCGGATCGTTCCGGCCAACGATTCCCGTGATCACAAGTCGCATCGGGTGCCAAGCCTGCTGGTCGAGGGGCTGACGCTTGCCGGCGACTGACCTTGCGCTGCTGATCGAGGCGGCCGAGGCCGCAGGCATGATCGCCGAACGCCACTGGAAACGCAGGCTGCGCGTCTGGGAAAAGCCCGGCCATCAGGGCCCCGTGACCGAGGCCGATCTGGAAATCGACGCCATGCTGCGCGAGCGTCTGATGGCAGCGCGGCCGGGCTATGGCTGGCTGTCCGAGGAAACCGAGGATACCCCCGCGCGGCTGGGCGCCGAGCGCCTTTTCGTGGTCGATCCGCTGGACGGCACCCGCGCCTTCATCGAGGGCGACAAGTCCTTTGCCCATGCGTTGGCCGTGGCCGAGGCGGGCCGGGTGGTGGCCGCCGCGGTCTATCTGCCGATGCTGGACAAGCTTTACGCCGCAACCGCCGGGGGCGGCGCCACGCTGAACGGCGCGGCGATCCGGGCCAGCGGGCGGGCGCGGCTTGACGGCGCCGCGGTGCTGACCTCGCGCCCGGCGCTTGAGCCGCGGCACTGGTCGGGGCCGCCGCCCTCTGTCCACCGTTCGCTGCGCGCCTCGCTGGCCTATCGGCTGTGCCTGGTGGCCGAGGGGCGGTTCGACGCGATGCTGACCCTGCGCGACAGCTGGGACTGGGACACCGCGGCAGGCAGCCTGATCGTCACCGAGGCGGGCGCGCGGGTCACCGACCGGGCGGGTGCCGCGCTGGCCTTCAATACCGCGATCCCGGTATCGCGCGGGGTGATCGCCGCGCCGCCGCCGCTGCATGACGAGGTGATCTCGCGGCTGGCCTGACGCCCCGATGCGCCCTTTCGCGCCCCCCTTGCTTGGTCTAGGGTGCGGCTGACGGCAAGGCAGACCCAAGGGGGATGACGATGACCCAGCGCCTTCATCTGGTGTTCGGCGGCGAACTGGTCGATCCCGGCCGCACGGTGTTTCGCAACACGGACGACATTCATATCGTCGGCATGTTCCCCGACTATGCCAGCGCCCATGCGGCCTGGAAGGCCGAGGCCCAGCGCACCGTGGACAACGCCCATATGCGCTATTTCATCGCCCATATCCATCGGCTGCGCGACGAAGAGGCCGAGGCCGGGCCGACCGAGGAACTCGGAACCTGAAAGCGGCGCGGATGGCGGGTGGGGGGCAGGAACCGGCGGCGCGGCCCGAGGGCCCGGTGGTCTGGCTGCACGCGCCGCCGCCCGCGGAATGGCCTGCCGCTGCCGAACTGATCCGCATGCTGCATGCCGAGCGGCAGGGACTGACCTTTCTGGTGACCGGCGATGACGCGCCGCCGAACAGGACCGGCGCGCGGATGCCTGCGCTGCATCATTGCGCCGCCCCGCGTGACACGGCGCGCGGCGCCGCCGATTTCCTCGCGGCATGGCGGCCCGACATCTGCATCTTCTACCCCGAGACCCTGCCGATGACGACGGCGGCGCATGCCCATGCCCGCGGCAGCACGCTTTTCCTGATCGCCCGCGACCTGCCCGAGGCATGGCGCCGACGCTGGCGGCTGGGCAGCGGGATGATCCGGCGTCTGCTGCGCCGCTTCGACCGGATCTATGCCCAGACCCGGCAAGGCGCCGATCAGTTGCGGGCGATGGGGGTTTCGTCGGTCCAGCTCAGCCCCTGCGGTCCGCTATCCGAAGGCAGCGCGGTCCTGCGTTGCAGCGAGGCAGAGCGAGAGGTTCTTGCCCGCCTGATGGGCGGACGCCCCGCCTGGCTGGCCGCCTGTACCCGTCCGACCGAAGAACCCGTCATCATCGCGGCCCATGCCCGCGGGATCCGTCAGGCGCACCGGCTGTTGCTGTTCCTTGTCCCCGATGATCCCGCCCGCGGTCCGGCGCTGGCGCAGCATCTGCGCGACGAGGGCTGGGTGGTGGCGCTGCGCTCCGACGATGAGGAGCCCGAATCCGAGACCCAGATTCAGATCGCCGATACCGAGGGCGAGTTGGGGCTCTGGCTGCGGCTTGCGCCGATCACCTTTGTCGGCGGCACGCTTGCGGGCGAAGGCGGCCCCGACCCCTATCACGCCGCCGCGCTGGGCTCGGCCATCGTGCATGGCCCGGCCACGGACACCCATGCCGCGCATTTCCAGCGGCTTGCCGCCGCGCGTGCGACCCGGCTGGTGCGCGATGAACGGATGCTGGCAGAGGCGGTCGCCGACCTGCTGTCGCCCGACCGCGCCGCCAAGATGGCCAGCGCCGCCTGGGAGGTCTCGACCGATGGCGCAATGGCCACCGACCGCATCGTGCGCCGGATGCTCGAAGCCCTCGACCTTGCGGGGGCGCGCTGATGCGGCCGCCGGGTTTCTGGTTCAACCCGCCCGACGCGCCGGGGATCGCGGCCCGCGCGCTGGCCCCCCTGGGAGCGCTTTACGCGCTGGGCACCGCGCGGCGGCTGCGGCGGGGTACGCCCGAACGGGTTGGCGTGCCGGTGATCTGCGTGGGCAACATCAATGCGGGCGGCACCGGCAAGACGCCCACCGTGATCGCGCTGGCGCAGCGTCTGGCGGCGCGCGGGGTCGCGGCGCATGTGGTCAGCCGCGGCCATGGCGGGCGGCTTACGGGCCCGGTCAGGGTCGAAGAGCGCCGCCACAGCGCCGCGGATGTCGGCGACGAGCCGCTCTTGCTGGCGGCCTTCGTGCCGGTCTGGGTGGCGCGCGACCGGGCGGCGGGCGCGCGGGCGGCGGTGGCGGCGGGGGCACAGGCGATCCTGATGGATGACGGCTTGCAGAACCCGGCGCTGGCCAAGGATCTGTCCATTGTCGTGGTCGATGCCGCCAAGGGGTTCGGCAACGGCCGCGTGATCCCCGCAGGGCCGCTGCGCGAACCGGTACCCACGGGTCTTGCCCGCGCCGATCTGGTCCTGTCGATCGGCCCGGCCCCGGCCCAGCGCCATTTCGCGTCCGTCTGGGGTTCGGGGCTGCGCCTGCCCCATCTGATCGGTGCGCTGAGACCGCTGGAAACCGGCATGGACTGGGCGGGGCTGCGGGTGCTGGCCTTTGCGGGCATCGGCCATCCCGAAAAGTTCTTTGCCACGGTCGAGGCGCTGGGCGCACGGCTGATGCGGGCCGAGGCGCTGGAGGATCACCAGCCGCTGACGCCCGCCCTGATGACACGGCTGGAAACCGAGGCCAGGCTGATCGGCGCGCAACTGGTGACCACCGAAAAGGACGCGGTGCGCCTGCCGCCCGGGTTCCGGCAAAAGGTGCTGACGGTTCCGGTGCGGCTGGAAATCGCGGATTGGGCCGGGATAGAGACTTTTTTCAATCGGCTGGGGCTTGGCGGCGGCTGAGTTCCTGCCGGATCGCAGCGCCATCCTCGTCCAGTTTCGGCGCGGCCCGGTCCAGCGCAAGCTCTGCGTCGGAAAAGACGATGGGCGTGCGCACACCCGACACGCCGTCGCGCGTTGCGACCAGCCCGCGATGGCGGATCTGCGGATCGGCAAAGACCTCGGCCAGATCGTTGATCGGCCCGGCGGGCACGCCCTGCGCCTCGCAGGCTGTCAGCAGATCGGCGCGGGCAAAGCGGCGGGTCGCGGCCTGAAGCCGGTCAATCAGCGCCGCGCGGTTCGCGATCCGGTCCGGGTTGGTGGCAAAGGCGGGATCGGCCGCCAGAGCGGAAAGCCCCAGCAGCGCGCAAAGCCGCGCGAATTGCCCCTCATTGCCGACCGCGATGATGATATGCCCGTCGGCGCAGTCGAAAACCTGATAGGGTGCGAGGTTGGGATGGGCATTTCCCATCCGCTGCGGCGCCTGCCCGGTGGTCAGGTAGTTCATCGCCTGGTTCGCGGTGATCGCCGTGGCCACATCAAACAGCGCCATGTCGATCTGCTGGCCACGCCCCGTTGTCTGCCGCTGATGAATCGCGGCCAGGATCGCGGTGGCTGCATAGACTCCGGTAAAGATGTCGGCCACCGCCACGCCCACCTTTTGCGGCTGGCCGTCCGGCGTGCCGGTGATCGACATCAGCCCCGACATGCCCTGAATGATCGCATCATAGCCCGGCCGGTGGGCATAGGGGCCGTCCTGCCCGAAGCCGGTGATCGAGCAATAGATCAGACCCGTGTTGAGCCGGGACAGAGAATGATAATCCAGCCCGTATTTCGCAAGACCGCCGAGTTTGAAGTTCTCGATCACCACATCCGCCCCGGCGGCCAGATCGCGCACCAGCGCCTGTCCCTCGGGCGTACGGAAATCGCAGGCGACCGACCGCTTGCCCCGGTTGCAGGAATGGTAATAGGCAGCCGATCGGTCGCCGTCGCGTTCCACGAAGGGCGGTCCCCAGCGGCGGGTATCGTCGCCCTCGGGCGACTCGACCTTGATGACCTCGGCGCCCAGATCGGCCAGAACCTGACCAGCCCAGGGGCCGGCCAGGATGCGGGCCAGTTCGACGACCCGCAATCCGGCAAGCGGCGCCGCCATGGGCTATCCGGCCAGCTTGTCGTCGAGGATCTTCTTCAGATCGCGGTAGCGCATGTTCTTGTAAAGCTGCCCGTCGATCACCAGCGAGGGGGTCGCGCTGACCCCGGCCTTGTTGGTCATCTCGGCCGAATGGTCGCGCAGCGCGGCGGCCAGCGCCGCATCGCTCAGGCAGGCTTCCATCTGGTCATTGCCCAGTCCGGCCGCACGCCCGATCTGGCGCAGGTTTTCGGCGGTCTTCTGAGGGTTGTTCGGGTCGATCCAGTCGCGCTGTTTCTGGTAGATCGTGGACACGATCCCGAAGAACCGCATCTCGCCGCCACAGCGCGCCAGAAGCCCGGCCCAGATCGCGTAAGGGTCCCAATAGACTTCGCGATAGGTGAAATGCACCTTGCCGGTGTCGATATACTCCGCCTTGAGCTGCTTGAAGACCTCGTCATGGAAGGCGCCGCAATGCCCGCAGGTGAACGAGGCGTATTCCTCCAGCCTGATCGGCGCATCGGGATCGCCCAGCGTGAAGGACTCGATCTGCGGCGCCGTCTCGGCATGGGCGGCCGGAACCGGCGTCAGCGACAGGCCGGGCGCCTGGCTTGGCGCCGAGGTCAGCCACAGCCCGCCCAGGGCGGCCAGCGCCACAAGACCAAGCGAGAGCGAAAGGATGCGGATCATGGAACGGGACTCCCTAGCGTTTCGGGCGGGATAGGACGTTTTGGCCAAGCGCGGCAAGGGCTGCGCGCAACCCCTCGTCATGCACGTCGCCGGACAGGGCGGCGGCCTCTGTCGCGATGGCCGGATCGGGCGGGGCCGGGGCGGGTCTCGGGGCCGGGGCGAACTGCGCATGGCCTTCGGCAAAGCCCGTGGGCGCGGTCTGCGTCAGCCGGATACGCGCGATGGCGTTGTAGCCGTAACAGGCGTTCACCTTGGCGCGGATCGTGTCCTTCTGCATTTCCAGCACCGGGGCATTGGCCCCCGTGGTCAACAGCGTCAGCGTCGCGCCAAAGCCTTCGCGGCCATATTTCACCTCGACCGGCCGGGCGATGCGGGCGGTGTCCTCGCCCACGATCTCGGCCCAATGGGTCAGCACGCGCGACACGGCAAAGCCACGCTTCTCGCCCGCGTTGCGGATGCGCTTGGCCAGCAGCGTCGCCGCGGGTTCGAACCCCCGCCTGCGTCGGCTGTGACTGTCGCCCGGCCTGGCCATGCCTGTCCTTTCGCTTGCCTGCGCCTAGCTTAAGCGGCAGGAGGGCGGGCAGCCAGACAAATGACCGGGGCGGGGGCATAAAGATTGCGTGACGCGGAGCTGAGCCGGGCGTTGCTGGACTGGTATGATCGGCATGCCCGCGACCTGCCCTGGCGGGTGGGGCCTGCGGCGCGGGCGGCGGGGGTGCAGCCCGACCCCTATGCGGTCTGGCTGTCCGAGGTGATGCTGCAACAGACCACCGTGGCCGCGGTGCGCGATTATTTCTACCGCTTCACCGCCCGCTGGCCCGATGTCGAGGCGCTGGCCGCGGCCGAGGATGCGGCCGTGATGGGCGAATGGGCGGGGCTTGGATATTACGCGCGGGCGCGCAACCTGTTGAAATGCGCGCGGGCCGTGGCGCGGGACCATGGCGGGCGTTTTCCCGACAGCCGCGACGGGCTGCTGGCCCTGCCCGGCATCGGCCCCTATACCGCCGCCGCGATCGCCGCGATCGCCTTTGACCGGGCCGAGACGGTGGTGGATGGCAATGTGGAACGGGTGATGGCGCGGCTTTTCGCGGTGCAAACGCCCCTGCCGACCGCCAAGCCGGAACTGACCGCACTGGCGGCCCGGCTGACGCCGATGCTGCGCCCCGGTGACCATGCCCAGGCGGTGATGGATCTGGGTGCGACGATCTGCACGCCGAAACGCCCGGCCTGCGGCATCTGCCCGCTGCGCACGCCCTGCGCGGCGCGGGCGCAGGGCATCGCGGCCGACCTGCCGCGCAAGCTGGCGAAAGCCCCGAAACCCACGCGGCTTGGCATCGCCTATATCGGCCGCCGAAGCGATGGCGCGTGGCTGCTGGAGCGCCGCCCGGAAAGCGGGCTTCTGGGCGGCATGCTGGGCTGGCCGGGCACGGATTGGGCCGAAACAGAGCCTGTTTGTGCCCCCCCCGCCGATGCCGAATGGCGCGATCCGGGGGCCGAGGTGCGCCATACCTTCACCCATTTCCACCTGCGTCTGGCGCTGCGCGTGGCCGAGTTGCCCGCCGATTGCACGCCCCGTTGCGGCATGTTTGTCGCGCACCGCGATTTCCGCCCCTCGGACCTGCCGACCGTGATGCGCAAGGCGTTCGATCTGGCCCGTGCCAGCGTCGGTTGCGATTGAGCCTGCCCGCGGCTTCGCGCTATAGAGGCTGTGGAGCGGGCGCGCGCAACCACGGGAAGATCACGATGAGCGACACAGCCCCCCTTTCCCCCCTGCGATCCGCCCTGCCATTCTGGATGTCGCTGGGCATGATCCCGATGGCGATCCTTGGCGCTGCCTTCGGCGGCTGGGCGCTGGCCCTGCTGCCGCTTTACGGTTGGGTTTCGGTCACGCTGCTTGACGCGATCCTGGGCCGGAACGAGACCAATCCAGACCCTGACACGCCTGAACAGGCCCTTTTCTGGCACCGGCTGGTCACGCTGATCTGGTTTCCGATCCAGTTCGTCACGATCTTCGGGATGCTCTGGTGGGTCAGCCGCAGCGATCATCTGTCGGCGCTTGAAACCGTCGCGCTGTTCTTCGGGGTGGGCGTGATCTCGGGCACGGTCGGGATCGTCTATTCGCATGAATTGCTGCACCAGCGCACCCGGCTGGAACGCTGGCTGGGTGATCTGCTGCTGTCCACGGTGCTTTACAGCCATTTCCGGACCGAGCATCTGCTGGTCCACCATCCCCATGTCGGCACCCCCCGCGACGGCGTGACCGCGCGCTATAACGAGGGGTTCTTCCGCTATTTCCTGCGGGTGCTGGCGACCGGGCTGCCGTCCGCCTGGCGCGCGGAACGGCTGATGCTTGCCCGCGCCAACCGGCCGGTCTGGCACCTGTCGAACCCGTTCTGGCGCTATGGCGCGCTGCAACTGGCGATGGCCGGGCTTGCGGTCTGGATCGGCGGCTGGGCCGGGCTTGCGCTGTTCCTGTGGCAGGCTTTCGTCGCGGTCTGGCAACTGGAACTGACCAATTATGTCGAGCATTACGGCCTTACGCGGCGCTATCTGGGTGATGGCCGCTATGAGCCGGTCAAGCCGCATCATAGTTGGAACGCGGCGCATACCGCGTCGAACTGGCTGCTGATCAACCTTCAGCGCCATTCCGACCACCATTGCAAGCCGCAGCGCCGTTTCCCGCTGTTGCAGACCTGGCCCGAGGATCAGGCGCCGCAATTGCCGCTGGGTTATCCGGCGATGACGGCGGTCGCGATGATCCCGCCGCTCTGGCGGCGGCGGATGAACCCGCGGGTGCGGGCATGGCGGCGCAGATACTATCCCGACATCACCGACTGGACGCCCTATCGCGAGGCCAGACTGCCCTTGCCCGCGGGCAGCTGACCCTGCGGTGGGGGCTAGCGGATCAGGACGGGCGCCTTGTGGACATGGCTGCCGTCCTCGGCCGTATGGACCAGGAAATGCGCGACATCCCCGCGCGAAATCAGGCCGTTGCGCCAGCTTTCGGGCTCGACCAGCACCTCGTAGGCGTGGCTGGGCGGGCGGTTCATCAGGATGCCCGGCCGCGCGATTGTCCAGTCCAGATCCGAGGCGCGGATCATCTCCTCCTGCACATCCTTGTCGGCATAGGCCCGGCCGAGCAGCGTCTTGAACGGGATCTTCTCGACCGTGCTGATTTTGTCCTTGCTGTCGCCCGCGCCGAAGCCGGTGACGACCAGAAGCCGCCGCACCCCCGCCGCCGCCATCGCCGGCAACAGAACCCGCGTCGCGTCGGAAAACAGCGTGGTGCGCTCGGCTATCCCCGACAGCGTCTTGGGGATGCCAAGGGCCACGATCACCGCATCGACGCCCTTTACCGCCGCCGCCACATCCTCGGGCTTCAGCGCGTCGCCGGTCACCTTTTCCAGCCGGGCATCCTCGATCCCGATCCGGTCCGCGCTGCGCGCAAAGGCGCGCACGTCATGTCCGCGGTGCAGGGCGTAGCGCACGGTCTCAAGCCCGATGCCCTTGCTCGCGCCAATCACAAGAAATCGCATGTGACACCTCCTTTTCGTTGGGAGATTAGGGCGGGGCCTGCCGATTCCGAGCCCCCGGCCCGGCCCATGCGAAAAAAAGCCCCGCCATCGGAATGGCGGGGCAAGGTTGTGCGCAGCAGCCCGAAGGCCGCAGGCACAGGCGGTAAGCGATGGGGTCTAGTTCGGCCGCTCGGCCATCTCGGCGCGGATCTGCTGGCGCAGGATGTCGATGGGCACGGTCTTGCCGTCGCGGCGGAAATGCCAGTAGGTCCAGCCATTGCACGAGGGCGCCCCCTCGAACGCCGCGCCGACCTGGTGGATCGAACCGGTCACGTCCGGGCCGACCAGCGTGCCATCGGCGCGCACCTTGGCGGTCTTGCCGCGCGGCGAGACCAACACCTCGCCCGGGCGCAGCATCCCGCGTTCGACCAGCAGGCCAAAGGCCACCCGCGGTTCGGCCCGGCGCGAGGTCGAGACCATCAGCGCCTCGCGGTCGAACTTGCGCACCCGCGCCAGCCGCGCCTCGGCCACCTTGCGATAGCTTTCCTCGCGCTCGATCCCGATGAAGTCGCGGCCCAGCATCTTGGCAACGGCCCCGGTCGTGCCGGTGCCGAAGAACGGGTCCAGCACCACATCGCCGGGGTTGGTCGTGGCCAGCAGCACGCGATGCAGCAGTGCCTCGGGCTTTTGCGTCGGGTGGGCCTTGTCGCCATTTGCGTCCTTCAGCCGTTCATGCCCGGTGCAGATCGGCAGCACCCAGTCACTGCGCATCTGCACGCCCTCGTTCAGCGATTTCAGCGCCTCGTAGTTGAAGGTGTATTTCGCGCCCTCGGATTTCGAGGCCCAGATCAGCGTCTCATGTGCGTTGGTCAGCCGCTTGCCCTTGAAATTCGGCATCGGGTTCGACTTGCGCCAGACCACGTCGTTCAACAGCCAGAAACCCTGGTTCTGCAACTCGGCGCCCAGGCGGAAGATGTTGTGGTAACTTCCGATCACCCAGAGCGCGCCATTGGGTTTCAGCAGCCGCCGCGCCGCGGCCAGCCAGTCCCGGGTAAAGCGGTCATAGGCGGCGAAGCTGTCGAACTGGTCCCAATGGTCGTCCACCGCATCGACGCGCGAATTGTCGGGCCGATGCAGATCGCCCCGCAATTGCAGGTTATAGGGCGGGTCGGCAAAGATCAGGTCGATGCTGGCCTCGGGGAGGCCGTTCATCTCGGCGATGCAATCGCCCGCAAGAATGGTGTTGAGCGGGAGCGTCCCCACCCCTTTCGCCTTGGTCATCTCGTGTCACTGCCTCTTGTGGCGCACCCTTGTTTCGGGTGTCGCTCCTTGGCCATGAGTCTGAGTCAAACCCGATTCGCCGTCAAATTCTTTTTTGAATCAGCTACTTACGGTTTTATCTTGATACAATATGTTGTGTACCGGCGCGAACGAACGCCTATGGTGTGGGCTGACCCCAATATCTCGAAGCGCCTGAACATGCGCCCTGGTCGGATAGCCCGCGTTCCTGTCCCAGCCATAACCGGGGAAGTGTTGCGCAAGCTCCACCATGATCCGGTCGCGCGCCTCCTTCGCCACGATCGAGGCCGCCGCGATCGACAGCGCGCGCGCATCGCCCTTGACGATGGCAAGGCCCGGGCAGGGCAGGTCGCGGGGCAGCAGGTTGCCGTCGATCAGCGCCAGATCGGGCAGGGAGGACAGCCCGGCAATGGCGCGGCACATCGCCAGATGGCTGGCGGCAAGGATGTTCAGCGTGTCGATCTCGGCGACGCTGGCGTGCGCAATGCTGACCTCGGCGCAGCCCATCAGCGTCGCGGCCAGTGCCGCGCGGCGGGCGGGGGTCAGTCGCTTGGAATCGTCCAGCCCCGGCGGGATCGCGGCCGGGTCCAGCCGCACCGCTGCGGCCGTCACCGGACCTGCCAGCGGGCCGCGCCCGACCTCGTCCACGCCCACGACGATGCGGGCGCCCCGGGCGAAGGCGTCTGTCTCCAGCGTGAAATCGGGGCTCTGGCGGGGGGGGCTGCGGGTCATGGGGGCGACAGAACCGCCCCGCGCGCCGGTCTGCAAGCCGAATCCTGCGGCAGCGTCTGTCCCGTGACTGCCGCACCGCGCGCGGCGGCATGGCTTGAGTCCGCGGCCCGCCTTGGCTAGAAAGTCGGCTGCCTTTGTGCGGCGGGCGCGGGTGCCGGTGCCGCAATATGGGGCCAGAACGGGGCGCGCGATGAAATCCAGGGCGAAAAGCATCGCATCCCGGCTGACGCAGGATCCCCATGCGGTCCGCGAGCTGCGCGAGAAGAACCTTGAGGTGGCTATCGGCCGCCAGGTCCGCGACCTGCGCAAGCGCCAGCGGATGACGGGCGCCGATCTGGCCGCCCAGACCGGGCTTTCGGTCGGCATGCTGTCCAAGATCGAGAACGGTCTGATCTCGCCCTCGCTCAACACGTTGCAGGTGCTGGCCAATGCGTTGCGCGTGCCGCTGGTACAGCTTTTTTCGGGCTACGAGAAAACCAAGGGCGCGATGCATGTCAAGGCGGGGCAGGGCGTCGAGATCGACCGCGCGGGCACCCGGGCGGGCCATCAGTACAATCTGCTCGGCCATATCGGGTCGAACAATTCCGGCGTGGTGGTCGAGCCCTATCTCATCACCCTGTCAAGCGAGGCCGACCGTTTCCCGGTGTTCCAGCACGAGGGGATCGAGTTGCTCTACATGCTGGAGGGGGCGGTGGAATACCGCCATGGCGAACAGCTTTACCTGCTGGAGCCGGGGGATACGCTTCTGTTCGACTCGGATGCCCCGCACGGGCCCGAACGGCTGGTGGTGCTGCCTGCGCGCTATCTGTCGGTCATCACCTATCCGCAGCAGAAATAGGCCGCTATCCACCCCGGCGCGTCTGTTGTCCGGCTGTCCTTCGGTCAGCCTGCACCTTGGGCTGCACATATTTCAGGCAGGTCCGGTCTGGTGCGTCGGGCTTTCTAAATAAGAAAAAATCTTTCTTGATGGGAAATAGCGCCTGCGTTTGACTGGTTCTCGACGGCGTTGACGCCGAAGACCGAAACGGAGACGACCATGTGTGGCATCGTTGGCCTGTTCCTGAAAAAGGACGAACTTCGCCCCCGGCTGGGCGACATGCTGACCGACATGCTCATCACCATGACCGACCGCGGCCCGGATTCCGCCGGGATCGCGATCTATGGCGATGACGCTGCGGGGCTCAAGATCACGGTCCAGTCGGACGACCCCGCCGGGGCCTTCGACGGGCTGGCCGAGGTGCTGGGCGCCGAACTGGGCCAGCCTGTGGCGATCAAGCTGGCCGATACCCATGCCGTCCTGACCGTGCCCGAGGGCGCGGAGCGGGCGGCGAGCGCGTTTCTTGACGCGCGCGGTCTCAGGATCATGGGCGTCGGCAAGTCGATGGAAATCTACAAGGAGGTGGGCCTGCCCAAGGATGTGGCCGCCCGCTTCGGCATCCGCGCGATGGGCGGCAGCCACGGCATCGGGCACACCCGCATGGCCACCGAATCCGCGGTCACGACGCTGGGCGCGCACCCGTTCTCGACCGCCGAGGACCAGTGCCTTGTGCATAACGGCTCGCTGTCGAACCACAATGACATGCGTCGGCGGCTGGCCCGCAAGGGTTTCGTGCCGAAGACCGAGAACGATACCGAGGTGGCGGCCTGCTACATCTCGTCCCGCATCGCGGCGGGCGACAATCTGGGCCAGGCGCTGGAAGGCACGCTGAAGGATCTGGACGGGTTCTTCACCTTCGTTACCGGCACCCATAACGGCTTTGGCGTGGTGCGCGACCCCATCGCCTGCAAGCCCGCGGTGATGGCCGAGACCGATGATTACGTCGCCTTCGCCTCGGAATACCGCGCGCTGGTCGACCTGCCGGGGATCGAGAACGCCCGCGTCTGGGAACCCGAGCCCGCCACCGTCTATTTCTGGGAGCGTTGAGACATGCAGACGATCGACATGGGGCAAACGCCGCTGCGCGAGGTGAACGCCGCGCTTCAGGCGCAGACCACCACCACGAACCAGACCAAATGGGTGCTGGAAAACCCCCGCGGCGCGCATGCCGTGGCCGTTGGGCTGGATGCGCCGATCGAGGTCGTGGTCAAGGGATCCACGGGCTATTACTGCGCCGGGATGAACAAGCAGGCCACCGTCCAGATCGAGGGCTCGGCGGGCCCCGGCGTGGCCGAGAACATGATGTCGGGCACCGTCATCATCGAGGGTGACGCCAGCCAGTATGCGGGCGCCACCGGCCATGGTGGATTGCTGGTGGTCAAGGGCAACGCCTCGTCGCGCTGCGGCATCTCGATGAAGGGCATCGACATCGTGGTGCATGGCAATGTCGGGCACATGTCGGCCTTTCTTGCGCAGAAGGGCAACCTGGTGGTGCTGGGCGATGCGGGCGAGGCGCTGGGCGACTCGATCTACGAGGCGCGGCTGTTCGTGCGCGGCAAGGTCAAGTCGCTGGGCGCCGACTGCATCGAGAAGGAGATGCGGCCCGAGCATGTCGAGATCCTGCGGGATCTGCTGGACCGGGCGGGCGCGGATGCCAGACCCGAGGAGTTCCGCCGCTACGGGTCTGCCCGCAAGCTCTACAACTTCCACGTCGACCACGCCGGCGAATACTGAGGACCGACCCATGGAAAAGACCCCCCCGACGACGCCGCGCCAGTCCTGGACCTTCTCGAACGAGATCAACTCGGAAATCCGGCGCGCTGCGGCCACCGGCATCTACGACATCCGCGGCGGCGGCGCGAAACGCCGGGTGCCGCATTTCGATGACCTGTTGTTCCTCGGCGCCTCGATCTCGCGCTATCCGCTGGAAGGTTACCGCGAGAAATGCGCGACGAACGTGGTGCTGGGCACCCGCTTTGCCAAGAAACCCATCGAGATCGCGATGCCGATCACGATTGCGGGCATGAGCTTCGGCTCGCTCTCGGGCCCCGCGAAAGAGGCCCTGGGCCGTGGCGCGACTCTGGCGGGCACCTCGACCACCACCGGCGATGGCGGCATGACCGAGGAAGAGCGCGGCCATTCCGAAAAGCTCGTCTACCAGTATCTGCCCTCGCGCTATGGCATGAACCCCGACGACCTGCGCCGCGCCGATGCCATCGAGGTGGTGGTGGGGCAGGGCGCCAAGCCCGGCGGCGGCGGCATGCTTCTGGGCCAGAAGATCACCGAGCGCGTGGCGGGCATGCGCGACCTGCCGGTGGGCATCGACCAGCGGTCGGCGTGCCGCCACCCGGACTGGACCGGGCCGGACGATCTCGAGATCAAGATCCTCGAACTGCGCGAGGTGACCGGCTGGGAAAAGCCGATCTATGTCAAGATCGGCGGCGCGCGCCCCTATTACGACACCGCGCTGGCGGTCAAGGCGGGTGCCGATGTGGTGGTTCTGGACGGCATGCAGGGCGGCACCGCCGCCACGCAGGAAGTGTTCATCGAACATATCGGCCAGCCCACGCTGGCCTGCATCCGCCCCGCGGTGCAGGCGTTGCAGGATCTGGGCATGCATCGCGAGGTGCAGTTGATCGTGTCGGGCGGCATCCGCACCGGGGCGGATGTGGCCAAGGCGCTGGCGCTGGGGGCGGATGCCGTGTCCATCGGCACCGCGGCGCTGGTGGCCATCGGCGACAACGATCCGAAATGGGAATCCGAGTACAACAAGCTCGGGACCACCACCGGCGCCTATGACGACTGGCACGAGGGGCGCGACCCGGCGGGCATCACCACGCAGGATCCGGACCTTGCCGCGCGCCTTGATCCGGTCGAGGCCGGGCGCAAGCTGCGCAACTACCTTTCGGTGCTGAACCTCGAATGTCAGACCATCGCGCGCGCCTGCGGCAAGAGCCATGTCCACAATCTGGAACCCGAGGATCTGTGCGCCCTGACCATCGAGGCCGCCGCCATGGCCGGGGTTCCGCTGGCGGGCACCAACTGGATCCCCGGGCGCACGGGGTTCTGACCGACCGAGCGGGCGGGGCGCGCATCCCGCCTGCCGCATAACAACAGGGATAGGACGAATGACGGATCTGGCTGCCTTCGCCCGGGAAAAGGGCGTCAAGTACTTCATGATTTCCTACACCGACCTGTTCGGTGGTCAGCGCGCCAAGCTGGTCCCCGCGCAGGCGATCACGGACATGACCCGGGACGGCGCGGGCTTTGCCGGGTTCGCCACCTGGCTGGACATGACCCCGGCCCATCCCGACATGCTGGCCATGCCGGTGCCCGAAACGGTGGTGCAACTGCCCTGGCGGCCCGACATTGCCTGGGTCGCCTCGACCTGCGTGATGGAGGGCGCCGAGGTCGCGCAGGCGCCGCGCAACGTACTCAAGCGCCTGGTCGACGAGGCCGCCAGCGAAGGGCTGCGGGTCAAGACCGGGGTCGAGGCCGAATTCTTCCTGCTGACCCCCGGCGGCACCGAGATCTCGGACCCTGCCGACACCGCCGAGAAACCCTGCTACGACCAGCAGGCGCTGATGCGCCGGTTCGACGTGATCTCGGAGATCTGCGATTACATGCTGGAACTGGGCTGGGGCGCCTATCAGGCCGATCACGAGGATGCCAACGGCCAGTTCGAGATGAACTGGTCCTTCGACGACGCGATGGTGACCGCCGACCGCCATTCCTTCTTCAAGTTCATGGTCAAGTCGGTCGCCGAAAAGCACGGCTTCCGCGCCACTTTCATGCCCAAGCCGATCAAGGGGCTGACCGGCAATGGTTGCCACGCGCATATCTCGGTCTGGGATCTCGAGGGCAGGACAAACGTCTTTGCCAATGGCGACCCCGAACTGGGCCTTTCAGAGCGCGGCCGCCATTTCCTTGGCGGGATCATGAAGCACGCCACCGCCATGGCCGCGTTCACCAACCCCACGGTGAACAGCTACAAGCGCATCAACGCACCCCGCACCATCTCGGGCGCGACCTGGGCGCCCAATTCGGTCACCTGGACCGGCAACAACCGCACGCATATGGTGCGCGTCCCCGGACCGGGCCGGTTCGAGTTGCGCCTGCCCGACGGTGCGGCCAACCCCTACCTGCTTCAGGCGGTCATCATCGCGGCGGGGCTGTCGGGGCTGCGCACGCAGGCCGATCCGGGGCCGCGCCACGACATCGACATGTATGCCGAGGGCCATACCGTCAAGAACGCCCCCAAGCTGCCGCTGAACCTGCTTGACGCGATCCGCGCGCTGGATGCCGACAGCGAACTCAAGGCGCTGATGGGCGAGGAATTCTCGGCCTCGTACATGAAGATGAAGCAACAGGAATGGAACTCGTTCGTGTCGCATTTCTCCCGCTGGGAACGCGATCACACGCTTGACATCTGAGGACGGCATCCGAGCCATGCGCTTTTCCGGTTTCCGCATCATTGCCGAGGCCCTGACCGGCCAGAAGGGATGGCGCCCCCTGTGGCGCGATCCCGACCCCCAGCCCGCCTATGACATCGTCATCGTGGGCGGCGGCGGTCATGGCCTTGCCACCGCCTATTACCTGGCGACGGTGTTTCGTCAGGCACGCATCGCGGTGCTGGAAAAGGGCTGGCTGGGGTCCGGCAATATCGGGCGGAACACGACGATCATCCGGTCGAACTACCTGCTGCCCGGCAACGAGCCATTCTACGAATTCTCGATGAAGCTGTGGGAGGGGCTGGAGCAGGAACTGAACTTCAACGCGATGGTCAGCCAGCGCGGCATCCTGAACCTGTGCCATACCGACGCCCAGCGCGATGCCTATCGCAGGCGTGGTAACGCCATGATCCTGGCGGGCGCGGATGCCGAATTGCTGGGGCCCGATCAGGTGCGGGCGATGTATCCGTTCCTGAACTTCGGCAACGCGCGCTTTCCGATCAAGGGCGGGCTCTTGCAGCGCCGGGCGGGTACCGCACGTCATGACGGGGTGGCCTGGGGCTATGCCCGTGGCGCCGACCTGCGCGGCGTGGACCTGATCCAGAATTGCGAGGTGACGGGCTTCCGCATCGAGGGCGGGC
Organism: Rhodovulum strictum; assembly: GCF_009649175.1. Lineage (GTDB taxonomy): Bacteria > Pseudomonadota > Alphaproteobacteria > Rhodobacterales > Rhodobacteraceae > Rhodovulum > Rhodovulum strictum. The sequence goes on along the minus strand of NZ_WJPO01000002.1, from coordinate 95,226 downwards.
GCGTCCGCGGGGTCGAGACCAGCCGCGGCTACATCGCCGCCGGCAAGGTGGGTGTCGCGGTTGCGGGCTCGTCCAGCCGGGTGATGGCGCAGGCCGGGATGCGGCTGCCGATCGAAAGCCATGCCTTGCAGGCTTTCGTCTCCGAGGGGCTGAAACGCAGCATCGACGGCGTCATCACCTTCGGCGCGGGGCATTTCTACATCAGCCAGTCCGACAAGGGCGGACTGGTCTTCGGCGGCGATATCGACGGCTACAATTCCTACGCCCAGCGCGGCAACCTGCCCGTGATCGAGGATGTCGCCGAGGGCGGCATGGCGCTGATGCCCGCGCTTGGCCGCGCCCGCGTGCTGCGCATCTGGGGCGGCATCATGGACATGTCGATGGACGGCTCGCCGATCATCGACCGCACGTCCGTCGAGGGGCTCTATCTGAACGCCGGCTGGTGCTATGGCGGGTTCAAGGCGACACCGGCCAGCGGCTATGCCTTTGCCCATCTGATCGCCACCGGCACGCCGCATCCGACCGCCACCGCCTACCGGCTGGACCGCTTCGCGCGCGGCCATCTCATCGACGAAAAAGGCGCAGGCGCCCAGCCGAACCTGCACTGAGGTCACCCAAGAATGCTGATCCCCCATCCCTTGCTCGGTCCTCGCGACGCGCAGGAATTCACCTATCTGGGCGATGCGTCGCTGATCGACCGGCCCGACGGCATGGCCGACGGCGCCGAGGCCGCGTTCTGCGACTACGTCTATCTGCGCGACAACCCCGCGGGCGTGCATCGCGAGTTGTGGTTTCACGAATTTGGCGACCGGTCCTGGCTGGTGGTCACGCGCAACACCGTGACCCACGAAATCCTGGGCGCGGAACTGGCCGCCGATGTCGCGCGGAGGGGCAGATGAGCCGGATCGAGGGCGGTCTGATCGACCGCAGCCGCAGCCTGGGCTTTACCTTCGACGGCAAGCGGCTGAAGGGGCATCCGGGCGATACGCTGGCCTCGGCGCTCCTGGCCAACGGCGTGCGGCTGGTGGGCCGCAGCTTCAAGTATCACCGCCCGCGCGGTATCCTTTCCGCCGGGTCCGAAGAACCGAACGCGCTGGTCGAGTTGGGCACCGGCGCGCGGCGCGAGCCCAACACCCGCGCGACCGTGGTGGAACTGTTCGACGGGCTGGCGGCGTCCAGCCAGAACCGCTGGCCCGCGCTCGGCTTCGACGCGCTGGCGGTCAACGACATGCTCGCACCGTTCCTGACGGCGGGGTTCTACTACAAGACCTTCATGTGGCCGAAATCCTTCTGGGAAACGGTCTACGAACCCGCGATCCGCCGCGCGGCGGGGCTGGGGCGGCTGTCGATGCAGCCCGACCCCGATGCCTATGACAAGGGTTTCCTGCATTGCGACTTGCTGGTGATCGGCGGCGGTCCCGCTGGCCTTGCGGCGGCGCTGACTGCGGGGCGTGCGGGGGCGCGGGTGATCCTGGCGGACGAGGATTTCCGGCTGGGCGGGCGGCTGCTGGCCGAGACGCATCCGCTGGACGACGCCCCCGCGACCGACTGGGTTGCGGCGGTCGAGGCGGAGCTGGCCAGCCTGCCGAATGTGCGGGTGCTGAGCCGGACCACGGTTTTCGGCGCGTTCGACCACGGCATCTATGGCGCGGTTCAGCGGGTGGCCGACCACCTGCCGGACCCGGGCGCGCAGGTGCGCCAGAGCCTCTGGCGCATCACTGCGCGGCGTGCGGTGCTGGCCGCAGGGGCGACCGAGCGGCATATTCCCTTTGCCGATAACGACCGGCCCGGCATCATGCTGGCCGGTGCCATGCGCGCCTATGCCAACCGCTGGGCGGTGACGCCCCTGACCCGGCCCGGCCAGCGGGTCGCCGTCTTTGCCAATAACGATGACGGCCACCGCACCGCCATCGACCTGGTCGCCAGGGGCGTGAACGTGCTGGCCGTGATCGACCCGCGGCCCGATGCGCCGCGGCTGGGCGAGTATCAGCTTTTCGCCGCTGCACAGGTGACGGGCGCAAGGGGGCGGCTGGGTCTGTCCTCGATCGAGGTGACCCATGCCGATGGGCGCGCACACTGGCTGGAGGTTTCCGCGCTGGGCGTCTCGGGCGGGTGGAACCCCAACCTGCACCTTGCCTCGCACCACCGCGGCCGCCCGGTCTGGTCCGAGGGGCATAAGGCGTTCCTGCCGGGTCCGGACGGTCCCGCGGGTCTGAGTGTCGCCGGGGCCGCCGCGGGCCAGGGCACCACACATGCCGCCCTGACCGGCGGGGCACGGGCTGCGCAGGGCGCGCTGGCCGATCTGGGGATCGCGGCGGCGCTGCCCGCGCTGCCCGCGGCCGAGGACCGGCCAGCGATCCCGACGCCCTTCTGGCACGTCAAGGGGCGCGGCCGCGCCTGGGTCGATTTCCAGAACGATGTCACGGTCAAGGATATTGCGCTCTCCCGCCGCGAGAACATGACGAGCGTCGAGCACATGAAGCGGTGGACGACGCTGGGCATGGCCACCGATCAGGGCAAGACCGCGAATGTCACTGCGCTGGCGGTGATGTCGGAACTGACCGGCAAGGCGATCCCCCAGACCGGCACCACGATCTTTCGCCCGCCCTACACGCCGGTTTCGCTGGGCGTGCTGGGCGGCGGCGACACCGGCCCCCATTTCCGCCCCCGCCGCCTGACCCCCACCCATGCCTGGGCCAAGGCGCAGGGCGCGGTGTTTGTCGAGGTGGGTCAATGGATGCGGGCGCAGTATTTCCCGCGCCCCGGCGAAACCCATTGGCGTCAGAGCGTCGACCGCGAGGTGACGGCGACCCGCGCGGGCGTGGGCCTGTGCGACGTGACCACGCTGGGCAAGATCGACGTGCAGGGGCGCGATGCGGCGGCCTTCCTCGACCGCATCTATGCCAACACGATGTCCACCCTTGCCGTCGGCCGCGTGCGCTATGGGGTGATGCTGCGCGAGGATGGCATTGCCTATGACGACGGCACCTGCGCGCGGCTGGCCGAGGATCATTTCGTGGTGACGACGACCACCGCCAATGCAGGGCTCGTCTACCGCAACATGGAATTCGCCCGCCAGTGCCTGTGGCCCGATCTGGACGTGCAGCTGATTTCCACCACCGACGCCTGGGCGCAGATCTCGGTGGCGGGGCCGCGGGCACGCGACCTGCTGGCGCGCATCGTGGACGGGGCCGATCTGTCGAACGCGTCGTTTCCGTTCATGGCCTGCGCCGAACTGACCGTCTGCGGCGGGCTCAGGGCGCGTCTGTTCCGCATCTCGTTCTCGGGCGAACTGGCCTATGAGATCGCGGTGCCCGCCCGCTATGGCAACGCGCTGATGGCACGGATGATCGAGGCGGGCGCCGATCTGGGCGCCACCCCCTACGGCACCGAGGCGCTGGGCGTGTTGCGCATCGAAAAGGGCCACGCCGCGGGCAACGAGATCAACGGCCAGACCACGGCGCAGATGCTGGGGCTGGGCAAGATGGTGTCGACGAAGAAGGACGCGATCGGCGCGGTCATGTCCCGACGCGAGGGGCTGGCCGCCGATACGCGGCGTCTGGTGGGGCTGGTGCCGGTCGATCCGGCCGAGCGGGTGGTCGCGGGCTCGCATCTGTTTGCCGAAGGCGCCGCGCAGCGGACCGAGACCGATCAGGGCTGGATCACCTCGGCCTGCTTCTCGCCGCATCTGGGCACGCATATCGGCCTGGGGTTCCTTGTGGACGGGGCCGGGCGGACGGGCGAGGTGGTGATCGCCGCCAACCCGGTCGAGGGCATGGCGGTGCGGCTGCGCGTCGTCAGCCCGCATTTCGTCGACCCGGAAGGAGGGCGCCTGCGTGACTGACCTGACCCCCATCACCGCCCTTGGCGCTGATCTGCCGCGTTGCGCGCGCTTTGGCCCCCTGACATTGACCGAGACCCCCGGGCTGGCGCTGGCTTCGCTGGCGCTGCGCCGGGGAACGGCGGCGCCCGCCCTGTTCGGCCTGACGCTGCCCTCCCCCGGCGGCTGGGTCGCGGGCGCGGGCGTCGCCGCGTTCTGGACCGGGCCGGGCCAGTGGATGATCGAGGCCGAGGGCCGCGCAGAGCACGATTTTGCCGCCGAGGTGAAACGCGCCGCGCCGGGATGTTCCGTGACCGAACAGACCGATGGCTGGGTGGCCATCGAGATCGCCTCGTCCGCAGGGGCGGACCCGCTGATCCGGCTGATGGAAAAGTTGGTCAATGTCGATGCCGCCACCTTTGGCCCCGGGCGCGCGACGCGCACCGCGCTTGAACATATGGGCGTGTTCCTGATCCGCCGGGCAGAGGACCGGCTGGCCGTGCTGGGGATGCGCTCGGCGGCGGGCTCGCTCTGGCACGCGCTGGAAACCGCCGCAAGCAGGCTGGCCCGCCCCGGCTGACGCGACCGACATCCCACGTCCCGAACCGCCCCGGCAGGGCCGATGCCCCTTGCCCGATGGAGACCCGAATGAGCAAGTTCTGCCTGACCGTCACCTGCCCCTCGACCCGCGGCATCGTTGCCGCGATCTCGGCCTGTCTGGCCGAACAGGGCTGCAACATCACCGACAGTTCGCAATTCGACGATGCCCAGACCGGCAGCTTCTTCATGCGCGTCAGCTTCGTGTCCGAGGGGGGCGCGGGTCTGGCCGAATTGCGCGACGGCTTTGCCGCCACCGCGCAGCGTTTCGCGATGACCCACGCCTTCCATGACGAAAGCGAAAAGATGAAGGTGGTGGTCATGGTCTCGCGCTTCGGCCATTGCCTGAACGACCTGCTCTATCGCTGGCGGATCGGCGCGCTGCCCATCGACATCGTGGCGGTGATCTCGAACCACCTCGACTACCAGAAGCTTGTCGTGAACCACGACATCCCGTTCCACTACATCAAGGTCACGAAAGAAACCAAGGCCGAGGCCGAGGCGCAGCAGATGCGCCTAATCGAGGAGACCGGCGCCGAACTGGTGGTGCTGGCGCGTTACATGCAGGTGCTGTCGGACGATATGTGCCGCAGGATGTCGGGCCGGATCATCAATATCCACCATTCCTTCCTGCCCTCCTTCAAGGGCGCCAACCCCTACCGTCAGGCGTTCGAGCGCGGGGTGAAGCTGATCGGCGCGACCTCGCATTACGTCACCGCCGATCTGGACGAGGGTCCGATCATCGAACAGGACGCGATCCGCGTGACCCATGCCCAAAGCCCCGAGGATTACGTCTCGCTCGGCCGCGATGTCGAGGCGCAGGTGCTGGCGCGCGCGGTGCATGCCCATATCCACCGCCGGGTGTTCCTGAACGGCAACAAGACCGTGGTCTTCCCCGCCTCGCCCGGATCCTATGCCAGCGAGCGGATGGGTTGACCCGGGTCTTGCCGGAAGGGCCATGCCGCCGGGCTATGACCGCCTGAGCAGCAGAAGGGCAGTCAGCGCCGCCAGCCCCAGCCCGGCCGTCAGCCAGATCGCCGAAAGCCCCCAGGCCGTCAGCGCCGCCCCGAAGATCAGCGGGGCCGCGGCCTGAAGGATGCGCGCCGGGGCGTTCAGCCAGCCAAGCCGCTGGCCATACCCGGCCGCGCCGAACAGCGCCAGCGGCAGGGTGCCCTTGGCAATGGTCAGGATACCGTTGCCCGCCCCGTGCAACAGCGCAAACACATAGGCGGCCGGGCCGCCGAAGGCCACCAGCGTCACGGCGGCGACCGGATGGGCCGCCGCGGCGATGCGGGTCGAAAACAGCGGGTGGAAGCGGCGCAGCAGGCCGAACTCCAGCAGCCGCGCCGCCACCTGCGCCGGGCCGATCAGCGCCCCGGCCGCGATGGCAACCGCCGTGCTGGCCCCGGCGGCCTGCAAAAGCCCCGGCAGATGCGCGGCCATGGCGGTCGAGTTGAACCAGGTCACGGCAAAGACAAAGGCCAGAAGGACAAGCGCCGTGCGCGACGGTGGCGGCCCGGCCTCGGTCTGGGCCGGGGCCCTGGTGAAAGACCCCGTCCCCGTCGGCAGCAGGGCGTTCAGCGGCAGCGCAAGGCACAGGTGGATCAGCGCCCAGCCCAGGCATGCCTCGCGCCAGCCCCACAGCGCCAGCATCAGCCCTGAAAGCGGCCAGCCGACGGTGCTGGCGAAACCGGCGATCAGCGTGATGCCGGTGATCGGCCCGCGGGCCTCCTTGCCGTAGATACCCGCCAGCGTGGCAAAGCCCGCCTCGTAAAGCCCGATGCCCATGCCCAGCCCGATGACCGCCCAGCCCGCGAACAGCAGGACGGGCGAGGGTGCCGCAGCCAGCAGCACCAGTCCGGCGGCAAAGATCAGGTTCGATGCCATCAGCACGCCGCGCCCGCCGGCGCCGTCGATCCGCGCCCCGGCCCAGGGGCCGACCATGGCCGAGACCACCATCGCCATGGAAAATGCGCCGAAGACCCAGACCGGCGACAGGCCAAGGCTTTCGGCCATCGGCACCGCCAGAACCGCGGGGATGTAGTAGCTTGACGCCCAGCTGACCGTCAGCGCCGTGCCAAGCGCCGCGACGATCAGCCCGCGCCGTTCGGGCGGAAGCCGGGGGATCATGGCGCGGCCCGCAGGCGGCGCGGACCGGAAAGCCCCGGCGGGCGGGCAGGCGGGAGGATCATGCGCATGCGGGCAGGATCACCATGGCGCCGGTCTTGTAAATAGCCGTGCTCCGGGACGGGCGCGCGACATGCGGATGTTGCGCCTGAGTCGGTCGCTGCCCGCGCCGGTTCGCGCATTTGCGGCTGGATGACGGCGGGCAAGGCCGGATACAATCCAGGGGTGAAATCATTTGGGTACAATGCCTTGTGGGCGCCCGGCCCAAGAGACTTTCCGCGGAAAGCGGGCTGTCATAAATCTGTCATCGAACTATTACACAAGCGTCACTGGCAGCCGATACCCAGCCCGGGCAGGTGCGAATCCGCACCCCGAACCAAGCTTCAGGAGTTCCCATGTCCCGTATCAAAGTGACCGCCTCGGCGCTGGCAATCGCCGCCGTCTCGGCCACCGCGGCCTCTGCGCGCGACGAAATCCGTATCGTCGGCTCGTCCACCGTCTTCCCCTACACCCAGGCGGTGTCCGAGCAATTCGCCAACAACACTGGCGCCCCCTCGCCGATCGTGGAATCGACCGGCACCGGCGGCGGCATGAAGATCTTCTGCGGCGGCATCGGCGAAGGCCATCCCGACATCACCGGCGCCTCGCGGGCGATGACGGTCTCGGAATACGAACTGTGCACCCAGAACGGCGTGACCGACATCTCGGAAGCGATGATCGGCTATGACGGCCTGTCGATGGCGATCTCGCGCTCGAACAGCTTCGACTGGGACGTTTCGCTGGGCGAAGTCTTCCTGGCGCTGGGCGCGCAGGTTCCGGTGAATGGCGAATGGGTCGACAACCCCTTCAAGAAATGGTCGGAAATCGACAGCCGCCTGCCCGACGTGAACATCGTCGTGCTTGGCCCGCCGCCCACCTCGGGCACCCGCGATGCCTTTGTCGAACTGGCGATGCATGCGGGCTGCAAGGAACTGGCCTATGTCAAGGATGGCGGGTTCGACAGCGCCTGGGTCAACGAGAACTGCTCGCGCATGCGCACCGATGGCCCGTTCATCGAGGCGGGCGAGAACGACAACCTGATCGTTCAGCGCCTGGAATCCGATCCCAATGCGATGGGCATCTTCGGCTACTCGTTCCTCTACGAGAACCTCGACAAGCTGAAGGGCGTCAAGCTGGCTGGCGTCGATCCCGAATTCGACACCATCGCCGACGGCTCCTACCCGGTGTCGCGCCCGCTGTTCTTCTACGTCAAGAACGCGCATCGTGGCGTGATCCCGAACCTTCAGGAGTTCATCGAGGAATACATGTCCGATGATGCGCTCGAGCCGGGCGGCTACCTGACCGAGCGTGGCCTTGTGCCGCTCGACGCCGAAAGCCGCGCCGCGCTTCAGGACAGCGTTCTGAACGCCAAGTCCATGGACGCGAAGTAATCGGCTTTCAAGCCAGGGACTGCCCGGGTTCTGCCCGGGCAGTCGTCACTTTCGACGGGGCGCACCCAAGATGACCTCTCTCGCATTCTCCCTGCTCTTTGCCCTCGCGATCGCCGGGTATGTCTGGAACCTGATGGCGGCGCGGTCGATCCGGCAGAGCGGGGCCCGCATGCATTCGCTGTCGGGCTTTCACGGGATGTATTCCTTCCTGCTGGCGGTCGTTCCGGTGATGGTGCTGATCCTTGTCTGGCAGGTTCTCAAGGGTCCGGTGATCGACCGGATGGTATTGGGCGGCCTGCCGCCCGGAACGCTGGATGGTGTGAACGCGGGGGCGGTGCAACTGATCCTGTCCGAGATCAAGTCGCTTGCCGGGGGGCGCACCTTCGGCACGCCCGAAGACTGGAAGATCGAGGCCGCCGAACGGCTGGTCGGGCTGCGCCAGACTGCCGCCTATTCGCTGGTGGGGCTTGTCGCGGTGGTGGCCGGGGGGCTGGTGCTGTTTGCCCGACTGCGCGTCGGCGCCGAGTTCCGCGCTCGCCACCGGGTCGAACGCATCGTTTCGGGCCTGATGATCTTTTGTGCCTCGGTCGCGATCTTCGTCACGCTGGGCATCGCCGGATCGCTGATGTTCGAGACCTACCGCTTTTTCGAGCGGGTGCCGCTGACCGAGTTCCTGTTCGGGCTGAACTGGGAGCCGCAGATCCCGCTGCGCGAGGACCAGATCGCCGCCGAGGGGGCCTTTGGCTGGATCCCGGTCTTTCTGGGCACCATCGTCATCACCGTGGTCGCGCTGTTCATCGCGATCCCGGTGGGCCTGTTGTCGGGCATCTATCTCAACGAATTCGCCCCGCGCCGGATGCGTGCGGTGGCCAAGCCGATCCTCGAGATCCTGGCCGGCGTGCCGACCGTTGTCTACGGTTTCTTCGCGATCCTGACGGTGGCACCGGCGATCCGCTCTGCGGGGGCCGCGCTGGGCATCGACATTGCGCCCAACACCGCGCTTGCTGCGGGCAGCGTGATGGGGATCATGCTGATCCCGTTCATCTCGTCCTTTGCCGATGACGCGCTGTCGGCGGTGCCGCAGGCGCTGCGCGACGGGGCGCTGGGGCTGGGCGCGACCCGGGCCGAGATGATGACCACCGTCCTGTTCCCGGCGGCCATTCCCGGCATCGTGGGCGGCATCCTGCTGGCGGTCAGCCGCGCGATCGGCGAGACGATGATCGTCGTGATGGCCGCGGGGCTGATCGCCAAGATGACCATCAACCCGCTGGACAGCGTGACCACCGTCACCGTGCAGATCGTGACCCTGCTGATCGGCGACACCTCGTTCGACAATCCCAAGACGCTGGCGGCGTTCGCGCTGGGGATGATGCTGTTCCTCGTCACTCTGGTGATCAACGTCTTCGCGCTGCGCATCGTGCGCAAGTACCGCGAAGCCTATGACTGAGGCCCGTGCCATGACCGATATCGCAGCCGGACCGCGCCGGCTTTCCTCGACAGAGACCGTTCGCGCGGGCCTTGGGCGGCGCAAGCGTCACCAGATCATGCTTCAGGGCCTTGGCCTTGCCGCGATCTCGTTTGCCTTCCTGATGCTGGCGACGCTGGTGGGCTCGCTGGTGATGACCGGCCACAAGGCGTTCACCCAGACCCACATCACGCTGGATGTCTATGTCGATCCGGCCGAGATTCCGGCGGCCGGGCTGCCGCGCGGGGGCTTTCGCGACGTGATGACCGCGGCACTGGCCGAGCGGATCCCCGGCGTCGAGAGCCGCGCCGAATTGCGCGCGCTGGGCGCGATCCTCAGCAACGGGGCGCAGTTCATGCTGCGCGACCGGATCGTGGCGGACCCCTCGCTGATCGGGCAGACGATCACCATGAGGGTGCCGGTTTCCGACCCCTATGACCAGCTCAAGAAGGGGCTGATCGACCGCGAGACGCCCGAGGCGTTCCGCCGCGTCAAGGATCAGGAAATCGCCTGGTTCGACACGCTGATGGCGCAAGGCGCGATCACCGAGCCGTTCAACTGGGCGCTGTTCAGGAATGCCGACTCGCGCTTTCCCGAACTGGCGGGGCTTAAGGGCGCGCTGATCGGCTCGGCCTGGGCGCTTCTGGTCTGTTTCCTGATCTCGTTCCCGCTGGGGATCGGTGCGGCGATCTATCTTGAGGAATTCGCGCCGAAGAACCGGGTCAGCGACCTGATCGAGGTGAACATCAACAACCTGGCGGCGGTGCCTTCGGTGGTGTTCGGTCTGCTGGCGCTGGCGGTGTTCCTGGGCTGGTTCGGCATGCAGCGCTCGGCGCCCTTCGTGGGCGGTCTGACGCTGGCGCTGATGACGATGCCCACGATCATCATCGCGACGCGGGCTGCGCTGAAGGCCGTGCCGCCCTCGATCCGCGAGGCGGCGCTGGGTGTGGGTGCGTCCCGCCATCAGGTGGTGTTCGGCCATGTGCTGCCGCTGGCGATGCCGGGCATCCTGACCGGCACCATCATCGGCCTGGCGCAGGCGCTGGGCGAGACCGCGCCGCTTCTGCTGATCGGGATGAACGCCTTCATCACCTCGGCCCCGAGCACGCCTTTCGACAGTGCCACCGCCCTGCCGACGCAGATCTTCATCTGGGCCGACAGCCCCGAACGCGGCTTTGTCAGCCGCACCTCGGCGGCAATCCTGGTGCTGTTGACCTTCCTCGTAGTTATGAATGCGCTCGCCATCTTCCTGCGCAACCGGTTCGAGCGGAAATGGTAGCGCTGGCAAAGGAATTCGATCATGTATGACAATCCGCTGACGAAGAGGACTGCAGTGACCCATGAGGTGAAGATCTCGGCCCGCGGGGTCAACGTGTTCTATGGCGAGAACCGCGCCATCAAGGACGTGGACGTGGACATCGAGGACAAGACGGTGACCGCGTTCATCGGGCCGTCGGGTTGCGGCAAGTCGACCTTCCTGCGCTGCCTGAACCGGATGAACGACACCATCGACATCTGTAGCGTCAAGGGCCTGATCACGCTGGACGGCGAGGACATCTATGCGCCTTCGATCGATCCGGTGCAGTTGCGCGCCAAGGTCGGCATGGTGTTCCAGAAGCCGAACCCCTTTCCCAAGTCGATCTACGACAATGTCGGCTATGGCCCCAAGATCCATGGCATGGCGCAGTCCCGGGCCGATCTGGACGAGATCGTGGAACGCGCGCTGCGCCGGGCCGCGCTGTGGGAGGAGGTCAAGGACCGGCTTTCGTCCCCCGGCACCGGCCTGTCGGGCGGCCAGCAGCAGCGTCTGTGCATCGCGCGCGCCGTGGCGACCGAACCCGAGGTTCTCCTGATGGACGAACCGTGTTCGGCGCTGGACCCGATCGCGACCGCGCAGGTCGAGGAACTGATCGACGAACTGCGCGAACAGTATTCGGTGGTGATCGTCACCCACTCGATGCAGCAGGCCGCCCGCGTCAGCCAGAAGACCGCCTTCTTCCATCTGGGCCATCTGGTCGAGTTCGGCGAGACCGGGCAAATCTTCACCAACCCGCACGACCCGCGTACCGAAAGCTACATCACCGGCCGGATCGGCTGAGAAGGGATCGCAGATGAACGACCGCCATATCGTGAAATCCTACGACCGCGACCTCGAGGCGATCCAGGCGCTCATCATGAAGATGGGCGGGCTGGTCGAGGTCGCGATCCTCGAGTCCGCGCAATCGCTGGAAAACCGCGACGAGGAACTGGCCGAGCGGGTGCGCAAGAACGACCGCGCCGTGGACGAGCTGGAAGAGCGCGTGAACCAGGAATGTGCCCGGATGCTGGCGCTGCGCCAGCCTTCGGCCAGCGATCTGCGCACGGTGCTGACCGTGATGAAGATCGGCGCCAATCTGGAACGGATCGGCGACTATGCCAAGAACATGGCCAAGCGCACCGGGGTTCTGGTGCAGATGACCCCCATTGACGGGTCTGCGGGCGCGATCCGGCGCATGTCTATGGCGGTCGAGGCGATGCTGAAGGACGCGCTGGACGCCTATATCCAGCGCGATGCCGAACTGGCCCAGGATGTGCGCATGCGCGACATGGAAGTGGACCAGATGTACAACGCGCTGTTCCGCGAGTTCCTGACCTTCATGATGGAGGATCCGCGCAACATCACCGCCTGCATGCATCTGCATTTCATCGCCAAGAACATCGAGCGGATGGGCGACCATGTCACCGCGATTGCGGAACAGGTGATCTATCTGGTGACCGGCGAGATGCCCGAGGACGAACGGCCCAAGGCCGACCGTACCGCGGTCGAGGCGCCGAGGGTCTGAGCGATGTCAATCGCCGAAAGGCCCACAGTGCTGATCGTCGAGGACGAGCCCGCCCAGCGCGAGGTTCTGGCCTACAATCTGGAGGCCGAGGGCTTTCGCGTGGCCCGCGCCGCGACCGGGGACGAGGCGTTGATCCTGGTGGACGAGATCGTGCCCGATCTGGTGGTGCTGGACTGGATGCTGCCCTCGGTCTCGGGGATCGAGATCTGCCGCCAGCTCAAGACCCGCAACGACACGCGCGCGATGCCGATCATCATGCTTTCGGCCCGGGCCGAGGAAGTTGACCGGGTGCGCGGGCTGGAAACCGGCGCCGATGATTACGTCGTGAAACCCTATTCGGTGGTCGAACTGATGGCGCGGGTCAAGGCGCTGCTCAGACGCACGCGGCCCGCGGCGGTGGGCCAGCGGCTGGAATTCGAGGATATCGTTCTGGACCCCGAGACCCACAAGGTTTTCCGCGACGGCCAGACGCTGAAGCTTGGCCCGACCGAGTTTCGGCTGCTGTCGACCTTCATGGAGAAACCCGGCCGGGTCTGGAGCCGCGAGCAGTTGCTGGATCGGGTCTGGGGCCGGGATATCTATGTCGATACCCGCACCGTCGATGTCCATATCGGCCGGTTGCGCAAGGCCCTGTGCCAGCATGGCGGCGAGGATCCCGTCCGCACCGTCCGCGGCGCGGGGTACGCGCTGGGCTGAGCCCGCCCGGCTCAGGCGTCGATGGTCCCGCGGGCGGTGGCAGGGGGAAGGCCCCGCCGCGCGGCCATGGCGGCGCGCAGATCCTGCCGGTCGCGCTGGGACAGGCGCATGCGCGCAAGCGGCAGGATCAATGTCTCGTCCACGATCAGGTGGCGGCGGGTGGCAACGGCAAAGCGGCCCAGCGCGCGCATGTCGGGCGGTGTCCGGCCGGTAATGACGCTGCGCAGGATATGGCTGACCTCGCCCGCCAGATCGTCGATCACGGCATGTTCGGCGGCAAGCCGGTCAAGCAGCCAGTCCGGCCGGTCCCGCGGTCCGGCCCGTCGGCGCAGAAGATCGAACAGGTCCACTTCCTCGTCCAGGAAATTCACCGGCAGTTCGATATCGACATGCGCCAGCAACCCGATGATGTGTTCCAGGCACGGCACCTGGCCGTGCGCCAGCCGTTCCAGCGCGCCCGCCATCTGCCGCTGCCGCAAGTGATCGGCCGCAATCGCGTCGAGCGGATCGGCATGGTTGCGCAGATCGACCGGAACCGGGCCGAATTCCTGGGATCGGGGCTGCGTGTCCCGGGGGGCAAGTGCCGGTTGACCGGCCGACCCTCCGGCCGGTGTTCCGGGCCAGCCCGGGTTGTTCGGTCGGTTCATCCGGGCAAAGGCGGCCCGCGCCCGCCGCTCGCGCGCGGCCAATTCCAGCGCCCCGTTCAGCCGGGCGCGCGCCAGGTCCAGATCGAACGGCCCCATCGCCCCCGGTGCAAGGTCGATGTTGCGGCTGGCCAGCGCCGATCCGACCCGCGCAAAGCTGGTGCGCCGCTCCTCCAGTCCGCCTGCGCGGAATGGCGCATCGCCAAAGTCCCCGGGCGCGCAACCCGATTGTGCCCTTGCATTGCCCGGGCCGTTTGCGGCTGCGGTGCGGACCGTTGTCCTGGCCGCAATCGTCGTTGGCGCCAGGGCGACACCGTCGATGGTGATTTCGGGAAAGCGCGTCCTCATCGCTATCGCTCGGGCAGGTGGAGGGCGGCGGCGGCCGGGGTCGGCCCCGTGCAGCCGGTGAGTCCGGGCGGGCAGCGGCTGTAAGCGAAGTATCCTTCGGCGTCGTGTGCGGTACGCGCCCCCTGGACCGCCAGATGCAGCAATGCCCGGAAAACGCCCGCATAGCTGCTGCCCAGCGCCTCGAGCCGAAGCGCCAGGATCTCGACCACGGGCGCGACATCCGCCAGCACGCCGCGCACCTCGTTCAGGGGACGGTCGGCAAGGGTGTCGAGCAACAGGGCCAGGTGACAGGAGTCCAGATGGGCGGCGGGCCCGGCCTCGTCCGTGGGCAGGTGCTCGATCAGGTTCAGCGACAAGGATCGCGAGCGCTGGAAATGCGCCGCGAAGCGTTCCTGCTGGCGTCCAAGCTCCATCTCGTGGATTTCGTCAAGCAATGGCAGAAGCTGGCGGCGTACCTCTGGAGTCAGCAGATCCTCGACCAGCATGGCATCGGCGATATCCCATGTGGCGGCCTTGAACTGGGCACTGGGCGGGCTCAGCATCGCGGCGAGTGCCTTGATCGTCACGATCATCTGACTGTCTCCCATTCGGCCCGGCCCGCTTGTTCCCCTGTCGCCAGTGTTTCACCTTCGGCCGGATCGATGGCCCGACGCACCCGTTCCTGAGGCCCCTGCGGCGCCGCGTTCAAGAACCCCATCCCGATCCCCCACGAAGAAGTGTTCCAAATTACTGTCCCGGCAGCCTATTTGAATGTCAGCATTGTATGGGCAAGTCGCTTTCGGGTTGATTGGTGCCCGGAAGATACGCCAGAATGACGAAATAAGGCCGCGCGGGCAAAAGGTCGGGCGATTGGGTGAAACATCTCAACCGGGCCTCACCAATCTGGGCGCGAGAGCTTTGATATTTAACGCAAGTTCACTTGATAATTGTCAAGAGATTAGGCCGGAGAGGACATGCGCGAATCGGATATCTGTGAAATCCGCAACCTGCCGATCTTTGCCGATATGGCCGAGAGCGCCTTTGCCCGGCTGCATCGCGGTGCCTATGTCCAGACCTTTCCGCCGCAAGTCGACCTGTTCCATGAGGGCGAGGCAAGCGATTTCCTGCATGTGCTGACCGCCGGTCAGGTCGAGCTTTTCGCCACATGGAACCGGCGCGAGACCACGATGGAGATCGTGACCCCGGTCTCGAGCTTCCTGCTGGCAGCTACGATCCAGGATGCGCCTTTCCTGTGTTCTGCGCGCACGCTTGAAAAAAGCCGCGTTGTCCTGTTGCCTTCGGAGAATGTGCGCGATGTCTTCGACGAGGACCGTGCCTTTGCGCGCGCCGTGGTCAGGGAACTTGCAGCAAGCTATCGCGGCGTTGTGAAATCCAGCAAGAACATCAGGTTGCGCAGTTCGATAGAGCGGCTGGCCAATTACCTGCTACGGTATCAGGATTTGGCGGGCGGGGCCGAGAGCTTTGCGTTGCCGCTGGAAAAGCGCAAGATCGCCTCGCTGCTTGGCATGACGCCCGAGAACCTGTCACGGGCGCTGCGGACGCTGGGCGAATATGGCGTGCAGAATGACGGTCAATCCATCACGATCTGCGATCGCGGGCCGCTTCTCCGGCTGGCCAAGCCGGCCCGTCTGATCGACGACCCGTCGAGCTGAGCCGGCTCAGATCGGCGCAGGCAGGGGCGAGACGCCGATCACCGCCTCGTGGCCAAGAAACAGCACCGCCCAGAGCGCCAGCGCGATCATCACCCGCGCCGGGGCGGGCCATGCGCGGGGCCGCCAGCGCCCCGCGATCAGCGCCGCAAGCGGCAGGTTCGCGGTATGGGCGGCCAGCCGCTGCCATTCGGCCTCGCCCAGAAGGCGGCGGTTGCGCCGATCGATGATCCGCGTGCCGAGAACCGCGAACCCCGCGAAGCCGCCGAACATCAGCAGATGCGCCAGATCGGGATTGGCCAGCGCATGCGCGCCCGACCACAGCGCCAGCGCCCAGGGCAGCGGGTGGCGGGTCAGCCCCACGATGCCGGGGCGGGCGGGATCGAAGCGGTCGTTGCGCGCACCGCCGAAGCTGAGCGGATTGGGTGCCGCCGTGCCAAAGGCGATCAACAGGCAGACCACCGGCATCGCAAGGTTCGGTACCCAGGCTTGCCACGCCGCCCAGGGCAGCAACGGCACATGCGGCGCGCGCCCGGCGGCAACGATCAGCCAGGCCAGCACCGCGACCGACAGCGCGCTATAGGCCGCCAGATAGCCGCCCCGCCCCAGCATAGCTGTCAGCCGCCGTTTCACGGGGGGCTGCACCGGAACGCCATGCGAGGCCAGGAACACGCCGAAGGCCAGCGCCAGTTCGCCCCAGCCGCCCATCATTCCGCCCTCGGCGCCCAGGCGCAATCGGCCAGCGTTGCGCGGTCAAGCTCGGCCAGAAAGGCGGCCTCGGCCCGGGCCAGCCGCCCCTTGAGACGGCAATCCGGCGTCAGCGTGCAGGCCCCGCCATCGGCCGCGAAACATTCGACCAGCGCCTGATCTGCCTCCAGCAGGCGCACCACCTCGCCCAGCCGGATCTCGGCCGCGGGGCGTGCCAGCCGCAACCCGCCGCCACCGCCGCGCCGTGTCTCGACCAGCCCGGCCGCCGCAAGGCGAGCCACGACCTTGGCCAGATGATGACGCGAGACGCCGAATTCCTCTGCCAGTTCGGCGGTGGAAAAGCCGCGCTCGGGGCGGCCTGCCAGCCGCATCAGCGCGCGCAATCCGAAATCGGTGAACTGGGTCAGGCGCATTGGGCCTCACGAATTGGAGTTTCAAATACGTATTACATCGGTTAATCGGTATTTGAAATACCAAAAGCGAGTCGTCCCATGGCCACCACCTCCGAGCGCCGCCGCGCCTTTGCCGGTCCCGCCCTTCTGGCGCAGGGCCATCGCCCGTTCTTCCTGTTCGGCAGTCTCTGGGCGGCCGCGGCGATGACATTGTGGATCGCGATGCTGGGCGGCGGCGTGGCGCTGCCCACTGTGCTCGATCCGGTCAGCTGGCATGCCCATGCCTTTCTGTTCGGCTATCTCGGCGCCGTCACGGCCGGGTTCCTGCTGACGGCGGTGCCGAACTGGACCGGGCGGCTGCCGCTGATGGGCTGGCCGCTTCTGGCACTGGTATTGCTCTGGGCGGCGGGGCGGGTCGCGGTGTCGGTTTCGGCGCTGCTGCCGGTCGGGGCGGCCGCAGCGGTCGATCTGGCCTTTCCGCTGGCGCTGGCTGCGGTCATGCTGCGCGAGATCGTGGCGGGCCGGAACTGGCGCAACCTGTCGGTCTGGGCGCTGCTGTTGCTGATGACGCTGGGGCAGGGGCTGTTCCATCTCGATGCCCTGCGCGGCGATTATGCGGCGGGCGGGCTGGGGCTGCGGGTGGCCTTGGCGGCTGCGATCGGGATGATCCTGCTGATCGGCGGCCGGGTCGTGCCGAGCTTTACCCGCAACTGGCTGGCCCAGCGCCGCGAGACGCGGCTGCCCGCCCCCCTCGGCCAGTTCGACGGGATCGCGCTGGCGGTGGCCGGTCTGGCGCTTGCGGTCTGGACCGTGGCGCCCGCGCATTGGCTTGCCACGCTGCTCTGTCTGCTGGCGGGGGTCTTGCAGCTGATCCGGCTGGGCCGCTGGGTCGGGCACCGCACGCTGGCCGAGCCGCTGGTCTGGGTGCTGCACCTTGCCTATGCGCTGGTGCCGGTCGGGTTTCTGGCGGTGGGGCTTGCGTCGGTGCTGCCGGGGCTGGGCTCGGTCACGGCGGCGCAGCATGTGTGGATGGCGGGCGCGGTCGGCATGATGACGCTGGCGATCATGACGCGCGCCAGCCTTGGCCATTCGGGCCGCCCGCTGACCGCAAGCCCGGCCGTCGCCGCGCTGTATGTGCTGCTGCTGGTCTCGGTCATGGCCCGGTTTGCCGAAGGGCTTGGCGCGCCGGGCTGGCTGCTGCATCTGGCCGGGGCGGGCTGGATTGCCGCCTTCCTGGGCTTTGCGCTGCTCTACTGGCGGATCCTGACCGGGCCGCGCGCGGCTGTTTCGTCCTGAGATCCGGGCAGGCAAAAGGTGCTTTTGTTTCCCCGCGGGACGTGGTTCCATGCCCACCGTGACAGGGGCGTCCGGGGTCATCCCGGGCTGAGAAGTACCCTTTGAACCTGAACCAGATCATGCTGGCGGAGGAAGTCGCACCCGAAGCGCCCAAGGGGCTTTCGCGTTCGTTTCCTGCCCGGCCACGGAGGACGTGATGCCCGACTGGGGAGCCCATTTGAGCGAGATGCGCCAGCGCGCGCCGCTTGTGCACAACATCACCAATTACGTCGCGATGAACGTCATGGCGAATGTGCTGCTGGCCGCAGGCGCCTCGCCCGCAATGGTTCATGCGGTCGAGGAAGCGGCCGAGTTCACGCCGCTGGCCGGGGCGCTGACGATCAATATCGGCACCCCCAGCGGCCCCTGGGTCGCGGCGATGGAGGCGTCGGCGCAGGCCGCGCAGGCGGCGGGCCTGCCCTGGGTGCTGGACCCGGTCGCGGTCGGCGCCACGGCGTTCCGGCGCGAGATCGGCGCGCGGTTGCTGGCGCTTGGCCCGGCGGCGATCCGCGGCAATGCCTCCGAGATCCTGGCGCTGTCGGGGGCGGCGGCGCAGGGCAAGGGGGCGGACAGCGCCGATCCGGTGGCCGCGGCCGAGGAGGCGGCGCGTGCGCTGGCGTGCAGCACGGGCGCTGTTGTCGCCGTTACCGGGCCGGTCGATTACGTCACCGACGGGGCGCGCGGCTGGCGCGTGGCGAATGGCCATCCGGCCATGCCCAGAGTAACGGCGCTGGGCTGTTCGCTGACCGGGCTTGTCGGCGCGTTCCTGGCCGGGGCCGAGGACCGGGCGACCGCAACGGTGGCGGCGCTGGCCTATTTCGGGCTTGCGGGCGAGCGGGCCGGGGAAACGGCTGCGGGGCCGGGCAGCTTTCAGGTCGCATTGCTGGACGCGCTGGCCACGATCACGCCGGACGCGTTGACCGCCGGGGCGCGGGTGCAGGCGGCATGAGTTTTCGGGTCTATTTCGTGACGCCTGATGGCGTGTCCGACGAACTGGTGATGGCGGCGGTGCGGGGCGGCGCAACGGCGGTGCAGTTGCGCGACAAGCATGCCGAGGATGCGGCGATGATCGCGCAGGCCCGCCGCCTGCGCGCCCTGCTGGCGCCGCTGGGCGTGCCGCTGATCGTCAATGACCGGCTGGCGGTGGCGCTGGCCGCGCGGGCGGACGGGCTGCATATCGGCCAGTCGGATGGCGACCCGCTGCGGATGCGCGCGGCGCTGGGGCCGGTGGCGATCCTGGGGCTGTCGATCGAGACCGGGGCGCAGCTTGCCGCCCTGCCGCCCGGCGCTGTCGACTATCTGGGCGTCGGTCCGGTGCGCGCCACCGCGACCAAGCCCGATCACGCTGCGCCGCTGGGCATGGACGGGCTGGCCCGGATCGTGCGCGCGGCGCCGGTGCCCGCGGTTGCCATCGGCGGTGTGGGTGCCCCGGATATCCCCGCCCTCAAGCACATGGGCTGCGCCGGCATCGCCGTCGTCTCGGCCATCGCGTCCGCCCCCGACCCCGAGGCCGCCGCCCGCGACCTTGCCCAGACATGGAGCCATGCATGATCCCCAACATCCTGTCCATTGCCGGGTCCGATCCGTCGGGCGGGGCGGGCATTCAGGCCGATCTCAAGTCGATAGGTGCCAATGGCGGCTATGGCATGGCCGCGATCACCGCGCTGACGGTGCAGAACACCCAAGGCGTGCGAGCCGCCGAGCTTGTCGCGCCCGAGTTTGTCGCGGCGCAGGTTCAGGCGGTGTTCGACGATATCCGCGTCGATGCGGTCAAGATCGGCATGCTGGGCTCGGCCGCCATCGTGCAGGCGGTGGCGGGCGTTCTGGACGGGCGCGACGTGCCGGTGGTGCTGGACCCGGTGATGGTGGCCAAGGGCGGCGACCGGCTTCTGGCGGCGGATGCTGTGGCGGCGCTGCGCGATCTGCTGCTGCCCATGGCCAGGGTCATCACCCCGAACCTGCCCGAAGCGGCCGATCTGCTGGACCGGCCCGAGGCGCGGACGCGCGAGGAGATGGAAGCACAGGCCGAGGCGCTGCTGGCGCTGGGCTGCGGCGCGGTGTTCCTGAAGGGTGGGCATCTGGGCGACGAGGAAAGCCCCGATCTGTTCCTTTCGCCGGGTCGGCGGGTCTGGCTGATCGCGCCGCGCGTTGCGACGCGCAACACCCATGGCACCGGCTGCACGCTGTCGGCGGCGCTGGCGACCCATCTTGCGGCGCTTGCCGATCCGCTGGCGGCGGCCAGTGCAGCCAAGGACTACACACTGGCCGCGATTCGGGCCGCGGATGGCTTGTGGGTCGGGCGCGGGACCGGTCCGACGGATCATTTCCACGCCTTGCGGCGCTGAGTGGGGGCTGCGGCCGGGGCTGGCGTCCCGGCCGCAGGGCGGATTTCGGACCGGCATGCGGCGCGGACTGCATTATGGGGATAATTTTCCCGCGGATGCGGGAAGGCACTGAGAACACGTCCCTTTCAGCGGCGTGGTATGGCTCTGGAAAGGGAATTTGTTCTATATCTGGCCCATAGCCAGAGGTGCCCCATGAACCATTTTCCGATCTTCCTGCGCGTTGCCGGTCTGCGTGTCGCCGTTTCGGGCGGGGGTGCGGCTGCGGTGGCGAAACTGCGGTTGCTGCTCAAGACCGAGGCGCGGATCGAGGTTTATGCCGAAACCGTCGATCCGCTGATCGCCGCCTGGGACGCCGAGGGGCGCATCGCTCTGTTTTCCCGGCCGCTGGCGCAGGACGACCTTGCCGGGCTGCGGCTGGTCTATGCCGCCGACGAGGATGCGGCCGCGGATGCCCGCGTGGCCGCGCTGGCCGAAGCGGCCGGGGTGCCGTTCAACATCGTCGACAATCTTGAGGCCAGCGCCTTCCTGACGCCCGCGCTGGTCGATCGCGATCCGCTGGTGATCGCCATCGGGACCGAGGGCACGGGGCCGGTGCTGGCGCGCAAGGTCAAGGCGCTGCTCGAGGAACGACTGCCCGCCGGGCTGGGCGCGGTGCTGCGCGGCGCGAAGGCGCTGCGCCCCGAGGCCGAGGCGCTGCCGCCGGGCCGGGCGCGGCGTGACTTCTGGAGTGCGCTGTTCGACCGCGCGATGGCGGGCGAAGCCGTGCCCGAGGCCGCGCCGCTTCTGTCCGACCATCTGGACCGCGCGCCCGCGCCGGGCCGGGTGCTGTTCGTGGGCGCGGGGCCGGGCGATCCCGACGAATTGACGCTGCGCGCGCGCCGGGCGCTGGATCAGGCCGATGTGGTGATCCATGACCGGCTGGTGCCGCAACCGATCCTGGAACTGGCCCGCCGCGAGGTCGAGATCATCGAGGTCGGCAAGACCGGCTTCGGCCCGTCCACGCCGCAGGCCAGGATCAACGGCCTGATCGTCGAGCGCGCCCGCGCCGGGGCGCTGGTGGTGCGGCTCAAGGCGGGCGATCCGGGCGTGTTCGGCCGCCTTGACGAGGAGATCGACGCCTGCACGGCGGCGGGTCTGGACTGGGCGATCCTGCCCGGCATCACCGCGGCCTCGGCGGCGGCGGCGAGCCTTGGGCAAAGCCTGACGCGGCGCGGGCGCAATGGCGAGTTGCGGATCATCACCGGGCAGGATGTCGACGGTCTGGCCGATCACGACTGGGCGGCGCTGGCCCGGCCCGGCGCGGTGGCGGCGATCTACATGGGCAAGCGCGCGGCGCGTTTCGTTCAGGGCCGGCTTCTGATGCATGGCGCCGATCCCGCAACGCCCGTCAGCGTGGTCGAGAATGCCTCGCGCCCGGATCAGCGCGTTCTTGCCTCGCGGCTTGGCCGGTTGGCCGCCGATCTGGCGGCCGCCGATCTGCGCGGCCCCGCGGTCATCATGCTGGGGCTCGCCCCGCGCGATGCGGCCGCGCTGGCCCCCGCCCCCCTGCGGGAAGCCGCCCAATGAGCCGGATCGTGATGCCCGTGGTGGTCGCCGCCAACGACCTGTTCGACGGCGATCCGGTCTGGATGACGCCGGGGGGCAACTGGTCGCGCTCGCTTGCCGATGCCGAGGTGATCGGCGACCTGGCCGAGGCGCAGGCCCGTCTGGCTGCCGCCGTGGCGCAGGCCGATCGCGTGGTCGGCGCCTACATGGCCGAGGTGCGGCCGGGTCCGTTCGGCCCGGTGCCCGTCGATTTCCGCGAACGGG
The DNA here is from genome assembly GCF_009649175.1 of Rhodovulum strictum. Taxonomy (GTDB): domain Bacteria; phylum Pseudomonadota; class Alphaproteobacteria; order Rhodobacterales; family Rhodobacteraceae; genus Rhodovulum; species Rhodovulum strictum. Next base: position 73,039 of record NZ_WJPO01000002.1, on the reverse strand, counting down.
TCCGCGCGCGCGGACCCGCCCCCTTCGTGCTGCCCGCCCAGGCCGCAGAATGACGCCGCAGGAGTAAGCCCATGTATGCCTATTCCGAGTTCGACGATGCCTTTGTCCGCGAGCGCGTGCGCCAGTTCCGCGATCAGGTGGAGCGCCGGATCGACGGCCGCCTGACCGAGGACGAGTTCCGCCCGCTGCGCCTGATGAACGGGCTTTACCTGCAACTGCATGCCTACATGCTGCGGGTGGCGATCCCCTATGGCACGCTGAATGCCCGCCAGTTGCGCCAGCTTGCGATGATCGCCGAGCGCTGGGACCGCGGCTATGGCCATTTCACCACGCGCCAGAACATCCAGTTCAACTGGCCCAGACTGCGCGACGTGCCCGACATGCTGGATGCGCTGGCCGATGTCGGGATGCACGCGATCCAGACCTCGGGCAATTGCGTGCGCAATGTCACGGCCGATCATTTCGCGGGCGCCGCCGCCGACGAGGTTGCCGATCCGCGCCCCTACGCCGAACTGATGCGGCAATGGTCGACCGACCATCCCGAATTCCAGTTCCTGCCGCGCAAGTTCAAGATCGCGATCAGCGGCGGGGCCGAGGATCGGGCGGTCACGCGCGCCCATGATATCGGGCTGCGCCTTGTGCGGCAGGGCGACGAGACGGGGTTCGAGGTCAGCGTGGGCGGCGGGCTGGGCCGGACGCCGATGCTGGGCCGGGTGATCCGCGACTTCCTGCCCGAAGCCGACCTGCTGCCCTATCTCGAGGCGATCCTGGGCGTCTACAACCGGCTCGGGCGGCGGGACAACAAGTACAAGGCGCGCATCAAGATCGCCGTGCACGAGATCGGGCTTGAAACCCTGCGCGATCAGGTCGAGGCGCGCTTTGCCGAGACCCGGGGCGAATTCGGCGGTGCGGACAGGGCGATGCTGGCGGACATTGCAGCGCATTTCGCCCCGCCCGCGCTGCGCGATGGCCCCGCGGCGATCCCGCAGGGCAGCCCGGCCTTTCGCGCGTGGTGCGACACGAACCTTGCCGCGCACCGGCGGGCGGATCATGCCATCGTCACCGTTTCGCTCAAGACACCGGGGCAGGTGCCGGGGGATGCGACCGCCTGGCAGATGCGGCTCTTGGCCGATCTGGCCGAGCAATACGGCCATGACGAGATCCGGATCAGCCACCGCCAGAACGTGGTGCTGCCCCATGTGCGCAAGGCCGACCTGCCGGCGGTGTTCGCGGCGCTGGCGGATGCGGGGCTGGCGGCGGCGAATGCCGGGCATATCTCGGACATCATCGCCTGCCCGGGGCTGGATTACTGCGCCCTGGCCACGGCCCGCTCGATCCCGGTTGCGCAACAGATCGCGCAGCATTTCGAGGCGCTGAAGATCGAGCATGAGGTGGGTCCGCTGCGGCTGAACATCTCGGGCTGCATCAATGCCTGCGCGCATCACCATGTTGCCGAGATCGGCATCCTCGGGCTCGAACGCGCGGGGGTCGAGACCTATCAGATCACGCTGGGCGGCGATCCGACCCAGAATGCGGCCATCGGCCAGCGCACCGGCCCCGGCTTTGCCGCGGACGAGATCGTGGGCGCGGTCGAGCAGATCGTCCTGACCTATCTGGGGCTGCGCCGGGACGGGGACGAAACCTTTGGCGAGGCATTCCGCCGGGTCGGGCTGGGACCGTTCCAGCAGGCGCTTTACAATAACGAGGGGGCCGATGATGCGGCGTGAGGCGATCTTCGATCCGGCCGAGGCGCAGGTGGCGGCGCTGAACGCCACGCTGTCCGACGCGGCGCCCGAAACGGTGCTGGCCCATGTGCTGGCGGATTTCGCGGGCCGCATCGCGCTGGTGTCGTCCTTTGGCGCGGAATCGGTTGTGCTGCTGCACATGATCTCGCGGATCGACCGCGCGTTGCCGGTGCTGTTTCTCGATACCGAACTGCTGTTCCCCGAGACGCTGGCCTATCAGTACGAGGTTGCGCAGGCGCTGGGGCTGACCGGCGTGCGGATGGTGCGGCCCGATGCGGCTGAACTGGCCGCCGCCGATCCGCAGGGGCTGCTGCATCGCGACGACCCCGATGCCTGCTGCGCGTTGCGCAAGACTCGCCCGCTGGAGGCGGCGCTGGGCGGCTATGGCGCCTGGATCACCGGGCGCAAGCAGCACCAGACCGGCGCGCGCAGCGGCCTGTCGCTGTTCGAACTGGACGCGGGCGGCCGGGTCAAGGTGAACCCGCTGCTGAACTGGTCGGGCCAGGATGTGCGCCACTATGTCGACGCCCACGCCCTGCCGCGTCACCCGCTGGTCGGGCGCGGCTATCCCTCGATCGGCTGCGCGCCCTGCACCAGCCCCGTGGCCCCCGGCGAAAGCCCGCGGGCAGGTCGCTGGCGCGGGCGGGACAAGGAGGAATGCGGCATCCATTTCATCGACGGCCGCGCGGTGCGGCGGGCGGGTGCGGCATGACCATGGGCAATGTTCTGGTCAGCGATGCGGGCTTCGCGGCGGTCGCGCCGGACGAGGTGTTCGTGCCGCTTGCTGCGCTGGGCGAGGCTGCGCCGGGCGCTGTCGATCTGGCGCCTGCCGACGATCCGGCGGCGCTGGCGCCGATCCTTGGCCGGATCGCCGCGATCCGCATTGCCTTTCCGGTCTTCTCGGACGGGCGCGGCTTTACGCTGGCGCGCGACCTTCGGCGGATGGGGTTCACCGGGCGCCTGCGGGCGGCGGGGCATCTGATCGCCGACCAGTATCCGATGGCGCGGGCCTGTGGCTTTGACGAGGTCGAGATCAGTGCCGATCTGGCCGCCCGCCAGACCGAAGCCGACTGGCAGCGCGCGGTGCGGCGGGGGGCGGGATATCTGGACCGGCTGCGCGCCGCCCCGGCCTGAGACCCCCTCCTTTCGGCCCGGTGTGCGGCAAAGTTGCGCGGTGTCTTCTTCTTTTGCTATCCTCCCCGACGGGGAGGACTTTCACATGGACCATGACACGGTTGCGCCCGCTGCCAGTCGCATCCGCGCGATCCTGGTGATCGACGATCATCCGCTTTACAGCGACGCGCTGTCGATGGCGCTGCGCCATGTCTTCGACGATTGCACGATCCGCAGCGCGACATCGCTGGGCGAGGGGCTTGCGCAGCTTGGCCCCGATTTCAGCCCGGATCTGGTGATGCTGGATCTGCGGCTGCCCGATGTCACCGGGCTGAGCGGCTTTCTGCGCCTGCGCGAACGCATCCCCGATGTGCCGGTGCTGGTGATTTCGGCGCTGACCTCGGTCGAGGTGGTGCAGGCGCTGATGGAGGCCGGGGCGGCAGGCTTCATCCCCAAGGAGGCCGCTACCCACGAGCTGAAGACGGCGCTGATCGAGATCCGCTCGGGCCGCCGCTATCTGCCTGCGGGGTGCCGCAATGCGGGCCGCGCGGCGCGGACCGGGGCGCGCATGCCCTCAGTGCAGGAGGTCAGCCAGCGGATCGCGGAACTGACGCCCCAGCAGGCGCGAATCATGAAGCTGATCTGTGCGGGCAAGCCCAACAAGCAGATCGCGCATGAATTGTCGCTGGCCGAGGCCACGGTCAAGGCGCATATCACCGCGCTTCTGCGTCGGCTGGGGGTGCAGAACCGCACCCAGGCCGCGGTGCTGGTGGAAAGCGCCAATCTCGAGATCGGCGCGGGGCTGGGCGAGACGGATGCCCGCGCCTTCCTCAGCCAGTAACCCGGCGTGATGCGCGACATGCGTGACAGGCCCGGGGCTGGCGCGGTTGGCGTGGGGCTGTCCCGCGCCGCCGATCCGGCCGAGGCCGTGCGCGAGGCGGCCGCGCAGCTTGACCTGTCGCAAAGCTGCTTCGTGCTGGTCTTCGTGCCCGACCGGCTGGCGCCCGAGCCGCTGGCCGACGCGCTGAATGTCTCGCTGGCCGGTCTGCCGGTCTTTGGCTGCACCACGGCGGGGCAGATCACGCCCGAGGGCTACGAGGACGAGGCGCTGATGATGCTGGCCTTTCCGCGGGCGCATTTCCGCTGTGCCTCGATGCTGATCCGCCCGCTTGGCACCTGCCCGATCGAGCGGGTCTCAGCCGATGCGCGCAAGCTGGCGGCGCAGTTCCTGCATTCGGCGCATTGGAACCGGCTGGCGCTGATCTTTGCCGACGGCCTGTCCAAGCAGGAGGACATGCTGGTGGCCGCGCTGGCCGCGGGGCTGGGCGATCTGCCGGTCTTTGGCGGTTCGGCGGGGGACGGGCTGAACTTTCGCCGGACGGCGGTGTTCCATGGCGGCGCGGTGCACAGCGATGCGGCGCTGCTGATCCTGCTGGAAACCGATCTGGAATTCGTCGGGATCGGGTTCGACCACTTCCTGCCGACCGAGCATCTGATGGTGGTCACCGACGCGGTGCCCGAGGAACGCCTGGTGCTGGAACTGAACGGCGCGCCCGCGGCCGAGGAATATGCCCGCCTTGTCGGGCACAACGTGGACGAACTGTCGCCCGAGGTCTTTGCCGAGCATCCCGTACTGGTGCGCAACAAGAGCCTCTATCACGTCCGCGCGATCCAGCGGGTGACGGAAACCGGCGCGCTTGCCTTCTTTTCCGCAATCGACGACGGGCTGTTGCTGACGCTGGGACAGGGGCAGGAGATCCTGCGCACCCTCGATCAGGGGCTGGACGTGACCGGCGCGGCGGGCCGGGCACCCGATTTCATCCTGGGGTTCGACTGCGTGCTGCGAAAGCTTGAAATCAGGCAGAAGCAACTGACCGGACGGGTGTCCGAGATCCTGCGCGCCCGCCGGGTGCTGGGCTTCAACACCTATGGCGAACAGCATTGCGGGGTGCATGTGAACCAGACCTTTGTCGGCGTCGCCTTTTTCGAGCCGCAGCCCCGGACGCTGGCATGATCGACCCGAACGCGCCGCCCGAGGTCGTGATCGAGCGTCAGGCCCGGATCATCGACGCGCTGGTGCGCCGTGCCAGCCGCCAGCACGAGGTCGGCGATTCGGCCTATGCGCTGTTCCAGTCGGCGGTGGCCTTGCAGGGTCAGGTCTGGGCCAAGACGCGCGATCTGGAACGCACGTCGAGCGAACTGGAAATCGCGCGCTTCGACCGCGAGCAGACCCAGCGCCGCCTGACCGAGGCGCTGGACGCGATGGAGGGCGGGTTTGCCCTGTTCAACGAGGGGCGGCTTCAGGTCTGCAACGATCTGTTCAAGTCGATCCTGCCCGACATCTCGGCCCGCATCCTGCCCGGGCTGACGGTCGAGGATTACTTCCGCGCGCTTCAGACCAGCCGCCATCTGGCCGATCCCGACAAGGCCTGCCGCGATCTGGCCGAGGCGATCCGCGGCCCCGCAGGCGGCGCCAGCATGTCCTTCGTGCTGGAATTGCAGGCCGACCGCTGGTTCCAGATCAGCCAGCAGCGCACCCGGTCGGGCAACATCATCCTGTTGCAGACCGAGATCACCGACATCGTGCGCAAGAACCGGATGGAAAAGGATCTGCTGATCGACATGCAGGCCCATTACCTTCAGGCGGCCTTCGATCACATGAGCCTTGGCATCTGCACCTTTTCCCGCGCGGGCGAGGTGACGATCCGTAACGGCCGCTTCCGCGAGCTGCTGGGCGTGCCCTACACGCTGGTTCAGGACGGCACCGAGTTCGCGACGATCCTGCGCCATATCCGCGACAACCGGCTGGTGGACGAGGCCGACATCGCCGATATCGACCACTGGCCCGCCGAGCTGCGCGGCGAGGGGCGGTTGCGCAAGCGGCTGCACCATGCCAGCGGGCGGGTGCTGGATCTGCATGTGCACCTGTTGCCCGACCGCGGCTTTCTGGTCGATATCGCAGATGTGACGCTGGAATCGCGGGCGACCGAGTTGCTGGAAAAGCGCGTCCGCGAACGCACCAGCGAACTGACCGAGGCAAACCGCCGCCTGCGCGAGCAGCACGAGGAACAGCGCCGCGTCGAGGAGGAATTGCGCCTGGCCAAGGAAGAGGTCGAGGCGGCGATGTCGTCCAAGACCCGCTTTCTGGCCGCGGCCAGCCATGACCTGCTGCAACCGGTCAATGCCGCCAAGCTGCTGATCTCTACCCTGGCCGAAACCGCCGCGGGCACGGCGATGGCGCCGCTGGTCGACCGGCTGGCGGGCTCCTTCGGGTCGATGGAATCGCTGCTGCACGCGCTGCTGGACATTTCGCGGCTGGAAAGCACCGGTTCGGCGCTGACACCGACCGAGTTCTGCCTCGGCACGCTGATGACGGAGGTGGCCGAGGATCAGGCGATGGTCGCCGCGCAAAAGGGGCTGCGGCTGGATGTGGTGCCCTGCTCGGCCTGGGTGCGCAGCGACCGGCAATACCTGATGCGCTCGCTGCGCAATCTGGTCGTGAACGCGATCCAGTACACTGATCGAGGCCGGGTTCTGGTCGGCTGCCGGCGGCGCGGCGGCAAGGTGGTGCTTCAGGTCTGGGATACCGGCATCGGCATCCTGCCCGCCGATCAGGCCCGCATCTTCGAGGAATTCACCCGCGCCGACAACGTGCCGCCCGGGTCAGGCATGGGGCTGGGACTGTCGATCGTCGAACGCACCTGCCGCCATCTGGGCCATGGGCTGACTGTGCGCTCGGAACCGGGGCTGGGATCTGTCTTTGCCATCGAGATCTACATGGCGCCGCCCCGGACCGACGGGCCGGGCGTGGCCGATCCGGGGGCCGCGCCGGGCGAGGAGGGCGATCTGAACCTGATCGTGCTGATCGTCGAGAACGATCCCGAGGTGCTGTTTGCCACCACGCAGAAGCTGGAAAGCTGGGGGGCAAGCGTGCTGGCCGCGGGCTCGACCGCCGAGGCGGTGCGGCTGGTCGACGAGATCGGCATGGCCCCCGACGTGATCCTGGCCGATTATCAGCTGGATGGCGGCGATACCGGCATCGCGGCGATTGCGGCGCTTCGGGCGGCGACGGGCAGCCATATCCCCGCGATCATGATCACGGCCGATCAGGGCGACGAGGTGCTTGGCGCGGGGCTGGCGGGGGATTTCACGGTGCTGCGCAAGCCCGTGCAACTGTCGCGGCTGCGCCCGCTGATCGACTGGAAGACACGGGCCCCCGCCCCCGCGACCGACGAAAGTATCGCGTGACAGCGGCCGCGGGCGGGCTAGGCTTGCGCCAAGGGAGAGGATAACATGCGAAAGACATTCACGGGCCTTCTGGCCGCGGCCCTTGTGCTGGGCGGCGCCGCCATGGCCGATACCGAAGGCACCGGAACCTATGACCTGCTGTTTCGCGGCGGCACGCTGGACGAGGTGCCGCGCTCGGCCCTGCTGGTCTATGAGCGCGAGGTCATCAACCAGGCCAGACCCGACGCGGCAGCGGGCGCAAGCGGGGCGGTCGAGCTGAGCTTCAGCGCCGAGGATCCGCCGCGGGCGGTGCTGCGCTTCACCCATGGCGACAGCTACAGCGCCATCGGCGCCTTTGCCGCCGAGGTGGGCAACCCGATCGTGATGTATTTCATGGAGACGGTTGTGCGCGACATGGCCGAAACCTCGGGCGGCAGCCCGTTCTACATCCGCAACCGCCTGAAGGAGGCGCTGCTGCGCCCGGCCAGCCTGGAGACGGTCGAAGCCGGTTTCGGCACCGACGAGGTTCAGGCGCAGGCGCTGACGCTGCACCCCTTTGCCGAGGATCCGAACCGCGACCGGATGCGCGGCTTTGCCGATCTGGCGGTGACGGTGACCATGTCGGACGATGTGCCGGGCTGGTATCACACGCTCAGCGCGCAGGTGCCCGACCCCGCAGGCGGCGCGCCGCTTTACCTGTCGACGCTGAAGCTGGAAGCGCCGGGCGCGGAGGCGATGCGATGAGGGGGGCTGTTCTCGCGCTGATGGCCGCCGGGCTGACGGCGCCCGCTGCGGCGCAGGATGTGGCGGCGCGGCTGAACGATTACCCCACGGCGGCGCGGGCGGATTATGTCTTTGCCTGCATGGCGACGAACGGGCAGGGGCGCGACGTGCTAGAGAAATGTTCGTGCTCTGTCGACGTGATCGCCTCGATCCTGCCTTACAAGAAGTATCTCGAGGCCGAGACGGTGCTGATGATGCGGCAGGTGGGGGGCGACCGGGCAGCGATCTTTCGTACCTCGGCCATGGCGAATGCGCTGGTCGCCGATCTGCGCCGCGCGCAGGCCGAGGCCGAGATCGTGTGTTTCTGAGGCTTCGGGCGCGCTCCCGCCCCCGACCTGCGCGGGGCTGACGCCCCGCTTGTCCGGGGTTGGGCGTGGCGCGGCCTGACGGCCGCGCGCCTCCGGCGGGGATATTTGGAGCCAGAAGAAGGCAGGGCGTCAGGACTGGCCGGCTTTGGGCAGGTCCTGTTCGAAGACATTGCCCTCGGTGTCATGGGCGATCACCCGCAGGCTTGGCGATCCGTTGTCAGTATAGGTAAAGCGGAAGACCGGGTTTTCGCTGATCGAGATGCCGCCTTCCATGGTCAGCAGCATTTCGTCGCCTTGCCAGATTTCGAGCCGGTCGATGAAATGGGCGAGGATGAAAAGCTGGGTGATCTGGTCGCGCTGGAGGCCCGAATAGTTCGGGTGGCGGATCATGATCTGGGCGTCGCGCCGCGCGGTCGACAGTCCGGGCGTGTCGGGGAAATGGCGCAGGCGCATTTCGCCCATTCCGGCCAGCGCCTCGGCGGGATTGCGGGTTGCGGGGGCCGAGCATCCGCCCGAGGCCTTGACGAAGCGGCCGGTCATCAGGTGGCCCTGGTCGGTATCGGCGATCACGCGGACATTGGAATACTGGTTGACCCGGACCCGGATTTCCAGTTCGAGCGGCGCCATGGCGGGACCGAAGGTAAAGCTGGCGGCAAGCGGGGCGGGGTTTTCGTCGATCACGACGGTTGCGCCGCGGATCGTCAGTGCCGGATCGGTCTGGCGGATCGTCACCGGCACCGTGGCGGCATCATTGGCGCGGAATGGGGCCTCAAGCTCGATGCGGCCTGCTGCGTCGGCGATGTCGATCTTGCCCACCAGATCGGTGCGAAGGTCGGTCCAGATCGGGCTGTCGGCCAGCGGGCTGGCGCGGTTCTCGTCGGCCAGTGCCGGGCCGAAGGCCAGCGCGGCGATGGTGGCGGCGATGACGGGTTTCATGGGGCGCGTCCTCCCTGATGCGCGGTCCTGACGGGAGAGTATGCCATGAAAACGGGGTGCGCGGTATTCCCCATAGGTCGGTATGGATCGCAGGGGGCGGGGCGCGCAGGCTGGCTGGATGGAGCCGGGAAGGGGGGCCGATGTTCGAGGCGATCGTGACGCTCTGTCTGGTGGCGGCCCCCGGGATCTGCCGCGATGTGCTGATGCCCGGCCATGAGGCGGCGACCGAGGCCGCCTGTCTGGCGGCGCTGGAGCGGGCGCCGGTCGCGGCGCTGCCCGAGGGGGTGATCGCGGGCGGGCCTTTCTGTTTGCCGGTGGGCGAGGCGCTGGGATTTGACGAGGTTGCGCCGGGGGTTCTGGTGCATGTCGGTGCCATTGCCGAGGCCGATGGCGAGAATGGTGGCGACATGGCCAATCTGGGCATCGTGATCGGCACGCGGTCTGTCGCGGTGATCGACACGGGCAGCGCGCGCTGGATGGGCGAGGCGATCTGGCGGGCGGTGCGGGCACGCACCGGTCTGCCGGTCAGCCATGTGATCCTGACGCATATGCATCCCGATCACGTCTTTGGCGCGACGGTGCTGGCCGAGGCTGGGGCAAAGGTCGTGGGCCATGAGGGGCTGGCGCGCGCGCTGGCCGACCGGCAGGAGAATTATCTGGCAAGCCTTGAGGCGCGGATCGGGGCCGGGCGGTTGATCGGCACGGCTGTCGCGCCGGTGGATGTGGCGGTTGCCGATGTGGTCGAGATCGACCTTGGCGGGCGGGTGCTGGAACTGCGCGCCTGGCCCGTCGCCCATACCGGGACCGATCTGACGGTGCTGGACCGGGACAGCGGGTTGCTGTTCGCGGGCGATCTGGTTTTCGATGTCCATGCCCCGACGCTGGACGGCGCGCTTCGGGGCTGGCAGGCGGTTCTGGCCGGGCTGGCAGATATTCCGGCCAGCGGCGTGGTGCCCGGCCATGGCGGGCCGGTGCTGCCCTGGCCCGAAGGGGCGCAGGATACGGCGCGGTATCTGGATGTGCTGGCGCGGGACACGCGCGCCGCCATCGCCCGCGGCGAACGGCTGAGCGATGCGGTGGCGGGCATTGCGGCCGAGGAACGCGACCGCTGGCAATTGTTCGACCAGCACAATGCGCGCAATGCGACGGTCGCCTTTACCGAACTGGAATGGGAGTGATCTGCGCCCGTCAATCCCCGGCGGTGCGGGCCAGCTTCTGGGCGATGGCGAACAGGCGCTGTTCCAGGATGACCGGCGTCTCGCAGACATAGGTCAGCGATTGCGCGCGGTCGGTATAGATGCGCTCGTCCCAGGCAAGCTGTTCCTCGGCCGCGTCGATGCGGTCATGGTCGAGCGGGTCGGCATCCAGCAGGGTGTTGATTTCGACCCGCGTGGCGTCGATGCGCTCGGACAGGGCGATCTGCGAGAGCGAATACTCCTCGATGCCCTTGATGATCGCCTGTCGCTGCCGCGCCATGATCGTGAAGGCGGACATGAAGACATGGCCCATCAGCGCGGGGTCGTTGCCATGTTCCGCGGCAAAGGCGGCCACGACGGGGTCCAGATCCTCCAGCGGGATGCGGCGCAGGACCAGTCGGCCGACAAGTTCCTTGACTGCGGCCTCGGTGGCGGCGTCGTAGCTTTGTTCCTCGACCGGGTGGGGCCACATGATGCCGGGCGAGAGTTGTTCGACCTTGCGCTGGATGCAGGGCCATGTGGGATCCGAGAAATCGGCTGCCGGGGCGATGGTGGCGGCGCCGAGCGCCAAAAGCGCGGCCCCGGTCAAGGCGCGTACGGTCATGGAATCTCCTCCCTTGAGGGGACTCTAACGAGGATTGGCCCGAAGTCCACGCCGGCGAATACCCACCAAGGTCGCAATTGCCGGTCAATGTGTGCCTTCGCATACTCTCTACACTTAAGAAAAATAAGAACACTGGTTTCTGGGAGGAGATAGCGAACATGCGCACCCGTGCGGCCGTTGCGTTCGAGGCTGGCAAGCCTCTGGTGGTGACCGAGGTCGAGCTGGAAGGCCCGAAAGCGGGCGAGGTTCTGGTCGAGATCAAGGCGACCGGGCTTTGCCATACCGACGAGTTCACGCGCTCGGGCGCCGATCCCGAAGGGATGTTCCCGGCGATCCTGGGCCATGAGGGCGCGGGCGTCGTGGTCGAGGTGGGACCGGGCGTGAAAAGCGTGAAGCCCGGCGATCACGTGATCCCGCTTTACACGCCCGAGTGCCGGGAATGCGAATACTGCCTCAACCCCAAGACCAATCTTTGCCAGGCGATCCGCGCCACGCAGGGCCAAGGTCTGATGCCGGACGGCACCTCGCGGTTCAAGACGCTCGATGGCGATCCGATCCTGCATTACATGGGCTGCTCGACCTTCTCGAACTACACCGTCCTGCCCGAGATCGCGGTTGCCAAGATCCGCGAGGACGCGCCCTTCGACAAGGTCTGCTATATCGGTTGCGGCGTGACGACCGGCGTGGGGGCGGTCATCAACACCGCCAAGGCCGAGCCGGGCTGCCGGGCGGTGGTGTTCGGGCTGGGCGGCATCGGGCTTAACGTGATCCAGGGGTTGCGCCTGATCGGGGCGGACCAGATCGTGGGCGTGGACCTGAACCCGTCCAAGCGCGAGATCGCCGAGCGGTTCGGCATGACCGATTTCGTCAACCCCGCCGAGGTCGAGGGTGATCTGGTGCCCTATCTGGTCAACCTGACCAAGGGCGGCGCCGATTACAGCTTTGACGCGACGGGCAATGTCAATGTGATGCGCACCGCGCTGGAGTGCTGCCACAAGGGCTGGGGCGAGTCGATCATCATCGGCGTTGCGCCCGCGGGGGCCGAGATCTCGACCCGTCCGTTCCAGCTGGTCACCGGCCGGGTGTGGCGCGGCACGGCCTTTGGCGGGGCGCGTGGGCGGACCGATGTGCCAAAGATCGTCGACTGGTACATGGATGGCAAGATCGAGATCGACCCGATGATCACCCACACGCTGGCGCTGGACGAGATCAATCACGGCTTCGACCTGATGCATGAGGGCAAGTCGATCCGCGCCGTGGTCGTGTACTGAGGCGGGCCGATGGAGGTCGTTTCCCAGAACCGCTGCTTCGACGGGGTGCAGATGGTCTGCACCCACCCGTCGCAGGTTTGCGGGGTGGACATGACCTTTGGCATCTACCTGCCGCCCCAGGCCGAGGACGGCCCGGTGCCGGTGTTGTGGTATCTGTCGGGGCTGACCTGCACGCATGAGAATGCGATGATCAAGGGCGGCTTCCAGCAGCATGCCGCCGAGCACGGGATCGCCATGATCTTCCCCGATACCTCGCCGCGCGGCGAGGGGGTGGCCGATGACGATGCCTATGATCTGGGTCAGGGCGCGGGGTTCTACGTCAATGCCACGCGCGCGCCCTGGACCGCGCATTACCGGATGTACGATTACGTGCTGGACGAGTTGCGCGGTCTGGTGCTGGACAACCTGCCGATTGCCGATGTCCATGGCGTGACCGGGCATTCGATGGGCGGGCATGGGGCGCTGACGCTGGCGCTGCGCAATCCCGACCGGTTCGACTCGCTTTCTGCCTTTGCGCCGATTGCCAACCCGACCCGGTCCGACTGGGGCCGCAAGCAGTTGAGTGCCTATCTGGGCGACGACGAATCGGCATGGGCGTGCTATGATGCGAGCCTCCTTCTGGAGGAGCATGGGTGGAAGGATGCTATCCTGATCGACCAGGGGGCCGGAGATCAGTTTCTTGACCTGCTGCGCCCCGAGGCGCTGGCGACGGTGCTTGCGCGGCGGCGTCAGGCCGGGCTGGTGAGGATGCAGCCGGGCTATGACCACAGCTATTACTTCGTTGCGAGCTTTGCGGGCGAGCATGTCGGCTGGCATGCCGAGCGTCTGCACCGGCGGCGCAACTGACAGGTTCGGAGGCGGGGGGCATGCGCGCAAACGGTTGGGACAGCTTTGCGACGGCAGGCCGGTTTGCCCGCGCCATGAAAGATACCACGATCACGGCAAGAAGGGAGGACTGACGCGACTTCACCGAAACGTTGCACCGGAGGGAGGACCAGATGTCCCGGTGCTGCGCCGGTTCCGGCCAGGCGAAGGGTGGCGAAAACCATCCCCTGCCGCGGAGCCTTGTAGAAGACCAGAACCCAAGGGAGTGAAAAATGAAGAAACTGATCGCTTTCACGTCTGTGGCCGCGCTTTGCGCAGGATCCGCGGCGCTGGCAAACGACGAACTGCTTGAGCTGATGAACGACCCGACGCAATGGGTCATCCAGACCGGCAACTACGCCAACCATCGTTTCTCTGGCCTCGACCAGATCAACCGCGAGAACGTGGGCAACCTTCAGGTGGCCTGGACCTTCTCGACCGGCGTTCTGCGCGGCCATGAGGGCAGCCCGCTGGTGATCGGCGACACGATGTATGTGCATACGCCGTTCCCGAACATCGTCTATGCGCTGGACCTGAGCAATAACGGCAAGATCAAGTGGAAATACGAGCCGCAGCAGGATAGCAGCGTCATCCCGGTGATGTGCTGCGATACCGTGAACCGCGGTGTGGCCTATGCCAACGGCACGATCTTCCTGCATCAGGCCGATACCACCATCGTCGCGCTGGATGCCGAGACGGGCGCGGTCAAGTGGTCTGCGGTGAACGGCGATCCCGCCATCGGTGAAACCAACACCGCCACCGTCCTGCCGGTCGGCGACAATGTGATCGTCGGCATCTCGGGCGGCGAGTTCGGCGTGCGCGGCCATGTCACCGCCTACAACATGGAGACCGGGGAACTGGTCTGGCGCGGCTACTCGATGGGGCCGGACAGCGACACGCTGATGGATCCCGAGAACACCACGCATCTGGGCAAGCCGGTGGGCGTCGATTCCGGCACCGCGACCTGGGAAGGCGATCAGTGGAAGATCGGCGGCGGCACCACCTGGGGCTGGTACTCGTATGATCCCGACCTGAACCTGGTCTATTACGGCACCGGCAACCCCTCGACCTGGAACCCGTCCCAGCGGCCCGGCGACAACCGCTGGTCGATGACCATCTTTGCGCGGGATGCCGATACCGGCATGGCCAAATGGGTCTATCAGATGACGCCCCATGACGAGTGGGACTATGACGGCGTCAACGAGATGATCCTGACCGAGCAGGAAGTCGACGGCCAGATGCGCAAGCTTCTGACCCATTTCGACCGCAACGGTCTGGCCTATACGCTCGACCGCGAGACCGGCGAATTGCTGGTGGCCGAGAAGTACGATCCGGCGGTGAACTGGACCACCGGCGTCGACATGGACCCGAACTCGCCGACCTTTGGCCGTCCGGCGGTGGTGCCGGAATTCTCGACTGCGCAGAACGGCGAGGATGTCAACACCACCGGCATCTGCCCGGCGGCGCTGGGCACCAAGGACCAGCAACCGGCGGCCTATTCGCCGCGGACCCAGACGTTCTATGTGCCGACCAACCACGTCTGCATGGATTACGAACCGTTCCGGGTCAGCTACACCGCGGGTCAGCCCTATGTGGGCGCGACGCTGTCGATGTATCCCGCCCCCGACAGCCATGGCGGCATGGGCAACTTCATCGCCTGGGACAACATCAAGGGCGAGATCAAGTGGTCGATCCCCGAGCAGTTCTCGGTGTGGTCGGGCGCTCTGGCCACCGCGGGCGACGTGGTGTTCTACGGCACGCTCGAGGGTCTGCTCAAGGCCGTCGATGCCGAGACCGGCGAAGAGCTTTACAGCTTCAAGACGCCTTCGGGCATCATCGGGAACGTGATGTCCTACGAGCATGACGGCAAGCAGTATATCGGCATCCTGTCGGGCGTCGGCGGCTGGGCCGGCATCGGTCTGGCGGCGGGTCTGACCAACCCGAATGACGGTCTGGGCGCCGTGGGCGGCTATGCCGCGCTCAGCGACTACACCGCGCTTGGCGGTCAGCTGACCGTGTTCAAGCTGCCGGACTGATCGGCAGCGCGAGGGGAGGAACAGGATTGGCACGGCATGCCCGTGCCAATCCACCCATTCAGGGAGAAAAGATGAAAAAGTTGCGATTGGCGCTGGTCTTCGGCGCCATGGCAGGGCTGGCCAGCGCCGGCGGTGCCACCGAGAACAGGGGGCTGCCGGGCAACGGCCCTGCCGCCTACAAGGAGGACGGCCGTTATTTCACCGAGGATGGCGTCCCCACCTATTTCATTGCCGAGGACGGCACAGTTGACTGGATGACCTTTTCCGGCTTCCGGCGCTATCACTCGGAATGCCATGTCTGCCATGGCCCTGACGGCATGGGCTCGACATATGCCCCGCCGCTGAAGGACGCGGTCGAGCGGATGGATTATTACGATTTCGTCTATACCGTCTCGAACGGGATCCAGAATGTCGACGCATCGCACCAGAAGGTGATGCCCACCTTCGGGCAGAACAAGAACGTGATGTGCTATGTCGACGATATCTACGTGTATCTCAAGGCCCGCGGCGACGGTGCATTGGAGCGCGGCCGGCCGGCCAAGAGAGAAGACAAGACGGATGCGATCAGCGCCTTCGAAGCCGAGTGCATGGCCGGTGGTTAAGGCGCTTCTGGCGGCCGCGGCAGTTGCGGCCCTTCTGTGCGGAGCGCCGGTTCCGGGTCTGGCGCAAACCTCGGATCTGGTCTCGAAGACCGCGTTCCGGGTTTGCGCCGATCCCGCCAACTATCCGATGTCGGACGATCAGGGGCGCGGGTTCGAAAACCGTCTGGCCGAGATGTTTGCCGAAAAGCTGGGCCTGCCGGTCGAATACACCTGGTATCCGATGGCGACCGGCTTTGTGCGGAACACGCTGCGCGCAAACAGGTGCGACGTCATAATCGGCTTTGCCCAGGGCCACGAACTGGTGCTGAACACCAACCATTACTTCACCTCGACCTATGTGCTGATCGTCGATCCGGACGGCCCGCTGGCGAATGTCGAGGCGCTGTCCGACCCGGCCTTGCAGGGGCGGGCGCTGGGTGTCGTCGCGGGCACGCCGCCTGCCTCGCACATGGCGCGGTACGGTCTGATGGGCAAGGCGCTGGCCTATGACCTGATGGTGGACCGCCGCTACGAGGCGCCCGGTCCCGACATGCTGGCCGCACTGAGGGCGGGCGAGATCGACGGCGCGATCCTGTGGGGGCCGATCGGCGGGCCGCTGGTCAAGACGGACTTCCCCGAATTCAAGGTCATCCCGCTGGTCCACGAGGAATTGCCGCCGCGGCTGTTCTATCGCATCACCATGGGGGTGCGGCTGAACGAAAAGGTCTGGCAGCGCCAGCTGAATTCTTTGATCCGCCGCCATCAGGACGAGATCAACGCGATCCTGCACGAGGCGGGCGTGCCGCTGGTGGACGATTACGGCAAGGTGGTGCGGGATCTGGCGCAATGATCCGCGCGGCAGCCCTTGCACTTTTGCTGGGGTTGTCATGTCCGGGACTGGCCGAGGTGCCGGAACCCCCGGGCTACCGGATGGACGAGTATCGCGGGCCGGTGCCCGCAACGCTGGCGGGCGCCACCGTGATCGGCCCCGAGCAGGCGCATGCGCTCTGGCAAGCGGGCGGGGCGGTGTTCGTCGATGTGATGCCGCGCGCGCCGCGGCCGCCGAACCTGCCCCAGGGCACGATCTGGCGCGATCCGCCGCGGCTGTCGATCCCCGGGGCGATCTGGTTGCCCAATGTCGGCTATGGCGAGATCGCCGAGGTGACGCATGGCTATTTCCGGGCCGGACTCGCGCGGGCCACCGGCGGGGATCTGGCGCGGCCGGTGGTGTTCTTCTGCCTCGATGAATGCTGGATGAGCTGGAACGCCGCGAAACGCGCGCTGGAATACGGCCATGAGCGCATCTACTGGTTTCCCGAAGGCACCGATGGCTGGGCCTTCCTTGACCTGCCGCTGGAGCGGGTCGCGCCAGAGCCGGGCGAACCGGGCACTCAGTAACCCGGCAAGTGACGGCTGGCGGTGGTGACGGTCCCGCCTGTATCCGTCATCGTCACCTCGACCAGCCGGGTTGCGCCCGGCGCGGACAGGCCGATGCGGGGGTTTTCGCTGAGCGAGATGCTGCCGGTGATCGTGGCATAGGGCTGGCCGTCCAGCGCAACCTCGAGCGTCCCGACATAGCGCGGCGGGATGAACAACAGCGAGATCTGGTCCTTTTGCAGGCCGGAATGGCTGGGGTGGCGGATATCGACCTCGATCCGGCCGGTGCGTGTGGCGACTGCCCCCAGCCGCGCTGCCGCCCCGCCCGTGTGGGCCAGCGGGGTCATCTCGATACTCATCTGGCCCAGGTCGGCCAGCGCGGCGACAGGATCGGTGCCGGGCGGCGCGGCACAGGCGCCCTGACCGCTGGTCTTGACATGGGTCTCGGCCAGGAACAGCCTGCCATCTGTCGTTTCGGCAACCACATGCAGCGCCGTCGCGCCGTTGAAGCGCAGCGTCAGGTCGAAAGTCAGCGCGGGCAGCGGACGGGCCAGCT
Organism: Rhodovulum strictum; assembly: GCF_009649175.1. Lineage (GTDB taxonomy): Bacteria > Pseudomonadota > Alphaproteobacteria > Rhodobacterales > Rhodobacteraceae > Rhodovulum > Rhodovulum strictum. The sequence continues at coordinate 55,442 of NZ_WJPO01000002.1, read as the reverse complement.
CGACCACCGCCGAAACCGGCATCGGGTTCTCGTCAAGGATCACCGTCACCCTGTCGATCAGCCGGCCCTCTGGCCCCTCGACATGGATCCCGATCGGCGTCCTTGCATCATCCGCGGTGCGATAGGGGCTGGCGATGGCGATATGCGGGCCGGCCGGGATCAACGCGCGCTCGGCAAACAGCATCGGCCGCAATTCGTCCCATGCGGTCTGGGCCAGGGCGGGGCCGGGTGCCAGTGTCATTGCGAGGGCAAGGAAAAGGCGGCGCATGGGCTCAGTCCCCCCGTTCTGCAATGAAACGGCCAAAGGCGCGCGGGCCGTCGCCGGTGGCAATCTCGGCGGTCACGGTCAGCGTTTCGGCGTCGATCAGGCTGACGCTGTTGGAAAACCAGTTGGCGACCACGACGGTCGCGCCATCGGCGGTGGCGTCGATCCCTTCGGGATATTCGCCGACCGCGATTTCGCCAAGCGGTGCAAGCGTGCCAAGGTCGATCACGCTGACCGTGTCGGCATGCTGGTTGGTGACAAAGGCCCGGCCACGCGCGAAGGCAACGCCATAGGGCTGATCGCCGACCGGAAGGGTGGCCAGCACATGGCGTTCCGCCACATCCACCACGCTCACGTCGTTTGAGCCGACATTGCCGACGAACAGCCGCCCGTCCGGCGCAAAGCCCAGCCCGAAGGGCCGGATGCCGACCGGCACGGTCCCGGCCAGCGCAAGGCTTTCGAGATCGAAGATCGAGACCTGCCCCGCCTCCTTGTCGGCCGAGGCAAGCCAGCGCCCATCCGGCGACACCGCCAGTCCGGCCGGTGCGGTGCCCGTTTCCAGCGTTCCGGTCAGCGACATGGCGGCGGAATCCACCACCCAGAGCCTTGCGTTGTACCAGTCCGACACGAAGACCCGTCCGCGCAGCGGATCATGGGCGATGCCGATGGGACCACCGTCCAGCGCGACCTGCCCGGTCTCATTCCCCGCCGCATCGAAGCGGCGCAGCGACTTGGTGTCGGGCAAGACGGCGAAAAAGCCGCCCGCCGCAACCGCGATCCCGGCGGGCTGGCCGGGCAGCGGCACCTGCGCGAGTTCGGTTCCCGCGGCCAGATCGAGGATAGAGACCGATCCGCCATTCTGGTTGGTCACATAGGCAATGTCGCCCGCCGCAGGCAGCGCGGCGAACGCCCAGCCAAGCGCCAGCGCCAGGATGTCAGGGCGCGCCAAAGCGGTCGACCAGTGCGGACAGACCCGCCTCATAGACCGCGGTCACGGCCTTGATCGCGGCCTCGTCGTTCAGTTCGGGAGGCGGATCGTTGTTGGGATAGCCGCGATAGAAGGCCCCGCGCCATTCCACGACCGACCCGCCGCCAGCGCGCGGTTTGACGGTCAGATGCGCGGAATAGTTCGTCACCGGCAGAACCTCGACCGCGACCTCGGTGATCCGGTAGGAATAGGTCATCTTCCCGGCATCGTATTTGTAAAGCTCTTCGGCAATCGTCGGCCCGTCCGCCGCGCCCAGGGTCAGCAGCCGCGTCGCGTCAAGCGTGTTGCCGCCCTCGCCCGTGGTGGCGTGAACCGCCGGGTGCCATCCCATGTCCTGAAAGTCGCCCACGACCGCCCAGACCTCGGCAGGTTCGGCGGCAAGCTCGGCGGTCACGTCGACCTTCTGGCGCGTCGGCCCATGCGCCAGTGCCAGAGCGGGCACCATCACCGCCACGGCCGTCAGCGCGGCCAGACTCCCCTGTAGGTTCACGAAATCCTCCCTCATTCCTTGAAGAAATTGTTTTTCAGGATGTAGCGCATGCCCCGCAGCCAGGACTCGTCGGTGTTCGAGCGGATATCGACCGACAGCCCCCGCACCATCGCGCCGGTTTCGACATCGCGCATCACCAGGTTCATCGACAGGATCAGGTTCGAGACTTTCTGCACCTCGCCGACCAGAACGTAATCGGCCCCCAGCTTGTCCGCGATGCGCAACTCGCAGCCATAGCAATTGGCAGGGTTCTTGATGCGGGCCAGATCCTCGGCAACCGGTGCGTTGTCCATCAGCGCAAACCCCTCGGCGCCAAAGCGCGCGCGCACCTCGTCCTCCAGCAGGACGATGCGCGCCTGTTCGTCTTCACGCGCGCCGAAATAGGCGCCTTCGGTCGAGGTATCGAGAAACGCGATCCCGAAGAACGCCACCTGGGCGTCGCGGTTCAACGGCACCTGCGCCGCAAGCGGGGCCGCGGCTAAGGCAATCATGGCGGCCAGAGCCGCAAGACGGGGGCGCAGGTTCATCGGTCGAGCTTATCCCCGCCCGGACGGGTCGCAATGCGCCTTAAGTATCGGTTTCCCATTTGCTCTGCGCTCTGGCACGATCCCCGAAACTCTGCCTGCGCTGCCGGGGAGGGGGCTGGCGGCGATCATGCCCGCCGGTCCGTACGGCGCGGGGCGGACAAGAGCGACACCGGAAACGCGCGCAAGAAACCGGGAGGAAGACCATGTTGAACCGAGTGACGGGCGCGCTTGCGGCCCTTGTGACGCTATGGAGCGCCGCCGCAGCCTGGGCCGAGGATTTGCCGCGGCTGCGTGCGGCCGTGTTGCAGTTGGGCACCGTGACCTGGGAACTGACGACGATCATGGAAAACGGGCTCGATACCGCGCACGGGTTCGAGCTGGTGCTGTCGCCCTTTGCCGATAACGGTGCCACGCGCGTCGCGGTCGAGGGGGGCGAGGCCGACATGATGGTGGTCGACTGGATCTGGGTCGCCCGCCAGCGCGCGGCGGGCCGGGACTATATCGCCATCCCCTATTCGCGGGCGGTGGGCGGTCTGGTGGTGCCCCCGGACAGCCCGGCGCAGACGCTGAAGGATCTGGCGGGAAAGAAGATCGGCATCGCGGGCGGCCCGCTGGACAAGAGCTGGCTGGTGCTGCGGGCCTATGCCGCGCGCGAATACGGCATGGATCTGGCCGCCGAGACCGAACAGGTCTATGGCGCGCCGCCGCTGATCTTCAAGGCGGGGTTGTCGGGCGAAACCGGCGGGGCGATCAATTTCTGGCACTTCCTCGCCAAGATGAAGGCCGCGGGCATGCGCGAACTGATCTCGGTGGCGGATGCCTCGGCGGCGCTGGGGCTTGATCCCGACACGCCGCTTCTGAGCTATGTGCTCAAGGAAAGCTTCCTGGCCGAGAATCCCGGCATCGCCGAAGCCTTTTACGCCGCCTCGCGCGAGGCCAAGGCGATGCTGCTGGACAGCGATGCCGCATGGGAGGCGATCCGGCCGATCATGAACGCCGCCAACGATGCCGAGTTCGAGCGGCTGCGCGACGATTACCGCGCGGGGATCCCGGCGCCGGGCAATGTCGATGCCGAGGCGGCGGACCGCTTTCTGGCGCTGATGGCGGAACTGGGCGGCGAGGAACTGGTGGGGCGGGCCACGACCCTGCCTGCGGGCCTGTTCCTGGATCTGGAGTGAGCGGCGGCGATGCTTGGCCGCCTCGCCGTCCCGGCGATCTCGCTTTCCGGTTTGCTTCTGCTCTGGATCATCGCCGCGGCGCTGACCGCAGATCCGCAGATCCTGCCCCAGCCCTTCGCGCTGGTCGGGCCATGGCTGGCCGAGATCCGCTCGGGCGCGCTGCCCCATCACCTGGGCCAGACACTCGTCCGGGTGATTTGGGCGTTCTGCCTGGCGATGAGCCTGGGGTTGATCCTGGGCCTGCTGATGGGCCGGTTCGAGCGGCTGAACCGCTGGCTTGATCCATGGCTTGTGGTGTTCCTGAACCTGCCCGCGCTGGTGCTGATCGTGCTGTGCTATCTGTGGATCGGGCTGAACGAGACCGCGGCCATCGTGGCGGTGACGCTGAACAAGGTGCCGAATGTCACCGTCACCATCCGCGAAGGCGCGCGGGCGCTGTCGGGCGATCTGGACGCCATGGCGCGGGTCTATCGCATGTCCGGCTGGGCGCGGCTGCGCCATGTGCTGTTGCCCCAGCTTGCGCCCTTCGTGGCGGCGGCGGCGCGGGGCGGCGTGGCGGTGATCTGGAAGATCGTGCTGGTGGTCGAGTTCCTGGGCCGCTCGAACGGGATCGGCTTCAAGATCCACCTTTACTTCCAGTTGTTCGACGTGGGCATGGTGCTGATCTATGCGCTGTCTTTCATCGCGGTCATGCTGGCCGTCGAATGGCTGATCCTGCAACCCTGGGAGCGGCGCGCGCGGCGCTGGCGGACGGCATGATCCGGGTCGATATCCGTGCCAAGTCCTTTGGCGGTACCGCCGTTCTGGGCCGCGTCGCCTTCGAGGTCGCGCAGGGCGAGACTGTGGCGATCCTTGGCCCTTCGGGGATCGGCAAGACCACGCTCTTGCGCATTGTCGCGGGGCTGGACGAGCGGTTCGAAGGCAATGTCGAGCGGCCCGGCCGGATCGCGATGGTGTTCCAGGAGCCGACCCTTCTGCCCTGGCGCAGCGTGCTGAAGAACCTGACGCTGGTTCATCCGGGCCTGACGCGGCGGGCGGCGCGCGACATGCTGGCCCGTGTCGGCATCGGCGACAAGGCGCATGCCTTTCCCGGCCAGTTGTCGCTGGGCCAGCAGCGGCGGCTTGCGCTCGCGCGGGCATTTGCCGGGCATCCCGAGCTTCTGATCATGGACGAGCCCTTCGTCTCGCTCGACCCTGCCACCGCCGAGGCGATGCTGGCGCTGACCGAGCGGCTGATCGCCGAGGAACGGCCCGCCACGCTGTTCGTGACCCATTCCCGCGCCGAGGCCGAACGGCTGGCGACCCGGATTCTGGACCTTGTCGGCCGGCCCGCTATCCTCACCCCTGCCAACGGACAGGACATATGACCCGCACTCCCGCCCTTCGCGTTTCCAATGTCAGCCTGTCCTACGGGGCAAGGCGGGCGCTGGACGATGTGTCCTTTGCGCTGGAGCGGGGGCGGTTCTGCGCGCTGCTGGGGCCGAACGGGGCCGGAAAATCGACGCTGTTCTCGCTGCTCACGCGGCTTCTTGTGACGCGCGAGGGCAGGATCGAGGTCGCGGGCTTCGATCTGGCCCGCGATCCGCGCGCGGCGCTGGCCCGGATCGGGGTGGTGTTCCAGCAGCCGACGCTGGATCTGGACACGACGGTCATGCGCAACATGCGCTATTTCGCGGCGCTGCACGGGATGGCGGGGCGCGAGGCCACCGCGCGGATCGACGCCGCGCTGGAGCGGCTGAACATGCGCGAGCGCGCGGGCGAGAAGGTGCGCGCGCTGAATGGCGGGCACCGGCGGCGGATGGAGATCGCCCGCGCGCTGATCCATGCGCCCGAGGTGCTGTTGCTGGACGAACCGACCGTGGGGCTGGACACTGCCGCGCGCCGGTCGATCACCGCCCATGTCCACGATCTGGCGGCCGAGGGGCTGAGCGTTCTGTGGGCCACCCATCTGGTCGACGAGATCGAGCCCTCGGACGAGGTCGTGGTGCTGCATCGCGGCCGGGTGTTGCGACAGGCCACCGCCGCCGAGATCGCGGGCGAGGGCGATCTGATCGACGCCTTCATCGAGATGACCGGCGGCAATGACGAGGCCGCGGCATGAACGCCTGGCTGATCGCGCTTCATGCCATCGTCCTGCGCGAGGCGATGCGGTTTCTTCAGAACCGCGGCCGTTTCCTGTCGGCGCTGGTGCGTCCGCTGGTATGGCTGGTGATCTTTGCCGCCGGGTTCCGCGCGGCGCTGGGCCTGTCGATCACGCCGCCCTACCAGACCTATATCACCTACGAGGTCTACATCGTGCCGGGCCTGTGCGCGATGATCCAGCTTTTCAACGGGATGCAGTCGTCGCTTTCGCTGGTCTACGATCAGGAAATGGGCTCGATGCGGCTGTTGCTGACCTCGCCCCGGCCGCGCTGGTGGCTTCTGTTCTGCAAGCTGATGGCGGGCGTGGCGGTGTCGCTGTTGCAGGTCTATGCCTTTCTCGGCATCGCGGCGCTGATGGGCATCAAGATGCCCGCGATGGGTTATGTCTATGTCCTGCCGGCGCTTGTCCTCAGCGGTTTGATGCTGGGGGCGCTGGGCTTGCTGATCTCGTCCACGATCCGGCAGCTCGAGAATTTCGCGGGCGTGATGAACTTCGTCATCTTCCCGATGTTCTTCCTGTCGACCGCGCTTTATCCGCTGTGGAAGATGGCCGAAGCCTCGCGGCTTCTGCGCGACATCTGCGCGGTGAACCCCTTTACCCATGCGGTCGAACTGATCCGCTTTGCGCTTTATGCGCAGTTCAACGGCTGGGCGTTGCTGTGGGTCGGGACGGGGGCGGTCGCGTTCTTCCTGCTGGCGCTGTTGGGCTATGACCCGGCGCGGGGGTTGATGCGGCGCAAGGGATAGCCGCTTTCTGCCCGGGATTCGGGCAGAGCGGGGCGAAACCGCTGCCGATTTCCACTTTGCGTTCGCAGCATCATTTGCGCTGCGGTGCAGCATTGCACGATGCGCCCGCCCGGTTAACCATCGGTGCAGGATTGCCTGCCACCCTTGAGGCAGGAACCGGAAAGCGCGAGGTCGCCATGATCGAACTTGTCTTCGTCGCCTGCTTTGGACTGGCGCAGAATGAACAAGGGGCCTGCGAGGAACGCAGCCTTATCTATACCGACATCACACCCATGACCTGCATGATGGGGGCCCAGCCGGAACTGGCCAAATGGGTCGCGACGCATCCGAACTGGACCGTTGCCAACTGGAAGTGCCGGTATCTGAACACCGCCCAGCGCAAGGTCTGATCCCGCAGGCTGCGTTTGCGCTTGCGGCGGCGGCGGGGCGGGGGTTCATTCGGGGCCATGGCCCAGGACACGCCCCAGACCCCCAAGGATATCGAGCCTCTGGCGCGGATCGCGCGGTTTTCCTGGGACTGGGCGCCCGCGCTTTGTGCGCCCGGCGATGGCTGCGCCGATTACCACCGGGCATGGTCCATGCTGCGGCTGGTGCAGGCGCAGGGCAAGCCGCCCGCGGGCTGGGCGTTCTTTCATGCCGAGATTGCGCGGGCGGCGGCGCAGGGCGCGCGGCGCGTGCTGATCTCGGGCGGGGCCGATACCGGGGTGCTGGCCATTGTCGCCTCGGGGTTCCGCAATGCGGGTGTTGCGCCGCAGATCACCTATGTCGACCGCTGCGCGACGCCGGTGATGCAGAACCGCCTGCTGGGCGCCGAGCTGGGCCTTGATCTGACCGCCCGCACCGCCGACATGCTGACCTTCCGTGCCGAGGGCATGGACCTGGTGATCGCCCATTCCTTCCTTGTCTTCTTTCCACGCGACCAGCGCGGCCGGGTCGTCGCCAACTGGGCGGCAAGCCTTGTGCCCGGGGGCGCAGTGCTGATGTCCGGCGCGCTGGCCGAGGATGGCGAGGGCGAGCCCTGGCGGCCAGCGGGCGCCGACGACATCCCCACCCGGCAGGCAAGGCTGACCGAACAGGCGCGCGCCGCAGGGCTTGCGCCCGCCAAGGCGACAGAACTGGCCGAGGTTGCGGGCCGGTTCTGGACAACCCGCCCGACACGGCGCACCGGCCCCCTGGCCGAGACAGAGCTGCGCGGGCTGTTCGAGGCCGCCGGGCTGACGGTCGAGCGGGTGGATTATACCGCCAAGTCAACAGCCGCGCGCACCGGAACCGGGACCGTGCGCCGATGCCGGGCCGAGATCGTCGCGCGCAAGCCCGCCTGAGCCGGGCGGCGATGCAACAGCGCGGGGCCATTTCTTCGCGCGTCTTGTTCGGGCTCGCCCCTCACTCTACATGCGAGTCCATGAAACGGTGGCTTCCCTTCGTCAAATCCGACCCGCTGGTGGCGGTGATCCGTCTGTCCGGGCCGATTGCGGCGGGTGGGCGGGGCGGATCCAGCCTGTCGGATGCGGGTCTTGCCCCCGTGATCGAACGCGCCTTTCGCAAGGGCCGGCCGGCCGCGGTGGCGCTGGCGCTGAACTCTCCCGGCGGATCGCCCGCGCAAAGCGCGATGATCGGCGCGCGGATCCGGCGGCTGTCCGAGGAATGCGAGGTTCCGGTCTATGCCTTTGTCGAGGATGTGGCCGCCTCGGGCGGGTACTGGCTGGCCTGTGCGGCGGATCAGATCTGGATCGACCGCAGTTCGATCATCGGCTCGATCGGGGTGATCTATGCGGGCTTCGGCTTTCCCGAGTTCCTGTCCCGCTACGGCGTGGAACGCCGTGTCCATACCGCGGGCGAAAGCAAGAGCTTCCTCGACCCGTTCCAGCCCGAAAAGCCCGCGGATGTGGCGCGGCTGATGCAGTTGCAGACGCCGATCCATGACGCGTTCAAGGACCATGTCCGCGCGCGTCGCGGCACAAGGCTGAAAGAGGATCGCGACCTCTTTACCGGCGATGTCTGGGTCGGCGAACAGGCGGTCGAACTGGGTCTGGCCGACGGCATCGGCCATATGGTGCCGGTGATGAAGGAACGCTTCGGCGACAAGGTGAAATTCGCGCTGCACAGCCCGCGCAAGGGGCTCTGGTCGCGGCTCGGCGCGCCTGCGGTGACGAGCGTTCTGGACGAGATCGAGGCCCGCGCGCTGTGGGCCCGCTATGGATTGTAGGTCATGCTCCTCAAGGTCGTTACCCTGTTCCTGATCGCCATGGCGGTGCTTGCCATGTTCGGACGGCTGCGTCTGCCCGGGAAGGGGGACGGCCGGTTTGCCCTTGGCCGCGCAAAGACCGGCAAATGCCCCGCCTGCGGGCGCCACCGGATCGGCAGCGGACCCTGCCCCTGCGGAAAGGCATAGGGTCATGGCAATCCAGTTGCTGTATGCCGCTCTCGGGCTGGCGCTTCTGGTTCTGGCCGGGGATGCCCTGGTCAAGGGGGCTGTGAACCTGTCGCTGCGGCTGGGTGTGCCCGCGCTGATCGTGGGGCTGACCATCGTCGCCTTCGGCACGTCCGCGCCCGAGCTTCTGGTCTCGATCCAGGCCGTTCTGCGCGACTCGCCGGGCATCGCGCTGGGCAATGTCGTGGGCTCGAACATTGCCAATGTGTTGCTGGTGCTGGGCCTGCCCGCGCTGATCATGGCGATCCGGACGGATGAATGCGACACAAGGCGCACCTATGCGATGATGCTGGGCGCGACCGTCTTCTTCATCGCCATAGCGCTGACCGGAACGATCACCTGGATTCACGGTATCGCCCTTTTGCTTGCGCTGAGCTTCGTGCTGGCCGACGCGTTCATGACGGCCCGCAACCACCGGCGCGCGAACGGTGCAGCGGCGGCGGCCGCTGCTGCTGCCGTCGACAACCCGGACGAGATCGAAGGCGCCGACGCCGGAATGGGCTGGCCCAAGATCGTGATGTTCCTTGTTCTGGGCCTGATCGGTCTGCCGCTGGGCGCCGATCTGCTGGTCGACAGCTCGATCGAGATCGCCCGCGCGCTGAACGTCTCGGAAACGGTGATCGGGCTGACGCTGGTCGCCATCGGCACGTCCTTGCCCGAACTTGCCACGACGGTCATGGCCGCGCTGCGCCGTCAGGCGGATGTCGCGCTGGGCAATGTCATCGGCTCGAACATGTTCAACCTGCTCGCCATCGTCGGGGTGGCCAGCTTCTTCGGCAATATCCCCGTCCCGGCCGAGATGCTGCGCTTTGATCTCTGGGTGATGCTGGCGGCCGCGCTGTTGATGCTGCCCTTCGTGTTCCGCGGCTGGCCTCTGACCCGGGCTTGGGGGATCGTCTTCTCGGTCCTGTTTGTCGTCTATATCGCGTTGGTGGTTCTGGCATGACAGGCCGTGCACTGGTGACGGGCGGTGCGCGGCGGTTGGGCCGGGCGATGGCCCTGCACCTTGCGGCGCGCGGGTATGATGTGGCGGTGCATTATGTCGGCAGCGCCGACGAGGCCGAGGATGTGGCGGACCTGATCCGCGCCATGGGCCAGCATTCCGCGACCCTTCAGGCCGATCTGCTGGACGAGGGTGCCGCCGCGGCGTTGGTCGGCCGCGCGGCCGAGGCGCTGGGCGGGCCGCTGACGGTGCTGGTCAACAATGCCTCGATCTTTGAACACGACACGATCCACACCGCCACCCGCGACAGCTGGGACCGGCATATCGGCTCGAACCTGCGCGCGCCGTTCCTGCTGACCCAGGCTTTCGCGCATCAGGCGCCCGACCATGGCCAATGCGAGGGCGGCGAGCCGCTGGCCTCGGGCCTGGTGGTCAACATGATCGACCAGCGCGTGCTCAAGCCGACGCCCGAATTCATGACCTATACCATCGCCAAGATGGGGCTCTGGGCCTTTACCCGCACCGCGGCGCAGGCGCTGGCCCCGGCGATCCGGGTGAACGCGATCGGCCCGGGGCCGACGCTGCGCGGCGGGCGGCAGTCCGAGGATCATTTCACCCGCCAGCGCGCCGCGACGATCCTGCGCCGCGGTGCCGATCCCGACGAGATCTGCGCCGCGCTGGACTATTTTCTCGATGCACGCTCGGTCACGGGGCAGCTTCTGTGCGTCGATGGCGGCCAGCATCTGTCCTGGCAGACCCCCGACGTGCTGGGGGTCGAGTGACCGGGGTGGGGCGCCGGGCGCGTTAACTTTTCCACCGCGCGCGGATCGGGTCATATTTTCTTCACTGTTTCTTTAGGAAATTCAACAATTTGCAACATTGTGAAATTTCTCCATGTTTTTCAGCCGCTTAAATGTGCGCACAAAATTTAGGCAAACCATTGAAAGGGGCGGAATACAATGGAAAATCCGGCGCACCCCAAGCTTATGCGCAGACTTATCCACAGAATTCGTGGACATGTTTAGACTTGATGCGCCGCCGATTATCGTTGCAGCCATGCCGGGAATCACGACTGCGAGACCATGACCACTGAGCCGACAGCCGCCGAAACCGCCCCCCGCCCGCAGGGCCATGCCTGCGTGCAGTCCTATCTGGCGACGCTGGACAACTCGCCCGGCGTCTATCGCATGCTCGATGCGCAGGCCCGCGTCCTGTATGTCGGCAAGGCGAAAAGCCTGAAGAAACGGGTCGCGAATTACGCCAAGCCGTCCGGCCACAGCCCCCGGATCGCGCGGATGATCTCGGAAACCGCGTCGATGATGTTCCTGACGACGCGCACCGAGACCGAGGCGCTGCTGCTGGAACAGAACCTCATCAAGCAGCTCAAGCCGCGCTACAACGTGCTGCTGCGCGACGACAAGAGCTTTCCCAACATCCTGATCACCACCGGCCACCCGTTCCCGCAGATCACCAAGCATCGTGGGGCCAAGACCGAAAAGGGGGCCTATTTCGGCCCCTTCGCATCCGCGGGCGCGGTGAACCGGACGCTGAACCAGTTGCAGAAGGTGTTCCTGCTGCGCAACTGCTCGGATTCGGTGTTCGACAGCCGCACCCGGCCCTGCCTGCTGTTCCAGATCAAGCGGTGCAGCGGTCCCTGCGTGGGCCGGATCTCGCAACAGGAGTATGGGGCGGCGGTGCGCGATGCCGAACGCTTTCTTCAGGGCCGCACGACCGGCGTGCAGGAGGCGCTTGCGGCCGAGATGGCGGCGGCCTCGGATGCGATGGAGTTCGAGCGCGCGGCGGCGCTGCGCGACCGGATCCGGGCGCTGACCCAGGTGCAATCGGTGCAGGGCATCAACCCGCGCGGCGTGGCCGAGGCGGACGTGATGGCGCTGCATATGGAGGGCGGACAGGCCTGTGTGCAGGTCTTCTTCATCCGGGCGAACCAGAACTGGGGCAACCGCGACTACTATCCCAGGACCGGATCCGGCGCCGAGGCCGCCGAGGTGCTGCGCGGTTTCCTCGGCCAGTTCTACGAGAACAAGGATCCGCCCCGGCTGATCCTGCTGTCCGATGATATCGAGGATCGCGACCTGATGGCCGAGGCGCTGTCCGAACGCGCGGGCCGCAAGGTCGAGATCGCGGTGCCCCAGCGCGGCGAAAAGGCGGACCTGGTGGCCGGGGCCGCCCGCAATGCCCGCGAAAGCCTGGCCCGGCGACTTTCGGAAAGCGTGGCGCAGGGCAAGCTGCTGGCCGGGCTGGCCGAGGCGTTCGGGCTGGACGCCCCGCCCGCGCGGATCGAGATCTACGACAACAGCCATATCCAGGGCACGAATGCGGTCGGCGCGATGGTGGTGGCCGGCCCCGAGGGTTTCGCCAAGAGCCAGTATCGCAAGTTCAACATCCGCGGCACCGACCTGACGCCGGGCGACGATTTCGGCATGATGCGCGAGGTTCTGACCCGCCGCTTCCAGCGCCTGCTCAAGGAAGACCCGGATCGCGAGGGCGAGACATGGCCCGACCTGCTGCTGATCGACGGCGGCGCCGGGCAGGTGGGGGCGGTCGCGCAGATCATGGCCGATCTGGGCGTCGAGGACATTCCCGTTCTGGGCGTGGCCAAGGGCATCGACCGCGATGCCGGGAAAGAGGAATTCCACCGCCCCGGCCAGCGCCCCTTTGCGCTGAAGCACAATGACCCGGTGCTGTATTTCGTGCAGCGCCTGCGCGACGAGGCGCACCGCTTCGCCATCGGCGCGCATCGCCAGAAGCGGGCCAAGGCGGTCGGCGCCACCCCGCTGGACGAGATCCCCGGCGTCGGCGCCACCCGCAAGCGCGCGCTGCTGGCGCATTTCGGCAGCGCCAAGGCCGTGGCCCGCGCGGGGCTGGCCGATCTGAAGGCGGTCGAGGGGATTTCGGATACGCTGGCCGAAACCATCTACGGCTTCTTCCACGACCGCGGCTGATCCCCGGCCGGTCGGCCCGGCCGGGGATGTCGGTTTGTCAGATCACGCCCATCGCGCGCATCGCCTCGGCCACCCGGACGAAGCCCGCGATATTGGCCCCCAGCACATAGTCGTTGGGCGCGCCATATTCCTCGGCGGTGCGGGCACAGCGGTCATGGATGCGCTCCATGATCTCGGCCAGCCGCGCCTCGGTCTGCTCGAAGGTCCAGCTGTCGCGGCTGGCGTTCTGCTGCATTTCCAGCGCCGAGGTCGCTACGCCCCCGGCATTCGCCGCCTTGCCCGGCGCGAACAGCACGCCCGCCTTCTGAAAGGCGCGCACCGCGTCCGGGGTCGAGGGCATGTTCGCGCCTTCGCCCACGGCGATCACGCCATTGCCGATCAGCGCTGCCGCGTCCTTGCCGGTCAGCTCGTTCTGCGTGGCGCAGGGCAGGGCGACATCGCAGGGCACATCCCAGATCGAGCCCTTCTCGATGTAATGCACGCCGGTACCCTTGATGCGGGCATATTCGGAAATGCGCTGGCGGCGGACCTCCTTGATCTCCTTGACCAGGTCAAGGTCGATGCCGTTCTCGTCCACCACATGGCCCGAACTGTCAGAACAGGCGACGACCCTGGCGCCGAAGGACAGCGCCTTTTCCATCGCGTAGATCGCCACATTGCCCGAACCCGACACCGTGACCCGCTTGCCCTCGAAGCTCTGGCCGCGGGTTTCCAGCATCCGCTGGACGAAAAAGACCGTGCCGAAACCCGTGGCCTCGGTGCGTGCGCGCGAGCCGCCATAGACCAGCCCCTTGCCGGTCAGAACGCCTGCCTCGTAGCGGTTGGTCAGCCGCTTGTACTGGCCGAACATGTAGCCGATCTCGCGCCCGCCCACGCCGATATCGCCCGCGGGCACGTCGGTATATTCGCCCAGATGGCGGTAAAGCTCGGTCATGAAGGACTGGCAGAAGCGCATGATCTCGCCATCCGAGCGGCCCTTGGGATCGAAATCCGACCCGCCCTTGCCGCCGCCGATCGGCATGCCGGTCAGCGCGTTCTTGAAGATCTGCTCGAAGCCCAGGAACTTGATGATGCCGACATTCACCGAGGGGTGGAACCGGATGCCGCCCTTGTAGGGGCCCAGCGCCGAGTTGAACTGCACGCGGAAGCCGCGGTTGATCTGGACCTGCCCCTTGTCGTCCACCCAGGGCACGCGAAAGATGATCTGCCGCTCGGGTTCGCAAATCCGTTCGATCAGGGCGTCATTGGCATAGTCGGGATGCTTGGCGATCACCCTGCCAAGGCTTTCCAGCACCTCATGCACGGCTTGGTGGAACTCCTTCTCACCGGCATTGCGGCGCAGGACGGATTCCAGAACGGGTTGCAGCTTCTCGTCGATCGTATGCACAGGGAACCTCTTGTTGTCATTCTGCGCAGCCTATTGGCGGAAATTTAGGCGAAGTGCCATATCATTAATCGACTGACGAAAAATGCCGCGGATCTTGCGGGACCCGGCTGCCTGCCTTCTGGTCGCCGATCTGCCGCGCCCCCCTTTCCCTCGGCCGCAGCGCCCGCTAGGGTCGGCCCATGAGGTGGACCCTGCCCAACATCCTGTCCGTGCTGCGCCTTTGCGCGGCGCCGCTGTTCCCGGCGGTCTATTTCCTGTGGGACAGCCCGCTGGCCGACTGGATCGCGCTGGCGCTGTTCGTCGGCGCCGCGGCGACCGACTGGGTCGATGGCTATCTTGCCCGCAAATGGAACGTCGTCAGCCGCTTTGGCGCGATGGTCGACCCGATCGCCGACAAGGCGATGGTGCTGATCGCGCTGATGGTGGTGGTGGCGCAGGCCGGTATGCCCGCGGTGATGACGCTGGCTGCGGGCGTGATCGTCTTCCGCGAGGTGTTTGTCTCGGGCCTGCGGGAGTTTCTGGGCGCCCGCGCCGGGCAGCTCAAGGTGACGCAGCTTGCCAAATGGAAGACCACGGTCCAGATGGTCGCGATCTCGGTGCTGATCGGCCATGGTATCGTGGCCTCGCCCGTGATCGAGACCCTTGGCACCGCGCTTCTGGTCGTGGCGGCGGGGCTGACGCTGATTACCGGCGCGGATTACTTCAGCAAGGCCTGGCCCCATCTCGCCGAGGGAGAGCGGCGGTGATCGACGTGCTCTATTTCGCCTGGCTGCGCGAACGGATCGGGCTGCCGAAGGAACGGGTCCAGACCTCTGCCGCGACGGTTGCCGATCTGGTCGAGGAACTGAAGGCGCGCGAGGAACGCTATGCCGTCGCCTTTGCCGATCTTGCGGCGGTGCGGGTGGCGCTGGATCAGGAACTTGCCGAGTTCGACGCGCCGCTGGCAGGCGTGCGCGAGGTTGCCTTCTTCCCGCCGATGACCGGGGGCTGACCATGCGGGTCCGCGTCCAGGCCGAGCCCTTCGATTTCGGCGCGGAATGCGGGGCCTTCGCAGCCGGACGCAGGGATGCGGGTGCGGTGGTGACCTTTGCCGGAATCGTGCGCGACGATGGCGGGCTCGCCCGGATGGAACTGGAACACTATCCCGGCATGACCGAAAAGGCGCTGGAGCGCATCGCGGCCGAGGCCATGCGGCGCTGGAGCCTTGTCGATTGCCTGGTGATCCACCGCCACGGGCCGCTGATGCCCGGCGAGACGATCATGATGGTCGCCACCGCCGCCCCGCACCGCGCCGATGCCTTTGCCGCGGCGGAATTCCTGATGGATTACCTGAAATCCCGAGCGCCCTTCTGGAAAAAGGAATTCGGCGCGGATGGCGCGGCCTGGGTCGCGGCCAAGGATGCCGACGAACAGGCGCTGGACCGCTGGTCCGAAGACTGAGCCTTCCGCTTCTTCTTGGCCCAAATACCCATTCTGCCTCTCAATCCGGGCGCATCCGGTCCAGATTGGCGCGCAACTCGCCCGCTTCGGCCCGCGCATCGCGCAGCCCGTCCATCGCGGCGCGCAATTCTGCCTCGGTCTGGCTGAGACGGTTGGTCAGTTCCGCCTCGCGCTGGTGCAGATAGCCGATTGCCTGGTCGCGCTGTTCCTCGGCCTCGTGCAGCGCCTGGGCCATGTGGTCCAGATCGTCCATGTTCTCATGCGTCACCTGCGCCACGCGATGCACCAGAAGCGAGGCGAACCAGCCCAGCAGGAAGGTCGCGAACAGGACCAGTGTGGTCACGATGATGAATTCAGTCCTGTCCATCGGCCTCGTCCTCCTGCCCATTCTCGTTCGCCTCGGCCTCGGGGGCCGCCTCGACCAGCCGGAACTCGATCCGCCGGTTCGCCTCGCGCCCCGCCTCGGTGCCGTTATCCGCGATCGGCTGGCTGGGGCCATAGCCGCGCGCGGTCAGGTTCGAGGTCAGCACCCGTCGCGCCATCAGCGCGGTCAGCACCGCCTCGGCCCGTTCCTGGCTCAACCGTTCGTTCAGCGCCGCCCGGCCCTGGCTGTCGGTATGGCCGCCGATCTCGATCTCGGCGTTGGGGCAGCTGCGCAGCACCTCGGCGATCCGGTCGACAACCCGAACCGCGGCGCCCTCGATCCGGGTCGAGCCCGGCGCAAAGGTGATCTTTTCCTGTGCCAGAATCTCGCCGATGCGCGCGACGCAAGCCTCCGGCGTGGGGCGGCCATCGGGGGTTTCCTGCGGCTCGACATAGGTGATGTCGATCTCGAAGTTCTGCCCCTCTCCCAGCCGGTCGGCCAGCAGCCGCGCCACCCTTGCCTGCGCGGTGTCGTCCATCGTAACCCCGGACAGCCGGACCAGATCGGCCTGTACGGTCACGGTGCCGTTGCGCAGTTGCGACAGAACCTCAAGCCCCGCCAGCACCCGGACCGGCCAGCCTTCGGGCAGGTCGGGATCAAGCCGGGTGGCCGACCGGACATTGTTCAGGCCGAAGCGGGCCCGCGCATAGCTTTCGGCGGCCGACTGCACCAGCGCGTCGGGCACCCGGCCGCGCAACTGCACCTTGCCCTCGGGGCTGAGCGTGGCGACGAAGTCGCGTGGCCCCGCGCTGGCATTCCCGCCCTCCGTCCCGGCCGGATCGGGCAGGTTGGCGGTCAGTTCGAACGGGGCGGGCAGCGCGCTGCGCAGCGTCGCCACCGCCTTGTCGAAGCGTGCCCGCTCGGTGCCCGCGGCGGCGACCAGCGTCACGTCCGCATCGGAAAAGGCCAGCGTGCCGCCGCCGATCTCGGCCAGCGCGTCGATGCCATGGGCGGCGGCCTCGCCCCAGCCGGGTGCGGGCACGCCAAGCCCCAGCGGGCAATCCAGCGCGCCGGTCATCCCCGCGCGCCGGGCGGCTTCGGCGATCAGGGTGACGGCCTCGGCGGTATCGGCGGCGCAGGCATCGAACCGCGCGGTCCCGCCTTCGAGGACAAAGCGCAGGGTAAAGGGCGCGATCATCGGGCGCGGCGCCGAGATTTCCAGGACAGGCGTCAGCCCCGCCGGCGCCGCGGCGCGCAGTTCGCGCGCGATCCGGTCGCGGTCGCGCGGGCTGGGGGCGATGGCGCTGACCGACACCTCGCCCGGCGTGATCGAGACCTTGGCGCTGTCGAACCGGCCCAGCGCGGTGATCCCAAAGGCCAGCGCCGCCTCCCATCCCTCGGGCACCGGGGCGGTGGCGCTTTCCAGCATGTCGGTGACCGGCAGGTTCCGGGCAAGCCGCCCCAGATCGCGCGCAAGCCGGTCGCGATCGGTTGCGGCGGGCACCAGCCCGATCACCGAGATCCCCGAGGCATTGCGCAGCAGTTCCACCGAAAAACGCGGCGCGGCCAGCGGGTTCGGCGGCTCGACGTTGATCTCGTCCAGCACATGCGAGGCGTCTATTACCGCCCCCGCGGCCGACAGCGCGCGGAACCGCGCGGCCTCGTCGGGGGCGGTGCCGGTCAGCCGCATCAGCATGCCGTCTGGCGTGGCCTCCGCCCAGGCGATCCCGGCGTCCGACAGCGCCGCGCGCACCGCCTTGGCCATGCGCGATTCAAGCTGGCCGACCGCCAGATACGCGGCCAGCAGGCAGATCGCCGCCGCCAGCGCGATCACGGCAGGCGCAAGCAACCTGGGCGTCAGGCGGGTCATCGGAGTTCCCCGTCGCTATGGGTCATGGATCGTCCCCCTCCAGCGGCCGTGCGCCTATGCCAGGATCGCAAGCCCGAAGAACAGCACCGGGATCAGCCCGGCATCGCGGTTCGCCCGGAACAGCCGCAGGCAGGCATCGGCATCGTCCGCGTCGAGATTGCGCAACTGCCAGTAAAGATGCGCGCCAAAGCCCGCCACCCCGATCAGCCCGACCACGACCGCGGTCTGACCCGCACTATGGGTCAGCGCGCCCAGCACCGCCAGCGCCATCAGGACAACGGCGCCAATGCCGAACTGCCGAAGCCGCAGCGCCGTCTGGTCGCCGAACAGCAGCGCGGTGGACTTCACCCCGATCAGCGCGTCGTCCTCCTTGTCCTGATGGGCATAGATCGTGTCGTAGAAGATCGTCCAGGCAATTCCCGACAGGTACAGGAACAGCGCAGGCCAGCCCAGGCTGCCGGTATGCGCCGTCCACGCCAGCAGCGCGCCCCAGTTGAAGGCAAGCCCCAGGAACATCTGCGGCCAGTAGGTAAAGCGCTTGGCAAAGGGATAGACCGCCACCAGCACCAGCGATGCGATGCCCAGCGCGATTGCCGCAGTGTTGAAGGTGATCAGGATCAGGAACGCCGTCAGCGCCTGCAACACCATCCAGACGACTGCATTCTGCACCGTGACCTGCCCCGACGGGATCGGGCGCGAGCGGGTGCGCGCCACGCTGGCGTCGAACTCGCGGTCGGTGATGTCGTTCCAGGTGCAGCCCGCGCCACGCATCAGCCACGCCCCGATGGCGCAGCCCAGCACGATCCAGAGGTCGATCCACAGAAACCCGGTCGAGGCCGCAGCCAGCGTCACCGCCCACCAGCAGGGGATCAGCAACAGCCACGTTCCCACGGGCCGGTCGGCGCGCGACAGCCGCAGATAGGGGCGCGTCCAGGCCGGCGCCCGGGTGTCGACCCAGTTGCCCCGGACCGCATCGGCGACCTGGCCTTCGGCCTCTGGCGTTTCGCCGGTCTGGGACGTATCACTGGTAGCCATGAGCGAACCCCGGTCTGCGAAAATCCGGCTCTATGTAGAGCACCCGTTGGGGGAAGGGCAAACCGTTCCTCTGGCCGACGTGCAGGCGCATTATCTCTTTTCCGTGATGCGGCTTGGGCTTGGCGATCCGGTTCTGGTCTTTGACGGGCGCGCGGGCGAATGGCTGGCGCGGGTCGCCGTGGCGGGCAAGCGCGGCGGCGCGCTGCTGTGCGAGCGGCAGACGCGGCCGCTTCAGGTGCCGCCCGATCTTTGGCTGTTTTTCGCGCCGATCAAGAAGGCGCGCACCGATTTCATCGTCGAGAAGGCCGCCGAGATGGGCGCCGCGCGCATCTGTCCGGTGCAGACCGATTTCACCAATGCCGAGCGGATCCGCCAGGACCGGCTGCAAGCTCATGCCATCGAGGCGGCCGAGCAATGCGGCGGAACCTTTGTCCCCGAGGTTTGCGGGTTACGGCGCTTGTCCGACATTCTGGCCGACTGGCCCGAAGGGCGGCGGCTGATGTTCTGCGACGAGGCGCTGGTGGGGGCGGGGGCGGCGCTGGGCGATGCGCCGCGCGGGCCCTGGGCGATCCTGATCGGCCCCGAGGGCGGCTTTTCGGATGCCGAGCGCACCCGCCTGCGCGGCCTGCCCTTTGCCCATCCGGTCAGTCTGGGCCCCCGGGTGCTGCGCGCCGACACGGCGGCGGTGGCGGCGATGACGCTGTGGCAGCAGGCGCTGGGGGATTGGGGGTGAGCTTCCTGCGCCCCGAGATTCGCGCGCTTCTGGATCGCTCGCGCGAGATGCTGACCGCGGGCGGGATGGCGCTGGCGGGCGGCTGGGTCTTTACCTTCGGCGGCTGGTTCTTTCAGGGGCTCGGGCTTGCGCTGATGCTTTTGTCGCTGGCGCTGGGCTATGTCGCGATCCGGCGGCTGCGCTTTGTCCCGGGCGGGGGCGCGCCGGGGATCGTGCAGGTGGACGAGGGGCAGATCACCTATCTGGCCCCCGTCAATGGCGGCTTCGTCGCGCTGAGCGAACTGACCGAACTGGAACTCGTCTTCGATGCCGATGGCGCCCGGCTCTGGCGGCTTACGCAATCGGGGTTTCCCACCGTGACGATCCCCGCCGCCGCACAGGGGGCCGAGGCGCTTTTCGATGCTTTCGTATCATTGCCCGGTGCCCGCCCCGGTCCTATTGTCGCGGCACTCGACCGGAGCCCGGACCTGGGGCCGGTCACGGTCTGGCGGCGCACGCGCGCCCCTGCCTTGACTTGACCCGCCCCCCGTCGCAGGTGACGGGGGAAATACGCGAACGAACCGGAGGCCAGCGCCCATGTCCATCCCACAAACCGGCGGCGGCCCGATCGAGTCCGTGGCGCAACTGGCCGAATATCTCGAAGCCGGCTGCAAGCCCAGGGATGCCTGGCGGATCGGCACCGAGCACGAGAAGTTCGGCTATGACAAGGCGACGCTGAAGCCCATTCCCTATGCCGGCGAGCGGTCGGTTCTGGCGGTGCTGCAAGGCTTGCGCCAGCGCTATGGCTGGGCGCCGATCTTCGAGGGCGAGCATATCATCGGGCTGGAAAAGGACGGCGCCAATGTCAGCCTTGAACCGGGCGGGCAACTGGAACTGTCGGGCGCGCCGCTCTGCACCATCCACCAGACCTGCGACGAGGTGAACGAGCATCTGCGCGAGGTGCGCTCTGTCGCCGACGAGATCGGCGTGGGCTTCATCGGGCTGGGCGCCGCGCCGGTCTGGACGCATGACGAGATGCCGGTGATGCCCAAGGGCCGCTACCGGCTGATGACCGACTACATGGACCGGGTCGGGACCATGGGAAAGACGATGATGTACCGCACCTGCACGGTGCAGGTGAATCTGGATTTCTCGTCCGAGGCCGACATGGTGCAGAAACTGCGCGTGGCGCTGGCGTTGCAGCCCGTCGCCACCGCGCTTTTCGCCAATTCGCCCTTCCTAGAGGGCAAGCCCAACGGGCACAAATCGTGGCGCGCCCGCGTCTGGCGCGATCTGGATCCGGCGCGCACGGGGATGCTGCCGTTTGCTTTCGAGGACGGCTTCGGCTTCGAGCGTTGGGTGGATTACGCGCTCGATGTGCCGATGTATTTCGTCTATCGCGACGGGAAATACATCGACGCGCTGGGCCAGTCCTTCCGCGATTTCCTGGCCGGCCGCCTGCCCGCGCTGCCCGGCGAGGTGCCCACCCTGTCCGACTGGGCCGACCACCTGACCACCATCTTCCCCGAGGCCCGCGTCAAGAAATTCATCGAGATGCGCGGCGCCGATGGCGGGCCGTGGCGGCGGCTCTGCGCGCTGCCCGCACTGTGGGTAGGGCTGACCTATGACCAGTCGGCGCTGGATGCGGCCTGGGATCTGGTCAAGGACTGGGATGCCGAAACGCGCGATGCCTGGCGGGTCGCGGCCTCGGTCCACGGGCTTCAGGCCGAGGTGGGCGGACGCAAGATGCAGGCGCTGGCCGCCGAGGTGGTCGCGATCGCGCGTTCGGGCCTCAAGGCCCGCGCCCGGCCGGGGCTGGGCGGCATGGTGCAGGACGAACGCCATTTCCTGCATGCGCTCGAAGACAGCGTCGAGACCGGCAAGGCCCCGGCCGACGAGTTGCTGGAGCATTACCATGGCGACTGGAACGGGGATCTCTCCCGCATCTACGCCGAATACAGCTACTGAAAAATCCCGGTCGGCCGCTGCCGTGGCGCGAAAAGGGGGGCGCTGCCCCCGTCCTTCGGACTCCCCCGGGATATTTTCGGCCAGAAGAAGCACAATCGGATTTCTTCTGGCGAGAAATATCCCGGGGGTCCGGGGGCAGCGCCCCCGGCGGGTCGCCTCGGCGCAAGCCGGGGCGAAACCCTGGGCCAAAAAAGGTGCCGGACAGGCGGCGTTTGAATCAGCCCTTCCTGCCGATCTTCGGCTCTGTCCCCGCGATCAGGCGGCGGATATTGGCGGCATGGCGGATCAGGATCAGCGCGGCCAGCAGGGCGGCGAGAGCCGCCATTTCGCCATGTCCCAGAACGATTGCCCAGACCGGCGACAGCGCCGCCGCGACCAGCGCCGAGAGCGAGGAATAACGCAGCGCCGCCGCGACCGCGAGCCAGGTGCCGCAGGCCGCCAGCCCCACCGGCCAGGCCAGCGCCAGCAAGGTGCCCAGGAAGGTGGCGACCCCCTTGCCGCCCCTGAACCCCAGATAGACCGGGAACAGATGGCCGAGAAAGGCCGCGAAGCCCGCCAGTTGCGCCGCATCCTCGCCCACGGCGGCGCGTGCGATCAGCACCGCGATGCCGCCCTTGGCCGCGTCCAGCACCAGTGTCAGGAAGGCGGCAGGCTTGTTGCCGGTGCGCAGCACGTTGGTTGCGCCGATATTGCCCGATCCGATCTTGCGCAGATCGCCAAGCCCGAAGAGCCGCGCCATGACGATGCCGAAGGGCACCGCCCCCAGCAGATAGGCCAGAAGCGCCACAAGGCCGAGGGTCAGGGGCGCGGTTTCGATCACGGGCATGGGGGGTCAACCTTTTCCAAAGACGCGCGCGCCCGCGACCCAGGTGCCAAGCACCCGGCCCTGCATCCGCGCCCCGTCGAAGGGGGTGTTCTTCGATTTCGAGCGTAGCGCGAAGCGGTCCAGCACGAAGGGCGCATCGGCGTCGAACCAGACCAGATCGGCCGGGGCGCCGGGGGCAAGCCGCCCGGTTTCCAGCCCCAGCCGCCGCGACGGATTCAGCGACAGCGCCCGCCAGAGCCGCGGCAGGTCGATCGCACCGGCATGATAGAGCCGCAGCGACGCGGGCAGGAGCGTTTCCAGCGCCACCGCCCCGCTTGCCGCCGCCTCATAGGGCAGACGCTTGGATTCCTCGTCCTGCGGCGTGTGCATCGAGGAAATCACGTCGATCAGGCCCGAGGCGACCGCCCCGACCAGCGCCACGCGGTCGGTTTCGGCGCGCAGGGGGGGCTTGACCTTGAAGAAGGTGCGGTAGTCGCCGACATCCAGTTCGTTCAGCGTCAGGTGATGGATCGACACGCCCGCCGTCACGTCGCGGCCATTGCTCTTGGCGCGGTCCAGTGCGGGCAGGGCGCGGGCGGTTGTGATCTGGTCGGCGTGGTAGCGCACGCCGGTCATCTCGACCAGCGCCAGATCGCGGTCCAGCGCCATGCGTTCGGCCATGGGCGAGACCGCGGGCAGCCCGCGCAGCGAGGCGAACTTGCCCGAGGTCGCGCAGGCGCCGTGCGACAGGCCCGGATCCTGCGGGTGGGCGATCACCAGCGCGCCAAGCGAGCGTGCATAGGTCATCGCGCGGGACAGCACCTTGGTGTTCTCGATCACCCGGTCGCCATCGGTGAAGGCCACGGCGCCCGCATCCAGCAGGAAGCCGATCTCGACCATCTCGCGCCCCTCGCGGCCCTTGGTCAGTGCGGCCATCGGCTTGATCCGCACGGGCGAGGCATCGCGGGCGCGGCGGGTGACGAATTCCAGCACCTCGGGCGTGTCGATGGCGGGGGTCGTGTCGGGGCGGGTGACCATCGTGGTCACGCCCCCCGCCGCTGCCGCCGCCCCTGCCGAGCCAAAGCTTTCCTTGTGCCGCTCGCCCGGCTCGCAGACCTTCACCCCGATATCGACGATGCCCGGGGCAAGGCAATGGCCGCCGCAGTCGATTACCGTCCCGGCGGGCGGTGGCTCGCCCGTGCCGGTCGCAAGGATCCGCGCGCCCTCGACCAGCAGCCAGCCGGGGGCGTCGCTGCCTGCCTCGGGGTCGATCAGGCGGGCATTGCCGAAAAGCGTTCTCATCGCCGCTTGCCCTTTGCCGCCTTGATCCGCGCCACGACCGCATCGGGGTCGGCCAGGAACTTGATCAGGTGCTTGTCGCCCGAGCGGGTGACGACCTGCACCGCGGCGCCCAGCTTGCGGGCCTTGTCGATATTCTCGAACAGGATCCGCCGCCCGCCCGGACCCATCAGTGCGCGGTCGGTCAGCGTCCAGGTGGCCGCCAGTTCCTCGCTCATCAGAAAGGCGCCGCGCACGCCGATGCCGAGCAGTGCCGCGACGATCCCGACCCAGGGAAAGGGATTGCCGATCATCACCAGGATCAGCGTCGCCCCGGCCCCGGCGATGGCGGCCAGCAGCAGATGCGCCTTGATATAGGTGCCGCGGTCGGCGCGGAACTGCGCCTGAACGGTTTCGCCGTCTTCCAGATCGGCACCGAGCTTGGGATCAGACATGGATACCCCCCGCCGCCCGTTCCGCCCGCAGGTTGCGCGCCAGCAGATCCATCGCGGCCATGCGCACGGCCACGCCCATCTCGACCTGTTCCTGAATGACGCTGCGGTTGATGTCGTCGGCCAGCGTGCCGTCGATCTCGACCCCCCGGTTCATCGGGCCCGGATGCATCACGATGGCGTCCTCCCTGGCATGGGCCAGCTTCTCGGCATCCAGCCCGAAGCGGTGGTAATATTCGCGCTCGCTGGGGATGAAGCCGCCATCCATCCGTTCCTTCTGAAGCCGCAGCATCATCACCACATCGGCGCCGGCCAGCCCTTCGCGCATGTCCTCGTAGACCTCGACGCCGAATTCGACCGCCTTGGCCGGGATCAGCGTCGCGGGGCCGATCAGCCGCACCCGGTTTTCCATCCGCCCCAGAAGCAGGATGTTCGAGCGCGCCACGCGGGAATGCGCGATGTCGCCGCAGATCGCCACCGTCAGCCGGTGCAGCCGCCCCTTGGCGCGGCGGATCGTCAGCGCGTCCAGCAGCGCCTGAGTCGGGTGTTCGTGCCGCCCGTCGCCTGCGTTCAGCACGGCGCAATTGACCTTCTGCGCCAGCAGATCGACCGCGCCCGATTGCGGATGGCGCACCACCAGCAGATCGGGATGCATCGCGTTCAGCGTCAGCGCGGTGTCGATCAGCGTCTCGCCCTTCTTCAGCGAGCTGGCCTGCATCGACATGTTCATAACATCCGCCCCCAGCCGCTTGCCCGCGATCTCGAAACTGGCCTGGGTGCGGGTCGATGCCTCGAAGAACATGTTGATCTGCGTCAGCCCGGCCAGCACGTCGGAATGTTTCGACGCGCCCCGGCTGAGATCGACATATTGATCGGCAAGATCCAGAATGGTGCGGATGTCGTCTGCCTTCAGCGGCTCGATGCCCAGAAGGTGGCGGAAACGGAACGTCATGGGGCCTCCGACCTGATCGCCCCGCTTATAGAAAGCGCACCTCGCCCCGGCAAGGGATGCGATGGCCATTGCCGCCGCCGCGGGGTCGCCCTAGCCTTGCGCGATGGATTACGGGATCGACCCCCATACCGCGCTGGCCCTGCTGGAATGGCAGATCGAACTGGGCGCGACCGAGGCGATTGGCGAGACGCCGGTCAACCGCTACGAGGCGGCACCCGTGGCCGTGCCGCCCGTGCCTGCGCCCGCGATGGCCCTATTGCCCGAGGTCGATCCGGTCCTTGTCGCCCGTGCGGCGGCCGCCGGGGCGGCCGACCGCCATGGCTTGCGCGCCGCACTTGCCGCCTATAAGCATTGCGAGTTGAAGAAGGGCGCGAAATCGCTGGTCTTTTCCGATGGAAACCCGAAGGCCCGCGTCATGGTGATCGGCGAGGCGCCGGGCCGGGACGAGGATATCCAGGGCAAGCCCTTTGTCGGCCGGGCCGGGCAGTTGCTGGACCGGATGTTCGCCAGCATCGGCCTTGATCGCGCCGCACCCGACCCCGCCCGCGCGCTTTACATCACCAATGTCCTGCCCTGGCGGCCGCCGCAGAACCGCGACCCCGAGCCGCAGGAGGTGGCGATGATGCTGCCCTTTCTGGAACGCCATGTGGCGCTGATCGACCCGCAGGTGCTGGTGCTGATGGGCAACCATTCCTGCGGCGCGCTGCTGGGCCGCAAGGGCATCACCCGGTTGCGCGGGCATTGGGCGCAGGCGCTGGGGCGGCCGGTTCTGCCGATGTTCCACCCGGCCTATCTGCTGCGCAACCCGCTTGCGAAACGCGAGGCCTGGCACGACCTTCTGATGCTTCAGGCCCGTCTGAGGGAGACCGCATGAAGATACTTGCCTTTTCCGACCTCCATATCTCGCAGGACGCCGCCGATGCGCTGGTCGCCGCCTCGGCCGAGGCCGATCTTGTCATCGGCGCGGGCGATTTCTGCAACCGCCGCGAAGGTCTGGATCAGGCCATGGCGATGATCGAGGGGATCGCCGCGCCCTTTGTCATGGTTCCGGGCAATTGCGAAAGCCTGGACGAGTTGCGCGCGGCCGCGCCCGCCGGGGCGCATGTGCTGCATGGCGAAGGGGTCGAGATCGGCGGGCTTAGGCTGTTCGGGCTGGGCTATGGCGTGCCGGTCACGCCCTTCGGCGCCTGGTCCTGCGATCTGACCGAGGAGGCGGCGGCAGACCTGCTGGCCCCGTGCGAGGCTGCCGATGTGATGGTGTTCCATTCGCCGCCCAAGGGCATCGCCGATGTCACGGGGGGATGGTTCTCGGTCGGCTCGACCGCGATCCGCGATGCCATCGCCCGGGTGCAGCCGCAGCTTGCGGTCTGCGGCCATATCCATGATTGCTGGGGGCGTGAGGGGATGATCGGCGCGACCCGCGTGGTCAATCTGGGTCCCCGCGTCAACTGGTTCGAGATCGGAGCCCGGCCATGAGCCACAGCACAGGCCCGAAAGAGTTCATCCCGGTCCGCATCGCGGTTCTGACGGTGTCCGACAGCCGCACGCTGGACGACGACCGCTCGGGCCAGACGCTGGTCGACCGGATCGCGGCGGCGGGCCATGTCCTTGCCGCCCGCGCGATCCTGCCCGACGAGCGCGACCAGATCGCCGCGCAACTGCGCGACTGGTGCGCCGATCCAGGCGTGGATGTGGTGATCTCCACAGGCGGCACCGGGCTGACCGGCCGCGATGTCAGCGTCGAGGCGCATCGCGACGTCTATGAAAAGGAGATCGAGGCGTTTGCGACCGTCTTCACCATCGTCTCGATGCAGAAGATCGGCACCTCGGCGGTGCAAAGCCGCGCGACCGGGGGTGTTGCGAACGGCACCTATCTGTTCGCGCTGCCCGGCAGCCCCGGCGCCTGCAAGGATGCCTGGGACGAAATTCTGGTCCATCAGTTCGACTATCGCCACCGGCCCTGCAATTTCGTCGAGATTTTTCCCCGGCTCGACGAACATCACCGACGGAAATAGATACATCGCGCGTAACGCATATGTGTTGGGTGCGCGGCCCGGCAGGCGCTATTGCTTTGGCACGGGCACGGGTTGACCGGCCGGGAAAGGAAACTGGCAGATGAATTTTCTCCGCCGCAGCCTTGTCGGGCTGTTCCTTGTCGCCCTGACCTTCGGGCTGCTGGCTTGGGCCGGGCATATGGTCAGTTCGGCCATTCAGGCCCGTCTTGCCGATCAGCCCGGCCAGCGCCCCGCCCGCGAACGGGTCTTTGCCGCCAATGTCGTGACCGTCACGCCCGAGACCATATCGCCGGTGCTGACCGCCTTTGGCGAGGTACGCGCGCGCCGCACGCTTGATCTGCGCGCCGAGGCGGGCGGCCGGGTGGTGGACCTGCATCCCGCGTTCGAAGAGGGCGGGCGCGTCAAGGCGGGCGAGCTGATCCTGCGGGTGGACCCCTCGAACGCGCAATGGGCGCGCGATGTGGCGCAGACCGATCTGGCCGGGGCCGAGGCCGATCTGCGCGATGCCGAACGCAAGCTGGTCCTTGCGCGCGAGGAACTGGCCGCGACCGGGGATCAGGCGCGGCTGCGCGCGCAGGCGCTGGCCCGGCAACAGGATCTGCGCGCCCGCGGCGTGGGCACCGATGCCACGGTCGAGGATGCCGCGCTGGCGGCCTCTGCCGCCGCGCAGGCCGTGGTTGCCCGCCGCCAGTCCGAGGCGCAGGCCGAGGCGGCGCTGGAAACCGCGCATAACGCGCTGGCCCGGGCGCGCATCCGGCTGGCCGAGGCCGAGCGCGCGCTGGCCGATACCGAGCTTTTCGCCGCCTTCTCGGGAACGCTGGCCGAGGTGTCGCAGGTCGAGGGCGGGCTGGTCACGCCGAACGAACGGGTGGCGCAACTGATCGACCCCGCCGCGCTTGAGGTCGCGTTCCGCGTCTCGACCGCGCAATATACCCGCCTGCTGGATCAGGGCGGCGCGCTGCGCCCCGCCCCGGTGACCGCCGTGCTGGACGTGTTCGGCGCCGACCTGACCGCGACGGGCCAACTGATCCGCGAAAGCGGTGCGGTTGCGCAGGGGCAGGCCGGGCGGCTGCTGTTTGCCAGCCTGGAAAACGCGCCGGGCTTCCGGCCGGGCGATTTCGTTACTGTCCATCTTGAGGAACCGCCGCTTGAGCGCGTTGCGCGCCTGCCTGCGACCGCGCTGGATGCGGCCGCGCAGGTGCTGGTGCTGGGCGAGGATGACCGGCTGGAGGCGGTGCAGGTCGAGTTGCTGCGCCGTCAGGGCGACGATGTGATCGTGCGCGCCGCCGGTCTTGCCGGGCGCGAGGTGGTGGCCGAGCGCACGCCGCTTCTTGGGGCCGGGATCCGGGTGCGCCCGCTGCGCCCGGGCGCAGAGGCTGCCGGGGACGCCCCCGAAACGGTCGAGCTGTCGCCCGAACGCCGCGCCGCGCTGATCGCCTTTGTCGAGTCCAATCCGATGATGCCCGACGAGGCCAAGGCCCGGGTGCGTGCCCAGCTTGAACAGGACCGCGTGCCGGTGCGGGTGGTCGAGCGGCTTGAATCCCGGATGGGGGGCTAGGCCATGACGCGCCCGATTCCCAGCGCGGTCGGCGGGCTTCTGTCCTATTTCACCCGCCACCGCACCGCCGCGAACCTGTTGCTGGTCATGCTGATCGTCGCGGGCCTGGCCGCCGCGCCCAGGATGCGGGCGCAGTTCTTCCCCGATGTGGTGATCGACAGCGTTACCGTGAGCGTGAAATGGGACGGTGCGGGCGCCGAGGATGTGGATACCGGCATCGTGCAGGTGCTGGAGCCCGTTCTGATCGCGATTGACGGGATCGAGAAAAGTTCGTCGCGCGCGACCGAAGGCTCGGCCTTCATCACGCTGGATTTCGAACCGGGCTGGGACATGTCGCGCGCCGCCGACGATGTGCAGACAGCGGTGGACGGGGTGCGCACGCTTCCCGCCGAGGCCGATGTCCCCGAGGTGCGCCGCGGATCCTGGCGCGATCAGGTGACCGATATCGTCCTGACCGGCCCCGTCGCGGTGGACCAGTTGGGCCGGCTTGCCGACGAACTGGTGGCGCGGCTGTTCGCGGTCGGCGTCACCCGGACCACGCTGCGCGGGCTGGCCGCGCCCGAAACCGTGGTCGAGGTGCCCTCGGCCGAACTGATCCGCCATGACATCAGCATGGCCCAGATCGCCCAGGTCATCGCCGCCGAGGCCGCGACCGCGCCTGCGGGCGATGTGTCGGGCGGCACCGCGCGGGTGCGCACCGGCGCCGAAAAGCGCAGCGCCGAGCAGATCGGGGCGCTGGTGCTGCGCTCGAACGCGGATGGCTCGACGCTGACAATCGCCGATCTGGCCACAATCCGGGTCGAGGGCGTGGATCGCGAGCGCGCCTATTTCGTGGGCGAGGATCCGGCGATCACGATCCGGGTGGACCGCTCTGACCGGGGCGACGCGATAGAGTTGCAGCGCCGGGTCGAAGCCGTGGCGGCCGAATTGCGCACCACCCTGCCCGAAGGCGTCTCGGTCGAACTGATCCGCACCCGGGCCGAATACATCTCGGGGCGGCTCGACATCCTGCTGAACAACGGCCTGATGGGGCTTGGTCTGGTGCTGGTGCTGCTGTTCCTGTTCCTGAACGCGCGCACCGCCTTCTGGGTTGCGGCGGGTATTCCGGTGGCGATGCTGGCCACCGTGGCGCTGATGTATGCCTTCGGGCTGACGATCAACATGATCTCGTTGTTCGCGCTGATCATCACGCTGGGCATCGTGGTGGACGATGCCATCGTGGTGGGGGAACATGCCGATTTCCGCGCCCGCCGCCTGCGCGAGGCGCCCGTCGAGGCCGCCGAGAACGCCGCCCGTCGGATGGCGGCGCCGGTCTTCTCGGCCACGCTGACCACGATCATCGCCTTTCTGGCGCTGGTCGTGATCGGCGGGCGGTTCGGCCACATGATCGCCGACATTCCCTTTACCGTGATCGCGGTGCTGGTCGCCTCGCTGGTGGAATGCTTCCTGATCCTGCCGCATCACATGGCGCATGCGCTGGCCCACACCGCCAAGGAGCATTGGTATGATGCCCCCTCGCGCGCCTTCAACCGCGGTTTCCGCTGGGTGCGCGACCGTCTGTTCCGGCCCTTCATGGGGCTGGTGATCCGCGCGCGCTATCCTGTGCTGGCGCTGGCGGTGCTGCTGCTGGCCAGCCAGGTGGCGCTGCTGATCCGGGGTGATGTGTCCTGGCGGTTCTTCAACGCGCCCGAGCAAAGCTCGGTCACCGGCAATTTCGCGATGCTGCCCGGCGCCAGCCGCGAGGACACGCTGGAGATGATGCGCGAGATGCAGCGCGCCACCCAGGCCGTTGCCGCCCGCTACGAGGCCGAGCATGGCCGCAACCCGGTCGATTACGCCATCGCCGAGATCGGCGGCAATGCCGGGCGCGGGATGGCGGGGGCGGATGTCAAGGATGCCGACCTGTTGGGCTCGATCGCCATCGAACTGATCGACCCCGATCTGCGTTCCTATTCCTCGTTCCAGTTCGTCGCCGATCTTCAGGACGAGGTGCGCGAGCATCCGATGGCCGAGACGGTCAGCTTCCGCGGCTGGCGGTCGGGCCCCGGCGGCGATGCGCTGGACGTGCAGTTCTATGGCGCCGATGCCGCCACGCTCAAGGCGGCGGCCGAGGCGCTGAAGGCCGCCCTTGCCCAGTATGGCGAGGTTTCGGCGGTCGAGGACAGCATGGCCTATGACAAGGAGGAATTGCTGCTCGACCTGACGGCGCAGGGCGCGGCGCTGGGCTTCACCATCGAGGAACTGGGCCGGGTGCTGCGCCACCGGCTGAACGGGATCGAGGCCGCGACCTATCCCGACGGGCCGCGTTCGGCCGCGATCCGGGTGGAACTGCCCGCGGGCGAGTTGACGGCGGATTTCCTGGACCGCACGCTTCTGCGCGCGCCTTCGGGGGTCTACCTGCCGCTGGCCGATATCGTCTCGGTCGAGCGGCGCACCGGCTTCTCGACCGTGCGGCGCGAGAACGGGCTGCGCGTGGTTTCCGTCACGGGCGATCTGTCCGAGGACGATCCGGCGCGGGCCGAAGAGATCATGCGCGAGCTGGAGCAGGTGATCCTGCCCCGCATCGAAAGCGATCTGGGCGTTGCGTTCCGCCTGGGCGGCCTGTCCGAGCAGGAACAGGACTTCATGGCCGATGCCCGGCTGGGGCTGAGCCTCGGGCTGATCGGCATCTACCTGACGCTGGCCTGGATCTTCTCAAGCTGGTCGCGGCCGGTGGTGGTGATGGCGATCATTCCCTTCGGGCTGGTCGGCACGATCTATGGCCACATGGCCTGGGACGTGCCGATGTCGATGTTCACCGTGGTCGGGCTGATCGGGATGGTGGGCATCATCATCAACGATTCGATCGTGCTGGTCAGCACGGTGGACGATTACGCCCGCTCGCGCGGCCTGATCCCCGCCATCGTGGATGCGGCCGCGGACCGGCTGCGGCCGGTTCTGCTGACCACGCTGACGACCGTTCTGGGGCTGATGCCGCTTCTGTTCGAGAAATCGCAACAGGCGCAGTTCCTGAAACCGACAGTCATCACGCTGGTCTACGGGCTGGGCTTCGGGATGCTGCTGGTCCTGCTGGTGGTGCCGGCGCTTCTGGCGGTGCAACAGGATGTCAGCCGCCAGATCCGTGCCCTGCGCCACGGCCTGCGCGGACGCGCGCGCGGCGGCCGGGCGGCGGTCGTGGGGCGCGCGACGGGGCTGGCGGCGGTGGGGCTGGCGGTGCTGTTCGCGGCGACGGTCGGGGTAGTGCTGGCGACGGGTGCGCCGCCTGCGCCGCTGCCGGGGATGGCCGGACAGCCGATGGCCGCGGCGCTGGTGCTGTTCCTTGTCGGCGCTGCGGGGATGCTGGTGCTGGCCTATGGGCTTGCTGCGCGCGCCATGGCCCGCGCGGGGGGCAGCGGCCAGGCACCGTAACCCCCATAGGCCGGGTTTCGCTCGCAGCGGGCGCTCAGCGCCCCGCGCAGCCGCGGATATCGACCGCCCGACGCTCGCCCAGCAGCGTGATGCGCAGTTCCGAACGGTCCAGCGCAAAGGGCGTTCCGCTTGCCGGAACCAGATCCGCCTGCGCGACCAGCCGCCCGCCTTGCCGCGCCATGTCGGCCTCGGACACCCAGATCGACGGGTCCGGCAATTCGAACACCACCGTTTCTCCCGCGCCCAGCGCCGCCACCTCGATCTCGGCGGTCAGACGCAGACCGTCCCGGATCGGTTCCACGGTGCAGCGCACCGCGCCGACCTTTGCCTCGCGCGCGGTCAGCGGCCGGGCGTCAAGCGCAGCACGGATCGCCTCGGCCCCGCCTTCGGCGGGCAGCATGCCGGTAAGCCGCAATTCCATCGGCAGGCAGATGTCCTGACATACCCCAAGCTCGACCCGGGCGCGCAGTTCGACCGGCTGGCCCGGCTCGCGCGGCGTCAGTTCCAGCGGCAGCACCACCTCGCGTTCATAGCCGATAGTGCGCAGCCCGTTCGACGTGAACACCCGCGGCACCGGCCAGTGGACCCGGACGCCCGCCATGTTCCCGGATCCCGACCAGTCGAAGCGCGGCGGCACCCCGGCATCGCCCGGCGCCCGCCAATAGGTCTTCCACCCCGGCGCAAGCCGCAGTTTCAGCCCGGCCATGTATGTCCCCTCGGGGGTCTTCCAGCCGGGCAGGATCTCGGCGCGCAGGACATCCTCGGGCGGACCTGCCGGGGCGGTCTGCGCCAGTCCCAGCGCAAGCGCCGCTGCGGCGGCCAGTCGGACAATGCGGGTAGAGGTCATGGCCAGCAACATAAGCAGCGGCGCACAGGCGGGAAATCACATTCGGGCGAGAGCGTCGCGAAAATTGTCGCGTGCTGCCCTTGCGCCATGGCGCCCGGAGGCACATGCTGTCAGCAACGGCGGTCCGGGCGGTATCAGATGCAACTTGGCGGCAAGCTTCTTATCGCGATGCCCGGCATGGGCGATCCCCGCTTCGAGAAAAGCGTGGTCTTTCTTTGTGCCCATTCCGAGGAAGGGGCGATGGGGCTGATCGTGAACAAGCCTCTGTCCGAGTTGTCCTTTACCGATCTGCTTGGCCAGCTTGGCATCGCGCGGGCGCCCGACGCGCGCGACATCCGCGTGCATTTCGGCGGCCCGGTCGAACATGCCCGCGGCTTCGTGCTGCATTCGGGCGAGTACAATTCCGGCAGCGAGACGACGCTGCGGGTGGATGGCCGGTTCGGCATGACGGCGACGCTGGATATCCTGGAGGATATCGCCCGGGGGCAGGGTCCGGCCGAGTCGCTTCTGGCGCTGGGCTATGCCGGCTGGGGGCCGGGCCAGCTTGAAGGCGAGATCCGGGGCAATGGCTGGCTGACCTGCGAGGCGGTGCCCGAAATCGTGTTCGACAATGCCGATGGCTCCAAATGGGAACGCGCGCTCAGATCGCTGGGGATCGAGCCGCTGATGCTGTCGGCAACCGCCGGTCGGGCCTGATCAGCCGCGCGGCGCAGCGGCCCGGCGCAGCCGGTCGTTGATCGCCCGGCCCAGCCCGTGATCGGGAATCGGCGCGACGGCGATGGGCTGGCCCGGCGCGGCACGGGCATCCAGGTCGCGCAGCGCATGGAACAGGTTCGCCGCCGCCTCGACCAGATCGCCCGCTGGCGACAGGTTCAGCGCCGCCCCGTCGCAGCCCGGCCCAAAGCCCAGCCAAAGCGCGCCCTCGGGCGGCGTCTGGGCCTCCAGCATCACGGCCGCCCCCGGGGCGTAATGCGACGAAAGCTGCCCCGGCGCGCTGATCGCATCGCCCGCCTTGCGCACGGTCAGCCGCGCGCCAAGGCACTCCTCGATCGCCTCGACCGGCAGCCCGCCCGGGCGCAGCAGCACCGGCGCGGGGTCGAAGCCCAGAATCGTCGATTCGACCCCCACCGGGCAGGCCCCGCCATCCACCACCGCCGCGATCCGCTCGCCAAGCCCGTGCAGCACATGCGCGGCGCGTGTCGGGCTGACGCTGCCCGAGCGGTTGGCCGAGGGTGCGGCGACCGGCCCGCCGAACGCCGCCAGCAGGCCATGGGCCACCGGATGATCGGGCACCCGCAGCGCTACGGTTGGCAGCCCTGCACTGACCAGAGGCGACAGCCTTGCATCCGTGCCCGCATCCGTGCGCAAGGGCAGCACCAGCGTCAGCGCACCGGGCCAGAAGGCTGCGGCCAGCCGCTCGGCCGCGCCGTCCAGCACCGCGTATCGCGCCGCATGCGCGGCATCGGCCAGATGCACGATCAGCGGGTTGAAATGCGGCCGCCCCTTGGCCTCGAAGATCCGCGCCACCGCCCGGTCGTTGCGCGCATCCGCGCCCAGCCCGTAAACCGTCTCGGTCGGAAAGGCGACCAGTTCGCCCGCCCCCAGCAGCGTCGCCGCACGGGCAAGCCCGTCGGCATCGGGCTTCAGTATCTCTGCGCTCATGGTCTGCGCCCCTGGTGACGTTGCGTTGGACTTGATGGGGCGGGGCGGTCGTTTACCCTGCGCACGACCTCTGCCATACCCCGCCGGACTGGTACAGCCGCCCCGCCCCGGGGACAAGGCAGCAGGAGAGGGAGGATCCCATGTCGTACCGTGCCCCCGTGGCCGATATCCGCTTCCTGCTCGATCATGTGGCAGGCTTCCCCGATCTCGCCGCCACCGCGCGTTTCGCCGAGGCCACGCCGGATCTGACCGCCGCGATCCTGGACGGCGCGGGCAGGCTTTGCGAGGACGTCATGGCACCCCTGCAACGGGTGGGCGATCTGCACCCCGCGCGGCTGGAAAACGGCATCGTCCGCACGCCCCCCGGTTTCGCCGAGGGCTGGCGCGCCATTGCCGAAGGCGGCTGGATCGGTCTGGCCGCCCCCGCCGAGCATGGCGGCATGGGCCTGCCCCAGACGCTGGCCATGGCGGTGACCGAAATGATGAGCGGCGCCTGCCTTGCGCTTCAGATCGCGCCCCTGTTGACCCAGGGCCAGATCGAGGCGCTGAGCCATCATGCCAGCGACAGGCTCAAGGCGCTTTACCTGCCGAAACTGATCTCGGGCGAATGGTCGGGCACGATGAACCTGACCGAACCGCAGGCGGGCAGCGATGTGGGGGCGGTGCGCACCGTCGCGGTGCCGCAGGGCGACGGAACCTACGCGATCACGGGGCAGAAGATCTTCATCTCCTGGGCGGATTCCGAATTCATCGGCAATGTCGTCCATCTGGTCCTTGCCCGCCTGCCCGATGCGCCCCCGGGCACCCGCGGCATCAGCCTGTTCCTTGTGCCGCGCAACATCCCTGATGCCGACGGCAATCCCGGTGCGCGTAACAGCCTGCGGGTGGTCAGCCTGGAACACAAGCTGGGGCTGCATGGCAGCCCGACCGCGATGATGGATTATGACGGCGCGACCGGCTGGCTGGTGGGCGAGGCGCATCGCGGCATGGCGGCGATGTTCACCATGATGAACAATGCCCGCCTTGGCGTCGGGATGCAGGGGATCGGCGTTGCCGAAGCCGCGTTCCAGCACGCGCTGGCCTATGCCCGCGAACGGCGACAGGGGCCGACACCGCAGGGCGAGGCCATCATCGGCCATGCCGATATCCGCCGGATGCTGGCCGCCATGCGGGCCGAGATCTTCGCCGCCCGCGCCATCGCCCTGTCCTGCGCGGTGGCGATCGACATGGCGGACGCCACGGGACAGGCCGACTGGGCCGCCCGCGCCGCATTCCTGACGCCCATCGCCAAGGCCTATGGCACCGATACCGGGGTCGATGTCGCCTCGGCCGGGATGCAGATCCATGGCGGCATGGGCTTTGTCGAGCAGACCGGCGCGGCGCAATTCCTGCGCGACGTGCGCGTGACTCCGATCTACGAGGGCACCAATGGCATCCAGGCGATGGATCTGGTCGGCCGCAAGCTGATGGATGGCGGCGAGGCGGCCTGGCGCCTGCTGGAAGAGATCGAACAGGGCGCCGAAGCCGCGCGCGCCCTGCTGCCCGATCTTGCCGGCGAGGTCTGGGCCGCCGCCGAGACGCTGCGCGAGACGACCGAATGGATGCTGACCCGGGACCAGACCGACCGCTTCGCCGGTGCCGTGCCCTTCCTGCGCGCCTGGGCGCGGGTGCTGGGCGGCCACGCCCATCTGGCGGCGGCCCGCGCCGAGGGGGGCGCAGGGTCCCGCAGCGCGCTTGCCCGGGTCTTCATCGGGCGGCTGCTGCCCGAACATCCCGCCCTGCTGGCCCAGGCCCGGGCCGGGGCGGCGGCGCTTTATGCGCTGTCCGACGACGATCTGGCCGCATGATGGACGGCACGCGCGGCCCGATCCGCTACCCCTTCCCCGACCCGCCTGGCCCCGACACCGCCATCGAGATCGCAGAGGGCGTGCTGTGGCTGCGCCTGCCGCTGCCGATGGCGCTGGATCATGTGAATGTCTACGCGCTGGACGATGGCGCGGACTGGACCGTGGTCGATACCGGCATCGCCTCGCGCCGGTCCCGCGCGCTGTGGCAGGCGCTGATGGCGGGGCCGCTGAACGGCAAGCCGGTCACGCGCGTCATCGTCACCCATCACCATCCCGACCATGTGGGGCTGGCGGGCTGGTTCCAGTCCGAACATGGCGCCGAACTCTGGACCAGCCGCGTCGCTTGGCTGTTCGCGCGCATGCTGCAACTCGACGAACAGGACCGCCCCGCGCCCGAGACGCTGGCCCATTGGCGCGGCGCGGGCATGGATCCTGCCCTTTACGCCGAACGCGCCGCCCAGCGCCCGTTCAATTTCGCCGACACGGTGGCGCCGATGCCGCTGGGCTTTCGCGACATGGCCGAGGGCGACGTGATCCGCGCGGGCGGGCGCGACTGGGACGTGCGGCTGGGCGACGGGCATGCGCGCGACCATGTCACCCTCTGGAGCCGGGACTGCAATCTCGTGATCGGCGGCGACCAGCTTCTTCCCTCGATCTCGCCCAATCTCGGGGTCTACGCCACCGAACCGCTGAACGACCCCGTCGCGGCCTGGCTGTCCAGCTGCACCCGGCTTGCCGCCCATGCGCGCGAGGATCATCTGGTGCTGCCCGGCCACAAGCTGCCCTTTACCGGCTTGCCCACGCGGCTGGTGCAACTGATCGACAACCATCACGGCGCGCTTGACCGGCTGATCGCCCATATCGACCGGCCGCGCACCGCCTGCGACTGCTTCCCCGCGCTCTACCGGCGCGAGATCGGCCCGGCCGAATATGTCCTCGCCCTGGTCGAGGCGGTGGGCCATCTCAACCACCTGTTCCTGACCGGCCGCGCCCGCCGTTCGCAGCGCGAGGATGGCGCCTGGCTGTTTCAGCGCGTCGAGGGGCCGGGGGCGTGACAGCCCCCACCCGATCCGCTAGCCTGCCGCCCGGGGCAGGAAAACGGGACAAGGCGCGCAGATGATATCGACCAACCCGGTGCCGGTGGGACAGGCGCACCGCCCCTTCGCCGCCACGAAACTCCCCCTCCTCGCTGCCCTGCTCCTGTTCCTGCTGGCCGGTTGCGCCGAACCGGTCTGGGCGCCGGACGAGGATGTGGCCCGCGCCGCCTATCGTCATCCCGGCCCGCCCTCGATCACGCTGTTCACGGTGATCGCCAATCGGTCGGATGCCGGGGCACATTCGGCCCTGATGATCAGCGCCAGCCAGCGGGTGATCTTCGATCCGGCCGGAACCTGGTGGCACCGCACCGTGCCCGAGCGCAACGATGTGCTTTACGGCATCACGCCCACGATGCTGGATTTCTACATCGACTACCACGCGCGCGAGACCTATCGCGTCATCACCCAGACAGTCGAGGTTTCGCCCGAAACCGCCGAACGGGCGCTGCGCGTGGCCGAAGCCTTCGGCGCCGCGCCCAAGGCCATGTGCGGCCGCTCCGTCAGCCAGGTGCTGCGCCAGGTGCCCGGCTTCCAGACCATCCCCGCCACCGTCCGGCCCAGGTCGATCATGGATGCCTTCGCCGCGCTGCCCGGGGTCCGGACCGAAACCATCCGCGACGACGATCCGGACGGGAACAGCGAACTTCTCAAGGCCCAGCATCGCGCCCGCGTTGCCGAACTGGCCGCGGCAGACTGAGCCCGGCGTCCCGCCATCCCCTTCTCCTGGCCAAAAATATCCCGGGGGTCCGGGGGCAGCGCCCCCGGCGGGTCGGCTTGCGCAGCAAGCCGAAACCCGGCGCCTATCCCAGCAGGAACAGCATCCCGTACAGCGTGACCGCCCCCGCCCCGATCGCGGCCAGCACATTCTTCGTGACATGGCCCACCCCCAGCGTGGCAAGCGCGGCCAGCATCCGGGCGGGGTCGGTCTCGCCGCCCGTCGCCTGCGGCCAGACCACCATGGGGGCGACCAGCGCGGGCAGTACCGCGACCGGGGTATAGCGCAGATGCCGCAGCAGCCAGTCGGGCAAGGGCCGTTCGCCGATCATCCCCAGGAACGAGAACCGGATCAGGAAGGTTCCGATCCCCAGCAGAATGATGATCGTCCAGATCTCCAGGCTCGACTGGGTCATTCCCGGTTTCCCATCCGCAATTCCACCTGTGCCCCCACGATCATCGCCACCAGCCCCGCGATCAGCACACCCGCCTGATAGGGCAGGACGGCCAGCGTCAGCGCCACCGCGACCGAGGTTCCGGCCGCAGCCACATGGGCCAGCGTCCGCAGCGCGGGCGCCACCATCGCGAGGAAGGTGATCGGCACCGCGAAGTCCAGCGCGAATTCGGGCGGGATCGCCTGGCCTGCCAGCGCGCCCGCCAGCGTCGCGGCATACCACATCGGGCAGACCGGGGTGATGCTGCCCGCGTAATAGGCCAGCCGCTCGCCCAGGGTCATCTCGGGGCGCGAGTCGTAGCGGGCCTGGGCCAGCGCATAGGTCTGGTCGACCAGGAAATAGGCGGCCAGCGCCCGTTGCCAGAGCGGTGCGCCGCCCAGATGAGGGGTCAGCGCGGCGGAATACATCGCCATGCGCAGGTTCACGGCCAGCGCTGTCACCAGCACCAGCACCGTGGGCGCCTGATCCACCATCAGCTGAACGGCCGTGAATTGCGCCGCGCCCGCGATCACCAGCACCGAAAAGCCCATTACCTCGGCGATGTTCAGCCCTGCCTCGGTGCCGACCACGCCGAACAACAGGCCGAAGGGCAGGATCACCAGAAGGAACGGTGCGCCGTGGCGAAAGCCGGTCCAATAGGCCGATCCGAGGGGCGAGGCGGTCATGGTCATGCTCTGGCTTGGGATTGTCCGGCGGGGGTAAGCCGCCCAATCGCGGGCTGCAACCACAAAGCGGGGGCGAACCCCGCTAGCCGAACATCCCCGTCACCCGGCCCAGCAGCATGAAGGCGCGCGCGGTGCGGGTTTCGGCCAGATCGCTCAGTTCCTGGTCGGTGGCGTCGGGCTCGAACTCGGTCAGGATGCGGTCGAACTGGCGCAGGAAAT
Organism: Rhodovulum strictum; assembly: GCF_009649175.1. Lineage (GTDB taxonomy): Bacteria > Pseudomonadota > Alphaproteobacteria > Rhodobacterales > Rhodobacteraceae > Rhodovulum > Rhodovulum strictum. Next base: position 16,018 of record NZ_WJPO01000002.1, on the reverse strand, counting down.
GATGCGCGACATCGCGAAAGACCGGATCCTGCTTCATCCGCGCCGCGGTCAGCGCAAGGCAGGACCGGTCGCGCACCCCGCCCAGCGCCGAAACGCCCGCGCCGCGCTCGCCCTGGGCGAAACGGCGCCAGATCTCGGGGCGTGCCCGGTCCGGCGTCAGATCGTCCATGTAGATGCCTTCCTGGCTGAGCAGGGTCAGCACATCCTGCGCCGACCGGATCAGCTTGGCGGCCATCCGGTCGTCCAGCGCGCGGCGCAGCGCGCGGAAACCGTCGCGGTCCTCGGTGGTTTCGGGGAAGTTCAGCGCGCGGATGAACTCGCGCTTTTCCAGCGGCGGCTGCAATGTCTCGGCGGTTGCGCCCAGCGCCAGCGAGGGCTGCGCCTCGGGCTGTGGCGGCGGGGCCGGGTGCGGCTCGGCGGCCGCCTCGCGCGCGCGGGTCGAGACGAAGGTCGCGACCACGGTTTCGGTCTTGCGCTGGGCTTCGGCGATTTCCTCGATCCGTCTTTCCAGTGTCGGCCGCAGATCGGTGCCCCCGGCGCGCTGCTGCTGGATCTGGCTCTGACGCAGGGCATCCAGCGCCGCGTTCAGCCGTGCCGAATCCTCGCGCAGGATGCGCGCGCTGCGGATCGTGGCCGCGCCCACCCAGATCAGCGCAAGTGGCGTCACCACCGCCAGAAGCAGCAGAACGATGCCCGACAGGTCGCCCCCCCCGTCCGCCCTCCGCCCGAACGCCAGGACAAGCCCCGCCACGGCCAGCCACAGCACCGACAGCGCCGCGGCAACGATATCCGCCCTGGTCATTCCGGCCTCGCGGCCCGGGCGCGTGAAAAAGCCCATCTCGAACGGCGTACCCTGCTTTTTCCCGGCCATGAAACGGTTCCTGCCCGCTCAGATATAGCGGACCGCGAGCACCTCGTAGCCGCGTTCGCCGCCCGGGGTGCGCACCTCGACGCTGTCGCCTTCCTCCTTGCCGATCAGCGCGCGCGCCAGCGGCGAGTTGATGTTCAACAGCCCCTTCTCGATATCGGCCTCGGCCTCGCCCACGATCTGATAGGTCCGCTCTTCCTCGGTATCCTCGTCGACCAGCGTCACGGTGGCGCCGAACTTGATCGCCCCGGACAGTTTCGAGGGGTCGATCACCTCGGCCCGCGACAACAGCGCCTCAAGCTCCTTGATGCGGCCCTCGACAAAGCTCTGCCGCTCGCGCGCGGCGTGATATTCGGCGTTCTCCGACAGATCGCCATGCTCGCGCGCCTCGGCGATCGCCCGGATGACGGCGGGACGCTCGACGGTCTTGAGCGATTTCAGTTCTTCATCAAGCGCGGTATGGCCCGCGCGGGTCATCGGTATCTTTTCCATGGCCGGGATGTCTTTCGGGAGAAGGTTGCGCAAGACCCAAGCAAATTCGCCCGCTGAATGCAAGCGTGCCGGGCAGGGGGTCGGCAAGGCTTTGCGCGGGTGGGGCAGGACGCTCTGTTGCGCGATGCCGCTGTGCAGCGAAATCTTGTTGCGTTGCGATTGAACTGGTCGGCGGCCTGCGCTAACGGTTTGCGGAATGCTTAACGTGGGGCGGCGCCCGCGCCGTTCGAGAGGGGAAGGTCCATGGCCGAGATCGAACGGGAGTCGATGGAATACGATGTGGTCATCGTGGGGGCGGGGCCTGCGGGTCTGTCCGCTGCGATCCGGCTCAAGGAACTCGATCCCGATCTGTCCGTCGTGGTGCTGGAAAAGGGCTCCGAGGTCGGCGCGCATATCCTGTCGGGCGCGGTGCTGGATCCCACGGGGCTGAACGCGCTGTTCCCCGACTGGAAGGAGCGCGGCGCGCCGGTCCGGGTCGAGGTGAAGGAGGACAATTTCCTCTTTCTCGGCAAGCGGCGCAAGCTGCGCTTTCCCAACTGGCTGATGCCGCCGCTGATGTCGAACCACGGCAATTACATCGTCTCGATGGGCAATGTCTGCCGCTGGCTGGCCGAACAGGCCGAGGGACTGGGCGTCGAGATCTTCCCCGGCATGTCCTGTTCGGAACTGGTCTGGGGCGAGGATGGCCGGGTCGCGGGCGTCGTCGCGGGCGAGTTCGGGCGGCAGGCCGACGGCACGCCGGGGCCGGGCTATGAGCCGGGGATGGAGCTGCGCGGCAAGTATGTCTTCCTCGCCGAAGGCGTGCGCGGCTCGCTGTCGAAGCAGGTGATCGCCAGATACGGCCTGTCCGAGGGGCGCGACCCGCAGAAATATGGCATCGGCATGAAGGAGATCTGGGAGATCGACCCCGCCAAGCACCGCGAGGGCACGGTCACCCATACCATGGGCTGGCCGCTCGATGGCAATGCCGGTGGCGGCTCGTTCATCTACCACGCCGAGAACAACCAGATCTTCATCGGTTTCGTGGTCCACCTGAACTACGAGAACCCGCATCTTTACCCCTATATGGAGTTCCAGCGCTTCAAGCATCATCCGGCGGTCGCCGAGTTGCTGAAGGGCGGCAAGCGCGTGGCCTATGGCGCGCGGGCGATCTCCGAGGGGGGCTATCAGTCCATCCCCAAGGCCGCCTTCCCCGGCGGCGTGCTGCTGGGCTGTTCGGCGGGGCTGGTCAACGTGCCGCGGATCAAGGGCAACCACAACGCCATGATGTCGGGGATCGAGGCCGCGACGGCCGCGGTCGCGGCGATCCGTGCGGGGCGCCAAGGCGATACGCTTGAGGATTACGACACCGCGCTGCATTCGGGCGCCATCGCCAAGGATCTCAAGCGGGTGCGCAACGTCAAGCCGCTCTGGTCGCATTATGGCAACCTGATGGCGACCGCGCTGGGCGGGTTCGACATGTGGATGGCGAACCTGACCGGCTGGAACCCGCTGGGTACGCTGCACCATGAAAAGACCGACGCCGCCCATACCGGCAAGGCCAAGGATCACGCGAAGATCGACTACCCCAAGCCGGATGGCGTGCTCAGCTTTGACCGGCTGACCAATGTGGCGTTTTCCTTCACCAATCACGAGGAAAGCCAGCCCAGCCACCTGCGGCTGACGGATCCGGCCCTGCCGATCCGGGTGAACCTGCCCGAATTCGCGGAACCGGCGCAGCGCTATTGCCCGGCAGGCGTCTACGAGGTGGTCGAGAAGGACGGCAGCAAGCAATTCGTCGTCAATTTCCAGAACTGCGTCCATTGCAAGACCTGCGACATCAAGGATCCCAGCCAGAACATCACCTGGGCGACGCCGCAGGGCGGCGACGGGCCGAACTACCCCAACATGTAACATCCGCGCGACGGCGGCAGGGTTTGCGGGGGCGGCCCGGGGCGGCGGATTGCCTTGTCCGGCGCCGGGCTCTAGGTTGGGAACAGATCAACCGGAGTGTGTCCTTGGCTGCCCGCCTCCCGCGTTTTGCCCTTCTTGCCGCTGCCGGGCTTGCTGCCCTGACGCTGGCCACGCCCCTCCCTGCGCAAGAGGGGCTGGCCGGTCCCTATCTGGCTGCGCGTCAGGCCAGCATGTACAGCGACTATGCCGAGGCGGCGCGCTATTTCGATGCCGCGCTGGCCCGCGATCCGTCGAACCCGTTCCTTCTGGAAAACGCCCTGACCGCCCATGTCGGGCTGGGCGAGATCGACCGCGCGGTGCCGATTGCGCGGCGGCTGGAAAGCGGCGGGCATGTCAGCCAGATCGCCAACCTCGTACTGGTTGCCGAGCAGATGAAGCGCGGCGCATGGGACGAGATGCTGGCCGACATGGAGGCCGGGCGCAGTGCCGCGCCGCTGGTCGATGCGCTGCTGCGCGCCTGGGCGCGGTTCGGCCAGGGCCGCATGGCCGAGGCGGTCGAGGCGTTCGACGCCGCCGCCGCGCAATCCGGGCTCCGGGCGTTCGGGCTGTACCACAAGGCGCTGGCGCTGGCCGCGGCGGGCGATTTCGAGGGCGCCGACCTTATCCTGTCGGGCGAGGCCGAGGGGCCGCTGCGCGCGACCCGGCGCGGCGTGATCGCCCATGCCCAGGTGCTGAGCCAGCTTGAACGCGAGGCCGACGCAATCGAACTGATCGACATGGCCTTCGGCGGCGATGCCGATCCCGGCGTGGGCCGTCTGCGCGCGCATCTGGTCTCGGGCGAACCGCTGCCCTTCGACGTGGTGCGCGACGCGACCGAGGGCGCGGCCGAGGTGTTCTATACCGTCGCGGGCGCGCTGAACGGCGATGCGATGGACAGCTACACGCTGGTCTATTCCCGGCTTGCCGAATACCTGGCCCCCGCCAATACCGATGCGCGCCTGCTGTCCGCCAACCTTCTGGAATCGCAGGAGCGCTACGAGCTTGCCATCGCCGCCTATGCCAGCGTCGCGCGCGACGATCCGGCCTTTTACGCCGCCGAGGTCGGCCGCGCCGAGGCGATGCGCAAGGCGGGCGATATCGACGATGCGATCGGGGTGCTACAGGCGCTGGCGGCCGAGTTTCCCGACATCGCCATCGTCCATGTGACGCTGGGCGACACCTTCCGCAGCCAGGAGCGGTACGAGGAAGCCCGGCAAGCGTATGATGCGGCCATCGCGCTGTTCGACGAGCCCGCCCGCGGCCAGTGGATCGTCTATTACGTCCGCGGCATCACGCATGAGCGGATGGACATATGGGACAAGGCCGAGGCCGATTTCCTTCAGGCCCTCGAACTGGAACCCGACCAGCCGCAGGTGCTGAACTATCTGGGTTATTCCTGGGTCGAGATGAAGACCAATCTCGACGAAGCCTTGGACATGATCGAACGCGCCGTCGCCGCGCGGCCCGATGACGGCTATATCACCGACAGCCTGGGCTGGGTGCTGTACCGGCTTGGCCGCTATGACGAGGCGGTGCCGCATATGGAACGCGCGGCCGAGTTGATGCCGGTCGATCCCATCGTCAACGACCATCTGGGCGATGTCTACTGGGCCGTCGGGCGGCGCAACGAGGCGCGGTTCCAGTGGCACCGGGCGCTGTCCTTCGACCCCGAGGAGGACGAGGCCAACCGTATCCGCCGCAAGCTGGAAATCGGGCTGGACAAGGTGCTCAAGGAAGAGGGGGCGCCGCCGCTCCATCCGGGCAATGACGGTTGAGGCTTTCGCCCCCGCCAAGATCAACCTGACCCTGCATGTCACTGGACAGCGGGCGGATGGCTATCACCTGCTCGACAGCCTTGTGGTCTTTGCCGATTGCGGTGACCGGCTGACACTGGCGTCGGCCGACGATCTGACGCTGCGCGTCACCGGCCCCCGGGCCGAGGGCGTGCCGACCGACGGGCGCAACCTGGTGCTGAAGGCTGCGGCGCTGTTCGGGCCGGGGCGTGGCGCGGCGATCGCGCTGGACAAGCACCTGCCCGCCGCGGCGGGGATCGGCGGGGGGTCTTCCGATGCGGCGGCGGCGCTGCGCGGTCTGGCGCAGCTTTGGGGCCTAGCCCTGCCCGACGCGCGGGCGGTGCTGTCGCTGGGCGCCGATGTGCCGGTCTGTCTTGCGCCCCGGCCGCTGCGCATGCGCGGTGTCGGCGAGGACATCACCGAGGGGCCGCGCCTGCCCGCGATGGGGTTGGTGCTGGTCAATCCGGGCGTCGAGGTGCCCACGCCCGCCGTGTTCAAGGCGCTGGACCGCAAGGACAATCCGGCGATGCCGCATCCGCCGGGCTGGGCAAGTGCCGCGACCATGGCGCATTGGCTCGGAACCCAGCGCAACGACCTCGAGGCGCCCGCCATGGCGCTGGCCCCGGTGATCGGCACGGTGATCGGGGCGATTGCCGCGACGCAAGGTTGCCTGCTGGCCCGGATGTCGGGCTCGGGCGCCACCTGTTTCGGTATCTATGAAAGCCGTACCGAAGCCGAGGCTGCCGCCACCGCCCTCAGCGTGGCGAACCCGGGATGGTGGGTGGCCGCGGCGGAGCCCTTCACGCTGAAACCCGCACGGGCCTAGCTGATCCGGGCAACGACGTAATCGGCCAGATCGCTCAGCATGTCGCGGATCTCGTGATCGGGCAGGCAGGCCAGGGCCTCTTTCGCCCGTGCCGACCAGGCCAGAGCCTCGATCCGCGTCGCCTCGATGGCGCCGCGCTTGTGCATCAGCTCCAGCGCATGGTCCAGATCGCCCTCGCGCTGATCGCCCTTGGCGATGGTCCGCTTCCAGAACGCGCGTTCCTCGTCATCGGCCGCCGCGATCGCCTTGATGATCGGCAGCGTCAGCTTGCGTTCGCGGAAATCGTCGCCGATGTTCTTGCCGGTCGCCTTGGCATCGCCCGCCACGTCCAGCAGGTCGTCGACGATCTGAAAGCCCACCCCCAGCGCATCGCCATAGGTGTAAAGCGCACGAACCTGATCGTCGGGCATGCCGGCGATCACGCCGCCCACCTCGGTCGCGGCCGCGAACAGCGCGGCGGTCTTGCCGCGGATGACCTTGAGATAGATGTCCTCGGTGGTGCCCAGATCGCGCGCCGCGGTCAGTTGCAGCACCTCGCCCTCGGCGATCACGGCGGCGGCATTCGCCAGGATGTCCAGCACCTGAAGATTGCCGGGCGCCACCATCAACTGGAAGGACCGCGCAAACAGGTAGTCGCCGACCAGAACGCTGGACTTGTTGTCCCACAACAGGTTCGCCGTCGGCCGCCCGCGGCGCTGGCCGCTTTCGTCCACCACATCGTCATGCAGCAGCGTGGCGGTATGGATGAACTCGACCGTCGCGGCCAGATAGACGTGATAGGGCCCGTCATAGCCGCACATCCGCGCCGCCGCGATGGTCAGCATCGGCCGCAGCCGCTTGCCGCCCGCGCCCACGATATGGGCCGCCACCTCGTCGATGCGCGGGGCGTATTCCGACCGCATCCGCTCGCGGATCAGCCGGTCGACCGCGGCCATCTCGTCGCTCAGCAAGGCGGCAAGACGTTCATGCGGTTTGGTGATTGCGTCGTCCAAGCCCATCACGGCCTCGTCAGGATTTCTCGACAAGCGGGGCGCTCTGCCCTTAAGTCGCTGTCATGAAGGAACTCATCCGCACCAACGACCCGACGGTCATCGCCTTTGTCTCGGCGCTTCTACAGGGCGAGGAGATAGACTGCTTTCAGATGGATGTCCACATGAGCGTACTTGAAGGTTCGATAGGCGTTTTGCCGCGCCGGATCATGGTGGCGGACCGCGATCTGTTCATGGCCCGGGCCGTCCTGCGCGACAACGGGATCGAGCTTCCCGAAGACGGATGAGCGCGGTGGAGGGGCTGACGCAGGACGCCTTTCTTGGCGGAAGGCTGGCGATCCGCCAGCCCGAACGGGGCTATCGCGCCGGGATCGACCCGGTTCTGCTGGCCGCCGCGGTGCCTGCCGCGGCGGGGCAGTCGGTGCTGGAACTGGGCTGCGGGGTGGGGGTGGCCAGCCTCTGCCTGGGTGCGCGGGTGCCGGGGCTGGCGCTGACCGGGGTGGAATTGCAGCCCGCCTATGCCGATCTCGCGCGCGAGAATGCCCGCGCGAATGGCATCGCTCTCGACATCGTGACCGCCGATCTGGCCGCGCTGCCCGCATCCCTGCGCGGGCGCGGTTTCGATCATGTCATCGCCAACCCGCCCTACCACCTGCGCGAGTGCGGCAGCGCCGCCCCCGATCCGGGCCGCGAGACCGCGCTGGGCGAGGCGACGCCGCTGGCGCTGTGGATCGAGACCGCCGCGCGCCGCCTTGCCCCCGGCGGCTGGCTGACCCTGATCCAGCGCGCCGAGCGGCTGCCCGCAGTGCTGGGGGCAATGGATACACGTTTAGGTAGTGTCGAGCTGCTGCCCCTGACAGCCCGCCTCGGCCGCCCCGCCAAGCTGGTCCTCCTGCGCGCGAGAAAGGGGGGCAAGGGCGCCTTCAGGTTGCATAGCCCGTTGATTCTGCACGAAGGTTCCCGTCACGAACGGGATGGTGACAGCTATGTACCGGCCATCTCGGATGTCCTGCGTCGGGGCGCCGCACTTTCCTGGCCCGGCTGACGAAACCCGTTATGCGCGAATCCGTGATTTTCAAGGAGGTGACACGACTCGTTTTTCGTGCTGCACTATGACTGTTCGATGACACCAGAAGAGGAGCCGGACCATGACCCTGAGTTCGCATCTGCAGGAACTCCGCCGCAAGCACCAGGCGCTTTCGGACAAGGTCGAAGAGGCGCAGCGAACGCCCGCCACCGATGGCCTTCACATTGCGGAGCTGAAAAAGCAGAAGCTCAAGCTCAAGGAACAGATCGAACGGCTGTCTCAGCCCTGAGATCGCCGGGCGCTGGCCCTGGCCGCCAGCGCGGCCCCGCCGGTGATGAGCACCGCGGCAGCCAGGATGGTGGGCGTGGGGGCGGCAATCCCTGCGCCAACCAGGACAAGGGTAGACAACAGCGGCGCGGCATAGCTGGCAACCCCCAGCAACTGGATGTCGCCCCGCTTCACCCCGATATCCCAGACATAAAAAGCCAGCCCCACCGGCCCCAGCCCTAGCGCAAGCACGCTGACCCAGCCCGCCGTGCCATCGGGCCAGACGGTCTGCTCCAGCATCAGGTGAAAGGGCAGCGACAGGGCCGATGTCGCCAGGCAGAACACCGCCACGCTGGCCGTGGGGATCGTGCCCAACCGGCGCGACAGCACCGAATAGCCCGCCCAGGTCAGCGCGCAGAGCAGCGCCAGCCCATAGCCCGGCAGCGCCGCGCCATCGAACCCGGCTCCGCCCCGCGCCACGATCAGCGCCGCCCCGGCAAAGGCCGCAACCGCGCCGAACACATGGCCCGCCCGCAACCGCTCGCCGGGCAGAAGCCCCGAGAACAGCACGATCAACAGCGGCCAGAGATAGGAAATCAGCCCCGCCTCGGCCGCCGGTGCCAGCCGCAGCGCGGAAAAGTAGAGCGCGTGAAAGCCGAAAAGCCCCGCGGTACCGAAGGCATAGACCTTCAGCGGCACCTGCGTAAGCTGCCGCGCCTCGCCGCTGGCCGCGACCCAGACCAGCCCGACCGCGCCGCCGATTGCGAAACAGATCGTGTTCAGCTGGAACGGCGGCACCGGCGCCGAGCCCACGGTCAACAGCGCCAGCAAGGCCCAGAGCAGGACGGCAAGGAATCCGATGGTGGTGGCACGGGAACGGGACATGGCGGGTGCTCTATACCGGCCGCGCCGCGCCGCCCAGAGGGTTTCGCGCCCCCCTGTCTTCTTCTTGGCAAAAATACCCATGCGCGCAGCGCGCCCGCGGCACGCGGGCATGAAAAAGGGCGGCCCGGACGGACCGCCCCCGCATTCGCATGGACCCGCGCTCAGACGAAGAACTGCGCGCCGTTGGCCGAGATGGTCGAGCCGTTGACAAAGGTCGCATCGTCCGAGGCCAGGAAGGTCACGCAACGCGCGATTTCCTCGGGCTCGCCCAGCCGACCGGCCGGGATCTGGGCGATGATCGCCTCGCGCACCTTCTCGGGCACCGCCATCACCATTTCGGTCGCGATATAGCCCGGGCAGATCGCGTTCGCGGTGATCCCGAAACGCGCGCCTTCCTGGGCCAGCGACTTGACGATGCCCAGATCGCCCGCCTTGGTCGCGGCATAGTTGACCTGGCCGAACTGGCCCTTCTGCCCGTTGATCGAGGAAATCACGATCACCCGGCCGAACTTGCGATCCCGCATGCCGGGCCAGATCGGGTGGACGGTGTTGAACACGCCGGTCAGGTTGGTGTCGATTACCTCTTTCCACTGTTCGGGCGTCATCTTGTGGAACGGCGCGTCGCGGGTGATGCCCGCATTGGCCACCACCACGTCGATCGGGCCCAGATCGGCCTCGACCTTCTCGACCCCGGCCTTGGACGCCTCGTAATCGGCGGCGTTCCACTTGTAGGTGGGGATGCCGGTTTCCTCGGTGAACTTTTTCGCGGCGTCGTCATTGCCGGCATAGTTTGCGGCCACGCTATAGCCCGCCGCCTTCAGCGCCTTGCTGATCGCCGCGCCGATGCCGCGGCTGCCGCCGGTGACGAGTGCAACTCTTGCCATGATTCCTCCAGAATGGATGCCGTTTGCGTCGGCAACGGTGTTACGCAAGAAAGATCGGGCGCGCAACAATATTGCGCGCCCGTTTTCCCATCGCGATTACGGCCGTTCCAGGCACATCGCCACGCCCATGCCGCCGCCGATGCAGAGGGTCGCAAGGCCCTTCTTCGCGTCGCGGCGCTTCATCTCGAACAGAAGGGTGTTCAGGATGCGCGCGCCCGAGGCGCCGATCGGGTGGCCGATGGCAATGGCGCCGCCGTTCACGTTCACGATTGCCGGATCCCAGCCCATGTCCTTGTTCACCGCGCAGGCCTGGGCGGCAAAGGCTTCGTTCGCCTCGACCAGATCCAGATCGCCGACCTTCCAGCCCGCCTTTTCCAGCGCCTTGCGGCTGGCATGGATCGGTCCCACGCCCATGATCGAGGGATCAAGACCCGCCGTCGCGTAGGAGGCGATGCGCGCAAGCGGTTCCAGCCCGCGGCGTTCGGCTTCGTCGGCCGACATCACCAGAACGCCTGCCGCGCCGTCATTGATGCCCGACGCGTTTGCCGCGGTCACGCTGCCATCCCGGGTGAAGGCGGGGCGCAGCTTCTGCATGCTGTCAAGCGTGGCGCCGTGGCGGATATACTCGTCCGCATCGACGATGGTATCGCCCTTGCGGCCCTTGACCGTCACCGCCACGATCTCGTCGGCGAACTTGCCGGCCTTCTGCGCGGCCTCGGCCTTGTTCTGGCTGGCCAGCGCGAATTCGTCCTGCATGTCGCGGCTGATCTGCCACTGGTTCGCCACGTTCTCGGCGGTCTGGCCCATGTGATAGCCGTTGAAGGCATCCCACAGCCCGTCCCGGATCATCGAATCGATGAAGGACAGATCGCCCATCTTCTGGCCCGCGCGCAGATGGGCGACATGGGGCGAAAGCGTCATGTTTTCCTGCCCGCCGGCGGCGACGATGGCGGCATCGCCAAGCTGGACATGCTGGGCCGCCAGCGCCACCGCGCGCAGGCCCGAGCCGCAGACCTGGTTCAGCGACCAGGCGGCCGATTCGATGGGCAGGCCCGCATTGACATGGGCCTGGCGGGCGGGGTTCTGGCCCTGGCCCGCGGTCAGCACCTGGCCGAGGATGGTCTCGGACACCTCGGCCTTGTCGATGCCGGCGCGCTCGACCAGCGCTTCCAGCATGATGCGGCCAAGCTCGTGGGCGGGCACCGTTGCGAAAGAGCCGTTGAAGCTGCCGACTGGCGTGCGCGCGGCCGAGACGATGACGACGTTGGTCATGGTTGGGTCCTTCTCCCCTGGGTCGATTTTCGCGCGCACTATAGGGGATGCAGATGCAGAAAGGCACCCCCTGTCAGCGACCGGGGATGCCCTTCGAAGGCGGGAAACTGCCGGGATGCCGCGCCGCGGCGCTTGCGTCAGGCGCGCAGCTTCTCGCGGCCCTCGCGCCATGGCGGCACGAGCGAGGGCGCGCCAAAGGCGAAGCCCTGCATGCAGTCGATCCCGGCCGCGGCCAGCCAGGCCGCATCGCGCGCGGTTTCCACGTTCTCGGCGACCGTGAACATGTCGAAATGCTGGCCGATGGCGATCAGCGCTTGGGCCAGAACCTGGTTGTCGGGATTGTCAGCGATGCCGCGGATGAACTGGCCGTCGATCTTGAGGATGTCGAAGTAGAATTCGCGCAGGTAGCGAAACGCCGTGTAGCCCGCGCCGAAATCGTCCAGCGCAAAGGCGATGCCCCTGGCCTGCAATTCGCGCATGAAGACCGAAACGAGGTCGGGCATGACCATGGCCGAGCTTTCGGTAATCTCGAGGATCAGCCGCTCGGCCACCGTCCTGTCGCGGGCAAGGCCCTGTTCCAGAGTGGTCTTCCAGCGCGGATAGCCGATCGAGCGGGCGGACATGTTGATCGCAAGCCGCAGGTCGGGCGCCTCGGCCAGTGCGATCAGCCCCATTTCCAGCGCCAGGCAGTCGATCTTGCGGCCAAGCTCGTTCGTCTCGACGGTCTCGATGAAATCGCGCGCGGGGATGACGCGGCCGGTATGGTCGAGGATGCGGATCAGCCCCTCGTAATAGGCGATCTGGCCGTGTTCGACAGACTGCACCACCGGCTGGAAGGCCAGCAGCACGTCGCGCCGTTCCAGCGCCTTCTGGACCGTTTCCAGAATGTCCTTGTCCCGCTGCGAGATGGCCACGGAAAGCGGGCTGTCCTGCCCCCGTTCCACGATAACGCTGGGATCAATCTTCGCGCTTGGCATGCTGTCTCTCCGCTTCGACGAAGACCAGTTGCGGGCAAAGCCGTTAAGAGCGAATGAATGTTCGTATTTGGTTCCAATTTTTCGTAAACTGGACGGGTCGGGCCAACCTTTTGGCAAGCAACGGAGATTTCGATGGGCGAGCGGTGCGGATGGTGCGGGACGGACCCGCTTTACGTTACGTATCATGACACCGAGTGGGGCGTTCCCGAGCAGGACGGCCGGGCGCTGTTCGAGAAACTGATTCTCGACGGCTTTCAGGCGGGGCTGAGCTGGATCACCATCCTGCGCAAGCGCGCGGCGTTCCGTGCCGCCTTTGCGGGCTTCGAGCCCGGGGTGATGGCGGGCTGGGGCGAGGCCGATATTGCGCGGCTGCTGGCCGATCCCGGCATCGTGCGTCATCGCGGCAAGATCGAGGCCGCGATCGGCAATGCCCGCGCCTGGCTGGCGATCGAGGAACGCGAGGGCTTTGCGCCCTTCCTCTGGCGCCATGTCGATGGGCGGCCGCTTCAGAACAGCTTTGCCGCGCCGGGCGACGTGCCGGCCGAAACGGCGCTGTCGCGGCAGCTTTCACGCGAGCTGCGCGCCGCGGGGTTCCGGTTCTGCGGGCCGACGATCACCTATGCGTTCATGCAGGCGGTGGGCATGGTGAACGATCATCTGGTGACCTGCCCGCGCCATGCGCAGGTGGCGGCGCTGGCCGTGCGGTAACGGGCGGCCCGCTGTGTCGACAAGGGGGGCGCTGCCCCCCGTCCTTCGGACTCCCCCCGGGATATTTTCAGCCAGAAGAAGGGGGAAGCGACGGGGCTTTGTGCTTGCCAGCGGTCCGGCCGGGTCTTATAGGGGCGGCTTCGAGTTGCGCGGCCGGCCGGTGTGGCATGCCGAGTCGCGCCTGAACCGCCCGAAGAGGAGACGGAAATGCCCAAGATGAAGACCAAGTCGAGCGCCAAGAAGCGCTTCAAGGTGACGGCGACGGGCCGCGTGCTTGCCGCCCAGGCCGGCAAGCGGCACGGCATGATCAAGCGGACGACCAAGTTCATCCGCAGCGCCCGCGGGACCTCGACGCTGTCGGCCCCGGACGAGAAGATCGTCAAGACCTACATGCCCTACGACCGCTGAGGAGGCCGACAGATGTCCCGAGTCAAAGGTGGAACGACCACCCACGCCCGTCACAAGAAGGTCATCAAGGCGGCGAAAGGCTATTACGGCCGCCGCGGCAATGCCTATCGCACCGCGACCCAGGCCGTTGACAAGGCCAACCAGTACGCGACCCGCGACCGCAAGCAGCGCAAGCGCAACTTCCGCGCGCTGTGGATCCAGCGGATCAACGCGGCCGTCCGCGCCTGTGACGAGACGCTGACCTATTCGCGTTTCATCAACGGTCTGGCCACCGCCGGGATCGAGGTGGATCGCAAGGTTCTGGCCGATCTTGCCGTGAACGAACCCGAGGCGTTCGGCGCCATCGTGGCCCGGGCCCGCGCCGCGCTGGCCTGATCCATCGCGCAACCGCGTTTCAGCCCCCGTCCGGTCGCATGCCGGGCGGGGGTTTTGCGTTGCGAGGGGCGCTCAGGCGTGGCTGTGGGCGGGCAGGCCGTTTGCAATGCGGGCCAGACGTGCCTCGCCGGTTTCCTCGCCGAAGCAGGTCTCGAAATCGTTGCAGGCGGTGCAGACCGGCGCGGCGCAGAGCACGAAGCCCTCGTCTTCGCAGAGCTTGCGGTAGAAGAACCGCTTCCATTTCATGTTGTCGGTATTCTGGCGGGCAAGCGGCGCGAAATGCCGATCGAGCAGCGCAGTCAGTTCGCCGCGATGGCGCAGGCCCAGATCCTGCCAGAGATGGTCGGGTTCCATCGCGCGGCGGGCGATCATCGCGGCAAGCTGGGTTTCCAGCGGGCGTTCCCCGGTCGCGTGGGCCAGAAGCAGGTCGCGCAGCGAGGTCTGTTCGGTTTCTGCCGCGGGCGGGGGGAGCCGTGCCATGCGGTCGAGCCCTGCCATGCAGCCCGGAAAGACCATTCCCGCCAGCGCCCGCAGCGCGTCCTGATCCAGACCGGCATGGGCGCAGAGCCTGCCTGACGCGCCGCCCTCGGCAATTGCCAGCGCCAGGATCGCGGCCAGTACATGGGTGTCGAACGTATCCCCGCCCGGTGCGGCGCCCCCGATCAGCCAGCGATAAGCCTCGTCTGCGGTCATGCCCGGCTCCTTTCGTGCAAGAGGCGGAGGCGGCGCCCACCGGCCTGGACGGACAACCCGCGTCCACCGCTTGCCCCCTGATGGTCGCCGTGCTGGCCCTGCGGTCAACGCTGCGCCGGTGCTGCGCTGCGCCGATCCGCCCCGGCGCCCGGTTTTTCGGCAGATGCGCCCGCCGGTGCCGCCCTGACCGGCAATCCCTGCCCGACTGCCGCACGCATTTGCAATCGCTGGCCCCTGTGCTATCGACGCCGCCGAATGCCAGCGAAGGGGCCCCGGGAATGGACGATCTCAGGCAGAAATATCTCGACGCGATTGCCGGTGCGGGTGACGAGGCGGCGATCGAGGATGTGCGGGTTCAGGCGCTTGGCAAGAAGGGCGAGATCAGCCTGAAGATGCGCGAGCTGGGCCAGATGTCGGCCGAGGAACGGCAGGCGATGGGGCCGAAGCTGAACGCGCTGAAGGACGAGATCACCTCGGCCCTGTCTGCGCGCAAGGCGTCGCTGGCCGATGCCGCGCTCGAGGAACGGCTGGCGGCCGAATGGCTGGACGTGACGCTGCCCGGCCGCCCGCGCCCGCGCGGCACGATCCATCCCGTCAGCCAGGTGACCGAGGAAATCACCGCGATCTTTGCCGATATGGGCTTTGCCGTGGCCGAGGGGCCGCAGATCGAAAGCGACTGGTACAATTTCGACGCGCTGAACATCCCGCCCGAACACCCCGCGCGGCAGGAGCATGACACGTTCTTCATGGCGCGCGCCGCCGGAGACAATCGCCCGCCGCATGTGCTGCGCACGCATACCAGCCCGGTGCAGATCCGCGCGATGCAGGGCACCGGCGCGCCGATCCGGGTGATCGCGCCGGGCCGCGTCTATCGCTGCGACTATGACCAGACCCATACGCCGATGTTCCACCAGGTCGAGGGGCTGGCCATCGACCGCGACATTTCCATGGCGAACCTGAAATGGGTGCTGGAGGAATTCTGCCGCGCCTTCTTCGAGGTCGAAGGCGTGGAACTGCGCTTCCGCGCCTCGCATTTCCCGTTCACCGAGCCGTCGGCCGAGGTCGATATCCGCTGTTCCTGGGAGGGCGGCACGCTGAAGATCGGCGAGGGCAATGACTGGATGGAGATCCTCGGGTCCGGCATGGTGCATCCCAAGGTTCTGGCCGCGGGCGGGATCGACCCGGATGAGTGGCAGGGCTTTGCCTTTGGCATGGGCATCGACCGTCTGGCCATGCTGAAATACGGCATCCCCGACCTGCGGGCGTTCTTCGATTCCGATCTGCGCTGGCTGAGGCATTACGGGTTCAGCGCGCTGGACATGCCGACGCTGCATGGGGGGTTGAGTAGGTGAGACGGGACCATCGACTCCAAGAGGAGATTCTTAATCGGATAGAAGCCCATGACTACCCGTTGATGCGTTTTGAAAGCTTTTGGAATGACGCAGAAGGGTTCGAGGATATTAAAACGCCAGGCTGGACTCCGGATGAGGCTTACAATATCCGGCTGCTGATAAGGGACGGCCTACTCTTCAAAGAGCATCTGAGCCCGCGATATTCACCGGCCGGCTGACATTGGAGCCAAGGTGCTGCTTTCGGGCGGGTCGAGGGCGTCCTGAGGGCCC